>NZ_JBEYVM010000043.1:0-2200 GCF_040643995.1 Streptomyces sp. NPDC047049 | reverse complement strand
GGAGGTTTCACCGGAGCGCAACGACTGCACTGCCCAGTGCAGCGCCACCAACGACGACGAACACGCCGTGTCCACCGTCACCGCGGGCCCCTCGAAGCCCAGTGCATACGACACCCGACCGGACAGGACGCTGGCGGCGCTTCCGGTTCCCAACTGCGCCTCCAGAGCGGCGGGGTAGCGGCTCAGCCTGGAGGCGTAGTCCTGCCCGTTGGACCCGATGAACAGGCTGGTGTCGCTTTCCCGCAGTGTGAAGGGGTCGATCCCTGCGTCTTCGATGGCTTCCCAGGACGTTTCCAGCAGCAGCCGCTGCTGCGGGTCCATCGCCAACGCCTCCCGCGGAGAGATGCCGAAGAACTCCGGATCGAAGTTCTTGGCATCCGCCAAGAACCCTCCGTGCCGGGTATAGCTCGACCCCGCTTTTTCGCTATCGGGGTTGAACAGTGTGTCGATGTCCCAGCCCCGGTCCTCCGGGAACCCGGACACCGCGTCCCGTTCGGAGATCACCAGGTTCCACAAGTCAGCAGGGCCGGCCACCCCACCGGGGTAATGGCACGCCATTCCCACGACTGCCACCGGCTCACGAATGTTCTCGGTAAGCTCGCGATTTCGTTGTCGTAGACGTTCGCTTTCCTTCACAGAGGCGCGCAGTGCGTTGATGAGCTGCTGTTCAGACATCATTACCCCAGGCTCGTGACTCAGATATCGCCGACTTGGTGTGCCATCTCGATGAGTGCGGCGAGATCAGCTGAATCAGCATCAGCACCGGCTGCCGCAGGTTCATCCGGCGCGTGTTCAGGTTCGCTGGACGGGGAGGAAACCGGGAACAGCTCGTCAGACAGTTTCCGCGCCATCGCCTCAGCGGTTGAGTACTCGAAGGCGAAGGTGGTCGGTAGCCGCAGACCCGTGGCGGCATTCAGTTTGTTGCGGAGTTGTACTGCCTCCATGGAGCCGAGGCCGAGTTCGGTGAATGCCGTCCTGGCGCCGATCTCTCGCGAGCCCTCCTTGTATCCCAGGACGGCAGCGGCGTGTGTGCGGACAAGGTCCACAAGGGCGCGGATCTTTGCGTTCGCGGAGAGATTGGCCAGCCGGTTTCGGAGAGCTGTGTCGTCCGGCCTGGTTGCCTGCCGAGCGCGCACTTTCCGGACCGGTTCGGCTTGTTCGGCGGTTCCCATTTTCTCAGCGGATATCGGCCGCAGTACCAAGGACTCCACCGACGCCACGGGACGGCCTGTGGTCTGCGTAATGCTCAAGGACAGAGTGTCCGGCTGCCGTCTTGAGATCCTGCACCGCAATACCGAGGCTCCCGACTCGTACAACGACACCCCCGTCCAGGCGAAGGGCATCCGAATCCGTTGCGCTTCCTCGTTCAGATCAGCGACCAACAGGGACTGGAGGAGGGCGTCCAGTAGCGCCGGGTGCAGGAGAAAGGAGCCGGACCCACCGGCATCCGGTCCGGGCAGTGCGACTTCGGCGAACACGTCCTGGTCGTTGCGCCACGCTGCGCGAAGACACCGGAACGCGGGGCCGTAGTCGTAACCGCGTCCGACCAGGGCTTCATAGGCGCCACTCAGATCGAGAGCGGTGGCACCCGTCGGCGGCCACTCCTCCACTTCGGTGGTGGACTTGCCGGTTTCCCGCGTGGACGCCGTCACCATGCTGCCGACCGCATGCCGCACCCAGCCCGTCTCGCTTCGGGAATGCACGCTCACCGTTCGCCTGCCGTCCGCGTCCGGCGCGGACAGGGCGACCTGGAACTTGACCCTGGCGCCGTTGCGGAACACCAGCGGCGCCTCCAGGGTCAGTTCCTCGATATGGTCCGCCCCGACTTCCGTACCCGCCCGGAACGCCAGTTCCAGCCATGCCGATGCGGGCAAGATCATGACGCCACCGACTATGTGGTCGGCAATCCAGGGATGAGTGCTCTCGGAGAGGCAGCCGGTGAGGAGAAGCCCATCCGTCTGCGCCACTTCCACCAGCGCGTTTGCCAGGATGTGGTGGAGCGCTTCCTGTCCCGCAGCATCGGCATCCGGCCTGCGACTCACGTTTTCGAGCCAGTAGTGGTCGTGTTGGAAGGCGTAGGTGGGGAGTTGGATGCGTTGGGCGTCGTGGTCGGTGAAGGCGGTGTGCCAGTCGATGTCGACTCCGTGGACGTGGGCTTCGCTCAGTGAGGTGAGGAAGCGGTCGAGGTCTCCGTCGTCGC
>NZ_JBEYVM010000042.1:0-2443 GCF_040643995.1 Streptomyces sp. NPDC047049 | reverse complement strand
TCTGCCAAAATTCTATTTGCTTTTGTAATTGTTTTTCATTTTCTCTTAAAGTCGATTTCATTAATTCCGTTAAATCAACTGGAGATATTTCTTTAATTAAGTTTTTATATTTGGTTCTAGAATTTCTATGAATTTTACCCCATTCTTCTTCATCATTTAGCAACATAAAAACTATTGCTCTATCAGAAGTGCGTTCAATTATTTTCCAATCTGGTTTCAAAATATGTAAATCATTAAAACAATCATTCCAGTAATCCACCATATCTCTTTTAAGTTCAATTTCTACACGCCATAAGTGATCAGACATAACTTCGACATCTGCGTTATCTTTACGTTCTTGTTTTTTGTTATAAATTCTAATAAATCTATCACTATCACGAACGCCAAAATATTTTGTTTCTGGTTTCCCGTCACGACCATAAAATACAGTTTTCTTAACTGCTTTATCAGTCATTGCATAATAATTACTTAAATCATCTTCAAAATCAAAAGCTAAATCTATTCTTGTAAAACCGTCATCTTCCATGTAGTTGATAATGTTTTGTTTTAACCAAAGCATTTCTTCATGCGTAAGTTTATTCGGATTAAATTCAACACGCATATTACGTCTATCCCATGTATCTGCTTTTACTTTGTCGTATTCAATATAAACTTTTCCTTGTAGTGCTTTAGCTTTAAATTTCGTTTGTAGTATATCCCAAAGTCTAATTTGTGGTTCAGTACTCATGAATTCAGATAGCTTTTGAGCATTATTTTTATTTAAATTCCCAACAATTGTCATACGGTCGAAACTGATTTTTGGTTTCGATATGCACACAGTATGTGCGTGTAACCGGCTATTAGAGTAGCCGGTTGAGTGTAAAATATCACTATCCTTATTTTGTAAGTACTTTGAATAATTTTCTCTACTCATAAAAAATCGACTCCTTAATTTAATTTAAGAAGTCGCTCACCCGAATATATACCTTGAAGAAAAAACTAATATCGTTTAATATCTAGATATACAAAATATAAAAAACAACTTAATGTTTTTCCTTGGGTAAGTCGCATTCACAAACTTTGGCGGGGGAGTGAGCGACTTCTTTTTATTTTGTTATTAATATAACACTATCAAAAAGCTTGGTCTATTATGACCAAGCTTTTTGGTGTTTATAAACCTATGTCAAAAATTTCTTTCAACAACAAAAAAACGCCTTAACCCTTTATTGACAAGGGATAAAGCCTTAATTCAAAAATTGAGTTATTTCTATATAGTATCAAGACAAGAAGAAACTCGTTTCAAAAAAGCCAAAAAATCTCATCGTTAAATACTTTTGAATGCACTATGATTAAATAAATGTTAAAGTGAAAATATAATTCTCGAACATCATTAATTCTTTTAACATGAAATAGTTCTTCTACCAACCCATAGTCACTCAATAATTGAGTGACTATTTTTAATGGTTTTGGATGAGATGAAAATAAATAAGTGTTAAAGTAAAAATATAGCATTATCCTCATTCACATTTAGTTTTAGTCTTTTAATGTGAAGTGATCTTCGCCCAAAAATAGCTACTCACAAATTGAGTGGCTATTTTTTAATGCTTTATTCCAATTGCTTTATTGACGTTGAGCCTCGGAACCCTTAACAATCCCTAAACTTGTCGAATCGTCGGCTTAATAGCTCACGCTATGCCGACATTCGTCTCCAAGTTTAGTTAAGGGTTCTTCTCAACATCAATAAATTTTCTCGGCATAAATGCGTATGGTATGCTCAATACAGTGCTCAATTTTAATCGCACAGCATTTTATTGCTATTCTCCAGACCACTCATTTTTGAGTGGTTCTTTTATTTTGCATTTTAAGCCCTTTCTAGGACATTTAATCATTCCACGTATAAAAAATAACTAAAAACTTTTTTCGTTCAACAGAGAGACGATAAATCATTTTAAAATTTATTTTCTAAATCTTTTAGAATACGAAATATGTTTTTCTATCTCGGTTATTCTTCTTAATAAAAAGCTAAAGCCTTAAAAAATAGGTGTATAATGTAACTCTTGTATTTTAAAGAGCATAAGAGGAATCCTGCACAGAAATGTCTCCAAATGTCTCCATTCGGTAGCTATTTCTGTGCAAAATATTGATTTGACAGTGTCAAATGGGATTCCTATTTATGCGATAAAAATTGTTATATGACTCCCGAACGGCTACACAAAAGCTACCGAATAGCTACACAAAATCAAAAATGGATACCATATGGATACCTAAAATCAAAAATAGCTCCCAAATAGCTACATTATTAGGTAGCTATTTGGGAGCTAAAAGGGAGCCGAATGGTAGCCATTTTTAAAATAGCTTCTTACTTTTTGTCTGCCAAAATTCTATTTGCTTTTGTAATTGTTTTTCATTTTCTCTTAAAGTCGATTTCATTAATTCCGTTAAATCAACTGGAGATATTTCTTTA
>NZ_JBEYVM010000041.1:0-3835 GCF_040643995.1 Streptomyces sp. NPDC047049 | reverse complement strand
GCGACGACGGAGACCTCGACCGCTTCCTCACCTCACTGAGCGAAGCCCACGTCCACGGAGTCGACATCGACTGGCACACCGCCTTCACCGACCACCACGCCCAACGCATCCAACTCCCCACCTACGCCTTCCAACACGACCACTACTGGCTCGAAAACGTGGCACCGAAGGACGCTTCGACAGGCCATCCGCTGCTGACCGATGTGGTCACACTGGCGCAGCCCGAAGGCGGGCTGGTGTTTTCCGGAACCCTGTCCGGAAGTGAGCATTCCTGGCTGAACGACCATGCCGTGCTGGGCACCGTGCTGCTGCCGGGAACCGCGTTCGTCGAGATGGCGCTCTACGCGGCCGAGGAAGCAGGCTGCGACCGGATCGAGGAGTTGGCGTTCGAGACGCCGCTCGTGCTGCCCGAGGACAAGGAGGTGCACATCCAGTTCGTGATCGGCGCGTCCGGCGACGACGGGCGCCGCTCGGTCAGCTTCCATTCCCGTCGCGCCGACACCGAGCAAGGATGGACACGGCACGCGGTCGGAACGTTGTCGGCCGGCACGGAGAACGTCGCCGTCGACAACGCCGCGTGGCCGCCCTCCGGCTCGGAGGCGGTCGACATCGCGGGCCTGTACGAACGACTGGCTGCCGATGACTTCCACTACGGTCCCGCGTTCCAGGGGCTTCGGTCGGTGTGGCGCAACGGCGAAGCCGTCCTGGCCGAGGTGGAGCTCCCCGAACAGTGCCTGACGGAGACGGACGCGTACCAGTCGCACCCGGCCCTGCTCGACGCGGCGGTTCAGGCGGCGGTGGCCGGCGGACTGCTGAATACGGGCTCGGATTCGGGCCAGATCATGCTTCCCTTCTCATGGAACGGTGTCTCGCTCTACGCGACCGGTGCCACCTCTCTGCGCGTCCAGCTGACCGCGCAGGGCGCCGACGCCGTGGCGCTGGTGGCGAGGGACGCGGCCGGGCGGCCCGTACTGGCGGTGGATTCCCTGCTGGTTCGGAAGGCACCCGCCAAGCAACTCGACCTCCTGCGGTCCGCCGGCGAGCACTCGCTGTTCCAGGTGGAGTGGGCGAAGCCCGGCGTCCGCGAGCTGGTGCAGGACACCGGACCATGGGCCGTCGTCGGCAGCGCGGAGCCGCAGTCCGGCGCGCTGGTGGACGCCGGGGTGGCCGACGGCTCCTATGAGACGTTCGAGGAGTTGGCCGAGCACATCGGCGCCGGCCATGCCGCACCTGGCGTCGTGGTCGTCCCCGTCCCCCTGCGGGAATCCGACGACGCGGCGGCCGTGCGAGCCGCCGTACTGCACACGCTGGACATCCTGCAGACCTGGCTGTCCGACGAGCGGTTCGCCGATGCCAGGCTGGTGCTCCTCACCGGCCGGACGCCGGCGCTCCCGGCCGCCGGTGTGTGGGGGCTGGTGCGCTCCGCCCAGTCCGAGCACGGTGACCGGATTGTCGTGGTCGAGGCCGACGACACCTACGAGGACTACCGGCAGCTGCCCGCCGCGGTGAAATCCGGCGAGCCGCAGGTGGCGGTGCGTCAGGGAGAGCTGTTCGTACCCAGGCTGGTCAGGGCGGGCGCGAGCGGTCAACGGGCCGGCAGGGCGTGGGCCCCGGAGGGAACCGTGCTGATCACCGGTGGTACCGGTGTGCTGGGCGCCGAGCTCGCACGCCATCTGGTGACCGGGTCCGGCGTCCGGCACCTGCTTCTCCTGAGCCGCGGCGGCCCGCGCGCGGAAGGCGCCGAAGAGCTGACGGCGGAGTTGCGGGAGTTGGGTGCCGAGGCGTCCATCGTGGCCTGCGACGCGGCGGACAAGGAGGCGTTGGCCGAGGTGCTGTCGGCAGTGCCCGGAGCGCATCCGCTGACCGCTGTCGTACACGCCGCTGGTGTCCTTGATGATGCCCTGATCACGGACATGACTCCCGCACAGGTGTCGGCGGTGCTGGCACCCAAGGTGGAGGGGGCACTCAACCTGCACACGCTCACCCAGGGGCTCGACCTGGCGGACTTCATCCTTTTCTCCTCCGCGTCAGCGGTGTTCGGCGGACCGGGCCAGGGCAACTACGCCGCCGCCAACGCGGTGCTGGATGCCCTGGTACTGCGCCGACGCGAGGAGGGGCTGCCCGGAATCGCCCTGGCCTGGGGGTTCTGGGCCCAGCGCACCGGCATGACCGCACACCTCGGTGACACGGACGTACGGCGGTTGGAACGTGCCGGCGTCACGGAGCTGTCCACCGCGGAGGGTCTGGCCCTGTTCGATCTCGCGCGGGCGTTGGACGCTCCCGCGGTACTGCCGGTCAAGCTGAACCTCTCGTCGCTGCGGGCCCAGGCGGGACGCACCGGTGTGCCTTCCGTACTCCAGGGTTTGATACGGGTGCCCACGCGTCGCACCACGGCCGAGCCCGACCAGCGCTGGTCGGCAGCACGGCTGGCGGCGCTTCCCGATTCCGAGCGGGCGCCGGCGCTGAACGAACTCGTCCAGGCGGAGGTGGCTGCCGTCCTGGGCCATGACGACGCGGCGGCGATCGATCCGGAACGGGCCTTCATGGACCTGGGATTCGATTCGCTGACCGCCGTGGAGCTGCGCAATCGTCTGGTCACCGCGACCGGTCTGCGATTGCCGACCACTGTGGTCTTCACCTACGCGACGACGTCGGCGCTCACCGAGCACCTGCTCGCCGGAATACTGGAGAGCCAGAACAGCCCCACCAGGGACGGGCTGGACGAGGTCGAGGCCGAACTGCGGCGCACACCCCCCGGTGACGCCCGGCACGAAGCCTTGCTCCGCCGGCTGAGAGAGCTGGCCGCGGCCTGGCTGCCCGAACGATCCGACGACGCCGACGCCGACCTGGACGTGTCGACCATCGACGAGATGCTCGATCTCGCCGAGGACGCGCTTGAAGGCCTCTCAGCAGGAGAGGACGCGAAGTAGCCGATGGCTGATGACAAGAAGATCCTCGACACGCTCAAGCGGCTGACCACCGACCTCCGGCAGACCCGTCGCCGTCTCAAGGAGGTCGAGGACGCCCAGCACGAGCCGGTGGCCATCGTGGGGATGGCGTGCCGCTACCCCGGCGGTGTGCAAAGCCCCCAGGACCTCTGGAAGCTGCTCATGTCGGGCGGGGACGCCGTGTCCGCGTTCCCCGACGACCGTGGGTGGGACCTGGACCAGTTGTTCAGTTCCGAGGACGTGGCAGGCACGTCGTATACCGCCGAGGGCGGATTCCTGGCCGGTGCGGGTGACTTCGACGCGGAGATGTTCGGCATTTCACCGCGGGAGGCATTGGCGATGGACCCTCAGCAGCGGTTGCTGCTGGAGGCGTCCTGGGAAGCCGTCGAAGACGCGGGGATCGATCCCCTCGCACTGCGCGGAAGCAGCACCGGCGTGTACGCCGGAGTGATGTACCACGACTACGGCTCCGGGGTGGACACGCTGCCCGAGGAGATCGAGGGGTACCTCGGCATCGGCACGGCGGGCAGCGTGGCCTCCGGTCGGGTGTCGTATGTGCTGGGGCTCGAGGGGCCCGCGGTGACGGTGGACACGGCGTGTTCGTCGTCGTTGGTGGCGCTGCACTGGGCGGTGCAGTCGTTGCGCTCCGGTGAGACCTCTCTGGCGTTGGCGGGCGGTGTCACCGTGATGTGCCACCCGCGCATCTTCGTGGAGTTCAGCCGGCAGCGCGGCCTCGCCCGGGACGGCAGGTGCAAGTCCTTCGCCGCGGCAGCCGACGGCACCGGCTGGAGCGAGGGTGTGGGTGTGCTGGTGGTGGAGCGGTTGTCCGATGCGGTGCGGCATGGGCATCGGGTGCTCGCGGTGGTACGGGGCTCCGCGGTGAACCA
>NZ_JBEYVM010000040.1:0-5442 GCF_040643995.1 Streptomyces sp. NPDC047049 | reverse complement strand
ACCACCCACCACACCCTCGAATACCTCGGCCGCACCGACAACCAAGTCAAAATCCGCGGCTTCCGCATCGAACTCGGCGAAATCGAAACCACCCTCACGGACCATCCGCAGGTCGCCCGGGCGATGGCGCTGGTGCGTACGGACCGTGCCGATGAGCGGCGGATCGTGGCCTACGTCGAGGGCCCTGCCGACGCGGCCGCGGCCTCGCGGCTGGTCGAGGAGTTGCGCGGGCGGTGCGCCGGACAACTGCCGGCGTACATGGTGCCGTCGGCGTTCGTGGTCCTTCAGGAGTGGCCGCTGACGCCGAACGGGAAGGTGGACCGCAAGGCCCTGCCCGCGCCGGAGCAGCCGACCGGATCCGCCGACGGCCGGGCCCCGCGCACTCCGCAGGAGGAGACCCTGTGCGGGATCTTCGGGGAGCTGCTGGGGGTGGCCTCGGTGAGCATCGACGACAGCTTCTTCCAACTGGGCGGCCACTCCCTGCTGGTCACCAGGCTGATCAGCAGGGTACGGACGGCGCTGGGCGCCGAACTGCCGGTCCGGACGGTCTTCGAGAAGCCGACCGTCGCCGGGCTGGCCGGGGAGATCGGCACGGCCCGCCGGGCCCGGCCCTCGCTCCGCCGCATGCGCAGCTCCTGACCCCGTCCTTCCCGCACCGCTCGTATTCCGTTCCAAGAGGAGTTCCGCCATGTACCCGGTGTCGTTCGCGCAGCGGCGGTTGTGGTTCGCTTTCCAGGTGGAGGGCCCCAGCCCGACCTACAACATCCCGGTCGCCCTGCACCTGACCGGTGAGCTGGACCGTGCGGCGCTGGAAGCGGCGCTGGCCGACGTGGTGGAGCGGCACGAGGTACTGCGCACCCGCTTCGCCCAGGAGGAGTCGGGCGAGCTGTGCCAGGTGGTGCTCAGTGGTGAACAGTCCCGGCCGGTCATGGAGTGCGTCGAGCTGGACGGCGACCAGCAACTCGACGCGGCGTTGGCGGAGGCCGCCACGTACGGCTTCGACCTGACCGCCGAAGTCCCCCTCAAGCCGACCCTCTTCAAGGTCACCGAAGACCGGCACGTCCTGCTCCTTCTCCTGCACCACATCGCCGGCGACGGCTGGTCGATGGGACCGCTCTCGCGCGACCTGTCGGACGCCTACACCGCCCGCGCCGACGGCCGCGCCCCGGCCTGGGAGCCGCTGCCGGTGCAGTACGCCGACTACGCCCTGTGGCAGCGCGACGTGCTGGGCGACGAGAACGACCCCGGCAGTCTGGCCGCCGAGCAACTGGCCTTCTGGGTGAAGGAGTTGGCGGGCTCGCCGGAGCTGGTGGAACTGCCGCTGGACCGGCCCCGCCCGGCCGTCGCCGGACACCACGGCGGCAGCGCCCGCTTCGAGCTGGACGCGGCGCTGCACACCCGCGTCGTGGAGTTGGCGCGCGAGTGCGATGTCACGGTGTTCATGGTGCTGCAGGCCGGCCTCGCGGCCCTGCTCTCCCGTATGGGCGCGGGCACCGACATCCCGATCGGCACCGCTGTCGCCGGCCGCACCGACGAAGCCCTGGACGACCTCGTCGGCTTCTTCGTCAACACCCTCGTCCTGCGCACCGACGTCTCCGGCGACCCCACCTTCCGCCAGCTCCTGGCCCGCGTCCGCGAAACCGACCTGGCCGCCTACGCCCACCAGGACATCCCGTTCGAGCGCGTCGTCGAGGCGGTCAACCCGGTCCGGTCGCTGTCCCACTCCCCCCTCTTCCAGACGCTGCTGTCACTGCAGAGCGCCGACGAGGGCGGATGCACCATGCCGGGGCTGGAGGTCTCCGTCAGCGACCTGGACACCGGGGTGGCCAAGGTCGATCTGACCTTCACGCTGCGCGAGCGGCACACGCCGCAGGGCGGTCCGGCGGGCATCGGCGGCGAAGTGCAGTACGCCACCGACCTGTTCGAGCCGGAGACCGCGCAGGCGCTGGCCGGCCGGCTGGTGCGGCTGCTGGACGCCGTCGTCGTCGACGCGGACGCCCCGGTCAGCCGGGCGGAGATCCTGACCGGCCGGGAGCGGGAGCTGTTGCTCACCGCCCGGAACGACACCGCCACCAGCGGCCCGGCCCGTACGATGCCCCAGCTCGTCGAGGCACAGGCGCAGGCCGCGCCGGACGCCCCGGCGCTGGCGTACCAGGGCCGTACGCTCACCTACCGGGAGCTGGAGGGGCGCGCCAACCGGCTGGCCCGGCTGCTGATCGCGGGCGGCGTCGGCCCCGAGCACATCGTGGCGCTGGCCCTGCCGAAGTCCGCCGAGCTGGTCGTGGCCGCGCTGGCGGTACAGAAGGCGGGCGGCGCCTACCTCCCGGTCGACCCCGCCTATCCGGTGGACCGGATCGCCTACATGCTGGCGGACGCCGCGCCGACATGCGTGCTGACGGAGGCGGCGACGGCCGGACACCTGCCCGAGGTGTCCTGCCCGCAGGTCGTCCTGGACGACGCCGGGATCACGGCCCGGCTGGCGGAGCTGTCCGACACCCCGGTGACGGACGCCGAACGCACCGCCCCGCTCGATGTCCACCACCCCGCCTATGTCATCTACACCTCCGGCTCGACCGGCCGTCCCAAGGGCGTCGTGGTCACCCACCGCGGCCTGGGCGATCTGTCGGCGAGCGTGACGGAGCGCTATCTCCTGGACCGGGACAGCCGGGTGCTCCAGCTGGCCTCGCCCAGCTTCGACGCCTCGGTGCTGGAGACCGTCATGGCACTGACGAACGGTGCCACGCTGGTGGTACCGGACGGCAGGCAGCTGGCCGGCGAGGAGCTGGCCCAGGTCCTGGCCGACGAGCGGATCAGCCACACCCTGATGCTGCCCGCCACGCTGTCCACCCTCCCCGAGATCGAGCTGCCGCACCTGCGGACCCTGGCCACCGGCGCCGACAAGGTCGGCACCGAGCTGGCCGCCCGCTGGTCCAAGCGGCACCGAATGATCAACTCCTACGGTCCCACCGAGGCCACGGTGGTCGCCGCCATGAGCGAGCCGCTGTCCGGCGAGGGCATCCCGCCGATCGGCGGACCGGTGGTCAACGGGCGGGTGTACGTCCTGGACGGCGCGCTGCGCCCGGTGCCGCCGGGGGTGGCCGGTGAGCTGTACACCGCCGGGCCCGGTCTGGCCCGCGGCTATCTGCGCCGTCCGGCGCTCACCGCCGAACGCTTCGTCGCCGACCCGTTCGGCCCGCCCGGCTCCCGGCTCTACCGCACCGGCGACCTCGTGCGCTGGACCACCGGCGGCACCCTGGAATACCTGGGCCGCACCGACAACCAGGTCAAGATCCGCGGCTTCCGCATCGAACTCGGCGAGATCGAGGCGGCGCTGTCCGGAGCGGCAGGCGTCGCCGGCACCTTGGTGATGTCACGCCACGACGGCCCGGCCGGGCAGCAGCTGGTCGGCTATGTCACCACCACCGACGGCACGGCCCCCGAGCCCGCCGCGCTGCGCGCCCACCTTGCCGCCACGCTGCCCGACCACATGATCCCGGCTGCGTTCGTCGTCCTCGACCACTGGCCGATGACCCCCAACGGCAAGATCGACCGCAAGGCCCTGCCCGCCCCGGGTTTCGCGGGCGCGGGTGCCGCCGGACGCGCTCCGCGCACCGCCCGGGAGGAGATCCTGGCCGGTGTCTTCGCCGAGATCCTGGGCGTGGACTCCGTCACCGCCGACGACAACTTCTTCGAACTGGGCGGGCATTCGCTGCTGGCCACCCGGCTGATCAGCCGCATCCGCACCGCTTTGGACGCGGAGCTCTCGATCCGGGCGGTGTTCGAGGCACCGACCGTCGCGGGGCTGGCCGCCCGGCTGGGCGAGGCGGGCTCGACGCGTGCGGCCCTGGCGCCGAGGGCACGCCCCGACGCACTGCCGATGTCGTTCGCGCAGCGGCGGTTGTGGTTCGCCTTCCAGGTGGAGGGCCCCAGCCCGACCTACAACATCCCGGTCGCCCTGTCCCTGACCGGTGAGCTGGACCGTGCGGCGCTGGAAGCGGCGCTGGCCGACGTGGTGGAGCGGCACGAGGCGCTGCGGACCCGCTTCACCGAGGAGTCCGGCGAGCCGTGCCAGATGGTGCTCGGCAGCGAACAAGCCCGGCCCATAGTGGAGTTGGCCGAGCTGGACGGCGACCAGCAACTCGACGCGGCGTTGGCGGAGGCCGCCGCGTACGGCTTCGACCTGACCGCCGGAGTCCCCCTCAAGCTCACCCTCTTCAAGCTCTCCGAAGACCGGCACGTCCTGCTCCTTCTCCTGCACCACATCGCCGGCGACGGCTGGTCCATGGGTCCGCTCTCGCGCGACCTGTCCACCGCCTACACCGCCCGCGTCGACGGCCGCGCCCCGGCCTGGGAACCGCTGCCGGTGCAGTACGCCGACTACGCCCTGTGGCAGCGCGACGTGCTGGGCGACGAGAACGACCCCGGCAGCGTCCTGTCCCAGCAGCTCGACTTCTGGCGCAAGGAACTCAGCGGCGCGCCCGAGCTGCTGGAACTGCCGCTGGACCGGCCCCGCCCGGCCGTCGCCGGACACCACGGCGCCACGGAGCACTTCACGCTGGACGCGGAACTCCACGCACGGCTCGTGGAGTTGGCGCGCGTCTGCGATGTCACGGTGTTCATGGTGCTGCAGGCCGCCCTCGCGGCCCTGCTCTCCCGCCTGGGCGCGGGCACCGACATCCCGATCGGCACCGCCGTCGCCGGCCGCACCGACGAAGCCCTGGACGACCTCGTCGGCTTCTTCGTCAACACCCTCGTCCTGCGCACCGACGTCTCCGGCGACCCCACCTTCCGCCAGCTCCTGGCCCGCGTCCGCGAAACCGACCTGGCCGCCTACGCCCACCAGGACACCCCCTTCGAGCGGATCGTCGACGCGGCGGGCGTGGCCCGTGCGCTCTCACACACGCCGTTCTTCCAAGTCTCCCTGAACCTTGAGGAGAGCGCGGCGGACGCGCCGGTTCTGCCGGGGCTGCGGGTGGAATCCCATCCGGTGGGCCTGGACGCCGCCAAGTCCGACCTGGTCTTCGGACTGACCGAACGGCACACGGCAGCCGGTGAACCGGCCGGCCTCACCGGAACGCTCACCTACGCCACGGATCTCTTCGAGTCCGCGAGCGCCGAGGCCGTCGCCCAGCGGTTCCTACGCATCCTGCGGGCTTTCGTGGCCGAGCCCGACAAGGCCGTGGGGGGCGCCGAGATCCTGACGGCGGCGGAGTACCAGGAGTTGGTGCACGCTCGTAATGCCACGGAGCAGGCGGTTCCGGCGCTGACGATGCCGCAGCTGTTCGAGGCCCAGGCCGCTCAGGCTCCGGACGCCGAGGCCGTCGTCTACGAAGACACCACCCTCACCTACGGCGAACTCGACCGCCGCGCCAACCAGCTCGCCCGCCTCCTGATCACCCACGGAGTCGGACCCGAACGCCTCGTCGCGCTCGCCATGCCCCG
>NZ_JBEYVM010000039.1:0-14379 GCF_040643995.1 Streptomyces sp. NPDC047049 | reverse complement strand
TGGCGGGGGCAGCTCCGCAGGCTCCGCCACCCCCACCACCGCGCGGCCCACCGTGAAGTGCCGACCGACCGGAGGGACCACCCGCCCCACACCCGCGGGCCCCGCCCGTCCTGGCGGACCACCACCGCCGGCCCCGGGTATGTCCAGGGACCGCCAGACTCCCGGAGCCCAAGACTCGTGAACTCCCGAACAACGAAAGTTCACGTGTACAAGAGAACCCGGAAACCGCAACTGACCAGGGAAAACACCCGCCGCCCCGCTTGCTCGTGAACCGAGATTGCTGTAAAGTTGTCCTTGTTGGGAACGGGGAGCGGCACCCCACCCGACACCGCCAACACCGGCTCACGAAGGGCAACACACCCATGACTCGAACCACCCCGCAGCAGCGGACCGCAGCCCACCAGCTCCACCAGGCGCAGGCAGAGGCCCGGCCGGCCGCACAGCTGACGGAAGCCGAACGCCTCGACCGCGCCCGCCGCGGCGAACTCGCCTCGCGCCCCTGCATGGTCGAGGTCTACGTCTCGCCGATCATGCAGACCGCGTCCGTGCGCTTCACCGACGCGGAGGGGCGCACGGCCACCGCATCGGACGTCATCTCGCTCCCAGGCGCCGGGCGCACGTCGCCCCTCGCCGACGACCTGCTGTCCGCAGCCGCTGAGCTGATCGTGAAGCGCGGATTCCGCTACGCCGACGGCGCGTACTGGGATCTGACGCCGGGCGAGCCGCACCGGGCGCGGGTGGCGATCGTGCCGACCGCCGCCTATCTCGCCTACGTCGAGCGCCGGTTCGGCCCCGAGCCGGTCATCCCGGAGACCCCCGGCGTCACGTTCCGCCGCACGCAGCGCGGCTGGTGGGAGGCCACCGCCCCCGACGGACGGGTGCACGCGCTCACCTGGAGCCCCGCCGTGGACGGCGACGTGTGGCGGGTGTGGAGCGGACCGCAGTTCACCACCCTCGTCCGCAGCACCAAGCGGCTGGAGAAGGCGCTGTTCGTCCTCAAGCACCCCGCGCACGCCCGCGCCTGACGGTCTCCCGCCGTCGTGCCCCCGCCCGTGGAGGGGGCACCGCCAGGCCGCCCCCAGCGGCCGGCGCGAGGGCCGCCGAGCATGCAAGAGGGCCGGTGGGACACCCCGAAGGGTGACGGCATCCACCGGCCCAGCGTTCCGCCAACACCGCCCCGAAGGGCGGACAGGAACGTCGGCGCCATCGTAGCGCCCGAAGCCCCTGAACAGCGATTTCCCCAGCAAAACCGGTCCCGCATCCTTGCCGGTGGACCCAGATTGCTGTAATCTTGTTCATGCCGGAAAGGGGAACGGCACCCCGCTCCGGCACCGCCAACACCTCCACACGACAGGAGAACGCAAGATGACCGTCGAGCGTGACCTCACCGCCGGCCTGCCCGGCCCCCTCCACGGCGCCGCATGGGCGGCCGGACTGCTCCGCAACCTGTACGAGACCGACCGCGCCACGGATCGGCGCATCCTCGCCGAGGTCACCGACCTGCCCACCGTCGCCCGGCGGGCCGGCCAGGCCGGCGCCATGCTCCGTCGCACCGCCGAGGACGGCCGCGGCCGGGACGTGCGATGGCTGACCACCCAGGCCGCCATCTACCGCGGCCGGGCCCAGCGTGCTGCCGATGAGTTCGCCCGCCACCACGAGCGCGACGGCCGGTACCGCTCCGGTTTCACCTGGATGTGGGCCCAGGTCGCCAACGCCTACGCGTGGGCCGCCGCCCACGTCGAGGACGCCGCCACCGGCCCCGAGGAGGACGCGGCCGCGTGGATGTGCGCCGCCGCCGACCGGTTCGACTGGCTCACCCTCTCCATCCCCCACCAGTGACACCCCACGGCCCCGGGGGCGGGAACGGCACCCGCCCCCGGGGCCGACCCGCGCCCGCCAACCCCCGAAGGAACCCGCGTTGTTCGTGCTGTACCTGCTGTTCGGCTTCCTGATCTACACCGCCGCCGGCACCGCCCCGGGCGATCCACTGTGGGACATCCAGGCCGACCACGGCCGCCCGCCCCGCCGAGGGGAAATCCTCGCCGCCGTCGCCGTGTGGTGCGTCGCGCTCACCCTGTGGCCCCTCGCCCTGGTGCTGCGCTCCGTCCGCACCCTGACCCGGCACCGCGACCGCTGACCCAACCGACCGGCAGGCGCGGGCGGCCGCCAGCTCGCCCGCGCCGCCATACCCCCGGCCCCACCGCCGTACGGTGGTGGCCACCAACGACCACCGTGGTGGTCACCGAAGAACCGCGCGGCCCCGGCCGCCCCGACTCGCCGGCCGACGAGGCCGGCCCCGACGACGAAGGAGTGCCACCGGTGATCCCGCGCGGCCGCCCTACCCTGACTCTTCCGCAGGTCGCCGACCGGTTCGGCGTCAGCCTGTCGACGTTCAAGCGCAAGTACCGCGCCGCGTTCACGGCGGCCGTCGCGCCGGTCGACAAGCCACTCAAGCCCGGTGGCCCCCGGCCGCAGCCGTACCAGTACGACGAGGCCCAGGTGGACGCCTATCTCACCGCGCTCCGCGCGGCGGACATGGACACGGCCAAGGCAGCACGCGAGCCCCTGCCTGAACTCCCCGCCGGTGAGCACCCGGACGATCTGCTCACCGACAAGGAAGCGGCCGCCCTGCTCGGCGTCGACCCGTCGACCGTCCGCGCCTACGCCGTCACCGGCTACCTGGACAGCGAGGAAGTGAACGGCAGCTTCCGAGTCCGCCGCCGCGTGGCCGAGGCCCGTCGGGACGCCGGAGACCAGCGACACGCCCGAGACCGGGACGCCGCCGAGGTAGCCGGCTGGATCGCCCAGGCCGAGCAGGGCAAGCGCCCGCCGGTCACCACGGCCGAAGTCGCCGCCCACTACAAGGTGCCCGACTACACAGCTCGCCGCATCCTCGCCCGCGCAAGCGAGCACCACAAGACCGCCCACAGCGACCAGAAGCAGCCCCCCACCAGGGCAAACCGGACCAACTGATGCTACGCCAGGAAGGCCGTGACCCGCGGCGCCCGCTTGAGAATGGACCTAGATTGCTGTAATCTTGTGCATGCCGGGAAGGGGAACGGCACCCCACCCGACACCCGCCAACACCGCTCGGGGGCGGAACTCCCCACCCCCGGGCCGCGGTTAACGTGTACAAGCGAACGGAACGGAACCGATGACCACTCAGGCCCCCACCACCGCCGGCATCCCCGCCCAGGCCCAGTCCGACGAGCCCGCCACCCCGCCTGCCCCCGGTGAGTACGGCAGCCGCACCGTCAAGGCCCTGGAAGGCGCCTGGGAGGCCATCCGAGCCGCGCACCCCGAGGTGCCCCACGTCGTCATGATCACCGGCCGGGGGCTCCAGCTCCGAGGCGCGGACATCAGCGTCAAGTACGGCCATTTCGGCGCCGACATGTGGAACGTCAAGACCGGCCGCAAGCGCCGGGCGCCCGAGCTGTTCGCCAGCGGCGAGCTGCTGTCCAACGGCGGCCGAAAGACCATGGAAACCCTGCTCCACGAAGCGGCGCACGCCGTCGCGCACGCCCGCAAGGTCGCTGACACCAGCAGCGACGGCCGGTACCACAACAAGAAGTACGTGGCCATCGCGGAAGAACTCGGACTCAGGGGACCGGAGCGGCCCGTACCCATCCACGGATGGAACGACTGCACCATCACGGATGAAACCGCCCAGAAGTACAAGGCAGCCATCGAGGCCCTGGACGCGGCCCAACTCCCCTACCTGTACGACCCTCTGGCGGGCGGAGCAGGCGCTGCCGTCGCGGCGGCCGGCGACGACGACCAGGAGGACCAGGACGACGAGGAGGAGGCCCCGCGCAGGCCGAAGAAGCGCGGGAACACCCGCTTCCTGATCATCTGCCAGTGCACCGAGGAGGGCAAGGACGGGCCGCAGCCCGCCCGCCGCATCCAGATCAGCCGCAAGTCATGGGCCGCAGGCGGAGAAGACGGCGGGCTGATGTGCGGGGTGTGCAAGTCGCCGTTCGAGCCCGCCGAACCGATCGACCCGGACGAGGACGACGAGTAGAGACCCCACCCGGAACCCGGCGCAGCGGCCGGGTTCCGGACCGTCAATCTCCCTCACCAGTGCGACGAATCCCCCAAACAGGGACACTGAACCCCGGGAATCACGAAGAAATCTGCCCGCCACGCGGGCAAACGTGAATCACGCGGTCGGCTGTGGGTCTAGGATCTTGACCGTGGGAGCACGAGGATCGAAGACAGGCGCGCAACAGCGCGGCCGAACGGACACGTTCAAGCAGAAGCCGAACGAGAGCGTCCGTCCCGGTGTCCACCTGCTCCCCGGCACGCCCGAGCGCGAGGCATACGAGTTCCTGGTGTCCGACATGGGCGTCAGTGGTGCCGAAGTGCTGCGCCGGGCGTTGGTCGAGCTGTACCAAACGCAGAAAGCGCGCCGTAGCGCGCTTAGGGAGGCCGGATGAACGAACCGGCTTCGTGAACTCCTCTCCGGCACTTCCTAACCGGACGATTCCCGAAGCCACCGGGGTCTCAGCCGCTGCATTTTAGGTTCCCCAACCTGTTGCGCTGAGACTCCCGGTCCTACACAAAGTTGCACGTCAGCGCCGCTGTGCCGGTTTCCTAGGCCGACGGCGGGGGCTTTCGTGCGCCCTCATAGCACCGAGGAGCTGCCGCCATCGTAGCGCAGAGCCGCGGTGGCGGTCCTTTTTTGCCTTCAACCGGTGTGTCAAACCGACGATTTGTCGACACCGCGACCGCCACCCACGCAGACGTTTTGACCCGGTTTCTCCGGGAGTTGTCGCCGAGCCGGAAGGTCCGGCGGGCACGGTTCGTCGGCATGGACAGTTCGCGTGTACACGCGGAACCGGTCGCCGTGTGGGCCAACGCGTACCCGGACGTAGTCGACCGGGACGAGGTCGACGGCACGGCACCGGTCGCCATGTTCTTGGCTGGTCTGCGCAACCGCCGCGGCGGGCGCAAGGGCGACCGCTACCACGTGTACCTGTACGTCGTGTTCGAGCTGGACGTGTCGCAGGGCGGCGTGCAGGCGGTAGCCCGGGACGCCGAGGCGATCACGACGCTTCTTGCCGCGCACGGCATCCGGTCGGTGCGGGTCGTCTCCGGCCCGAGCGGGGGCATGCACGTGTGGGCGGCGTGCCCGCAGGGCCTCCCGCCCGCCGTGGTGGCCCGGATCGCGAACGCCGCGAAGGTGCTGTTCCCGACGCTGGACCGCACGCCGCTGCTGAACCCGGCCGCGGGCGCGGTCCGCCCGCCCGGGGCCCCTCACCGCCAGGGCGGCCACGCCCAGCTCGCCGAGCACTCGGCAGACGAGGCGATCGCCATCCTCAAGCGCGGGGCGTCACAGGCCGCGTTCGCGTCCCTGCTGCGCGACCTGGAAGCCCAAGCGCAGGCCCCCGCCCTGTGGAGCGCCGCCCGCGCCGCACTGGCCGGCCCGCAGCCGACCGGCAAGACCGGCAGCACGGGCGGCAAGGTGCCGCCGTCGATCGTGGCCCGCGGCCGGGTGATGCGGCCCGTGACCACCGACGAGGGCGGTGTGCCCAAACTCGCCGTGGCCTGGCGCCCCCTGACGGCCGCGGTGTGGCGCATGGCAAAGCGCCGCCCGCGCAGTACGCCCGACGCCCACCAGCACGCCGTACACCCGGTGCTGCGGGCCCTGGCCGCGGCCGGGTGGGACCGCGTCCAGGCCGCCGAGTTCGCCGCCGACCCCGTGCTGTCCCCGGCGCTGGAGTGGCTGCGCACCGCCAGCACCGCCACCGGTGAGCGGCGCCCGCTCACCGAGGCCGAGGCCCAACTCAGGCTCGCCCGCGCGTGGTGGCTGGCCGTCCAGGACGCTGCCCGGATGCCGCGCCGCCCCACCGACACCAACCCTAACGCCGAGCCGGCCGACAGCGAGGGCGCCGCCGCCGCCGCCGAGCTGCTGGCCCGCATGGAGGCCGCCGGCCCGGCCCCGTGGATCCGCCCCAGCGGCCCCGCCGACCGCGCCGTCCTGCGCGCCCTGGCCTGGCTGATGGCCGCCTACGGGCCCGAGGTGACCGCCAACGTGCGCCGCATGGCCGTGCTGGCCGGCTACTCCAAGTCCACCGCCGCCCTGGCCCTGAACCGGGTCACCTGGGACGGCTGGATCGAGACCGCCAAGGACGCCGACCAGGCCACCGCCAGCGGCCGCCGCGTCCGTCTCGCCGACGCCCACCAGTGCACCGGCGACGCCCACCACATGTGCGCCGCCCCCCGCTGCGCAGAACACAGTGAAACCGCAGGTCACCACGGGTCGGACAGAAGCGGAACGCCCCGCCCCCCGAAGGGGGGGGCGTCTGTCCTGAGCCAGCTCGAAGACCTGATTGCCCACCAGCAGGCCGGCATCTGGCACCGGTTCGGTCACCACGCGGCCCGCACCCTGGAAGTCATCAAGGACACCCCGGGCCTGAGCATGGAGGAGATCACCGCACGCAGCGGCTACACGGCCCGTACGACGGCCCGGCACTGCACCATGCTGCTGGGGGCCGGGTTGGTCAGGACAACGGCTCAGGGGACGATCGTGGCCACCGGCAGGAGCCTGTACGAGGCCGCGGCTGAGCTGGGGGTTGCCTGCCGCACGGTGGAGCTCGCCACGGTGGCCCGGGTCGAGCAGAGCGTCCACCTGTGGTGGTGCCGGGAAGAGGCGTGGTGGCAGCTCGACCGTGACGAGCGCCGCAGGCACGGAGCGCGCGCCGGCGCCGAGCAGGAGGTGTTGCCCGGCCTGGACCCGTACGCCCGCGCCTACCCCCGCCACCCCAGCGAGGAGCCCGGAGAACTCGGCGCCGCCGACCACGCCCGCGCGTTCGCCATCGAGGCTGCGCGACTGAACGCCGCCGCCCTGGCCGACGAGGCCGCCCAGCTCGCCCGCGCCGGCCGCATCATCGACCCCGCCCGTCTCGGCGCCGCCAACGCCCACGACCAGGCGGCCGCAGCCTGACCCCGCGGGCAGCAGAGGGCCGCGGCACGACGCCCCGGCCCGAACCGTGGTCGAGGCCCGGCGCGAAGGGCGACGACACACCGGCGGGTGAACCGGTAGGCGCCGGCTACCCCAGCGCGGTACAGTCGTCCTGCACCACCCGGTACGGGCCCGCCAAGCGCGACGCGCACACGAAGCCCGCACCGACCCGGGAACCGGTTTTCACACCGCTCCCGGAACCCGACGCCCCGGCCCGCCGGGGCTCCGGCCCGACAGGACCGCAGCGCGTTTCTCGTGTACACGCGAGAAACCGCCGGTTGGCGTGAGGCACAGCCCGCCGCCCGGAAGCCGCGCGGTCACCGGGCCGCACGGGCCCGACGAGGCCCGCCCCGCCACCACGTGGCGGAGGCCGACCGGGCGCACCGGCCGGGCGACCGTTCCCCCTCAGATTCGCAGCCGACAGTCAATTTTTAATTTCTGGATTACTGGAAACAGTAATCCAGAAATGCTAGACTGACGGCATGTCACAGACCAGCGCAGTTGATCCGTTCGCCTACCGGCACGAGGTGGAGAAGTCGCCGCCGCGGAGGGCGGCGCCGTACGCCGGGCCGCTGGCATGGGCCGAGGGCCGGATGTACGTCGACGGGGAGTATGGCGAGGTGATCGTGCGGGTGCACGACGCCGGCCAGCTCGGCAACGTCCGGCGCGAGATGACCGAGCGCTTGGCCCTGAACTGGGGGGTCTACCCGCGCCGGTTCGAGGAGATCGTGTTGTTCTCCCGTCAGGGCGGCCGGTTCTGCGGGGACGAGCGCCGGGTGGCCCGCCACGCGCTGAAGATCACCGGCGACGCGCTCAAGGTCGCACGGTTCGCCGCGGACCTGCCGGGCGTGCTCGCCGCGATCGAGCGGGCCGCCACGGCGATGATGCGCACCCTCGGCGGGTGGATCCGCGACTCCGCGCACGGCCAGCGCTGGGCGGACGTCCACGACGCCCGGCACCAGCGCGTCGAGCGCCGGTGGTGGCGCCGCTCGTACATGCGGCACCTCGCCGAGTGGATCGGCCCGGAGGCCCCCGAGGTTGAGGCGGACATGCCCGACTGGTCGGAGGACTGGCTGTCGCTGTGTGCGCGGATCGCCCAGGCCACTGCCCACACCGTCGACATCACCGCCGTCCGCGACCACATGACCGAGGCCCTGCTGTACGCCAAGGCCGCCCGCCCCGAGCCCCGCGAGGTCGAGGCGGAGCCGGCCCCGCGCACCCGGTACACCACCGTGTGGGAGGCCATCAACGCCCCGGCCGAGCGGTGCGACGAGATCGGTGACGTCGAGTTCCACGTGGGCGACCCGGCCGAGCTCGCCCGCGCAGCCGCCCGGCGCGACCAGCTCGCCGCCGACGAGCTGGCCGGCGCCGAGGTGATCGAGCAGCACGACGAGCACCAGGAGCAGACCGCCGAGGACCAGGTGGGCGCCGTCGCCGAACTCCCGCACCCGGCCGCAACCCCCCGGTTCACCGCCCGTCCCGCAGGCCTGCGGCTCATCGCGGCCCGGCCGTCGGTCGGCGGCCGGATTGCCGTCCGGCGCCCGGCATACGGCAGCATCAGCACCCGCGGCCGCCACCGGCCGCCGCACCATCCCCGCGCAGGCGGCACCCGCCCGCCGACGGCCGCCGCCCGACCCACGCACCGCAGGAAGGCCTCCACTCACCGATGAGCGACGAGACGACGACCCCGGACGGCGACGAGCAGCCGGCCGACGGCGCGGCCCAGGGCGGCGACGAGGAGGCACCGTTCGGCTACTGGCCCGAACCCTGCCGCAACTGCGGCGAGTTGATCGCCCGCACCAAGCCCGCCGGGGCCGGCCGACCGCCGGAATACTGCGACAGCAAGTGCCAGAACGAGGCCAAGCAGGCCCGCGCCCGCGAGCGCAACTCCCCCGGCCTGCCCGGCCAGATCGCCCGGCTCAGCGAGTACGTGGCCCGTCTGGAGCAGATCACCGACGGCGTGAAGCAGGAGATCGGCAAGGTTTCCTCTCCCGCCGGTCTGGAGGCCCGTCTTGCCGCCGCCCGCGCGGCCGCGCACCAGGAGATCAGCCAGGCCCAGCAGGAGGCCGCCGCCGCGCAGACCCGCGCCGCCGAGGCCCGCGCCGAGGCGGAGCGGGCGAAGGCGGACGCCGAGGCCACCGCCGCCCGCGCGGCCGCGGCGATCGAGGCCCGCGACCACGCGGTACGCGTACGGGACGAGGCGATCACCGCACGCGAGGACGCCCAGGAGACCGCCCGCCGGGCCGTCGCCGACAAGGACCGTGCCGAGGAGGCCCAGCGCACGGCGGAAGCCGCCCGCACCGCGTTCGAGGAGGAGGCCAAACGCGCCCAGGCGCGGGCTGCTCAGGCGGTCGAGGACGCCGGCCGGGCCGAGGAACGCGCGGAAGCCGCCCGCACCGAGCGCGACGAAGCCCGCCAGGCCGCCGCCGCCGCCCAGGCCCGCGCGGAGGCCGCCCAGGCCGAGCGTGACCGCGCGGTGGCTCGCGCCGATGCGGCCGAAGAAGCGCGTGACCACGCTCTACGCGAGCGTGACGACGCCCAACGTCGGGCCACCGAAGCCGCGGCGAAGGCCGAGGCCGAACAGCGACGGGCTCAGGACCGCGAGAACGAGCGTGATGACGCGCGCCAGGCGGCCACGGTCGCCCAGGCCCGCGCGGACGCTGCCGAGGCCGAGCGTGACCGGGCGATCGCCCGCGCGCAGACCGCCGAGGATGACCGCGGCCGCGCGCTTCGGGAGCGGGACGAGGCCCAGCGGCAGGCGACCGAGGCGATCGCCAAGGCGGAGGCCGAGCAGCGGCGGGCCCAGGACCGCGAGGACGAGCGCAACCAGCTCGCCGCCCAGCTCGCCCAGGTGCAAGGGCAGCTCGCCGACGAGGAGCACGCCCGTCGGCTCGCCGAGGCTGAACGAGACGAGGCCAAGCGCCGGGCCGAGGCCGAGGAAGCCCGTGCTCAGCGTGCCGAGGCCCGCGCGGACAAGGCGGAGGAGCGCACGGAGAAGGCCGAGGTCCGGGCCGAGAAGGCGCATCAGCGTGTCGCCAAGCTGACGGCGCAAGTTGAGCAACTGCGGGCCCAACTCGACAGGACGGCCGACGCACACGACGACGAGGACGAGGGGTGAGGTGGACAGCATGGCCGAACCGCCACGGTGCGGTGTGAGCGGGGTGCAAGCGGACCTCCCGCCACTGTTCACACGCACGGTCGACGGGCGGCCGGTGGACTTCGTCCAGCCCGCCGACACCGAGCAACCGGTCTGGTACGCCTACGAAGCCGGCCAGCCACTCGGGGCCGTGCACGCCGATGTTCTCGACGGAGCCACCGCGTGGGTGGTGGAGATGACCAGCGCACGCCATGAGGACCTGGAGGAAGCCGTTCGGGCCTTGCGTCGGAGCGATCCGGCAGGGCCGGGGCGAAACCGGTGACGACACAGGAGCCGGGGGTTCTAGCTCCCCGGGACCCCGACCCCGTTGCCTGCCGGGGGCCGGAGGGCACGTGTGACGGCCTGTGACCAGCGGGCCCGTGGTGCCGGTGGCGGGGTGCCGCGTCGCCGATCGCGGGCGACGGCCAGGAGAGCGGCGACACTGCCGCCGGTCAGTTCGCGTACGCGCTGTTCGAGGCTGGCGGAGGGGTGGCCGTAGCGCCGGTGGACAGCCTGTTTCGTCTGGTCCAGGTCGACGCCGATCGTCTCCCACGGCACCCCCTGAGCGAGCGCCTGGGCGACCGCGAGCGGTTCCAGGTGGTCGGCGATCTCACGCAGTTGGCGGGCGAGGACCAGGGCGGAGCGCGGGCGTTCGTCGGCGAGTTCGTGCAGGTTGCGGGCCAGTGCGCTGATCTTGTCCCGGTAGCCGTCGGGTACCTGCGCGTCCAGGACCGCGGCGGCGTGCGCCCGCCACACCGCGCGTGCCTCCAGCATGGCGTCATCGGGCAGCAGGGCCTCGCCGCCGTACGGGGTGTCGGGTCCCCGCCAGCCGCAGCGGCAGGCGGGGACCAGGGCGGTGGGCTGGTCGACGTCGGCCGCGCCGGGGCCGCTCCAGGTACCGCCGGCCCCGTTGGGCGAGTCGGTGAACTCGCGCTCGTACAAGGCCTGTCCGCTGCGGTAGGTGGGAATGGTGCCGTCGGCCAGCCGGCCCAGGACATAGCCGGTGTGCCGCTGGCCGCCGGGTGCGTCGGTGGTCCAGGCCACTGCTCAGCCCTCCCCGCCGGCCGGGCGGGCGGGCACGGTGCCGGGTTGCCCGTCGGACCAACTGAACTCGCCGTTGTCGTGGTCGTCGCCGGGGTGGCCGGGTTCGTCGCCGCACTGCTGCCAGGTGCCGAAGGTGTACGCGTCGCACGTCTCGGCGTCGAAGGGGAGGCACTGAGCCGTACAGCACTCGGAGTCGAGCTCAGCGGGCTCAAGGGGCGGAGGGAACAGACCGACCTCGGCGAGCACGGCATCCGCGATCTCCACGGCGGTCGCCCGCCCGATCGAGCGGTCCGCGCGTACGGCGGCCTTGACTGCCCGCTCGTACTCGTCGTCACCGAGGATGCGCAAGGGGGCGGGCAGCGGGACCGGCGTCACGGTCGCATTCGTTGACATACTGACACCCTGTCAGCATCCCAAGACGAATTCAATTCGCGTCAGCAATCCTTGACAAACATCGTGCGCGTCAGTAACCGCTGCCATCTTGCCGGATGTCAGCAGTCCGCCGCCGAACTTCGCGTGTACACGTGAAATGGCGTCCGGGGTGGTTTCGGAATAGCGGGGCGTTCGGCGGTCTGGCTTCCGGTAAGTTGCCTTACCGGAAGCCAGAACCACCCGTCAGCGACGACGCATTGGGAAGAGGAAGCCATGGCCACACCCTCGCCGTACGGCACCGACAACACTCAGGTTCCCTGCCCGCGCTGCCGCGGCCCCCTCGGCGACTTTCCCGAAGACATCGGTGGTGGATCCCGTGTCGCGGTCGAGCGGGACGTACGGATCTGCGGCAGGTGCGCGACGGACGAGGCGGTGCGGGACGCTCTTGGTCGCGCACCCCTGCCCTACGGCGAGTGGCCCCTGCGCGACGACCACCTGACGTGGGCCGACGTGCCCAAGGTCCCCGGGTTCTGACAGCTCGCCCATGCACGAGCATCGCGTGGCCACCCTTCCGACGCTTCGCCACCGTGCCCCCGTCCCGGCGCCCGTCGCCACGCGGGAGCTGTCCCCCGCCGCGCGGGCCGCGCTGGAGGCCGGCATCCCGGAGGAGACCCAGCGCGGCTACGCCGGCGACTGGCGCCGGTTCGAGCAGTGGTGCGCGGAGCACGGCCGCCAGGCCCTCCCGGCGAGCGGCGACACCCTCACCGAGTACGTCACCTACCTGAAGCGCACGCCGCGACCGCGGACCGGCCGCCCGTACACCCCGGACAGCATTGACCGGGCCATGGCGTCGATCGCCGTCGCGCACAAGGCCGCCGAGCACAAGCCGCCGTCGACCACCGGCGCCCGGCTCGTATTGCGCGGCTACGAGGCCGAGCTGCACCAGGCCAAGGACCCGGCCCGCAGGCCTCGCCGGGCCGCCGCCGCCACCCCGGCCGTCCTGCGGAAAATGACCGCCGCCACCGACACCACCACGGTCATCGGACTGCGCGATGTCGCCGCGCTGTTGCTCGGGTTCGCCCTGGCCGCCCGGCGTTCGGAGCTGCGGTTGCTGGACTGGTCCGATCTGGTCGAGGTCGAGGCCGGGTTGGAGGTCGAGGTGTGGCGGCCGAAGGTCCACCGGGACCAGCCGCTCGGTGTGCCGTACGGCAGCCACCCCGCCACGTGCCCGGTCCGCGCCGTACGCGCCTACAGGGCCCGGCTCGCCGAGGAGGGACACGCGCCGGCCGGGCCGGTGTTCGTGCGCGTCGACCGGCACGGCCGTATCGCCCGCCCGATGTTCCGCCGCGGCCGGGAAATCGGCGACCCGTCCGGCCGGATCACCGGCCGCGCCGTCGGCGACCTGGTGGCCCGTGCCGCCCGCCGGGCCGGACTTGACAAGCCGCCGGCGGACGTGCTGCCCGATCTCCCGCCGCGTTGGTCCGGTCACTCCCTCCGCCGCGGTTTCGCCACCGCGGCCAAGCAGGCCGGCGCCGATCTGCTGGAGACCGGGCGGCACGGCGGATGGGTGGACGGGTCGGCCGCGCTCGCCGCGTATTTCGAGGAGGCGGGCGTGTGGGACGACGCCAACCCGCTGTACGGCATCGGGCTGTAACGCCGTGGGCAGATGCCCGCTGTTGCTTTGGCAGGAGGACGGAGGACCGACGTGATCTATGGACAGCACCGGTTGAAGGGTGCCCCCGTGTTGGGCGTGGCCGCCGGCGTGCCGGGGCCGTTCGGCGTGGGAGGACAGCAGGACGACGACCAGGACGAGGCGCCCCAGGTGTCCGCCGAGCCGCCAAGCGGGGCGAACAAACCGCGTAGAAGGCGCGGGGGCCGACGGCGGCGGGCAGCGACGAGGACGAGCACCAGGACGTGAGGGAGGGGTGCCCCGAAAAACCCGGGGCACCCCTCCCTCACGTGCGGGCACCGGTCACGCGGGTGGGCACGGTGTCTCTTGACCGGTGGGCCACTGGATCTTGAGGAAGTCGCGGGAGTCGCTGCCGTCGTTGAACTGGTCGAGGGTGGCGCGGGGGACGGAGAACGGAGCACGACCGGGCACCTGGGCCCGCACGACGGCCGCCGAGAACGGCAACGGCGTGTCGTGGTCGACCCAGCCGCCGAGCTGCGTGCGGCCGCCGTGGAGGTCCAGTAGGGACGCGCCAAGCAGGGTGACGAGGCGGCCGCCGTCGAACTCCACCGCGGCCGGGCCGGTGGCGATCCCGCTGGTGTGGCGGGGCCCGTCGTGGACGGTTACGCCGTCGCGGACGATGGTCAGCACCCGTGGGCCGGCCTCCATCCACGGTGTGGTGAACGGGTCGCCGCCGCATTCGTCGGGGCCGGCGAAAAACCCGGCGAGGTCGGCGAATTCCTCGCCCGGTGTGCGGTCGGTCAGGTGCAGCTCCAGTCCGCCCGCGCCGGGGCGGACTTCGTATGTCTCGTACCAGGCCGGCATGTCGGGGGCACCCTCGTAGTGGACTGTGAGGAGGTCGCCGACGCGGGCGGGGTACCACGGTGCTGTGCTGAGGGAGCGGGCGCCGGACATGATGGCGTCGAGCTCGCCGACGATGTCGCGGCGGCGCTTGGCATGGTCGGCTTGTTCGAGTGGCGAAGCGGAGCGGATCCAGTCCACGGTTGTTCTCTTCCGGTTGCAGTGGCAGGGGTTGAAGGCGGAGGGTCACGGGCCGTCGCGGCCGGCGGTGGTGGTCCGCCAGGACGGGCGGGGCCCGCGGGTGTGGGGCGGGTGGTCCCTCCGGTCGGTCGGCGCTTCACGGTGGGCCGCGCGGTGGTGGGGGTGGCGGAGCCTGCGGAGCTGCCCCCGCCG
>NZ_JBEYVM010000038.1:0-14798 GCF_040643995.1 Streptomyces sp. NPDC047049 | reverse complement strand
GCTGTGACGAGACCGGTCTGCCCGCTCACGTAGACGGTGCTGTCCGCCATGCCGGGCGTCCCCGCGTATGTCTTGGCCAGTCGGGAGTACGTGACTTTCCGGGAGGCCGGGTCGACCCGCGTCACTCCGTTGTAGCCGGTTCCCGCGGTGGAGCGGAGTTTGATGACCGGGCGGAGTTCGTTGCGTGCTATGGGCGCTACTATATGGGAATGGTTTCCATTACTGATAGCGTCTCCGACGAGAGGTGACCCACACACCATGTCCGCCCACTGTCAGCTGACCGGCGCCAAGCCGGGCTTCGGCAAGACCATCTCCCACTCGCACCGCCGTACGTCCCGTCGGTTCGACCCGAACATCCAGCGCAAGCGCTACTGGCTGGCGCGCGAGGGCCGGTACGTCCGGCTGACGCTCAGCGCCAAGGGGATCAAGACGGTTGATTCGATCGGTGTCGAGGCCGCGGTGGCACGGATCCGCGCACGAGGGGTGAAGGTCTGATGGCCAAGCAGAGCAAGATTGCGAAGAACGAGCAGCGCAAGGTGATCGTCGAGCGGTACGCCGCCCGGCGCGCTGAGCTGAAGGAGATCATCCGGCGGCCTTCCTCCACCGACGACGAACGCGCCTCCGCCCAGGCCGAGTTGCGGCGCCAGCCGCGCGACGCCAGCGCGACCCGGGTGCGGAACCGGGACAGTGTGGACGGCCGCCCCCGAGGCCACCTGCGCAAGTTCGGCATGTCCCGGGTTCGGATGCGCGAGCAGGCACACGCCGGATTCCTCCCCGGAGTCACCAAGTCGTCCTGGTGATGTCCGGCGACGGTCACGGCGGGCGGCGCTGCGGCCCGGGCCATTGCCCAGGCTGCGGCGCCGTCCCGGTCAAACCCTCCGGAAGGGCGTACCGATGAACCGCGCAACACCGGGCGGCCCGAGTCGCCCCTTCACGCTGGTCACCTGTACCAACTGCCCAACCGCCGTGGGCGAAGCGGTGAGGGGCCGGCTGGGTGAGGCCGTCCGTGCCTGCCCGCACGGCATCCTCGTCACCACCGGATGCCTGGGTGGCCTGCTGCGCTGCACTCCTGCTGCGGGCCTGCACGCCGCAGTGCAGCCGTGCGCGAAGGATCGCACTCCCACCGGCCCAGTCACCCGCCTGGGCCCCCTCGTCACCGAAGCCGACGCGGAACTGGTCGGCGCATGGCTCCTGGCCGGCATGCCGGACGACGGCACGCTTCCGCACCGGCTGTGCGCGGTACCCGCGCCCCGCCACATCGTCCACCTCAACTGACAGGAAGCCGAGTGCCCAAAGGGCTGTTGAGCATCGTGATCGGGAGCACCCCGGCTGCCCGCGGGCTCGCGGTGGACGCGCTTGTGTGCAGCTCGCCCGGCGACGCGGTGGTGCTGGCCGTGTCCATCCACGGCCGGGACGCTGGGTACCCGGTCGTACAACGTTTCGTCACCGGTCCCGGAGTGCCGCGGTCCGTCTCGCAGCCCATGGCGCAGGTGGTCACCGGCGACCCGGTGGTGATCCTCCGGCAGGACCTGTTGGCCATCCGACGCACCGCACGGCCCCCGCACTTGGTCCTCGCAATCCCCGACGAGCTGGATCTCCTGCCGTTCCTGGTGGAGTTGTGGCGAGCGCGGACCGGCGCCAGCGCGCTGGGCGACCATTACGTCCCGGCCCCGGTCGTGGCCGGGCTCGACCCAGCGGCCTTTCTGGCCGAGCTCGGATGCGTCCACCGGGCCGCCCGACTGGGGGACGGTACCGATCACACCAGCCCCCTGACACCGGCCGAGATAGCCGCCCGCAGGGTGGAAGCCGCCCAGGGCGTCCTCGTGACGGCCCAACCGGACCACACCGGCCGTCGGACGGAGGGGGTGGCTGCCCTGGCGCGTCATCTCAACCCCTCCGCGACACTCCTTCACGCGGCACAACAGCCGCAAGTGGCAGCGGAGTTGCCGCCGTCGTTCCTGCGGCCCGTACCGGACGCCCTTGAGGAGTGGCGGGCCCGGCTGGAACCGGTGACCGTGGTGCCCTCACGCCCCGTTACCGATCTGGGTGTGACGTCGGTGGTATGGCGGGCGCGGCGACCGCTGCACCCCGAGCGGCTCGCGGACGCGCTGCCCACCGTTATGGCCGGCGTGCTGCGTAGCCGTGGCCACCTGTGGCTGTCCAGCCGTCCCGCATCTGCCGTGACCTGGCGGTCGGCCGGACCGCACATGGAACTGCAAGAGGCGGATCGCTGGCTGGAGCCGGGAGACGACAGCGCCTGGCGGGGCGCATCCCCCCAACGGCGCACCCTGGCCTCGTGGTTCTGGCACGACTACTACGGCGAACGCCGTAACGCCCTCACGTTCACCGGCGCCGGCCTCGACCGGGACCGGCTCTGCTCCGCACTCGACGCGGCCCTGCTGAACGACAGGGAGTTGTCACTGGGCCGGGACGGCTGGGCGGCCTTCCCCGATCCGCTGCTCGGCGACGCCCCGCGCTGAGCCGAGCCACTCCCGGTCTCTGCCGAATCTCTCAGCGGTGCAGGCGTACGGCGGATCGGTCGGGCGGATGCTGCGAGCCCGCGAGCAGCGGCGCAGGTGGGGGAGACATCCCTGAACCCCGTCCACAGCGGCTGCCTGGTGTCCGCCGCCGCCGTGCCGCAGTGCGGCAGCTCGGACGCACCGGTGCCCCTGAGCTCCGCGTGAGCACAGGGGCACCGGTGTGCGCACCTTGTGAGTTGCCGGGTTGGGCGGTGCCGTGGCTGCGACCACCGCCCAACCCGGAGCCTGTCATGCCTGCGGCACCAGCTCCGGGTGCTCGTGCTCGCAGGCGTCGTCGATTCCGTAGGTGTCCCAGGCGGGGAACGGGTCGTCGGAGAGCTGTTCCCCGTCGGTCAGGAGGCAGTCGGCCAGGGCTGTTTGAAGTGGCTCGGTGCGCAGCCCCGTGCCGATGAAGACCAGTTCCTGGCCCTGGCTGTCTCCGGTGCCGCGGGCGCCGGAAGGCTCGAAACGGGCGACGGCTCCGGCCTGGGACCACAAGCCCGTGATGGTCGGGCGGCTGGCCAGCCAGAAGAAGCCCTTGGAACGCAGGATCTGACCGTAGGTGCCGCTGTCCAGTTCCTCGGTGACGAAGGTCCACAGCCGGCCGGGGTGGAAGGGGGCGTCGGCGCGGAAGACCGTGCTGGAGATGCCGTACTCCTCGGTTTCCGGTACGTGGTCGCCGTTGATCTCCCGCACCCAGCCAGGGGCCTGTTGTGCCCGCTCCAGGTCGAACAGCCCGGTGCCCAGGATCTCGCCGGGGCTCACCCGGCCGTGCAGTGCGGGCACGATGCGGGCGGCCGGGTTGAGGCGGGCGAGGGTGGCCTCGAGCCGTTCGGCGTTCTCCGCATCGACCAGGTCGGTCTTGTTGAGGATGATGACATCGGCGAACTCGATCTGGTCCATCAGCAGGTCGCTGACGGTGCGTTCGTCGTCCTCGTACTGGTCCAGCCCCCGCTCGGCCAGCCCGTCGCCTCCGGTCAACTCGGGAAGGAAGTTGGCGGCGTCGACGACGGTGACCATCGTGTCGAGCCTGGCCAGGTCCCCCAGGGTCGCTCCGTCGTCGCGCGGGAAGGCGAAGGTGGCGGCGACGGGCATCGGTTCCGAGATGCCGCTGGACTCGATGAGGAGGTAGTCGAAGCGGCCCTCGCGGGCCAGCCGGTCGACCTCTTCGAGCAGGTCATCGCGCAGCGTGCAGCAGATACAGCCGTTGGTCATCTCGACGAGGCGTTCCTCGGTACGCGAGAGAGCGGCCTCGCCGCCACGCACCAGGCTCGCGTCGATGTTGACCTCACTCATGTCATTGACGATGACCGCGACCCGAAGGCCCTCCCGGTTGGTCAGGACGTGATTGAGCAGAGTGGTCTTGCCGGCGCCGAGGAAGCCCGACAGGACGGTGACGGGCAGTCGGTTGTGCGTCATGCGATGGTCTCAGCTCTCCGGGCGCAGCAGCCCGCGTTCGTACGCCTTGGCCAGCCGCTGCGGGACGAGGTAGGGGGTGCCGTCGACGGTGACGGGCACGAGCTGCGGGGTGGTCGCCTTCCACTGAGCGCGGCGGTGGCGGGTGTTGCTGCGGGACATCTTCCGCTTGGGTACGGCCATGGCCGACCTCCTGCACGACTAGGTGATGAGCAAAAGCCTAAGTGAAAATGGCTTCCATTTTCAAACTGGTCGCGATGAGCGGCTGCCGGGTCGCACAAGAACCTCGGCTCCCTGTCCTGCCACTGTCCGTTCCTCCGTCACCCTCCGGGTCGCGGTGGGGTGTCACCGCTGATGTCCAGGAGTGTGAGGCGGCCTCCCCGTTTACCGGGGCATGCCGGCCCGAGCTGTCCGCGCACTCGACCGGCCGGGGCGTCGGGTGATGCGTCTCCCACAGCAACGTCTTCCGCTGGTGCGTCGAGCAGACGGCCCAGCGGCCGTCGACGGACAGGGTGAGACCGTCCGGTGCGTCGCCGTATTCATGGACGGTGACCGGTTCGCGACGCATGGGCATGAAGCAGCGGACCTGGCCGGCCAGTGACACCGCCAACAGGCGTCCGCCTTGCGCGCAGGCTATGCCGGTGGCCGTCTTCGGGAGCGGTGCGGTGGACCACTGCGCCACGCCGTCGGTGTCGTACGCGATGACCTGACTCCCTTCCGCGATCGCCACGACGCCCGGCCGCATCCAGCACGCCCGGATGCACGATGCGGCAGTGGTGCGCGTGATCAGCCTGCCGTCCAGGGCTCGCCACAGGCCATACCCGCGGGGGCCTACCAGTGCCAGGTGATGTCCATCGGGCGAGAGAGCGAGATCGGTGATGCCGCCCGGCAGTGCGAAGCGGCCACGCTCCTCGCCCCCGTCGAGATCCAGTACACGCACTCCTCCGCGGCGCCCGGCGACAGCGACCAGTCCCACGCCCGCCGAAAGGGCGACCGGTTCCCATGTGAGCCGCTTCGACCACAGCGGGGTGCCGTGAAGGCGCTCGGCGGCTGCCGAGGCGGGTGACGCTCCGGCCATCACCACGCCCCTGTCAGGATGCGAGGCGGGGCGGTGTGGCGGGGGCTGGGGGCCTCTGCCGCGAGGTCGTGATGACGTGCACAGGCGATCTTCCATATTCAGACATGCGGTGCTTTTGTGGGAGCGAGGAGGGGCTAGGCTGTGTCTTCAAATGATCTTGTGTGGTGGATCATGGTGGGGAGATACGTCGCCATGAACTGTCGGATGCCGAGTGGGAGTTCGTTCGGCCGCTGCTGCCCGAGTCCTCGCGGAGCCGGAAGCGGTTGGATGACCGCATCGTGCTCAACGGGATCGTGTGGAAGTTCGCACCGGCATGGCCTGGCGGGAGGTGCCCGAGCGCTACGGCCCGTGGGCCACGCTGCACACCCGTTTCCGGCGCTGGGCGCTGGACGGCACCTTCGAGCGGATGCTCCGTGCCGACCAGGCCCAGGCGGACGCGGCCGGGGACATCGAAGGGCTCGTGTCGGTCGACTCCACGGTCGTCCGCCCACCAGCACGCCGCCGGGGCCCGAAGAGGGGATCCGCAGCCTTAGGCTCGGACGCTCCCGGGGCGGCCTGACCAGCAAGATTCATCTGGCCTGCGACGCGAAGGGCCGCCCGCTCGCCTGCACCGTCACGGGCGGGAACACCAACGACTGGACCCAGTTCACCGCCGTGGTGCAGGCGATACGGGTGCCCCGCATCGGCCCGGCACGTCCCCGCATCCGGCCGGCCCACGTCCTGGGCGACAAGGGCTACAGCTCCACGGCCATCCGCACCTGGCTGCGGCGTCGAGGCATCAGCCACACCGTCCCAAAACGAGCCGACCAGATCCGCAACCGGCTCCGGCGCGGCAGCCGCGGCGGACGCCCGCCGGCCTTCGACAAGCAGATCTGCAAACAGCGCAACGTGGTCGAACGCTGCTTCGGCCGCCTCAAACAACACCGGGCCCTCGCCACCCGCTACGACAAACGAGCCACCCACTACCGGGCCATGGCCACCCTCGCCTGCCTACAACTCTGGCTCCCATGACTTTGCGGACACCCCCTAGGGTATGGCGCTGGCAGTGGGGCCGACGCACCGGCTGGGTAAGGTGAGCGATCACGGGAGCAGCCGGAGTGGAGGGGTGGTCGCGCCATGCTGGAGCCGGGACTGGGGACGCCGGATCCGTTCGTCTCGAGGCCCGCGCCGAGTGTGAAAGGGCGTCTCTTCGGCGGCCTCTTCTTCTTTCTGGCGCTCCTGTGCGCCGGCTTCTCGCTGTACAACTCGACGCACGCAGCGGGCCTCGTCGGTCGTCACGGCACGCTCACGGTCGAGCGCTGCTGGATCGACCACGGAAGCCGTCACCACAGCGACAAGACGGTGTGCGCCGGCACCTTCCGCGCGGACGACGGAACGACCGTCGATCACGAGGCGACCATCACGGCAGACCGCGAACGGGGCGACCGCATCCCCGTCCAGCAGACCGTGAGCGGCTACCTCGCCACCGGCTTCGGCGAGATCTGGCGCTGGTGCGCGCTGTTCTTCCTCGGCTGGATCGTCGCTGCGCCGGGGATCCCGTTCGCCGCGACCGGCATCATGCCGAGCAGGGGACAGGCCGTGGCCGTGGGCCGGCTGATCGCCGGAACCCGCGCGAGTGCCTGGATGAAGCGGCTGGTCCTGGGCGGCGCCGGTGGTGCGGCGCTCAGCCTCTACCTGGCCTGGATCTTCTGAGCCGGAAGGCTCCGACCACGCGACCGATCGACGCAATGACCATGAGCACAACCATCAAGTGAGGGAACCGGCTTGAACAGTCAGTCGTGGGGCGACACCGTCGCCCGCCGTGCCCGTGTCCGTGGCTGTCTTCTGGGCGGGGCGATAGGCGACGCCCTGGGATACCCGATCGAGTTCCAGCCGCTGGCCTCGATCCGCAACGGCTACGGGCCCTCCGGGGTCACCGGCTTCCTGCCGGTCGGCGGCGTCGTCCTCGGCCAGGTCTCCGATGACACCCAGATGACCCTCTTCACCGCGGAAGGACTCATCCGCGCCTACGCCCGCTACGGCCCCGCCACCGACAACGGCATCAGCTCCGCCGGGCCCGTCCTCGTGCGGAACGCCTATCTGCGCTGGCTCGACACCCAGAACCACCCCGCGCCTCCGCCGCCGGCCGAACTCGCCTACGACCGCACCGGCTGGCTGCGCCAGCAGACCTGGCTCTACGCCCGCCGTGCCCCCGGCAACGCCTGCGTCTCCGGCCTCCGCTACGAGCACATCCCCGACACGCTCGGCGAGCTCGGAGCGCCGGGGCCGGTCAACCCCGACTCCAAGGGCTGCGGCACGGTCATGCGCTCGGCTCCCTTCGGCCTCACCGGCATGCCCGGTCGCCGAGCCTTCGAATTCGCCGCCCGCTGCGCCCAGATCACCCATGGCCATCCCACCGGCTACTACGCGGCCGGTGCCTTCGCCGCCATGATCGGACACCTACTGGACGGCGACTCCCTCGAAGGCGCCGTGCTGCGCTCGATGGAACTCCTCGCCCGCTATCCCGGCCACGAGGAGACGACGGCCGCCCTCCGCAAGGCGGTCGACCTGGCTGCCGACGGCACAGCGACCCCCGAGAAGGTCGAAACCCTCGGCGGAGGCTGGATCGCCGAGGAGGCCCTGGCCATCGCCGTCTACTGTGCCCTCGCCCGCCCCGCCGACCCGGCACCCCGGCGCACGCGCGTGGAGTCAGCCTTCCTGCTCTCCGTCAACCACTCCGGTGACAGCGACTCCACGGGATCCATCTGCGGCAACCTCCTCGGCGCCCACCACGGCGACCTCGCCCTCCCCCCGTCCTGGCTCACCGCCGTCGAGGGCCGTGGCACGATCACCGAGCTGGCCGACGACTTCTCGGCGGCATTCCACCCCCTCACCCACCAGCCGTACAACGAGTCGTTCTTCGCCCCCGGGCGCTACCCGAGCAGCTGACGTCAACGACGGCAGGCAGTCGGGGCGCGGCGAAGCGCAAGTTGCGGCAGCTGAGTAGGACAGAGCTGTACCGACAGGCCGGCGACCAGGGCATCGCCGGCCGGTCGACGTCCCACAGCCGCACCCCACCGCTGGTCTCCCCGGCGGCCAGAGTGCGTCCGTCGGGGCTGAACGCCACCGATTCCGCACAGCTGTTGTCCGTCAGCGTGGCGCGGATCTTTCCCGTGATCACATTCCAAAGCCGTACGCCCCCGGCTCCGTCGACGCTGGCCAGGGTGCGGCCGTCGGGGCTGAAGGCGGCCGCCAGCGCATCGTAGGTATGCTCCCACCGCTGCCGGAGCGGAAGGCCGGCGGCCGCAAGTACGACGGCGGTCGCTTCCTTCGTGCGGGCAGCCGGTAGGCGTGGACTGCCAGGAGCGAGGCGAGCTCAGGACTGTCCTCGAGTAGAGCAGTCGACTGTGCGGCGAGCTGCCGTGACAGGGAGATCCGCTGTCCGGAAAGCGCATTGTGCCGTTGTCGTTCGCTGTTTCGGTACTGGTCCCATGCGATCATGCCCGCGGTGAGGGAGAGGGCGAGCAGGACGGCCAGCGTGCCGGTGAACTGGCGCAGGCGGCGTGTGGTGCGTGCCACTGCCCGCTGCTCCTGGTGGTGGGCGATGGGCGGTGGTGCTGGCGGTGAGGAAGTCGTGTTCCAGTTCGTTGAGCGCAGTGCCGTGTTCACGGGACCATGTCTGGGCCGTGGTGAGCTGCGCGCCTCGGTACAGTGCACCCCCATCGCGGGCCAGTTCGTCCCACTGCTGGGCGGCGCTGGACAGGCGTCGGTGGACACGCAGGGCATCACGGTCTTCGGTGAGCCAGCGGCGCAGCCGGGGCCAGGCTCGAATGACGGCTTCGTGGGCTACCTCGACCGTGCCGTCGGCCAGCACGATGAGGCGGGCGGCGGCCAGACGATGCAGCAGCGCGGCCACGTCGTCGGCGCCGCCGTCAGGGGATGCGTCACTGGCGCTGCCGCTGTATGCACCGGCCAGAGCTGGGGCCTCGGGGGCTTCCAGGCCGTCGAGTTCGGTGCGTGGCACAGGTCGGCGGGTGTCCTCGGTGCCTTCGCCGAGCATCGTGAGGCGGAGGAAGACGGCGCGCATCAGGGCCTGCCGGGCGGGAGGTTCGAACGCGTAGGCCGCTTCGGCGGTCTGGGCCACGGCGCCGCGCATTCCGCCCGTGGCGCGGTAGTCATCCAGGTGCAGGACGGGCCCGCTGCCGCGGTGCCAGGTTTCGCGCAGGGCGTGGGCCACCAGCGGGAGGGCCCCGGGCTGGTCGGCGGCCTCGGCGACGACGGTTGCCACCAGCTCGGGAGCGACCGTGCTCCCTGCGTGTGCCGCGGGCTCGACGATGATCGCGCGCAGCTCGGCGCTGGTGGGCGGCCCCACGGGCAACTGCGCGCCTTGCGCAGCGCCGCCCGCAGCCCCGGGGGGGTGAAGCACCGGCCGTAGAAGTCGTCCCGTACGCCGATGACCAGCCTGAGCCGCGGCGACTGGACACCGGCCAGCTCGGCCAGGGCGGAGTGGAACACGGCGCGCTCCGCCTCATCGGCGCAGAGCGTGAAGGCCTCCTCGAACTGGTCGATGGCCAAGAGCACCCGCTCCTCTTCCGGCCGTCCAGCCAGCCACGTGCTCAACGCCAGCTCCACCCCCTCGGGCTCTTCGGCAAGGCCCTGCAGCGCCACAGCACCACCGGTCGTATCCAGGGGCATACCGCTGTCACCGTCCGGCGCGCCGATGACTCGGTTGACTGCGCTGGTCAGCGTAGCTAGAGGGTGTTCCCCCGGAGAGAGCGTGGCAGTGTGCCAGAGAGGGCCCAGTCCCGGCAGTAGCCCGGCTCGCAGCAGCGACGACTTGCCGCTGCCCGAGGCACCGAAGACGGCCGTCAGCGGGTTCCGTTCTGCGCTGGCGGTCAGTTCTCTGACCAGCTCCGTGCGCCCGAAGAACACCTCCGCGTCGCCGGCACCAAAGGGTGCAAGCCCGGGGTACGGGCACCGAGGGGCCGGCCCGTGCCGCGCACTCCCCGCTGGCCTGCAGGGCGGCCCGCCACCGGACCTCCCACTCGGGGGGAGGGCTTGCCTCCGCATGCTTCCGCAAAGGCAAGGAGCACCTCCAACGACGGCAACCGGTCTCCCTTGGTCACCGCGGCCAAGGTACTCACCGAGTAATGGGCCTTCTTCGCCAACGCCCGGTAGCTGGGGCCTCCCGCCTCCGCCCGCAGCCGCCGCAGCTCCCACGCCAGCCGTCCCACCGGCCCCGCCTCGGGGTCCACCGAGTTCTCCGGCCGCCCCACCCGCGCCCCGCCCGCGCCCTTGCGCGCACGCCTGTCCGCCCCATGAGCTCCCCCTTCGGCCGCCGCGGGCCCGACATGCCGACGACACCATTGTCGGGGTTGTTTGTCGATCGCCACCTGCGCTTTCGGACAATTCACCCCTGGCGCAAGGTCGTTCATGTCGACGCCGACCTGGCGCCGGTACACGTGACAACCCAAGGACGGATCACATGAAGCGCAAGCTCGCCCTCACCGCAGCCACCGTCACCCTCAGCGTCGGAAGCCTGGCCGGCATGACTGCCTCGGCCGCCACAGCCGCCCCCGCCGCGCCCGCCACCACCACTGCCGCTGTGCCGGCAGACTCCCCGGTGAAGCAGGGCCACACGATGACCAAGGATGCTCAGGGCCACAAGGTGGCGAAGGTGAAGTTCACCAAGGTGACCGGGCACGTCGTGAAGGGATGGGTCGAGAAGCTGTCCAAGGACAAGATCTGTGCCCAGGCGATTGTGAAGTGGTACAAGGGCGGCAAGCTCCGCGACACCGACCTGTCTGAGAAGGTCTGCCGCAAGGGCCAGAAGAAGTACTTCTCCATGCGCGCCGGCGACAAGCACCACTTCAACGCCAGCGACGTGTGGGGCGGATTCAAGCTGTCCCGACCACCGCCAGCGATGATGCCCGGGCTGCAGGACGCACGTCGGGGACGATGCGAACCATGCCCGGGCATCACATCGTTTGTTCATGATGCGGCGGTCTGCCTCACAGCCCGCCGGTTGCCGACACCCGTCGCGGCGCACGTCGCTGGCCTGTCACCGGCTGAGGCGGATACGCGGCCCCACACGAACTCGAGCTCGTCCAGCAGGACGGCTTCCAGCGCCCCGTCCCACCGTCCGCGCAGGAGGAACGAGGCGGCCTCCATCCACTCGCAGATGATCAAGCTCGCGGGCTGACCGACCAACATGTACCGGCCGTGCTACCCGGCCCGTACGCGCGCAGTAGCTCCTCTGTCTGCCCGGGTGCGGCGCGCAATGCAGTCCGGATCGCGTACGGGCGCCGGCGCCCGCGCCATGGTGACCGGAGCGCGCTCACGCCCCAGCTGGCCCGCGACGCGGTGACGACGTGGACCACGACGACGACGGCCCCTGCCCGGAACCGCCCCGACAAAGCGGACCTGTTCGGCCGCCCAGTCGCCCGCACGCCGCCACAGTCGCAGACGCCCGAGCAGATAGCCGGCCGCGAACGCGACGACGACGGTGACGACGAGGCCCGTCACGACCACCGCATCCCGACCTTGGACAGCAGCTCCACCCGCTCCGGTGACAATGTCGCGGCCCGGCTGCGCTGGTTCCCGATCCACGCCCCGAGCCGGAGCTCCCGCTCCTCCTGGTCCTCGCCGACGGTCCGTTCGACGTGCTTGCGGGGTACCCGCAGGTGCCCCTCGCGCTCGAAGAACTGCCGGGCGGCCGCGTAGTTCAGCGCCCACTTGCCGGCCTGCGTACGGCGCGGGGGCGGCTTCTCGTCCTCGGCCGCAGGCTCGATCCCGAGGACCTGCTCACACATCCACTGCTGCACGGTCGTCAGGCTGTCCCAACCCAACCGGACCGACCGCACCCACCGGCCGAGGTCCTCGCCCTGGCGCACGACGTCACCGGGCTTGGTCGGCAGCGGGCGGCCGGCCTCCAGGTGGAGCCGGACGAGAAGGAAGGCGCGCTGCCACCCCACCGGCCAGGCCGGGCACCACGACGCGTCGATGTCCGCCAACTGCTCGCGCCGCTCGTCCGACAGCGCCCCGGCCGACGACTCCACCGGCAGGCCCTCGGCACGCCGCTGCTCGATCTCGGCGGCCCTCCGGGCGGCGGCCCGCGCATTCTTCAACCAGATCCCCACCCGGTAGCCCTGGAAGGTGGCGTCCAACGGGGCCAGGAGGTGGCCTGCCTCGGCCGCCCACCCGCGGGCCGCTGCGAGACCTTCCTCCCACGCGACGTCGAAGCGGCTCCAGACCATGCCCAGCTTCTCCAGCTGCTCGATGCGGTCGGCATCCATGTCGCCGCGGGCGTAGAAGCGGCGTGCGTCGGCGATCCATTGCCCCAGCGGAAACCCAGCGAGGGAGGCCGGCCACCCCGCGGCCTCCACCGCCTGGTCGTCGCCGGCGGGCACGCGGTAGGTGAAGGGCACCTTCAGGTCGCCGTGCTCGCGGACGTAGAGGGCGGCGGCCTCCACCCCGCGGCGCCAGTGCTGATGTTCGGGGTTCACCACGCGCAGGTTGATGAACGCAGCCAGCTGCGCCGGGTCTCGGGGGGCGCTGAATTTCAGCAGTGCCCGGGCCGGCTCCGACAGTCCGTGCTCGCGGCTCCCCTCCTCCTCGGCTTCGCCTCCCCAACGGCTCTGTACGCCCGTGGAGCGGCTTTGCACCTGAGGCTGGGCCAGTGCCTCCACTACCCTGGTGTCGTGCGCTCTCAGGGCTTCCAGGAGCTTCGCCAGCCCACCGAACGCCCGGGAGGTGAGCATGCTGTCCGCCGTCTCGCCAGGCGCCAGCAGGACCGGCACCACGAGTGAGGCGATCTTGCCCTCGCCGGGCTGCATCCGCAGGGCGCGGCCGACGGCCTGGACGAGGTCGGGCATGGAGCCGCGGACATCGGCGAAGTACACGGAATCGCAATTTCGGGTGTCGACTCCTTCCCCGAGTACCTTGACTGACCCCAGGTAGCTCTTCTCGACGACGGTGCCGTCGGTGTCGATGCCGTCGGCGAACTCTCCCAGCACGCGGCGACGGTGCAGGGGCATGTGATCCCCGCACAACCAGCTCGCCCAGATTGTGCGGGGGTAGAGCTCCGGGTCAGCGGCGTGCAGCTGCGCGGCGACATGGGAAAGGCCGGCCGCGAAAGCCTCGGCCTCCCTGACAACGTGGTGGAAGACGAGCGTGCGCCGGAAGTTCTCCTCCGAGGACGCCTTGAGCAGGGCGGTCTGGAGTGCCGCGAGCCGGGCCCCGCGGACCTGGTCCGAGTGGCCCTCAGCACCCAGGAGCTGGGCGGCCTGGAGCTGTGTGTCGGCGATGTCCACGCACACGACCTGGTACGGCGCACAGATACCCCTGCCGATCGCCTCCGAGAGCGTCAAAGTGTGACACCTGCTGCCGAAGGGCGAGGCAGGGTCGTCCTCCATCGAGGCCACCAGCTCACCCGGCGCACCGCCCTGCTCATGATCCTCGCTGACCTGCCAGAGCCGCGGCGTGGCCGTCATGTACAGCCGGCGCAGGGACGGGATCCGGGTGTTGTCGTGGACGACCGCCCAGGGCTTGCCGATCCGACCGGAGGTCCGGTGCGCCTCGTCCACGACGATCAGGTCCCAGCCCGGAAGGCCGGCGGCGTGCGCGCGCTCCAGCGTGCCGAGCCCGAGGGAGGCGTACGTGGCGTACACGGTTACCTTGTCCAGGCCCCTCGTCCACTCCACCAGCTCATCCGCGTCCGTGGTGTTGGCGAAACCCACCTCCTCGCCCCGCAGGGAAGACACCCCGATCATCGGGCCCCTGCGGCCACCCTCGTGCCACGCGGCCTTGGTCTGGGCGAGGAGGTCCAGGGAGGGCACGAGCACCAGCACTCGGCCCGCGTGGAGTTCTTCCGCGCTGCGGACCGCCACCCGGGTCTTCCCGGACCCGGTCGCCATGATCACCTGCGTCCGGAGCCCTCGCTCAGGCACAAGTGATCTTGCAGGCAATTCCAGGGCACCCAGAACGGCATCGACGGCTTCCCGTTGATGAGGGCGAAGCTCTTTTTCTGCCATATCCGGCCTGCTTTCTCCTGGTTGACGGAGGGTCGGGTCGGGCGAGCAGAAGCGGGAATCCTGCACGTAGATCCCTCCGAGAAGCTCCCGCAAAAGATCGGTTCCGGCGGGCCCGACAGGAGTCCCAGACGTCTCATTGGTGAAGCATTCTGAGTCCAGAGTCTATCCGCTAGATATTTTGAAGCAAATAGCTCAGATAAGTAATCGAACACTGCAGACCGGTACGCTCACCGACATGGTCAGAGCGAAGAACCGGCTGCCCGAGCCAGACTCAGACAGCGGCATAGAAGACGTCCCCCTCCTCATCTTGGGATGGCTCGGAGAGCAGGGAATCAGTGCCCTCATACGATTCGACGCACAGCGTCCCCGCAACTCATGGACTTTCGCCGCAGCAGGCGGTGAACTGACCCACCCCATACGCAAATGATGCGCCATCAGCTGACAAGTGCCTGAGCAACGGACTCGCCCTCATGCGCCAGCAAGGCATCAACGTCCCATTCTGACCGCCCTCAGATCGCCAGCCGCCCGCGCCAGCGGGCCAGCCTGAGGGCGAAGCCGGAAGGCCAGGAGAGCGAAGCGATCCGGTGCGCGAAGCGCACTCAGATCCCAAGCGAAGCGCGGGACCTGACGGCCCGAAAGGGCCGGCCTCGGCGAAGCCGAGGCAACTGGGTTGCGCAGCAACCCAGACCGACCCGCGGAGCGGGTCGGAACCACCGAGCGTAGCGAGGTGGTTCGCTTGCACAGCGCGCAGCGCTGTGGGACCCGCTCCGCGGG
>NZ_JBEYVM010000037.1:0-23620 GCF_040643995.1 Streptomyces sp. NPDC047049 | reverse complement strand
CGCAATCCCCACCGAGCCAGAAGGCCCTCACCTCGTTCAAGCACCACGAAGGCGCATGTCGCCTGTCACCAACGTGCCGGGACAGCACACCTAGCGGGCCGGAGCCGCGGGCGGCGGGGGCGGGGTGGTGGCGGCCGGTACGGGCCTGCGTGGCCGGGACGCTTGCGCGCAGCAGAAACGGCCCACCGGATTCGCGCAGCAGAAACGGCCCACCGGAATGCGGCGGGCCGTCATACAGCGGGAGGCGTGGTCAGTGCTCCAGGCTCCGGCCGGTGCCTCAGGCGATGCGGGAGAACTTCACGTAGCCACCGTTGTCGGGACGCTCCCAGACGCCGCGGAAGGCCCAGTTGATGTAGCCGCCGTCACCCTGGTTCGTGAACTCGCCGTCCTCGAAGATCCAGATGCCGTAGGTGACGCCGTCATAGGTGGCCGAGCCGTACTGCTTCACGCCGTTCAGCTTGTCCTCGTACGGCTGGCTGAGGTTGTGGACCATGACGTTGTAGTGCTGGCCGCTCTCGTAGAACGCGGTCTCCATCAGGTTCTTGACGAAGCCGTCGCGGTTCTGGGCGGTCTTGACCGCGGCTTCGATCTTGTTGGCGATGCCGAGCGGGTCGACGTTGAAGTTCACGTTGGCGCCGACGCTGACCGGCGACTCGCCCGCCGCGGCGGCGGGAGCGGCCGGGGCGGCCGACGCGGTCGCCGGGAAGGCGACGGCGGTGCCGCACAGCGCCGCGCACAGCGCCGCGGCCGCAAGGCCCTTCTTCACGACAGTCTTGGTAACCATGGTTCTCCTCCATGTGTACGGGGATGGCAGTCCTCTCCGGTCCCCGACAGGGCTTCGGGGACCGGAGAGCAGGCCCGGGCAGCGGCTAGGGGTTGGCCGCTGCGACCGGCACAGGAAGGATGTTTCGCGGCCTCGCTCATGAACCGCTCACATTGTGATCACGTACTTCGCAGGTGGTCCGCACCTTTCACTGACTTTCCGTCAGTCCACCTTCCGTGTCCACATAGTGAGAGCGATGCGGCAAACGGAACCCTGCCTTCCCGCCGGTGGTCTTTTCTGGCAAAAGGGCGGTTTGCTGGGCGCGCATCGACGGCATGAACTCGAGGGCACAATGGTTCAGTTGCGGCTACTGGGGCCGGTGGAAATCGAAGTGAACAATGGGCGGCTGCTGAGCCTGGGAGCGGGCCGATTGCGCACCGTGGCCGCGATACTGATCAGCGAGGTCAATCGCGTGATCCCGGTGGGCAGGCTGATCGACCTGGCGTGGGACGCGGACCCGCCGGCCAGGGCGAGAGGCGTGGTCCACAACCATGTGCACCGCTTGCGGCAGTTGCTCGCCGGCCAGGCCGAAATCGCCACCCGCGGCGGGGGATATGTGCTGATCGCCGACCCGTGCGCGGTGGATGTGAACCGGTTCCGGGAGCTGGTGTCCGGCGCCCGTGAGGCCGAGCCGTGGACCGCCGTCGGGCAACTGCGCCAGGCGCTCGGTCTGTGGCGTGGTGAGGCGCTGGCGGATGTGCCCGGCGACCGGGTCAGACGGACGCTGGGCGTCGGCCTGACCCAGGCGAGGGTGGCGGCGCTGCAGGAGCTCGGCGGCAAGCTGCTGCTGCTCGGCAGATACGGGGAAGCGGTCACGGAGTTGACCGCCCATCTCGCGGAGCACCCGCTGCACGAGGAGCTGACGGCGCTGCTGATGCGTGCGCTGCAGGCGAGCGGCAGACAGGCCGAAGCCCTCGGCCACTACCACCGGACCAGACGCCACCTGAAGAACCAGCTGGGCATCGATCCCGGCCCCGCCCTCAGCGAGACGTATCTGGCGGTGCTCGACGGGAAGCCGGCGGCCGTGCCGCACGTCGTCGGCCGTCCCCCGGCGGCCGGCCCCCGTCCCGCCGTGCCGTACGCCGCCGACCGCCCGCCGCCCTCCGTCGGGCAACTCCCGCCCGCTGTCCCCCTCTCCGCCGCGCCGCTCCCGTCCGCCGTCCCGCCTTCCGCCGCACACCTCCGGCCCGCCGCGCCCTCACCCGTGGCCCAACTCCCGCCCGCAATAGCTGACTTCTGTGGCCGCGCGAGGGAGACCGCCGCGCTGGACGAGACCCTGGACCGGGTCCCGGGGCCGGGCTGTGTGGTGGTCGCGGGCGGGGGCGGGGCCGGCAAGACCACCCTGGCGGTGCACTGGGCGCACCGGAGCAAGGCCGAATTCCCGGACGGACAGCTCTTCGTCGACCTCCGGGGCTTCGAGCGTCCCCCGATGCGGCCGGGCACCGTTCTGGGGAGGTTCCTGCAGGCTTTGGGGGTGCCGGACGCGACGATCCCCGACTCCGAGACGGAGCGCTCGGCGCTCTACCGTTCGCTGCTCGCCGGGCGGCGGATGCTCGTGGTGCTGGACAACGCCGGGACGGCCGAGCAGGTGCGCCCCCTCCTGCCCGCGACGCCGGGCACGCTGGCCGTGGTGACCAGCCGGCGGCGGCTGAGCGGGCTGATGATCCGGGACGGGGCGGCGCTGGTCACGGTGGGCCCGCTGCCCGCTGACGACGCCCTGGAGTTGCTGGGGAGCGCGCTGGGACGGCAGCGCATCGCGGCGGAGGGCGCCGCCGCCAGGGAGCTCGTCGAGCGCTGCGACCGGCTGCCGCTGGCGCTGCGGATCGCCGCCGCACGGCTGATGGCACACGTCGGCTGGTCGCTGGCGGACTGGACGAAGAAGCTGGCCGACGAGCGGCACCGGCTGTGCGAGCTGTCCGCGGCCGATCCGGACCTGTCCATGGAGACCGGTCTGTCGCTCAGCTACCGCGCACTGTCGAGCGGTGCCGCACGGCTGTTCCGGCTCCTCGGCCTCGTCCCCGGACCGGACGTGGAGGTCCATGCCGCCGCCGCGCTGGCCGGCCAGGATCTGCCGCGCACCCGCCGGCACCTCGCCGAGCTGTGCGAGGCGCACCTCCTCGAAGAGCAGGCCGGGGGCCACTTCGCGCGGACCGGGCTGGTGCGCGTCTACGCCGGGAAGCTCGTCGCGTCCGAGGAGCCGTCGGCGGACCGGGACCTCGCCCTGCGGCGCCTGTCCGACCACGCGGCCGGGGTGCGGACGGGACCTGGGTGAGCCGCGAGGGCGGGCGCCTGCTTGCGGCCCGGACGAGCCGCGACCGCTCCGCCGGGCGCGCTCATCCCCCGTCCTGCCCCTGCCTGTTGCCGCGTGCCCCCTCCCCGTCCTGGTCCCGCCCCTGCTCCTGCCCGTGTTCCCGCAGCCACGTCGCCAGCTCCGCCCGGACGCGGCGGTCCACGGCCATGGAGAGTTCGGCCTCCACCACGCCCTTGGTGAGCGGGCGGAACCTGTCGACGGTCTCGGCGATGCGGTCGACCTCGTCGGGGCCGGGGGGCTCGCCCGCCCGGGTGCGGGAGTGGGCGTCGGAGAGGAGGTGGGTGCGGATGAGGGTGGCGAAGATGTCGGCGAGGGCGTCGGCGTGGGCGCGCACCTGGCGGCCGGCCTCCAGGACGTCGGCCAACGGGATGCCCCGGCCGACGAGTTCGGTGGAGGCGTCCAGCAGGCGGCGGCTGATGTGGACGAACTCGTCGCCGTCGACGGCCAGGTAGCCGATGTCCAGGGACGTGGTGAGGTTTTCGGGGGTGATGTCCTTGCTGAAGTGGTCGGCGAGTTCTTCGGGGGTGAGGCGGACGGGCGTCTCCTCGGACCAGGGCGCCACCAGGGTGTCGTCCAGCCCCAGCAGTTCGCGCACATCGCGGCCGGTGTCGAAGGCCGAGAGCAGTTCGGCGATGCCGCCGAGGGTGTGGCCGCGCTCCAGGAGGGCGCCGATGGTGCGCAGGCGGGCGAGGTGGTGCTCGTTGTACCAGGCGATCCGGCCCTCGCGGCGCGGCGGCGGGATGAGCTTGCGCTCGCGGTAGAAGCGCAGCGTACGGACCGTGATGCCGGCCTCCCTGGCCAGGTCGGCCATGCGCAGTTCGCGCGCCGGGGGGTGTGCCGCCGCTTCCGTGCCCGCGTCCTCGGGGTTCTCGTTCGCTGCCACGGGCTCAGCCTATGCCCGGGGGTGCGGCACGGGACCGGGGCGGCAGCCGGCGGCAACTTCCTGCCGCCCGACCCCTACCGCTCGGTACGTGGCTGCCCTACGCTCCAACTGTGCCAGTGATTGCTGGCGCGATGGGGTGGGCGGCTGCGGCGTCGGACCTCACGGCACCGAAGATGGCAGTGGAGTACGTCGAACTCGGGAGGCGGCGCAATGGCCGAGCGCGAGCGCAGGCATGTGCGGGTTGCGGTGATCGGATCGGGGTTCGGGGGTCTCGGCGCAGCGGTCCGGCTGCGGCGCGAAGGGATCACCGACTTCGTCATCCTGGAGCGGGCCGGGGCGGTGGGCGGCACCTGGCGGGACAACAGCTATCCGGGCTGCGCCTGCGACGTCCCCTCGCATCTGTACTCCTTCTCCTTCGCGCCCAACCCGGAGTGGCCGCGGAACTTCTCCGGGCAGCCGCACATCCGCGCGTACCTGGAGCGGGTCACCGACACCTTCGGACTGCGTCCGCACCTCCGCCTCAACTCGGAGGTGCACAGCCTGCGCTGGGACACCGAGGCGCTGCACTGGGAGCTGGCCACCGCCGGTGGGCCGCTGACCGCGGATGTGGTGGTCTCGGCGACCGGGCCGCTGTCGGACCCCAAGGTTCCCGACGTACCGGGGCTGGACACCTTCCCCGGCAAGGTCTCGCACTCCGCCCGCTGGGATCACGACTACGACCTGCGGGGCAAGCGCGTCGCCATGATCGGCACGGGCGCCTCGGCGATCCAGATCGTGCCGGCGATCCAGCCGGACGTGGCACGCCTCACGCTCTTCCAGCGCACCGCGCCCTGGGTGCTGCCGCGCGCCGACCGCAGGATCAGCGCGGCCGAGAAGTGGCTGCACCTCAAGGTGCCCGCGACCCGGGCCGCACGCCGCGGCCTGCTCTGGGGCCTGCGGGAACTGCAGGTCAGCGCCTTCACCAAGCGCCCCAACGAGCTGGGACTGGTCGAGCTCCTGGCCCGGAACCACATGAGGAAGGCCGTCAAGGACCCCGCGCTGCGGGCCGTGCTGACCCCCGACTACCGCATCGGCTGCAAGCGGATCCTGCTCTCCAACACGTATTACCCGGCCCTGGCTCAGCCCAATGTGGACGTGGTCGCCGCGGGGCTGAAGGAGGTGCGCGGCAGCACCCTGGTGGGGGCCGACGGGAGCGAGGTGGAGGCCGACGCGATCGTCTTCGGCACCGGGTTCCATGTGACGGACCTGCCGATCGCCCAGCGGGTGACCGGCGCCCACGGGACGACGCTGGCCGAGGAGTGGAAGGACGGCATGGAGGCGCTGCGCGGCACCAGCGCGGCCGGCTTCCCCAACTTCCTCACCGTCATCGGGCCCAACACCGGCCTCGGCAACAGCTCGATGATCCTGATGATCGAGGCGCAGCTGAACTACCTGGCCGACTTCATGCGCCAGCTGGACGTCCTCGGCGGAAAGATCGCCCTCGACGCCCGGCCGTCCGCCGTCAAACAGTGGAACCACACGCTCCAGCAGCGGATGGCGCGCACGGTGTGGAACACCGGCGGCTGCAACAGCTGGTACCTGGACGCGAACGGCCGCAACACCACCGTCTGGCCGGGCACGACCGGGGAGTTCAAGAAGGTCACCCGGCAGGTCGACCTCGCCGAGTACGAGGTACTGCGGCCACCGTCCGGCCGGCCCGGGGAGCGGGCCGCCGCCGGCCCGCGCACGGAGGTGGCCGCATGAGCCGTCGTCCCGGACACGTCACCACCGGCCCGTACGCGCCGCCGGTGCCCCGTGCGACGCTGACCGTCACCTCGGCCGACGGCGCCCGGCTGCACGCCGAGGTCCACGGCCCGAAGGACGCGCCGGCCGTCGTCCTGGCGCACGGCTGGACCTGCTCGACCGCCTTCTGGGCGCCGGTCGTCCGCGAGCTGGCCGCCGAGCACAAGGTCGTCGTCTACGACCAGCGCGGTCACGGCCGCAGCCCCGCCGCAGGGCCGGCCGGCCACAGCACCCATGCGCTCGCCGACGACCTGGTGGCCGTACTGGACGCCACCCTGCTGCCGGACGAACGCGCCGTGCTGGGCGGCCACTCCATGGGCGGTATGACGATCATGGCCGCCGCCGGACGGCCGCAGCTGCGCGAGCGGGCCGCCGCCGCACTGCTGTGCAGCACGGGAATGGCCGATCTGCCCGCCGAATCACGGGTGTTCCCCCTGCGCAGCCCGCAGGGCCGGCGCCGTGCGCACCGGCTGATGCTGCACTCCCGGGCGCCGCTCGGCCCCGTATCGCCGCTCGCCAAACGCGCCCTGAAGTACGCCACCATGGGCCCCGGCGCCACCGCCGAGCAGATCGAGGCCTGTGCGCGCATCGTGCACGCCTGCCCGCCCGGGGTACGGGCCCGCTGGGGCAGGGTGCTGGCCGGGCTCGAACTGACCGGTGGCGTCGGCGGGCTGGAGCTGCCGACCGCGGTCCTCGCGGGCACCGCCGACCGGCTCACCCCGCTCGTGCACGCCCGCCGGCTGGCCTCCGTCCTCCCCGACTGCCTCGGTCTGACCGAGCTGCCGGGCCGGGGACACATGACGCCGGTCGAGGACCCCGGCGCCGTCGCCGGCCGGCTGCGCGAGCTCGTCGGGGACCATCTGCGGCCGGCGGGCACGGGGGCAGCCGAGTCCGCGACCGCCGAAGTCCCCCACTCCACACGGCAGAAGAAGGAGAGGACGGCATGAGCGCGAGCGCGAACCGGAGCCGGAGCGGGAGCGGGGCGGGGAGCCTGGAAGGCCAGGTCGTCGTCGTCACCGGCGCGGCCCGTGGGGTCGGTGCGCTGCTGGCCCGCAAGCTGTCGGCGCGCGGGGCGGCGCTGGCGCTGGTCGGTCTGGAGCCGGACGAACTGCGGGGCGTCGCGGCCTCGCTGCACGGTCCGGCGCACCACTGGCACGCCGATGTCACCGACCACGAGGCCATGGCCCGCGTGGCGGGCGAGGTCCAGGACCGCTTCGGGAAGGTCGATGTGGTCGTCGCCAACGCCGGGGTGGCGACCGGCGGCCCGTTCGCCGGCTCCGACCCGGACTCCTGGCGGCGGGTCATCGAGGTGAACCTCATCGGCGGCGCGGTCACCGGCCGCGCCTTCCTCCCCGCCCTCATGGCGTCCCGCGGCTACTTCCTGCAGATCGCCTCGCTGGCCGCGATCACCCCGGCGCCGATGATGACCGCCTACTGCGCCTCCAAGTCGGGCGTCGAGGCCTTCGCGCACAGCCTGCGCGCCGAGGTCGGCCACAAGGGCGTACGGGTCGGGGTCGGCTATCTGAGCTGGACCGACACCGATATGGTGCGCGGCGCCGACCGGGACGAGGTGATGCGTGAGCTGCGCTCCCGGCTGCCGTGGCCGGCGAACAGGACCTATCCGCTGGGCCCCGCCGTCGACCGGATCGTCGCGGGCATCGAGCGCCGTTCCGCGCACGTCTACGGCCAGTGGTGGCTGCGCGGGATGCAGTCGGTCCGCGGGTATCTGCCTTCGCTCATCGGGTCGGTGGGCCAGCGGGAGGTACGGCGGTTCGGCGACCGGCTGGAAGGTCTGCGGACCGGCCTGGTGGGGGCCGGCGGCGAGGCGGACGAGAAGGCGCGGGCGGGCCGGTGACCCGGGCCGCGGCGGGCGGACCGGTGGCCCGGGCGGCGAACAGCCTGGGAGAAGGCCCTGAGCTGCACCGGAGCCGCCCCTGAGCGCCCGGCCGGCGCCTGCTGTGTGCCGGGTGAGCGGCTGGCGAGCGATCCTCGCGCGTCACGGAGCGTAGTCATCCGTGATCGAAATGCGAGCAATGTCCGGGCGTGTCACGCTGAACGGGGCCCAACCCCCCTACACCCCACTAGGAGTGAACAGCATGGGCATCAAGGACCAGTTCCAGGACAAGGCCAACGAGCTCAAGAACCAGGCGCAGAACGCCCGGAGCGACGCTCGCGAGCAGGGTCACGAGCGCGGTGGTCAGCGCCAGGACCGTGAGCACGGCGGTCAGCGCCAGGACCAGGAGCGTGGCGGCCAGCGTCAGGGCGGCCAGCAGCCGCGTGACCGTGGCCAGCAGGGCGGCCGTCCCGCCCAGGACGCGATGGACGCCGCCGAGGGCCGCTTCCAGAGCTGACACGGCTCGTCCTGAACCTCACGCGCGGCGGCGTACGCGTCATGCGTGAAGGGGCGCACCCGGTCGACCGGGTGCGCCCCACCGCATTGTCAGCCGACGGTCAGGCGACCGGCCGTCAGGCGGCTGACGATCAGGAGACTGACGGTCAGGCGACGACCTTGAGCTCCGTCGGCCAGCCGTACCGCCCGGCCTTGTCGAAGAGGTTCCCGATGTCGGCCGGCTTCAGCTTGATGCAGCCCAGCGAGCGGTAGTCACCGGCGCCGTCCCAGCGGTAGGGGCTGTCCTGGCCGGGCTCGGCGGACGCCTGGCTGCCCTCGGGCCACATCTCGCTGTGCACGAACAGCTCGGCGCGCGTGGTCCGGCCGTTCTCGCACACCTTGTCCTGGACGTGTATCACCTTCCCGTTGACCCCGTCGTCCCCGCCGTTGTAGTGCGCGTCATGGGCCAGTACCCGGTAGGTGCCGTCCGGCAGCCAGCCCTGGGAACCGGCGCACTCGTCCGTGCCGTTGCGGCCGCCGTCGCCGGAGCCCGCACGGTACGTGGCGAGCACCGTGTCACGGGCGCCGGGAACGCTCTGCATCAGGGAGAGGGACGACTTGCCGGGGTCGCTCCGGTTCTTGTCGAAGGAGAGGTAGGTACCGCCGACCGCGGCCTTTCCTGCGGTCTGCCGGGACGCCGGCTGGGCGGCCAGCGCGGGGACGGCTTGGGCGGCGACCAGGCCACCGGCCAGGGCCAGCGCGGCGGCCGGCGGGACGATCCGTCGACGGATTCCCATCGGTGTATCTCCGTTGAGGTGGGGGGCGTTGGCGGGGCTCGTGCAGCTGCTGCAGGTGCCCCGGCCGGGAAGAATACGGCCCCCATGTAATGGGAACGTGACAGTGACGCGAGCCGCTGACCAGGGCCGGGATCTGACTGTCCGGGCAGGTCGGAGGGGGTGTCGACCTGGTCAGGGCAGGCGACGGTGAGGTCGTCCGGGAGAGGCGAGGGGTGACGGGGAGGGCGTGGTGGCCCTGGCGGACTGACTGCCCATCAGGTGATCCGGTGGCCCGTGACGTGTGCGGAGTTGCTCAATATCCGACCGTCAGGCCCCCGCCGCCTCCTCCGCGCCCCCGTCCCGCGGCGGCAGTGGCGGCCGCCGCCGGTCCGGTGCGTCCGACAGGTCCGGAGGGGTCGACGCCGGATGCCGCTCCAGGAGCTCCAGCACCGTGCGCACCGCGACGCCCAGCTGCGGATGCCGGCCCTCGGCCCAGTGCAGCGGGGAGCGCAGCGCCTCGATGTCGACCTCGACGCCGTGGTTCTCCACGCCCCAGCCGTAGAGCCGGAACCACGCGGCATTCATCGGGACGGTGATCGCGGTGCCGTCGGCGAGCCGGTGCCGGCCGGTCATCCCGACCACCCCGCCCCAGGTCCGCATGCCGACCACCGGGCCGATGCCCAGGAGCTTGAAGGCCGCGGTGATCATGTCGCCGTCGGACGAGGTCATCTCGTCGGCGACCGCCACCACCGGCCCGCGCGGGGCGTTGCTGGTGTACGAGACGGGCTCGGCGTCGCGGGTCAGGTCCCAGCCCATGATGGTGCGGGTCAGCTTCTCGATCACCAGCTCGGAGATGTTGCCGCCCGCGTTGCCCCGTACGTCCACGATCAGCGCGGGCCGGGAGACCTCCATCCGCAGATCGCGGTTGAACTGCGCCCAGCCGGAGCCGCCCATGTCGGGGATGTGCAGATAGCCGCAGCGGTCGCCGCTCAACTCCCTTACCACGGCGCGGCGTTTGGCCACCCAGTCCTGGTAGCGCAGCGGCCGTTCGTCGACCAGCGGGACCACCGCGACCCGGCGCGGCGGGCCCTCGCCCTCCGGCGGGGAGAAGGTCAGCTCCACGGTGGTGCCGCCGGCCGCGGCCAGCAGCGGATACGGCCCGGCCACCGGGTCCACCTCGCGGCCGTCGACATGGGTGAGCGCCGAGCCCTCACGGATGCCGGTACCGGCCAGCGGGGAGCGGGCCTTGGAGTCCGAGGACTCGCCGGGCAGGATCCGGGTCACCACCCAATGGCCGTCGCGGCACACGAGGTTGGCGCCGAGCAGGCCCATGGCGCGCTGGTAGTGCGGCGGCCCCTCGTTGCGCCGGGCGCCCACGACATAGGCGTGCGACGTGCCCAGCTCGCCCATCACCTCGCGCAGCAGATCGGCGAACTCGTCCGGGGAGGCGACCCGTTCGAGCAGCGGCCGGTACTGCGCGAGCACCGCATCCCAGTCGAGGCCGCACATCTGCGGGTCCCAGAAGTAGGTCCGGGTGATCCGGCCCGCCTCGTCGAACGCCTGGTGCCACTCCGCCACCGGGTCGACGTCGTGCAGGATGCGCCGCAGGTCCAGGAAGACCGTCGAGTCGCTGTCCGGCGGCTCGGTCGCGGGCACCGCACGCAGATCGCCCTCGTCGTTGACGACCAGCCGGGTGCCGTCGCCGCTGAGCGCGAAGGCGTCCAGCGAGCTGGTGAGTTCGGTGCGCCGCGCCTTGGTCAGGTCGAAGTGTTCGAGGGTGGGCCGGCCCGAGGTGTCGGCCGGGTTGGCGAAGGTCTCGCCCAGCGCGCCGGAGATCGGCCAGCGCAGCCAGACCAGTCCGCCGCCGCTGACCGGCTCCAGGGAGGAGTACTTGGACGCCGCCACCGGGAACGGGGTGACGCGGTTCTCCAGCCCCTCCACCTCCACCAGCACCGTCCCCGCCTCGGACGGCTGCTCGTCCGGGTCGAGGCCGCCCGCCGCGGGCCGGCCCTCCGGGGACAGCGCGAAGGGGGAGGGGGTGGCCGACGAGAGCGGTACGAGGTACGGGCGGCAGCCCAGCGGGAACGACAGATCGCCGGTGTGCACGTCGTAGACCGGGTCGAAGCCGCGCCAGGACAGGAACGCCAGATAGCGGCCGTCGCGGGTGAACACCGGCTGCTCGTCCTCGAACCGGCCGTTGGTGACGTCCACGATGTGCCCGTCGGACAGCCGGGCCATCTTGATCTGCCGCAGCGTCCGGCCGATGCCGGGGTGCGACCAGGTCAGCCAGCGCGAGTCCGGCGAGAACGCCAGATCGCGGACCGGGCCGTTGACGGAGCGAACCAGCTCGGTGACGCCACCGCCGGGCCCCGCGTCCGCCTCCCCGGCCGCCCCTTTCCTTCCCGCCCCCTCCTCGGTCGTCCCTTCCCCGGTCATCCCTTCCCTGGTCGCCCCTTCCTCCGGCCGGGACACGTCCACCAGCAGCAGCCTGCCGTCATGGGAGGCCACCGCCAGCCGCTCCCCGTCCGGTGCGGAGGTCATCTCGTGGACCCGGCCCAGCTCACCGGCGGCCAGCCGGCGCGGTTCGCCCGGCGCGCCGGCCCGCGGCAGGTTGGTGATCTCGATCGCGTCCTCGCCCGCGGCATCGGTGACATACGCGATCCGTCCGGTGGAGCCCAGCATTTCGGGGAGCCGGACCCGTATGCCCGGGGTGTCGTGGATCGTGCGGGCCGGGCCGTCGCGGTGGGTGAGCCAGTACAGGCTGCCGCGCACGCCGACCGCGCTGGCCCGCCCGGTGGTGTCCACCGCGAGCCCGGTGACGTGCGCGGCGGCCGGCACCTGGTAGGTCCGCCGGCCGGCCCGCGGACCGCCCAGGCGTACGGCCAGCTTGCGCGGCACGGCCCGCGGACTCAGGTCGTCGATCAGCCAGAGGTCACCGGCGCACTGGTAGACGATCCGCGAGCCGTCGCTGGAGGCGTGCCGGGCGTAGAAGTCGGCGTGGTCGGTGTGCCGGCGCAGGTCGGTGCTGTCGGGCAGGCAGGAGTAGACGTTGCCGGTGCCCTCGTGGTCGGAGAGGAACGCGACCCGGCCGCCGACGAACATCACCGAGTCGAGGTGCCCCTGCAGATCCGGCAGCAGCCGGGTGCCGTGCAGCCACATCCGGCCCATCGCACCGCCCCGGTAACGCTTCCAGGAGGCGGGCTCGTGCGGCGGTTTGCCGCTCAGCAGCAGGGTGCGGTGCTCCCCTTCGAAGTCGGCGACCGCGATATCGGAGACCGGCCCCCAGGGCAGCTTGCCGCCGGGGCTGCCGTCGGTGGGCAGGCTGTAGGCCCACGAGTAGTACGAGAACGGCTGGCCGTGCGAGGAGACCGCGAGGATGTGCGGCTGTCCCTCGTGGTCGGGCGGCGTCCACCCGCAGACCCGGGCATCGGTACTGCCCCAGTACGTCAGCCGCCGGGCCGGGCCGCCGTCCACCGGCGCGAGATGCACCTCCGGATCGAGGCTGCGCCAGGTGGTGAAGGCGATCTGCGTGCCGTCCGGGGAGAAGCGGGGGTGGCCGACCCGGGTACGGTCCACGGTCAGCCGCCAGGCCCGGCCGGGCTCCTCGCCCTCCGGGGCGATCGGGGCGATCCACAGGTCGTCCTCGGCGGCGAAACAGAGCAGGTCATCGTGCAGATGCGGATACCGCAGATACGCGCTGCCGGACGCCCCCGGCGAGCCCGTGGCGGCCGGCTCCCGACGCAGCCGCCCGCGTGCCTTGTCCCGACGCAGCCGCCCGCGTGCCTTGGCGGGATCCGACTCCGGGCGCGGCCCGACGTCCTCGGGTACATCGCTCACCCACCCATCGTTCCGGGCCGGGGGAGCGGGGGCAAGTCGGCCTGTGTGAGGTGTGCACGGGTTCTCGAGTCGGACATCGCGGTGATGGCGAAAATCCGCGGGCGGATACTCGCCACCTGTTCCGTCTGCCGCAGCACCGCGGTCGGATGCCGGGCCGGCGTTGTCGCTGGACAGTAGCCGTCCGGCTGGCCCGTGGCGGCGCCGTCGACCAGGCGCCGGGTTTTTGGGGAGCCGGAAAAGGCCCGTCGGCCGCCAGGACCGGACCATTAAATAAATGACTCCGCGCCACGCTTTTTCAGTTCCGTATTACAAAAACCTGGCCCGAAAGTCTGCTCTCCCCATCAATATGGCGGCGTACCGTGGATCCGCCGCTCGGGTTCGTTGCCGGAGAAGGCGTCTACGGATGCAGGGGGAAGCCGTGCAGGATGCTATGAGCTCTGGCCGTCGAAAGAATTCTCGCCTCGCATTGTGCACCCATCGCAAATCCCTCGCGGTAACGGTGGTCGCTGCACTCCTGCCGGTCTGCCTGGCGGTATCGTCGGTCGATTCGTCAGCGACATCGACCCGGTCCGGCGGCCCCAGGGTAAAGCCCACGGCGATCGTATCGCTCGGCGACAGCTTCATCTCGGGAGAGGGGGGAAGGTGGCAGGGTAACGTCGATATGGCGTACAGCCAGACGGACAGCATGTTCGGAACGGACCGTGCCACCGTATGCGGCTCCGGTGGCTGCCGGAAAGATCCGAGCCGGGTATATGTGGACGGGTCGTACCTGGATCCGACGACCGGAAAGGAGAACGGCTGCCACAGATCGGATGTCGCGGAGATCATGGAGTCGAACATCTCTGTGGACCGCAAGTTCAATCTTGCCTGCTCAGGTGCAGTGACCGGCAACATCCTGCCCGCGGCGGCAGGTGGCACGTCCTTCAAAGGGGAGTGGCCCCAGGCGGACCAGCTGCGCGACCTCGCAAGAACATACGACATCAAGCTGGTTCAGATCTCCATCAGTGGAAATGATCTCGGGTTCAGCGACATCATCAGGAGTTGCATCACCAGATTTCTTTCCAATCCCGTCGGGCAGTACTGCTGGAAAGTCTACGACTGGGACCTCAAGGAAAAATTGAAGAGAGAAGTCCCGGACAAGGTAAAAAATGTGATCGATCAGGTTCGCAGGGTGTTGCGGGAGACGGGGCACCCGGACGGCTCCTACGCCTTGGCGATGCAGTCGTACCCGTCGCCGGTTCCGCTGTCCTCCAGCTACCGCTATTCACAGGGCGTGAGCTTCTCTTCCAGTCGCTACAGTCCAGGCGGATGCCCCTTCTACAACGAGGACACCAACTGGGCGCGCATGGACGTGGTGAAGGGCATCGCCGACATGCTGGAGGGCGTCGCGGCGGAGAAGAACGTCCACTATCTGGATCTCCAGTGGGCTTTCGATGGTCATGAGGTCTGTGCCAAGGGGGTTCGTCATGCCAGGGCCGGTGACACGCCGGCCAGTCCCATTCCCAGCAGGGATGCGGAGTGGATGCGCTTTCTGTCCGCGGGGATTTCTCACGCACAGGGGCAGGTAGAGGAGTCCTTCCACCCGAACTCCTACGGCCAGAAGGTGCTGGGAAAGTGCCTGAAGGATTTCTACGCCCTGACAAGCCCCACGGGACGCCGCGTCGAGTACACATGTCTGAACAGCCGGGGCCAAGGAGCGGAGGGCATGCATCTGAAGCCCCTGAGTCGGTCTTGATCCTTCGTAGTGACGGTCTGCCGGTTGACCCGGCAGACCGTTTCTCGACCGCTCACCCTGGTGGTGGCGGATTCCGCTGCCGGAGGTGACCGCGGGCAGCGAAAACCACAGCCGATCTACCCCAGGGTGACCCTGGCGTACTGGTAGTAGGTCTGACCGTTCTCGTCTCCGTTGTGCTGCCGGCCGACCATGACTTCTTCCGGGCCTGCCTTCGAGTGGCTGGAGCTTTCCCTCTGGCCTGCGGTCCAGCGGTAGGAGGTCAGGTGTACATTCCGCCCCTGCCAGGTCATCGAGGCGGTCGCATACCTCGTCTGTCCGTTCTCGTCCCCGCTGTGCTGCCGGCCGGACAGGGCCTTGTCGGGCGGCGGAGCGGAGAAGAACGATCCGCTCTCCCTTTGGGAACTGCTCCAGGTCGGCCCGCTCACCTGGACGAGTTCGTCGTGGATGAGGATGAATCCGCAGTAGTACGTGGTGTTGCCGTTCTCGTCACCACTGTGCGCCCGTCCGATCAGGACCTGATAAGCCGGGCACTCGACGGGAGTTCCGGCCGACTCTCGCACCGTTCTGGTGTAGCCGTCGATGACGACGACGTCCGCCCTCGGGGCAGCGCTCGCTTCGGTGGCCGATACGGTGCCGAGCCCCACGGACAGGAGACCGGCGCTCGCGAGCGCCAAGGCGCGTCTGCTGAATCGCGATAACTGACTCACGGGTTTCCTTTCACATGCGTCGTACGCGATGTGTGCCGGTGCAGGCTATTTCCTGGGAGGGGGAACAGTCAGCAGGCAGATTCCAGCCATAGCGGCCTGTATAGCCAGACCCTTTTACCCTATAAAAATTCCACCGGAATGCCTGAGGTCTGAATGCGTGGGCATCGGGCACGTCCGAGCGGGCTCGCGGCGGCGCGCTCCCACACGGCCTTCGAAGGCGTCGGCCCAGGTGCATCGGGTCGCCATGGCGGAGCTGGAGTACAGGGCCTGACTGCGCTTCGGCCCGCGGCGGCCACCGTAAATCGAGGTACGGAACCCGGTCCGCTCGACAATGCGCAGGATGCACTCGCCGACTTCGGTTGGGTCTCGGAGTCCGGACTCAACGCGCTGAAGTACCACGGCAGTCGTCTCATCGCCGTCGCGCTCTCGCGTACCGCCGAGACCGCGTGCATCGGCGTGAGCGATGAGGGGCGGGGCTATGCGTCCGTGCCACTCCCGCCGGGACCTGAGCAGGAGGGCGGGCGGGGACTGCTCATCGTGGAGGCGCTGGCCGACCGCTGGGGGCAGCGGAAGCTGGACTGCGGCGGTTTCACCGTCTGGGCCGAGATGGCCCTCAAGCGCTGAGGGCCGCCCCGGTGACGCAGACCACGAGCGAAACGCTTCCGTTTCGATCGGCAGTGCCCTATCTTCGAGGTGTACGAAACCGTTTCGTTCGCGGTTGCCGTCGGTAAGGTGGCCGCGTGCGTACGGTCCGACCAGGAGGTAGGTGTCATGGGGCGCAGCCGGCTGACTCCCGAGCGGGAGGGCGAGCTCTTCAATGCCGTGCTCGAGCTGCTGCGCGAGGTCGGCTATGACGCGCTGACCATGGATGCCGTCGCCGCCCGTACGCGGTCCAGCAAGGCCACCCTCTACCGCCAGTGGCAGGGCAAGCCGGAGCTGGTCGCCAGGGCGCTGCGGCACTGCAAGCCGGTCAGTACCGCGGACGTCGACACCGGGAGCCTGCGCGGCGACTTCGCCGAGCTGGTGCGCCGGGCCGACGACGCGGGGCAGGTCGAGAAGGACGCGGCCCTGATGCGGGGGCTGGGGATGGCCATCCACGGCAACCCCGAGCTGCACCAGGCCCTCCACGAAGTCCTCCTCGACCCCGAGGTGACCGGGCTGAACGCGATGCTGCAGCGCGCCATCGACCGTGGTGAGATCGCGGCCGGGTGTCCCGCGCTCCAGTTCGCGCCGCACATGCTCGTCGGCGCCCTCATCGCCCAGCAGCTCATCGAGGACCGCGGCGCCGATGCCGCGTTCCTCTCCGCCTATCTCGACGCCGTGGTCTTCCCCGCCCTCGGCGTCTGATCCCGCCCGCCCCACTCCCCTTCAGCACAGCCCTCGTACCCGGCACGCCGCTCTCGTCGCCGGGGTGATGGCGCACGCCTCCGTACGCCCATGCACGCCCTTCATCCGACGGGAGCACCGGTCTCATGGCCACTTTCCTCTACAAGCTCGGCCGCTTCGCCTTCCGGCGGCGCCGCTTCGTCGCCCTGATATGGGTGGCCCTGCTGGCAGTTGCCGGCGTCGGGGCCGCCACCGCCGCCGCACCCGCGGCCGACTCCTTCTCGATCCCCGGCACGGAGGCCCAGCGCGCCTTCGACCTCCTCGACCAGCGCTTCCCCGGCACGAACGCCGACGGCGCCACCGCCCGGGTGGTCTTCAAAGCCCCCGCGGGCGAGACGATGAAGGACCCGGCGAACAAGGCGGCCGTCGAACGGACCGTCCACGCCCTGCAGTCGGGCTCCTCGCAGGTCGACCGGGTCGCCGACCCGTACGCCGCCAAGACCCTGAGCAAGGACGGCCGCACCGCCTACGCCCAGGTCTCCTACAAGGTCACCGGTTTTGAACTGACCGACGCCTCCAAGGACGCCCTCCAGGACGCGGCCAAGGACGGCCGGGATGCCGGACTGACCGTCGAGACCGGCGGCAACGCCCTGCAGGCCATCCCCGAGACCGGTGCGACCGAGGTCATCGGCATCGTGATCTCCGCGGTGGTCCTCGTCATCACCTTCGGTGCGCTGATCGCGGCCGGACTGCCGCTGCTGACCGCGCTGATCGGCGTCGGCATCGGCGTCTCCACCATCACCGCGCTCAGCAGCACGCTCGACCTCTCCAGCACCACCTCGACGCTGGCCACGATGATCGGCCTCGCCGTCGGCATCGACTACGCCCTGTTCATCGTCTCCCGCTACCGCGCCGAGCTCACCGAGGGCCGCGAGCGCGAGGAGGCCGCCGGACGCGCGGTGGGCACCGCGGGCTCCGCGGTCGTCTTCGCGGGGCTGACCGTGGTGATCGCGCTGGTCGGCCTCACCGTCGTCCGCATCCCGATGCTGACGAAGATGGGCCTGGCCGCGGCCGGCACCGTCGTCATCGCCGTACTGATCGCGCTCACCCTCATCCCGGCGCTGCTGGGCTTCGCGGGGGCGCGGGTGCTGCCCCGTAAGGCCCGTAAGGAGGCGCGTAAACCGGAGAGTGCGGGCAGCGCCGAGCGGCCCAATATGGGTACCCGCTGGGCGCGCTTCGTGCTGCGGCGTCCGGTCTCCGTGCTCCTCGCGGGCGTGGTCGGCCTCGGTGTCGTCGCGATCCCCGCGGCCTCGCTGGAGCTGGGCCTGCCGGACGACGGTTCGCAGCCCACCCACACCACTCAGCGCAAGGCGTACGACCTGCTGTCGGACGGCTTCGGTCCGGGCTTCAACGGTCCGCTGATGCTGGTCGTCGACGGGCGGGACGCGCACCACGGGCAGACCGCCAAGTCCGCTGCCGCGCGGGTCGCCAAGGAGGTCGGCAAGCTGGACGACGTCGCCGTCGTCACCCCGCCCACCTTCAACAAGGCCGGCGACACCGCGATGCTGAACGTCGTCCCCAAGTCGAAGCCCAGCAGTGTCGGGACCGAGGACCTGGTGCGCGACATCCGGTCCACGGTGCACGGCATCGCCACGGACACCGGGGCGAAGACCCTGGTCACCGGCACCACCGCGATGAACGTCGATGTCTCGCAGAAGCTGAACGACGCGCTGGTGCCCTATCTGGCGCTGGTCGTCGGCCTGGCCTTCCTGCTGCTGATGGTGGTCTTCCGCTCGGTGCTCGTCCCGCTCAAGGCGGCGCTCGGGTTCCTGCTCTCGGTGGTGGCGGCGCTCGGTGCGGTCGTCGCGGTCTTCCAATGGGGCTGGCTGGCCGACGTGTTCGGGGTCGAGCAGACCGGCCCGATCATGAGCATGATGCCGATCTTCATGGTGGGCGTGGTCTTCGGGCTGGCGATGGACTACGAGGTTTTCCTCGTCACGCGGATGCGCGAGGCCTTCGTGCACGGTGAGCGTCCTGGCGAGGCCGTGGTCACCGGCTTCCGGCACGGCGCGCGGGTGGTCACCGCCGCCGCGGTCATCATGATCAGCGTCTTCGCCGGCTTCATCGGCTCCTCCGACTCGATGATCAAGATGATCGGCTTCGGCCTCGCCGTCGCGGTCTTCTTCGACGCCTTCCTGGTCCGCATGGCCCTCGTCCCCGCCGTCCTGGCGCTGCTGGGCCGCTCCGCCTGGTGGCTCCCGCGGCGGCTCCAGAAGGTGCTGCCGAATGTGGATGTCGAGGGGGAGGGGTTGCGTACGCAGCTCGGGGACAAAGACGGGGACGGCAGCAGCGGTACCGGTACCGGTACCGGTACCGGTACCGGTACCGGCACCGGCAGCGCTGACGGGCCGGACCCGAGTGCGGCACGGGAATCGGTCCGCGTCTGACGGGCGCACCAAAGGGCCCGGCGAGGGCCCCCGCGGGGACGGGGGGCCCTCGCCGGGCCCGGCGTACGTATGAGGCGTACGGCGGTGTAAGGGGCGCGCGAGGGCGTACGAGGGCAAGGCCGGCACCCCCGCTTATTCGTACGTACGCACCCCTGGGGGAGGGTGTGCGGAGGGTGTGCAGGTGAGACCCGGCTTTGCGTGCGCCGCGGCCGTTTCGCATCATGGGCGCTCTTGCAAGTTATTTGCAGGAGACACCACCATTGGTGGGTTGCAGAGCCTGAAGCGGAAGAAGCCTGAGATGCACGTACCCGATGGATTCATCAATGCGCCGGTGTCGGCCGCGACCGGTGTGGTCGCCGCCGCCGCGGTCGCGGTCAGTCTGCGGGGCGCCCGGCGTGAGCTGGCGGGTGCGGGCGCGGGCGGTGTCGCGGGCGCGGAGCGTACGGCGCCGCTGGCCGGACTGGTCGCGGCGTTCATCTTTGCCGTGCAGATGCTGAACTTCCCGGTGGCCGCGGGCACCAGCGGGCATCTGCTGGGCGGTGCGCTGGCGGCGATACTCGTCGGCCCGTACACCGGTGTGCTGTGTGTCTCCGTCGTGCTGCTGATGCAGGGCGTGCTGTTCGCCGACGGCGGGCTGACGGCGCTGGGCGTGAACATCACCGATATGGCGATCGTGACGACCGTGGTCGCCTACGCCCTGTTCCGCGGGCTGGTGAAGGTGCTGCCGCGGCGGCGCCGCTCGGTCACCGTGGCCTCGTTCGTCGCCGCGCTGGTGTCGGTGCCGGCGGCCGCCGTGGCCTTCACCGCCCTTTATGCGCTCGGCGGGACCGCGGACGTCGCGATCGGCAAGGTGTTCACCGCCATGGTGGGCGTCCACGTCCTGATCGGGATCGGCGAGGCGGCGATCACCGCCCTGACGGTCGGCGCGGTGATAGCCGTCCGCCCCGACCTGGTGTACGGCGCACGGGGCCTGGCCAAGCCGCTGGAGCTGCGGACCTCGCCGCTCGCCCCGCCGGCCGACGAGCCCTCCCGGCCCGCCGCTGCCGCGCCCGCCGCTGCCTCCGCCTCTGCCGCCCCCGCAGGCGCCTCTGCCGCTCCCGCAGGCGCCTCCGTGGCCCCGCGCCGCTCCGCCCGCCGGGTCTGGCTGGCCGGGCTCGCCGCCGCCCTGGTGTGTGCGGGCGGCATCAGCTACTACGCCTCCGCCAGCCCGGACGGCCTGGAGAAGGTCGCCCACGACCAGGGCATCGACGCCAAGGCCCGGGACCACGCCGCCAAGGACTCCCCGCTCGCCGACTACAGCGTCAAGGACATCACCGACCCGCGCCTGGCCGGCGGCCTCGCCGGTGTGATCGGGGTCGGCGCGACGCTCGCCGTCGGCACGGGCGTGTTCGTCGTGCTGCGGCGCCGCAGGAACGCCGACAGCGGCGAGCAGCCGGGTACGGGCAGCGGTGAGCAGCAGGCCGCGGGCAGCGGCGAGCACCAGGGTGCGGGCGCCGGGCGCCCGTCGGAGAGCGCCTGAGATGGGCGCCGGGCATGCGCACAAGCTGTACCGGCACGGACATTCACCGGTCCACGCCCTGCCGGCACACTGCAAGATCGCCGCGGTCTTCTGCTTCGTCCTCGTCGTCGTCTCCACCCCGCGGGAGGCCGTCTGGGCGTTCGGGCTCTATGCGCTGCTGATCGCGGCCGCCGCCGGGGCCGCCCGGATCCCGGCCGGGTTCCTGCTCAAGCGGCTGCTGATCGAGGTGCCGTTCGTCGCCTTCGCCCTGCTGATGCCGTTCGTCGCGGAGGGGCCGCGCGTCGTGGTCCTCGGGATGAGCCTGAGCGAGTCGGGGCTGTGGGGCGCCTGGAACATCCTCGCCAAGGGGACGCTGGGCGTCGCCGCGTCCGTGCTGCTCGCCGCCACCACCGAACTGCGCGCCCTCCTGCTGGGCCTGCAGCGCCTGCGGATGCCGCCGCTGCTCGTCCAGATCGCCTCCTTCATGATCCGCTACGGCGATGTGATCACCGACGAGATGCGGCGGATGCGGATCGCCCGGCTCTCCCGCGGCTTCGAGGCGCGCGGTGTGCGCCACTGGGGCGTGCTCGCCAAGTCGGCCGGTGCGCTGTTCATCCGCTCCTACGAGCGCGGGGAGCGGGTCCACCTCGCCATGGTCAGCCGCGGCTACACCGGCACCATGCCCCAGGTCGGCGAGGCCACCGCCACCCGCGCACAATGGACGGGCGCGGCCGCCCTCCCCCTCGCCGCGCTCGCCGTCTGCCTCCTGGGATGGACCCTTTGAGCACCACCGCACCCGCCCCCTCCCTCGCCGTCTCCCGGCTCGCCTACGCCTACCCCGACGGCCACCAGGCGCTCTTCGGCGTCGACCTGACTGTCGGCCGCGGCGAGCGGGTCGCGCTGCTCGGGCCCAACGGCGCCGGCAAGACCACCCTCGTCCTGCACCTCAACGGCATCCTGGAAGCGGGCGCCGGCACCGTCGAGGTCGCCGGCCTCCCGGTCGCCAGGGAAAACCTCGCGGAGATCCGGCGCCGGGTCGGCATCGTCTTCCAGGACCCCGACGACCAGCTGTTCATGCCCACCGTCCGCGAGGACGTCGCCTTCGGCCCGGCCTCCTCGGGGCTGCGCGGCGCCGCACTGGAGGAGCGGGTCACCGAAGCACTCGGCCGGGTCGGCATGGCGGACTTCGCCGACCGTCCGCCGCACCACCTCTCCTTCGGGCAGCGCCGCCGGGTCGCCGTCGCGACCGTGCTGGCGATGCGGCCGGAGATCCTGGTCCTCGACGAGCCGTCCTCCAACCTCGACCCGGCCTCGCGCCGCGAACTCGCCGACATCCTGCGGTCGTTGGACGTCACCGTCCTGATGGTCACGCACGACCTGCCGTACGCACTGGAGCTGTGCCCGCGGTCCGTCGTGCTCTCCGACGGGGTGCTCGTGGCCGACGGGACCACCCAGAAGCTGCTGTGCGACGAGGAACTGATGCGCACCCACCGGCTGGAGCTGCCCTTCGGCTTCGACCCGCGGTCGGTCGACGTTCCGCGGTGACCTGCCCCGGGCCGACGGTGGCCCGCCGCCGGTCCGGCGGTGACTCTCCGCCGGGCCGGCCCCGGTGAGACCTGGGCCCCCGATGGACCCGTGTGACGAAGGCCACGGGGTGCGGTCCTGGTCATCAGCACTGATCCGCGCGTTGCACCATGGATGGGTCACGAAAGCGACGGATGAGTGGGAAGCAGGAATCAGTGGTGGACGTCCAGGGCACGGTCGAGGACGGCTTCGAGCCGGTCCGGGACGCCTTCATGGCCAACTTCGACCGGCGCGGCGAACGGGGCGCGGCGGTCGCCGTGTACCGGCACGGGCGCAAGGTCGTCGATCTGTGGGGCGGCACCAAGGACGGGGACGCCGGCAAGCACGCGGCGGACGCGGCGCCCTGGGAGGCCGGCACCGCCCAGGTCATCCGGTCCGCGACCAAGGGCATCGCCGCGCTCGTCCCGCTGCTGCTGCACCAGCGCGGACAGCTCGACCTCGATGCGCCGGTCGGCACGTACTGGCCCGAGTTCAAGGCCGCCGGCAAGGAACGCGTCCTCGTCCGCCATCTGCTCTCGCACCGCGCCGGACTCCCGGCCCTGGACACCCCGCTCACCCCCGGCCAGGCCATCGACGGCGTCAGCGGCCCCGCCGCCCTCGCCGCCCAGGCCCCCCTCTGGGAGCCCGGCACCGACCACGGCTACCACGCGCAGACCTACAGCTGGCTGATCGGCGAGCTGGTGCTGCGGGTCACCGGCCGCAGCGTCGGCAGCTGGATCGCCGACGAGATAGCCGGGCCGCTCGGCCTCGACCTGTGGGTCGGCCTGCCCGAGGCGGCGCGGTCCCGCGTCGGACGGCTGGCCGCCGTCGGGGCGCCGGCCCCGCCCGCCGCGACGGGCCTGCGGGTGCGCCCGAAGCCGTCCATCGCCGACGCCTACGCCGATCCGGACTCGCTCACCAGTCGCGCCTTCGCCGCGATCACTCCGGCGCCCGACGAGAACGACCCCGCCTACCGGGCCGCTGAGCTGCCCGCCTCCGGCGGTATCGCCACCGCCCGTTCGCTGGCCCGCTGTTACGCCGCGCTCATCGGGGCCGTCGACGGCCACCCCCGGCTCTTCGCGCCCGCGACGCTCACCCTCGCCCGGACCGAGGAGTCCGCGGGACCCGACCGCACCCTCCTCGTCCCCACCCGCTTCGGCCTGGGCTTCATGCTGAATGGCTCCGCCTCTCCGCTCCTGGGGCCCGGCTCGTTCGGCCATCCTGGCCGCGGGGGCGCCCTTGCCTGTGCCGACCCGGAGACGGGCCTCGCCTTCGGCTACGTCACGAACGGAATGCAGCGGAACGTTACGGCGGATCCTCGTGCGCAAGCGCTGTTGCGTGCCGTTTCCCACGTTGCCGGGTGATCCGCCGTTTTTCTTTCTGTTGTTCTTTCCCGCCTTCGGCGGGAGCGGGGTTGGTTGGGTGTGGTTGCCGCCTTCGGCGGGGGTGGGTTTGTGGGGTGGGGTCCCTCGCTGTGTGGTGGGTGGCGGGTTCGGGGCCTCCGGGGTGGGTTGTCGGACTGCTTCGCTTTACGCTCCGCTGCGCTCCGCCTTTGCTCCTTTTTGGGACCTTTGGAAGCAAAGCCCGACAACCCACCCCTCCG
>NZ_JBEYVM010000036.1:0-30839 GCF_040643995.1 Streptomyces sp. NPDC047049 | reverse complement strand
CCCGCCCACCGGCCCGCAGGCGCATGCAGTGCGGAGGGGAAAATCAGGCGTAGGCGTCGTAGTCGTCATACTCGTCGTCAGCCTGGGGACCGCGCTCATTCTCCGGAAGCCGGGGCGCCGTTCCGGCGGCCAGCTCGCGCAGCAGCCGCGCGGCGCCGGCCGCGTCGGCCGCTGCGCGGTGGTTGCCGTACGGCTGTGACTGCCACCGGTAGTCGTGGTGGTAGGAGTTCCACTCGCCGTACCACTCGCTGTAGGGAATCATCAGGTCGACCCAGCGCGCCCGCTCCAGCCAGGCCCCGGTGTAGGCCAGCGCCTCAGCGTCCTCCAGGCCGACCACTGTGCGCGCGTGACGGTGGATCTCCCGGGCGATCACGCCCAGGTCATAGGAGAGGTTGTAGACCACGACACAGCGGCCGTCGACCGCCGCGCCGAGCGCATCGATCACGCCGGAAAACCGCGGCGCGTTCGCCTCAGCGAGCGTGGCATTGCCAATGCCGTGGATCGAGTGGGCTTGCTGGGAAATCGGCCCGCCCGGTGTCACCAGCGACTCGAACACGGTGCGGCCGTCAGCGTCGCACACCGCGACTTCGACGGCCCAGCCATGCAGCGCGGACGTCTCCGTGTCCAGGGTGACGACCTGGTGGCTGTCGAGGAGCGCGGCCGCCCACTCCTGCGGATCCCGCAGACCGTGACTGGCCGGGCGGGGCGGCAGGGCCGGCGCGAGGTCGAGTGAGCGCACCAGCTCGCTCACACGGTGACGGACGATCGAGCAGGGGCCGCACTCGATCTGCTGCGGGTAGCGTTCCTCGTCGGTGAGTTCGCCGCAGTCGAAGCACTTCCAGGCCCGTGCCAGAAACGCCTTGCGTTCGGCCGCCTTGCGCCCCTTTTCCAGGGCGGCGAGCTGCGCCGGGGTGCACGCCCTTTTCGGGCGGGCCGCGTTCCGGTCGTAGAGCGGGGTTTCCCCCTCTTGCTTGTAGTAGTACCACCGCGCGTAGGCCAAGGGCGGCTGCCGGTAGGCGCGCGTGAGGCCGGCCTTGCTCAGTTCGTTCTTCGTCAGCAGATGCGCCGGCCGGTCCCCGAGCCGGTACACCGGCAGGCCGTCCTCACGGGTCCGCACGATCTCATGCGGGCCCCGTGCAGTCTCCGTCTCAGTAGCCATGCCACCACCTCACCCGAAGCAGGTCGAAAGCCGCACGGCCAACACGCCGCGCGCACAGGTGACATGGTGGACCACCCCACTGACAGCGGGCAATTAACCGGGGCCACCCCGATCTAACTCTCTAACTACCCAGCCAGAAGGTAAAGCGAGGCGTTTTCAGTCGCCGCAGAGCAGATTGATGCCCTGTCGGATGATCCGGCCGAGTGTGTAGATCTGGGATTGCAGTTCCTCCGTCGAGCGGCGGCAGCGAGACCCCGGCGACGGGACGGGCCGAGGAGGCGTTCGTTTTTGAGGGCGCGGATGGCGGGTTCGCTTACCCGGTCTGCGGCGAGCCGTGCAGCGTCCACGAGGTGGGTGTCCAGGTCGTATGAGCACTTGCGGTCGAAGCCTTGGTGAGGGGTGCCGGTGCGGCGGCCGCGGATGCGGTGCCGCTTGCGTTCGTCGTCGGTCCAGGGCGGCCATGGTCCGGCCAGGTCGGGGAGAGCGAGGCGGATGCGGATCGCGTTGTTGACGAGGTGGACCTGTCGCGGCCAGCGGTGCGGGCGGGTGTCGGCGAGTTCGAGGTGAAGGGCTTCTGGCAGGGGTTGGCCGTCGGGGATGGCGAGGCGTTCGCGTTGGTCGGCGAGCCAGGCGGTTTCGGCGGCTGCGTTGTCGCCGGCCGTCGTTTCCAGCCAGGTGTATTGGTCGGTGGTCAGCCACACCACCACGGTGGTGGTCACGGTCGCTACCTCCCGGTCGGGGTGGGGAAGACGAAGCCCCCGGCCGGTAGCCGGGGGCAAGTTCGCGTGTACACGCGAATTGGTGGGTGTCAGGCGCCCGCGGCGGCCGCAGTGCCGGTGGGTGATTCGGCACCGCTCGGGCCGGACTGGCCGGGTACCTTGTCGCGGTCACCGGCGCCCGCGGTCGCTGTTGTCTTGGCAGCGGCCCGCTTGGTGGCGGACCTTTTGGCCGGGCGCCCGCGCGGCCGGCGGGTCGGGGGCAGCGCGTCCATGGCGGTGAGTTCTTCCTCGCTCCATCCGGCCCGCTCGGCGGCGACGTAGCGCTTGCCGTACTCCTCATCGAGGGAGGCGAGCTGTGCCTCAACGGCCTTGCGGGTGGCCAGGATCTCGGCGAGCGGTTCGAGCGCGGCCATGCGCTCGGCGAGCAGTTCCTTGCCGCGTTCTAGGATCGCGCGGGTGGCGTCGTCAGGGGTCGTCATGGCGCACATGGTAGCGCCGAGGTGCGTCGCCCAGGTGAGGTGGCGCACGTCGAGCCTCACGCACTCCCTCGGCGGGTGGTTGGGCGTGTACGCGCAGGCGCAACCCGTCGGCCGAGTGCGGGCCGTGCCGTGAGGCTGGATGTGGCCGCGCCCGCAGCCGGGCCGCGCCGCTCGTCGGGCCGCAGGCCGCCGCCCCTTCGCCGCGGCACCCCACCCCCTCCGCGCGTGCGCGCGGCCTCCTGCCGTCGGAGCAAGTTATACGTTAGTGTTCCACTAACGACTTGATCGCGTTCTGGGGAGCGCGATTTATGGGGCCGGTTCGAGCGCGAACCGGCCTTGGGTTTTGGGGGGTTGGGAGAGCCGAGACGATGACAGATCCGAAGCCGCTGACACCTCGTGTGCGCCGCCGTGAGCGCAAGTCCGACGAGCCCCGCAAGAAGCGTGTGAACCTCGCCTACAACGAGAGTGAGTTCCGCATTATCGAGCTCGCCGCGACCCGCGCCGGCCTGACGCCCGCCGGGTATGCGGCGCGTACCGCGCTCGCCGTCGCCAAGGGCGAACTTTCACCGATGCCGACCGGTGAAGCCGACCGCATCAAAGCCTTTCGTGACGCGGACGTGTCGTTGAACCGTGTCGGCAACAACCTCAACCAGATCACCGCTGTGTTGAACCAGGCCGCGCTGATTGCCACGGGTGAAGTGCTTGAGGTGATCCTTGCGACGCGCGCCGAGGTGGCCGCACTGCGGAGCGAGGTCGGAAGCGCCGTGCAGCGGTTGTTGCTCGCCGGGCTTGAGGTGACATCGAAGAGGAGGCGGCGTTGATTGCGAAGGCCGCGGACCGCGGCAGCCGTTCGGCCGGTCTGCTCTATTACCTGTACGGGCCGGGCAAGGCGAACGAGCACGAAGACCCGCATTTGGTCGCCGCATGGTCGGAGTGGGTTCCCGACCCGGGACGCTCGGAGACGATGACCATTGCGCAACTTGCCGGGCTACTGGATCAGCCGGTGCACGCGCTTGAGGCGGATGGTGGGAAGCCGTGGAAGAAGTACGTGTACCACATTCCGGTGTCGAACGAGCCCGGCGATCCGACGCTGACTGACGCGCAGTGGAAAGAGGTCGCGCAGCGGATCGTGGAGGCGTCCGGCATCGTGGACCCGAACGAGCCGGGCGGGTGCCGGTGGGTGGCGGTGCGGCACGCGGACAATCACATTCACATCGTGGCGACGCTCGTGCGGCAGGACGGCCGTAAGCCGGAGATTCACAATGACGGGCTTCGGTTCCGGCCGGTGTGCAACGAGTTCGAGAAGCGGTGGGGGCTGAAGCCGACGGCGCCGGCGGACCGCACCGGGCACCGGAGACCGAAGCGTGGAGAGACGGAGAAGGCCACGCGCAAGGGTCTGCCCGAGGCGCCGCGGGAGACGCTGCGGCGGGAGGCATATACGGCGGCCGCGAAGGCGTCGAATCCGGCGGAATTCTTCGCCGCACTGCGAGATGCTGGGCTCATTGTCGAGGCCCGCACCGGCCAGGACGGCGAGCCCACCGGGTACAAGGTCGGGCGGCCGGAGTGGCGGACGAAGGAGGGGAATTTGATCTGGTACAGCGGCAGTGGTCTGGCCCCTGATCTGTCCCTTCCCCAGCTCAAGCAGCGGTGGGCCAGCATCGAGCCGACGGCAGGTCTGTCGCGTGTCGAGGTGCTGAACCGGGCGGCAGCCGTGACGACCAGGGCCACCGACATGGTGGTGCGGGCCGCACGGGAGAACCCGGCCCGCACACCAGAGGTGGTCTCGGCTGCGGCCGAGCTGATGACGGCGAACGCCCGCGCCCTGGAGGGTCGCAGGGGCGGTCCGCTCACGGACGCCGCCGAGGCATTTCGACGTGCCGCCCGGGTGCCGAACCGGCAGCCGGTTCGGCGGGACGAGACGGCGGACGCGATGCGGTTGTACGCGCACACCATCGCGCAGGCCGGGCGGTTGCTGGGGGCCGGGGAGAAGGACGGGGCACGCCAGCTCGCCGCGCAATTGACGCTGCTGGTCGACGCGGTGGCGGTGCTGCGGGAGGCCCAGGAGGCGAGGCACCAGGCCGAGGCCGCGCTTGCCGCCGCGCGGTTCGCCCGGCAGCACCCCGGACAGCCGTTGCCGCCCCAGCTCTCCCGCGCCGCCGCCGACACCACGGGGACGACCATGCGGATCATGGGCCGCGACGTGGAGGTACGGGCGGACGCGGCCGGGCGCGAGGACCTGATGCAGACGGTTCGCCGGGGCATGGGATCCAGGGCCGAGGAGGTGTTGGGCGATCCCGCGTGGCCCGCGCTCGCCACGACGCTGGCGAAGGTCGAGGAGGCCGGCCGGGATCCGCTGGTGACGTTGCGCAGTGCACGGGCAGAGCGGGAGCTTGACACGGCGGAAAGCGTCGCTCAGGTGATGGTGTGGCGCCTGGAAAACCGGTTGGACACGTGGCAGCAGGAAGGCACGAATATTGCACCGCAGAGCCCGCAGCAGCAGCCGACACAGGCCGCCCGCCGCCCGCAGCAGCCGGGCCCGACTCATGGCCGGGGACGCGGCCCGCGTGTGTGACCGATGCAAGGAGAGGACTCGATGACACAACCGCCCGAGGAATACCCCGACCCGTTCGCCGAGGCCATGCGTCGCGGGGCCGCGCGAACGATGGCTGTGCTCGCGCAGGCCGCCGAGACGGCCGTACTTGTCGCCGCGATCCGTGAGCGCCAGGCGACCCGCCGGGCGGTCGAGGAGGCCCAGCGGGAGCGGGCGAGGAAGGCTGCCGAGGATCTGCGGCGTCAGACAGACCGCGTGCGGTGGCAGCGTGCCCTTGATGACGAGTGGCTGGAGGCGGCGACCGTCGATGAGCTGGTGACCGCGTGGGTCGCCGGCCGCACGCACATGCATGAGGACGCCATGGCGCACGATGCCGTCGAGCGTCTGGAGAAGGCGCTTGTCGAGCGTGAGCCGCAAGCCATGGACCTGTACCAGCGGCTCATGGGTGCGCCGTACGAGCCCGAAGAGGCCATGCGGCAGGCCGCCGAGTGGTTCACCCGTCAGGCGGACGCCGAGGCGATCGCGAAGAAGACCCCGGCCGAGAGGACTGCCCGCGTCTCGCGCGGGGAACTCGACCCCGGCCCGGAAGTCGTCGCCGCCAGCCAGCGCGACGACTTGCGCCAGGCCGTCGCCGTCGCCCTGCCCGATCTGGCCGACCAGATCACCGGCGATCCCGCATGGCCCGCGCTCGCGGCCACCATGGCCACCGCCGAACAGCAAGGTCTCGACCCCGCGCGAGCGCTCGCCACGGTCGCCGCCGAGCGCGAGCTGAACACCGCCCGCGGCATGACCGCCGTCCTCCAGTGGCGCCTAGAGCGCCACTTGGAAAACCCCCCGCCCAACCCGGCCGACAACCCGGCCGCAGCCGACCCGGCGACCGGCGCAACGCCGACCGCCACGGCGGCCGCGACGGCGGCCGGCGGAACGTCGCGGAGGGACGAGGTGAGGCGCGCGATCCGGGACGTGGGCCGCAGCCGGCGCATGACCGAAGGCGGCAGCGAGGAGGAGCGCCGCGCGTTCGTGCTGGAGCGGTGGCGCATCGTCCACGCCGCCGAGGACGAGCTGCCCGGCGCCCAGCGGGCAGCCCGCGCGTTCGAGCGCGAGCTGATCGAGCTGGACCCCGAGGCCCGCGCGATGTACCGGCGGCTGGCCCCGGTACGCGAGGGCGGAGGCGAACTCATCGCGGCCGAGCGCGAGCAGGACCGCAAGGCCGTGCGGGCAGCGTTCGAGGACTACCTGATCCGGCACGACCTGACGGAGGACGGCACGCCCACGGCGAACGCCACCCAGACGCAGCCGGCCCAGCAGCAAAACCAGGCCCCGCGGCAGGACCAGGCGGCCGCGCCCGCGGATGAGGGAACGGTGCTGTACCGGTGGGAAATCACCATCCCGTCGGAGAACGGCGTGACCGCTCATATCGCCGATGGTCAGTTCCGCGTTCCGGCCGGACCGGACCAGCGGGCGGCCGCCGAGCGGATGGCGGAGGACGAGTTGCGGGCCCTGTTCAAGGTCGAGGCCGAGCGCATGAGGCCGGTGCCGGAGAACCGGCAGCGCGACTACGTCATTCACGCGGTGGGCCCCGGCGGGCACGAGGAACACATCCGGGTCACCGGCCGGACGCTGCACCACCATGGCGACCGGGACGCGGCGCCTACGCCACCGCCGCGGCGGGAGCCGGCCAGCCACCAGGTGCCGGCCGAGCCCGCCCCGGCCCCGCAGCCGTCGCCGGCACCGCCCCAGCAGGTTCCGGACGGGGTGCAGGCGGAGGCGGAGAACGCGGCCCGCATGGCGCGCATGGCCAGTGCCGGGCCGGTTGATGCGGCGTTGCCGCAGCAGAAGGCGGAGAGGCCGGCGGTGTCGGGAAAAGTGGTGCGGCACCAGGGGCAGGATCTGACGAGTCGGCGCGGAGGCCCCCGCCCGGGACGCTGATTGCCTGACTTGGTGCCCATGCACGACGAACGGGGCGCCCCCTCAGTGGATATGAGGGGGCGCCCCGTTCGTCTGGCGTCATGCCGGGGGCGGGTTACTCGTCCGCCGCCGACCCGGCCGGGGCGGGTGAGCCTCGGTTCTGCTTCCAGGCGTCATAGAGCGCGCTGGCGGCGTCTTGGTGCGGCCCGTCGGGCTGGCCGGCTGCTTCGGCGGCGTTCTCGCGTGGGTCCTGCTCGTCCTGGTCATCGGTCGCGGTGAGGGCGTCGATCACGGCTGCGGGCACCGGGACGGTGGGCAGGGCGGGCACGGGTTCGTGCTTGTCCGCGGTGCACTGCGCGAACGGCCCGTCAGGGCCGAGCAGGAGGGGTAGCTGTGAGTCGCAGTGGTCGCGGAACCAGACGCCCATGCCGGTGCCCACGTCGAGCCGCAGCACTTCCCAGGACCGCCACAGCGCCTCGAAGCGAACCATCGCTTCAGCGTGCGCCCACCACAGCCGGCACCAGCGCAGGGAACCCGGCCCGGTCTTACGCTGGAAGGTCGGGATAAACCACTGTTCCACCCACGCCACCGCGTGCGGGAACGCCGGCTTCGGCTTCTCCTCGGGCTTCTTGTCCTTGCCGTCCTTACCGCCGCCACCCGTGCCGTCGGGCTGCGGCTCGGTGCCGGCTTTCGCCCGCTTCTCGGCCTCGTCCAGGAGGGGTACGGCCCAGTCCTGGAAGGCTTCGAGACCGTCAACGACGGACCGCAGGCCCCGCAGCTGTGCGGCGAGGTCCTGAACGTCCGGCACCGGGGCGGAAGGCGCCGCGGCGGCCGGAGCGTCGCCCCCCTCGGGCATCTCGGGCGCGGGCTGGTCGGTGGTCGTGTCGTCCGCCATGCGCTACCGGCCCGTACCGGAGTACGCGGACGCCGCCCACTCTTGGACCTGCTGCTTGCCCTCGCGGGTCATTTCGCTGATCAGCTCGCGCTCGGGGTGGTGGTCGAACCAGGGCAGCAGGTCGATCATGGCCACGCGGGTACCGGTGGCCAGCAGCAGAGCGGTTCCCTTCTTCAAGGCGCGCACGTCGGCGGCCGACATGATCTGCTGCCGGCGGGGGCTTTCGGAGACGGACCAGCCGTCGCGGGTGCGGGTGACGCTGCGGGTGTTCACGTCGTGCTCGCCGATGAGCCGGGCGAGGTCGGAGGCGAGTTTGGCGTCATCGATACCGGCACCGATGATCTTGATGGTGGAGGCGCCCCAGAGCATTTCCATCCCTGTCTCGCCCCAGACCGATTCGCCTTGCTTGATGGACTGGAGGATGGTCAGGACGTTGATGCCGGCGCCGCCGAGGTAGGAGTACAGGTCGGGCAGGTCGCCGATGGGACAGACGTTGGCCGCCTCATCGAGGATGACGTCCAAGCACGGGTCGAGGCGCCCGCCTGAGGCTTCGGCGGCCCGCAGGGCCTCCCGGAACAGACTGTCGGTCAGGGCCGCCACGAGCGGTGCCGCGCTGCCGGCGCCCTTGTGGCTCATCAGGTACAGGGTGCCCTGGGAGCGGACGAAGTGGCGCAGGTTGAGCTTCTGCATCGGCGTGGACGGCTTGGTGACCCACGCCATGGTGCGCGGGTCGCGCAGGCAGGCCGCCCCGGACCGGGCGGTTTCGTAGATGCCCTGCGTGGTCTCGACGGCGCCGGCCTGCCGGGCACGGTAGTTGCGGGCCATGTTGGCGAACTGGGGGTGCTTCTCCAGGATGGTGGCGGGCACGCCGGTGGAGGTGTCGACCAGCCAGGCGAACACGTCATCGAGGCTGCGGTTGTCGAGGGCCGCGGCGAGGATCAGTTCGCTGAGCAGGGCGCGGGCGGCCGGGCCCCAGATCTCCCGGGCGCGTTCGTCGGCGACGCCGGCGACGAAGTGCTGTGCGAGGCGTCCGGCGTCTTCCACGTTGTCGATGCCGTCCAGCAGGTCGACCCAGAATTCCTGCGGATGATGGGCGATGTGCTGGGGGTCGAACACGAGGATCGGCCCCTTGGTGCGCTTGCGTCGGTATTCGGCGGTGGCCTGCCACACGTCCGCGCGGCGGCTGGTGACCACGCACGCGCCCTTGGCCGCCAGCACGCGCGGGATCGCAAAGGCGCTCGTCTTGAACGAGCGCGGGGCCATGATGGCCAGCTCCACGTCTTCCAGGTTGCGCCGCAGCTCCGGGCCGTTCGGCCGCAGGCGGCCGAGGAGGGCGCCGCAGTCGTCGGGGTCGAGGTCTTCCGGTCGCTGCCCGGCCAGCGACGCCCGCAGCTTGAGCGCCTGTTCGGCGAGCTTCGGGGTGGTCAGGTGGGCCACGTCCGCCGGCTTGGCCAGGTGGCGGGCCGGGTCGGTGGGGTCGGGCATCCTGCCGCGGATTGCGCGGACGGCGAAGAACAGCCCGACCAGCAGCGCGGCGCCGAGGATCGCGGTGAAGGTGACGATCAGGCCAGAGGGGACGCCGGGCCAGATCCGGCCGAGGTCACCGTGGATGACCGCGCCGACCAGCGGGAAGCCGTAGGGGGAGTGCCAGCCGTGGCCGGTGATCAGGGAGGCCAGGCCGCCGGAGAGGGTGAGCGCGGCCAGGCCGAGCGCGGCCGTGGCCAGGGCGGCGAGGATCGAGAGTGGAACCCACGGGTCGGCCGGTCCCCGGCCGGTGTCGCGGATGTTCATCAGGTTCAGGCCCCCATCGTGGTCTCGGACTTGCGGCCGCGGATCGCGGCGTCGGTGTTGTACAGGTCGATCTCGCGGCGGGTGAGGTGCATTTCCACCGGGATGCCGAGCCGGCCGCCGCACTTGATCAGGTACTTGCCGCGGCCCGGGTGCGGTCGGTCGGTCGCCCAGGACTCCGGCGCCGACCAGGAGGCGACGAACTCACGCTCGGAGGAGGTGAGCGCCCGTACCGCGTGGACGCGGGCCAGCTCCAGATCCGGCAGCGCGCCGAGGATGGTCACCGCGGAGCGTTCCACGAACCCGCGCGCCTTGGCGCGGTCTTCCTCGGTCGGTAGGGCCTCCAGGTCGGACAGCGAGTGTGTGGTGATGATCGAGCCGACGCCCTGATGCCGGTTGAGGCGGGTCAGCCGGTCGGTGCGGTCGACCAGACCGGGGGCCGCCCGCAGCGAGCGCCACATCTCATCCTGAATCGTCAGGTATGGGCGGTCGTTGCCGACCGCGCGGGCCGCGTCGATGAGGCCGAACCCATATGCCCAGGTGCATTGCAGGGCGGCCGCCACCACGTCGTCAGAGGCCTTGTCGAGGGCGGAGATGTCGATGGAGACCGCGGGCGCGTTCATGTCGACCGGCGCGGTGGTGTGGTCGTCGAACAGGCCGCGCAGCACGCCGTGACTGATGCGGGCCAGGGTGCGCACGATGGAGTCGGTCAGCTCGCGGTACTCGGTTTCGCTGCGGGCCCGCACCGCGTAGCGCAGTTCTTCGTCTCCGGTCTCGATCTGCGCGAGGACTTCGGGGATGACGGGCTGTACGTCGGTGCGGCGGGCCAGGACGTCGAGGGCGGCGCCGAGCACCAGCTCTTCGGCGTCGGTGATCGGTGCCCCGCGCGAGCCGCGGGCGATGGTGCACAGCGCCAGGAGCAGGGTGAGCCGGCGGCCGCGGATCTCTGCCTTCAGGGTCTCGGCTTTGGCGGGGTCGGTGCGTTCCAGGTGCGGGATCGCCTGCCCGAGCGGGCCGGAGTCGAGCGGGTTGAGGGTGTGCAGGCCCCATCCGATCTTGACGACCTGGCCGCCCATCGCGGTGACCAGAGGCCCGTACTCGCCCTTGAGGTCACCGAGGGAGAGCACGCCGACGCCGAAGGCGATCAAGCCGCTCGCGATGCGCTTGGAGATGGCGGACTTGCCGATTCCCGGCTCACCGAGCACGAAAATGCCCGGGTTCGTGATGATGTTGTGCCGTACCCAGTCGATCGGGTCGAGCGCCACCACCTCACCCCAGATCATGTGACGGCCGATCGGCACGCCGACCGCCGGCGCCCCGGAACCGGCGGTGAACGGGTACAGGCCGCAGGTCTGCACGGTGGTGGCCTGGAAGCGGGGCGGTACGGCGACGTGCGAGGCACGGCCCTTGCCGGGACCGCGCCAGCCCCACGAGGGCGGGGTGGGCCCGGTGTCCGGCAACGAGGAGTCGCGGCGCGGGGCGGGCTTGGCGAGACGAGGCGCGAACGGCGCGGGCATGGTGCATCCCTCCGGTAGGTCGGTCATGAGGCGGTGCCGAGGGCGAAGGGCCCGGCGAGGGTCGGCAGCTTCACCGGCCCCCGGACCCCGCACAGGGGACCGGGCACCAGTGGAGGCGCCGACGAGGTGTCAGCGGGTACGCCGGCGGGCGATGTCGGGCAGGTAGATGCCCAGCGGCAGCGTCGCGGCGAACGCTGCGGACTGGCTGCGGACGGCCCGGCGGAGCTTGATCTTGGAGGAGCCGGCCCGCTGTTCGATGTCGGAGACCGCGCGGTCCAGATCCTTGGCGTCGGTCACGGTGGTGGTGACCACCATGGAGGACAGGCCGACACCGGCGCCCATGGCTTCCTCGCGGGCCGCCTGGATGGCGCGTTCGCGGTCGGCGGCGTCCTGCGCGGTCTCGGCACGGTTGGTGCGGGCCCGCACTGCCGCCCGGTACGCGGCGGCGTTGACTTCGTTCTCCAGCTTCTCGGCGGCCGCTTCGGCCGGGAACGGCTCGTAGAACAGGGTCACGCGCTTGGGGTGCCGGCCGGGGCCGAGGAGCGGGGCCAGGACGTCGGAGGTGACGAACTGGCGCGGGGGGTTGGCCCAGATCCACGAGACGCTGATACCGGAGTCGTGCTCGTAGCGGTCGAAGTGCTCGCGGGCGTCAACCGGCGGCATCGCACCCGGCTCCAGCAGCGCGGAGGGGTTGTTGGTCAGAGTGCGGGCCACCTCACCGCGGGCGGCCGGATCGAAGGCCGTGCGCACGATCCCGGCGAGCTGCGCGGCCGAGGCCCGCCCCAGCACACTCACCCCGCAGCCACCCAAGGAGGCTTGAAGGCCTCGCAGAACCCGTCCGCACTCGGCGACCGCATCGGCGAACGTCTCGGGCTTTTGGGGGGCCTTGGACGGGTCGAAGGTGATGCTGACGCGGGTGTCGACGTTCGCCGACGCGGCCGGGGAGATCTTCACCAGGTCCGCCATGAGTTCGCGGGCCGGAGCCGGAGCGGCCGGGTCGAGGCGCCCCGACACGTAGTCCTCCAGCGTGGACCCGGGGTCAGGGGCGGTGTCCACGGTCACCGCGACGTGCGACACGATCGGGGTGTGGCCGAGGCGGGCCAGCCACGCGCCCCACTGCGACACCCACACGTCCACGTTCTCGCGGTTGGCGAGCGCGGTCGAGGTGGGCGCCACCTGGATGGTGGCGGTCAGCTGACCCGTACGGCGGTGCCACGCCATCCCATAGTGGCCGCCCTCGCCGTCTTCCGCCGAGATCGGCACCACCGGCGCCAGGACGCCGGGAAGCGCGTTGTCCTGCTCGTGCAGCGTCATCACGCCGGAGGTGAACTCGGTCTGCCCCGCCCGGCGGCCCTGCCGCCAGCGGGAAGAGTGCACCACGGCGTCGACCAGGGGCACGCCGTTCCAGCGGGCCATCGTCACGGCGACGACGACGGCGGCCGCCGGGCCGGCGAAGAGGACCAGGTGCATGGAGATGGCCGCAGCGGTGACAACGCCGAGGAGGGCGAGCAGGACGAGGGCGGACTGTGTGGGGGTGAGGTTGCCCAGGCCGATGCCGCGCGACTTGCGCCACCCGCCGTACAGGCGGACCTTTTGGGATTCAGAACTCATCGCGTGTCCCCGTTACTCGGATGCGGGCGGGTTGGTCATGTTGTTCGCCGCGCTGTTTGCGGCACCGTGGACGGCCTGCGCGCCCTCCACCACGGCGGCGCCAACGCCGGCGGTCGACGCACCGGCCGCCGCGGTGGTGGCCGTGGTGGTCGCTGTGGTGGTCGCCGTCTGTGCGGCCGCTTCCGTCGTGGCTCCCGTAGCGGCCGGGGCGCCCGTGGACTGCGCGGGGATGTTCGCCGCTGCCTCGCCCTGCTGTGCGGGCGGCGTCGACGGCGCCGGCGACTGACCCGGACTGCCGCCATCCCCGCCGGAGTCGGGCGAGGACGGGGCAGGCGGGGCCGCGCCCTGCGGGTTCTGGCCGCCCGGCTCGGGAAGGCTCTGGCTGATCATCTGCGCTTGCTGGGCGGCGCTGATCGGCTGCGCTCCCCCGCCGTCGCGGGAGGCCTGCAAGCGCAGGCCCGCGGCGCCGACGTTGGCCAGGGAGGCGAGCGTGCCGCCCCCGCCCTCCATGACCGACCCAGACGCCCAACTGAACAGCTTGATCAGCGCCGGAAGGGCGAGGAGGGACAGCATCATCATGGACAGGCCGATCAGCACCTCCGTGGGGCCGCGGCCCTTCTCGATCAGCTTGAACGCCGCGAAGTAGATCAACGACGCGCATGGCTGCCAGAAGATCAGCGCGATGGTCCAGCCGAAGATCTTCGGCAGCCAGGCCCGGCCGAACCCGGCGAACTGGCCCGCGGCGGCCAGGGGCAGGCAGCCGGTCAGGACGATGACCGAGCCCTCACGCAGCAGGCCGATCAGCCACTGAACGACCCCAGCGAGGAAGCCGAGGATGCCCAGCAGGATGATCGCGGCGAACATGTTCTGCATGCCGGTCAGGCCGAACACCTTGGCCAGCCGTTCCCCGAACGCGCGGCCGGCGGCTTGGTCCAGGACCCACTTGGAGAACCCGGACGAGGCCTGCATGAACAGGTTGACCGTGGCGGTGCCGCAGGTGGTCCAGAATGCGAGTTTGAACAGGCCCTCGCCCATCGAGATGAGGGGATCGGGCTTGCCGGAGACCACCATCTTGATCCCGACGAGGATCACCCCGGCGACCGCCACGGCGATGGTGAGCGGCAGCATCACGTCACGGATGGAGTTCACCACGGAGGTGTTCACCCCGTCGGTGTTTGTGTCGACCCACCAGGTGAACGACTCTTTGATGATCCACGCGCAGGCGTCGGCGATGGCGTGGGCCAGGGCCTCGATCGCAGACTTCGCGGCGTCCTTGATGCAGCCACCGGGGTCGGTGATGCCGCAGCTCACGAGGCGTTCACCCCCGGGAAGAGGGTGTAGCCGGCGGTCGAGGTGACCGGGTTGAACGGCCACTGCCCGCCGTCGGGGGCGCGTACCTTCCAGTCGCCGCCGACCCATTCCAGGGTCATCGGGAAGTCGATGGTGACGGTGCCGCCGTTGGGGTTGGCGCCGCGCGAGAGCAGGTGGAGCGTGACCGACTGCCCGGAGGCGTCCGCGCCGTCGGCGGCGTAGCCGATGATCTGGGCGTAGATCCGCAGCGGGGTGCCGTCGGGCACGCCGGAGTTCTGCCGGGCGTCCTGGTAGTCGCTGTCGAGCTGCGCGCGGAACGTGCTCGTGTCGCCGGTCATCTGCTGTTCGACGGCGGGCCCGTAGGTGTCGGGCCCGGCCTGAGCGGAGACGCGCGAGCCGATGTGTACGGCGGCTTCCACCGCGCCGCCGAGGTTGTGGGCGAACCCGGCCGCGCGGGTGTCGGTGTGCACCTTGGGCCCGTAGACCGGGCTGACGGGCAACTGGGCGCCGTGGAAGTCCTCGAAGGTGAGGTGCTTCCACGACGGCGCAGAGGAGTCACCACCGGAGGCGTCACCGGTGCCGGTGCCCGGGGTGACGACGTTGCCGCCCGGCTCCCCCGCGGAGCCGGGCGAAGTGGCGGCCGGCTGGGCCGGGGCGGGCTTGCCCCAGTTGCCGTTGTAGCCGATGACGGCCGCGGTCACAGCGGCCGCGACGACGACGCCGGCCACGATCAGCGCGGTGGTCCGGCGTCGCTTCGGCGGCTTGGCGAACGGGTCGGTGGGCTCGGGGGTGGTGGGGTCCACGGTGGGGTTGGTCATCGGTTCAGCCCCCCACGAACGTGCCGAGGAGGCCGGCGCCGCCGGAGATCAGGGCGACGCCGAGAACCTTCCACGGGATCTCGACGGCGGCGTCGGCTGCGGTGGTGGCGCCCCGGCCGCCGCCGGAGCCCCACAGCATCTTGATCCCGGACAGGATGATCGAGCCCGCGGCGATCGAGTAGCCGCCCCACTTCAGCCAGCCCAGCAGGGTGTCACGGGCGGTGGTGAGCTGGTTGGGCGTCTTGGCGCCGGGGTTGGGGATGTCTCCGGCGAGAGTGACGAGTTCGTGTGCGTGGTGCAGGGCGGTGATCATGCGCGTACTCCGGGATTGGTGACAGGTGGTGCGGACAGAGCGGTTCGCATGGCGGCCACCGCCTCCACGACGTTGCGCGGAGCGGTGACGCTGAGCGGGTTGTCCACGTCCCGCCACAGCGGGACGAAGGGCAACCGGACGATTGCTGCGACGCGGTCTTGCAGCAGTTTCAGGCGTGCGCGGGCGGTCGGCGGCTCCGGCAGGGGGCTGTCAGCGACGACGACCAGGACCGGCGGGCGGGTGAGCCATCCGTGGCGGAGGTTGTGCTGGGCGCCGCTGACGGCAGTGGTCGCCATGGCGGTGCCGTAGGCGTTGCCACGGCAGACGAGGACCAGGGGCACGGCGCCCACGTGCATCTGCGCGAGCGGAATTTCGTGTGCGCTGGGGGCCAGCAGCCGGGTAACGGTAGAGGCTCCTGAACCGCCGTGGCAGCCGGCCACCGCCACCTCGGGGATGAACAGCGGGGGAAGCCCCGGGCCCACGGGCGATCGGCGCCCGCGTCTGAACACATCCATGAAGGGCCCCCTTCCTTAGCGGTGGTTGGATAGCGACGCCTTGCCAGAGCAGCGTTGGAGCTCAGCTTATGTCGCTTATTCATGTCGGTTACTGTCGACTTACTGTACAGTCGGCTTCCGTTCCTTGTCACGGCGTTAATGGAGGCGGTGCGTGAGCCGCGGAGGGGTCGAGGGGTTCCGGGGGGACCGGCTGCACCGGGCCCGCCAACGCCGGGCACTGTCGTGCGCCGAGCTCGCGGTGGCGGTGGACTCCAACCCGAACTCGATCTCCCGCCTGGAACGGGGCGAGCAGAAGCCCCCGCCCGCGCTGCTGCGTCGTCTCGCCGAGGCACTTGGGGTCAAGCCGACCTATCTCGCCCCCCTTCCGGCAAAGCCGACTTTGCGTCACATCCGGGAGAGGGCAGGGCTGACGGGTTCGGAGATCGCCCGCGCGCTCGGGGTGACCCCCGGCACGGTCAGCAGCACAGAGCGAGGTGTCACTCATCCCCGCGACGCTCCCGCATGGGCCCGAGCCTACGACGTGGATCTGACAACGTTCGTCGCCGCCTGGACGCACGCCAGGACGGCGACCGCGCGCCGTGTCAAGGGGCCCTGACCAGAAGAGAAGAGACGAATCGGCCGCCCTGTCGCCAACGGGGGGTGCGGCACGTGAGGGAGGGAGGCCATGGCGCCCCATGCAAGCAACAGGCAGCAGTAAGGCCGCAGTCGGCATAGGCGGAGGAGTTCTCGCACTGCTCGTGATCCTGCCCATGCTGTTCATCACGATCGGAGGCACCAGCGACGGCGTGGCCCAGGCCGCCGTCACCTGCGACCAGTCAAGCGCGGGCAGCGCACCAGGGCGAGGCGGCACGGCCAGCGGCCCGGACTCTCCGGGGACGGCCAACGCCGCGTACATCGATCTGCCGATCCGCCAGGCCGACGTCAAGCCGCCGGTGCCGGTCAGCGAGATCGCGCCGAGCCCGTGGGTCTACCCGGTGCCACCGCCGTTCAACATCGGCACCCGCTTCGGGGAGAAGGGCGGCCATTGGGTGAAGGGGCACAGTGGCGTCGACTTCCCCAAGCCGACCGGCACCGCGGTGTACGCGGCGGCCGACGGCGTGGTGCTCGCCACCCACGCCTACGGCACCGAGGACAACAACGCCTACGGCAACTTCGTCATCGTCCTGCACGCGGACAACGTCGAGACGATGTACGCGCACCTGTCCCACATCGACGCCACCCCCGGCGCCCGCGTGAAGGCCGGGGCCCTGATCGGCCGGGTGGGCGCCACCGGCAACGTGACCGGCCCGCACCTGCACTTCGAGGTGCGGCCGATGATCAGCGGACACCACCTGCCGGTGAACCCCGAGCCCTACCTGTCCAAGGCCGGCGTCGCCAAGCCCGGCAACCCCAACGATCCCGGCTGGAACATGCCCAACAGCCCGGCCGGCGGGAGTGGCCTTGCCTGCACGTACGCGGGCGGACTCGGCGGCGCGGTGAACGCCGCGGCCCTGCCCGCCCTCGCGCGGAAGATGTACGCCACCGTCAACACGCTGCAAACCCAGTGCCCCGAGATGCCGGTGGTGTGGATCTTCGCGCACGTGATGACGGAATCGAGCTGGAACCCGAAGGCGTACACCGGCAACTCCAACGGCGGCGCCGCCGGCCTGTACCAGATGGGCCGCCCCGAATGGGCGTCCGTGTACGGCACGTACGGGGACTGGGCGCTCGGGGCCCCGCCGCCGGACGACAACGCGGTATGGGACCCGGCCACGCACCTGCGGGTGGGCATCCAGTTCACGTGCGGGCACCTGCGGCAGATGACCCGCTACCTCGCCCAGCACCCCGAGAAGAAGATCGATCCGCTGGACGCCATGGCCGTGTGCCACATCGCGGGGTGCAGCCGGGTGACCGACTCCGCGACCGGGATCCCGACCGCCGGTGAGGCGGGGTGCGGGCAGTCCTGCGTGGACGCCATCACCGGCTATATCGCCAGCATCCACAAGTACGAGAAGGAGTTCGCCGGCGGCACCACCGCCAACGCCGGCGCGGCCGGGCCCATCCCCGTAGCCGTCAACCTCCCCGCAGGCCCCGCCCCCTACAGCGGCGGCGCCACCGGATGCAGCAAGGACGACCCGAGCGGGGGCCGGTGCCTGACCGGCGCCACCGCCCACGGGTACGCCGAGATCACCAAGGCGTTCCCCGTGTGGAACTCGATCGGGTGCCAGGAGGACCGCAGCGACGGCGGCGAACACCCCCTCGGACGGGCGTGTGACTTCGCGCCCGGCCCCCTCGGATCCAGGCCCGGCATGCCCCAGCTCAGCCAGGGATGGGCGCTGGCCGGATGGCTGCGTGCCCACGCCAGCGAGCTGCACGTGTGGTACGTGATCTGGCAGGGCCGCATCTGGTCCGTCAAGCACCCCGAGGACCAGGGCGGATGGGGGCGCCCGTACCAGAACGGCATCAACGACCCCACCACCATCACCGGCGGGCACTACGACCACGTACACGTCTCGTTCCTGGAATAGAAGGGAAGGCCGAGGATGAACACCCCCTCGCGCACGGCGGCCGCCGTGGTGCTCGCCGCCGCGGCCGCCGCGCTGGTCGCCGGCTGCGGCAGCGGCCCGAGCAGCGACGCCAAACCGGCAGCGGCCACCACCAGGGCGCCGGCCCACCAGGCGGACCCCGAGGCCCACTCCCCCGGCCCGGCCCCGTCCGCGACCGCGCACCTGCGTGACCCGGCCGCCGTCGTCCGCGCCTACCTGACGGCGAGCCAGACCGTCACCGCCGCCGACGCCACCGCTCCGCCACGGCGGGCCGAGGCGTACATGGCGCCGGACAACGCCGAACGCGGCATCGGCCAGCCCGTCTACGACGCGCCCCCCGCCGGACTCACCCGCGAGCCGGTGGACATCAAGGTCACCCAGGCCGCGGCCAAGGGCAACCGCATCGTCTACCAGGCCACCTACACCCCGGCCCTCACCAAGGACAGGCACACTGTGAAGAAGGAGAAGCCGGCCACCACCTACGTGGTGTGCGAGAAACAGCCCGACGGCACATGGCTGGTCGCGCTGGACGACCCCAACCTCACCCCCGAAGGCATCGACTAACCTCCCGGCACAACACGAGGGCGGTTCACGTGTACACGTGAACCGCCCTCAGCGTGTTCCCAGACCGTCAGACCGCCGCCCCGCCGAGCACCAGGCCCGCCGCGTAGCGGTCCACGAACCGGCCCGCCCACGCCGGCGAGCCGTCCAGCGACGCGGCCAGCGCCACCAGGTCGTCAACCGGCACCCCGGTGGTCACCCGCGCCACCTCGGGCGGCTCCAGCGCGAACACACGCACCCGGGCCGCCGACGAGGCGGCCGCCGCCACCTCAGCCGCCTCCGCGATCAGCTCACCCAAGGTCTTCGTCGGTACGCTCATTGCAGATCCTCCCAACAGGATCGAGGCCCACTGTGCGCCCTGAACCGCACACGCTCGGGCCGAACCACGAGGGGCCGGGCCGTCAACACCCGGCCCCTCTTTCACACTTCTACTGTATCCAGTAGATCCACTAGATACAGTGGGACACGCAGATACGAAGGCGGTACCACCGGCGTAGTATCCGGCGCATCTACTGTGCCGTCAGATGGTCTGAACGCCCGCCGAATCGGGCTCTACCACCACGAGAGTGGAGGGATCGAATGACTCTCCCGCCTCCAAGGCACCCAGTAGATACACGGCAGATCGCACGAACTGGAGTATCCGGTAGAGGTACCACCTCTAGTAGATCTATTGGAGAGAGGGAGGGAGTAGATATGGCACAGCCCGTAGTGACTGCCCCGGCCGGCGAGTTGCCGAGGGTCGACTTCGCGCAGCTCGAACCCGTCGAGGACGAGGCTGCCGTGATTGCCGTCACCATGCAGAAGGGCGGAGTGGGCAAGACGGAGACCACCAAGGGGCTGGGGGACAAGCTCAGTCGCCGCGTCAAGCCGAACGGCAAGAAGGTCCGGGTCCTGTACGTGGATTTCGACCCCAACGGCACGCTCTCGGACGGTGTGGGCGTCTCCGAAGACCTCGCCGCGACCGGCCTTGCGTCGGTGCTGCTGGAGAAAGACGGGGCTGCCCCCGTCACCGAGCTGGTGTATGCCGTGACGGAAGATCTGCACATCCTTCCGGCGCGGCTGGACCTGTTCAAGCTCAAGAGCGAGCTGGTGGGCATGCGCGGCCGCGAGCGGCGGCTGTGGCTTGCCCTTCAACCGCTGCTGCACTACTACGACGCGATCTTGATCGACTGCGAGCCCGACCTTGGGTCGGGTACCGATAACGCGATCTACGCCGCGGCCAAGCGGAAGCGCGGCGGAGTTTTGGTGGTCGTGATGCTCGACGGTCCCTCGATGCGGTGCTTTGAGACGCTGCTGGACCAGATCGAGTCGTTGGAGATGACCCTGGACGTGCGGGTGCCGCTGATGGGTTGGTTCGCCAACCAGGCGACAGACACGAAAGTCGCCAAGAAGTACCGGGCCGAGTTCGAGGCGATGCCGCTCCCCAAGCTGGGCGAGATGCCCGTCCGTTCCAAGATCAAGGAGGCGTGGGACGCGGACATGCTGCTCACCGACTACGCGTCGCCCGTCTACGACGCCAACTACGTCTATGACGAGCTTGCCAAGAAGGTATGGGAGATGATCGCGTGACGACGCCGCCGAAGACCCGGGCCGAGATCCTCGCCGAGCGCCTGGCTGCCCGCAATGAGGCCGAACGCGAGGCGGCCGACAGCGAGGCCGGCACCGGCGCGGGCCAGGCCGAGGAGCCAGCCAAGCCGCAGGCCGAGGTGCCGCCGCAACCGGCCCCCGAGAAGCGCGTCAAGTTCCAGGCGTACGTCTTGGACTCGGTGCAGAGCGAAGCCCGCGCCATCGTCTACTGGACGAACAACCGGCCCGGCGGCTACGCGAGCCTCACCGAGCTGGCCGAGGCCGCGCTCATCCGCGAGATCGACCGCATGCGGGAGCAGTTCACCGGCGGCGAGCCTTTCCCGCCCATGCCCGAAGGCCGCAGCCTGCCGACCCGGCCCCCGGCCGCATAGATCACCCAGATACGGCAGATCCAGCAGATCTACCGGAGATGGAAGATCTGCCGTCCCCACGAGCGTGCCCCAGGAGCGCCGATTGCTTGGCGGCGAAGCGCCCCCGGGGCCACAGACGAGGAGGAATCTCCCCATGCAACACCACGGTAAGGCCCCGGACAGCGGCTCACGCGCACGCTTTCGCGCCGATGGCCGGATGACGGTAGGAGGTGGCCGGTGAACAGCGTGGTCCACCAGATCCAGGAAGCGCCGGCCTGGCTGCTGGCCGTCGTCGCCGCGGTCACGCTGCTGACCGCCCTGGGCATGACCTACGCCGCCATGGGCACCGTGGCCCGTGCGAGCTGGCGGGCCGTCGTCCGCGGCCGCCGGGCCGCCCGCGCCCGTCAGGCGGCCACGGGCGAGCGGCCCCGCACGATGCTCGCCACGATCACCGACAGTTGGACGCTGATCGTCGGCTTCGGCGGCATGAGCGTGAGCATGTGGGGGCTGTGGCGGTTCGCCCACGACGGCGCCCACCTGCCCGCCGTGCTGCGGATCGGGTTCGTCGGCATCCTCGACGGTGCCGAACTCGGTCTTTTCCTCGGGCTGTACCAGGCCGTACGGGCCGGCGCCCGACATTGGAACGAGCCCATGCGCCGCTCGCACCGGCTCGCGTGGCGGCTGGTGATGGTCTCGGCGGTCGCCCAGATCGCCGAGGCCCACGGATGGGAAGCCCGCGCGGCCATGGGCTTCGTGCCCGTGCTGTCCGCGGCCCTGATCGACCACCGCTTGCTGTCGCTGATGAGCGCGAACGCTGTTGCCGCCGGCGGGGACCAGGAGGACACCGGCGGGCAGCCGGGCCCCCTGCGGCTCGTCGCGGTGCTGTGGCGCCGGACGTGGGCCGGCCTGTTCGGCCGGTGGGGGCTGGACGCCAGCGGCTCCAAGACGCTCGCCCGCCGCGCCCAGGTCCAGCGCGCCGCACTGCTCACCTACCAGCACGGCCGCGCCATCAAGGCCCGCGAGGCAACGAAGGAAGGCACCAGGGCCCGCCGCAAAGCGGAGCGCCGCGCCAACAAGCTGCGGCTGGAGGCCCAGGCCGCCCGCCAGCGGGCGAACGTGGCGACCGACGACGCCCAGCGTCTCGACTACCTTCGCGAACTCGCTTCGCTGGACTGCGGCGAGGAATGGGCACAGCTGTCGTTCGATGACGCCGCCACCGTGCACGCGTTCATCGACCGCATGGCGATCGCCGCGCACCCCGACCTCATCAGCGCCGAGGCCCGCGCCAAGGCCGCTCGCCGTGCTCAGCAGGAAGCCGAGCATGCTCGGGACGCAGCCGAGCGTGCTCGCCTCCAGGCCGAGGAGGAGGCCGAGGCCGCTCGCCTGCGCTCGGTCGAGGAGGTCACCCGGGCCCGCGAGGAGGCCGAGCGCTCGGTTGCTGCTCGGGACGCAGCCGAGCGTGCTCGCCTCCAGATCGAGGAGGAGGCCGAGGCCGCTCAGGGCAAGATCGAGGCCGCTAGCCACCGGCTCGCCGAGCTGACGAGCCGACAGGAAGCCGCCGCCCGTGACGAGGAGCAGGCACGGACCGCAGCCGACGAAGCGGAGAAGCGACGGGAGGCGGCCGCCCGGGAACTCGATGCGCTGCGAGAGGAGTACGACCGTGTGATGCGGGCCGGCCAGGAGGCCGAGCGGGCCCGCCAAGGCGCCGCCGCGGAGACGACCGAGCTCCGCTCCCGCCTGTCGGAGCTGAACGAGCTCATCACGGCGGCTGAGGCCACCTACACCGCCCACACCAACGCAGCGGCCGACGCTGAGACCAGGCGCCAGGAGGCCGAGAAAGCCGCCCAGGAGGCCCAGGAGGCCACCCGGCAGGCCGAGGCCCGGCAGCGCGAGGCCCAGGCCGTCCTAGACGACCTGCGGGCCGCCGTCGCCGAGCTACAGGGCGACGACGAGACCCCGCTGCCCCAGCCCGGCCCGGACGGCCACCTGTGGCAGAGCGAGGGCAAGCAAGCGGCATGGGAGCTGTACCGCGCGGCCCGCCAGCGAGGCGAGCAGCCGCCGAGCGCGGAGGACCTGCGACAGGCCGCCATCGGCCGCACCCGCGAGGAGGTATCGGGGAGCCGGGCCCGCGCGTGGCGCGCGGAGTTCGCCCGCGTCCTGCCCCGGGTCATCGCTGCCGAGCAGGAAGCAACGGCAGGCGAGCACGAGCCGAGCACCGCCGAGCACAGCCGAGCAGCCGACCGGCGCCCGCAGCCCGTAACCGAGCACGCCGAGCGCGTACGACCGTTCCCGCAGCGCACCGCCGAGCAACAGCCGAGCACCACCGAGCACCACCGAGCTGTCAACGGCCAGCCGGTCGCCGTCTGACCTACGGCACCGAGCACGGGGCGAGCTTGACTGACGGTGCACGCCGGGGTGCCGTCGGGGTCGTTGTCGGCGCCCCTGGGTAGGGTCCAAACGTACGAACGAGGGCCGCCCCCCATCTGCTCTGGGGGGCGGCCCTCGTGTGCGTCACGGTGGTGGATCAGCCGATGTCGTAAGCCCCGGCGGATGCGTCGGTGATGAACTCGGTGAAGGCGGCCGGGGAGAAGGCGAGGATGGGGCCTTGCGGGTCCTTCGAGTCCCGGATAGCCATCACCCCACGGGCGGCGCGGGCGTCAGCCACCTCGACACACTGACCCTGTTCACCGCTGTACGAGGACTTGACCCACGTCAGCGTCTCCATGCCGGTCTTGTCGAACCTCTTCACGGTTAGCCCTTCTGCAATTGGTTCTCAAGGAATTCCGCGGAGTCTTCCGCGGAAAGTGCGATCTTGGAGAGCTGGTCAAAGTGCGTCTCCATGGCGGCCACCTCGTCCGCGTCTTCGGTGATGCTGCCGCCGCGCCAGTTGTCGAAGCTGAGGGCCGCAGGCCACGGGTGCCTGAACTCCAGCAGCGTTCCCGCCTGGTACATCCCGAAGTTGGGTGGGGATTCCAGCAGGAGGACTTGGATCGTCACGTTCTCCTGCTCGGACAGGGTCAGTAGATGCCGTGCCTGCTCCCTGATCACGGTGGGGGTCTCGAACCGCGCACGGAACGCGGCCTCGGGGACGACGGCGTGCAGCCGCACGGGAGTACCCGGGCGGTTGATGATCTGCTGACGGCCCATCCGAACGGCGAACAGCGTATCGGCGCGCTCGCGGGTCGGCGGATGAATGCTGCTCTCCAGCATGGCTCGCGCGTAGGACGGGCACTGAAGCAGTCCCGGGATCACGACTGGATGCTGTACGCGCAGGCTGGTCGCATCCGACTCAAGAGCGATGAAGTCGGCGTACGCGGTGGTCAGGTGGGTGCGGTAGGGCGTCCACCATCCGGCATTCGGCGGTTCCTGAGCGGCCCGGCACAGCTCCTCACGGGCGCCCTCGTCATCGACGCCGTAGGCCGACATCAGGGCCGTGATCTGTTCCGGGGTGATCCGGTAGCGGCCCTGTTCGATGCGACCGATACGGGTTGGGTCGAGACCGGCGGCCCGCGCTGCATCCTTCGATGCCATCTCGGCGCCGATGCGGTAGCGACGCAGCAGGGCGCCGATTCGACGCCTGGTCATCGTCGGCGTTGCGTGCCCATTGGTCATGGTCGAAGTGTTCCACGACACGGTTGCGTTGTGGATAGCACGTCAGATCGAAATTTCGATGGTTGAGGCGTCGATATTGCACAGCGGGCGTCGAACCGCCATGCTACCCAGAGACATTGACGGTTCGTCACTTAATGATCATGCAGTGACGTGCAGTCATCGTCTGACGTGTCCGTGCGTGTCCCCCCGTCGCGTGCGGGCACGTCACCCCCCTCCACACCCCGCGAGCAGTTGAGGCCGCGATGACCGCCAACCCGCAGGAGCACCACCGCAGGACGAGCACCACCAGGAGCACGGCGGCGCCGATCCGCCGTACCACCCCGATAGCCCCAGCCGCTCGCGCGTTCGCCGACCGGCTCGGAGGTCCATCCGGTTGGATGGCTCCCGCGGACTTCGGCGCCTACGACGTGCTAGGCGGTGCCCGTTGACGATGTCCGCTGTACAGCCGGCCGCGAACGGCCACCCCGGCTACAACGTCACCCGGGCCGCTTCCCCCGCGGTTGTGGAGGAGGCCCGCCGCTTGGCGCGTCAGGCCATGCACCTATGGGGCTTCGGGCCCCAGGCGGAGACAGCGGCCCTGCTGATCTCCGAACTCGCCACCAACGCGATCACCCACACCCCCAGCCGCCATGTTCGCGTCATCGTGGACCGCCCCACCCCCACTCGTGTACGACTTGCCGTGGTCGACAAGACACCCCACCGGACGCCCGAGTTGTGCCCGGCGGACGTGGATGGGGAAGCAGAGAGTGGCCGAGGCCTGCGCCTTGTTGACGCACTCGCCGACGGATGGGGCTATGACCTGCTCGGCTCACACAAGCGTGGTCCTTGGGGGAAACGGTGCTGGGCTGAGCTGGCCGTGGGCGGTGCCCGGTGACGGCGCGGTGGCACGGCATCCCGGAGCCGTCGTTACGTCCCGCGCCCCGGCACGCGAAACCGGCTTCGCTGCCGCTGCGTGACCGCCTGACGCTGGGGTTGGGGCTGCCGCTGCTGTCTCTCGGCGCACTCGGCGTCACGACGGCACAGGCCCGCGCCGAGCCGCCCGCAGTTGAGCAGCCGGACCACGCGCCAGCAGACAAGGGCGGCGTTCAGGGGCGTTCTTCGCACCAGGACCGGTACGGTGTCAGGCCCCCGCTGGAAGCACGGTGAGCCGCCACCGCGGAGGCCCGCGGCACCGGGGCCCATTCGACCGGCGGCCGGTGGTGATCGGGATGGTGGCGACCGCCGCCCTGGTCCTGGCGCTCGTCATGGTCGCCATGTAGTCGCCGGCGGGGCCCGGGACGTCACGGCTCCCCCCTCGGGCCCCGCCGGTTACCCAAGCTCCCGCGCGGCTGTCAGAACGGCAGTCGGCACCGCGCGGGCCGGGGCTCTGGCGCTGATCATCAGCCAGGCCCCCGGCCGGGCGCCTCACCCCCGAGAGGAGCCCGGCCACCCAAGGCCCCGGCCGGGACGCCGCTCATCACACGTTCGCGTCCCGGCCGGCTCATCAGGAGAACCCGACGAGAGAGAGGTTCCATGACCACCGCACTTGAGCGTGAGGCGTTCCCCCTCACAGCACCCGGCGGCCGTCTGCCGCACAGCACCGAAGCACCGTCCGGGCCGGACACGCGGCCCTGGGCACTGCGCGGTGCCCGTGTCCCCGACTCGACCAGCGCCGTCCGTGTCCCGGCACACGTCTACGACTACGGCCGCCAGGTCAACGTGTCCGACGACGGAGGCCGTCTCACCTGCATGGCGAACACCCACTCACCGACCGTTCCGGACGGTTCGACCACGAACCCGCCGCCGCTGGACGAGGGGCCGAAGGACTGATGCCCGCGCCCGTCCTGATCGTCGCCGCTGCCGACGACTGGCCCACTGACAGGGTCGTGGTCGAGCTGGAGGCGCGCGGGGTGGAGGTGTTCCGCATGGACACCACCGACTTCCCGCAACGGCTCACCCTGGGGGCACGCATCGACCAGGGGCAGGCGTGGACGGGCGAATTCACCACCGAACACCGGACGGTGGAGCTGTCCCGGGTCGGCGCGGTCTACTACCGCGCCCCCGGGGCGTTCCGTTTCCCAGAGGGGATGTCCGGCCCGGAGGAGAGATTCGCAGCCGCCCAGGCCCGCGCCGGTCTCGGCGGTGTCCTGTCCGCACTGGAGTGCCGGTGGGTGAACCACCCGACCGCCCTTGCGCGAGCCGAGTTCAAGCCCGTGCAGCTCGCCGCAGCCCGCGCATGCGGGCTCACCATCCCGCCCACCCTGATCACGAACCGGCCGGACGACGTCCGAGCCTTCGCCGCCGGCCTCGCCGATGACATCGTGTGCAAGCCGGTCGCCTCACCCGTGCTGATCGAAGACGGTCAGCTCAAGTCGGTGTACACCCGCATCGTGAGCGCCGCCGACCTGGACGACCTGCGAGGCATCGACAGCACCGCGCACCTCTTCCAAGCGTGGGTCAGCAAGGACTACGAGGTACGCCTCACCGTGGTCGGCCGGAAAATGTTCGCCGCCGCCATCCACGCCGGCAGCGATGCCGCACACGAGGACTGGCGCAGCGACTACGGGTCCCTCACCTACACCACCACCACGGTCCCCGAACCGGTCGCGGTGGGGATGCTGCGCTTGATGGACCGGCTGCAATTGCGCTACGGAGCAGCCGATTTCGTCGTGGACCCCGACGGGCGGTGGACCTTCCTGGAGGTGAACCCGTGCGGGCAGTGGGACTGGATCCAGGGTGCGACCGGACTGCCGATCGCCGAAGCGATCGCCGACGAACTACAGGGAGGTTCCTGATGGACTGGATGCCGCACGCTGCTGCCCTCGCGCGCTCGGTCTCCTACCCCGAATCCGACTGGTTCCGGGCGGTGTTTGACACGCCCCGGCACCTGTTCGTGCCGTGCTGGTTCGAGGCCGGCCCCCAGGGCTGGACCGTCACCGACGGCGCAGCCGACCCCGACGCATGGATGCGCGCAGCGTACACGGATCGGACACTCGTCACCCGCGCGGGTGCCGTCCACGCCGACCACGCGACGCCCGGCCAGCCGGTGACCGGCCACCCCACCTCGTCCGCCACCCACCCCAGCCTCGTTCTGACGATGCTCCGGCACGGACGCCTGTATCCCGGCGCTCACCTATTGGACCTGGCCACCGGCTCCGGCTACAGCGCCGCCTTGGCGTGCAAGCGGTTCGGCGACCGGTACGTGACCACCATGGACGTGGACCCCTACCTCACCGCGGCAGCAGCGGAGCGCCTGGACGCCATCGGCCTGCAACCCGACGTCGTCACCAAGGACGCCGGCGAAGGGCTGCCCGGCGTCTTCGACCGCATCGTGTCCATGGTGTCCGTGCCGCGCATCCCGGGATCGTGGCTCGCCGCGCTCCGTCCCGGCGGCCGGCTGGTGACCACCCTCACCGGCACCGGACTGATCCTCACCGCAGACAAGGCCGCTGACGGCGGCGCGAGGGGTCACGTCGAGTGGGACCGGGCGATGTTCATGACCACGCGGACCGGTGACGACTATCCGCCGATGCACGACGAACTGTTCACCGCCGTCCGCGACCGCGAAGGCGACGACGTCACAGAAAGCCCCTTCCCGGCCGTGGACGTCACCCAGGCGTGGGAAGTCTGGTCGATGCTGTCGCTCACCGCCCCCGGAATCGAGCACCGCACAGGCACCGACGAAGACGGCGGCCGGACGGTGTGGATGCTGCACGCCGACGGATCGTGGGCCAGAGCCCATACCAAACCCGGCGAACGGACGGCCACCGTGCACCAGGGCGGCCCCCGCCGCCTGTGGGACATCGTTGACGAGATCCGTTGGCGGTGGCTCGAACAGGGCGAACTTCCCGTGTACGGCGCCCGTGTGACCATCACACCCGACGGGACCACCACCCTGACCCGTGGCGGCTGGACCGTCACCATCTGACCACCGGGGTCGCCGGGGCTGTTGCCGGCTGTTTTCGGAACCCGGCACACTGGCCCAGACGACACCGCAGGGAAGGCGAGCATGGACGACGAGCCACTCAGCGAGTGGGCAGCACGACGGGACCGGCACCGCCCCGCCCCGGGCGAGCGCAAGGCCGTCCCCCTCGGCGACGGCCAGCACGCCGGCCACGTCGACCCCGGCACCCCGCGTGTGGTCGAGGAATGGGACGGCCACCAGTGGACCCCCAGCGGAGTGACCGCCGACCACCACGACGCGGCACGGGAGACCAACACCGCCGCAGCAGCGGCCCGGGTCCCCCTCCCTCAGTTCAGCCGGCTGCCCCCGGCCCCTGAGCCCTGGCGCCCCACTCAGGTGTGGCGCCGCCCCTGACAGGCCAACACGACGGCGCCCGTTTCCACTTTGAGACGGGCGCCGTTCGTGGAGTGGCCGCATCCGATGCCCCGATCCCTAGTGGGGAAGGCGGCGAGCGTCCGTGATGACGCGATCGATGTGCGCGGCCCGCTCGGGGTCCCGCTCGCACAGCAGCCGCCACCGCTCGGCCCGTTCGGCATCCGCGTGCTCCCTTGTCGCCTGCACAGCAGCGGCAAGCCGCTCGGGGGTGACGGCGAAGATCGGCGCCGCCCAGTCGTCCCAGGCAAGCCAGCGATCTTGTGCCGGGTCGTAGTGGCTTCTGCTCAGCCGGCCCCGCCTGCCGGTGGTCTCCAACTCCCGGTACGTCGTCGCGGCCATCCCCAGGGCCGCGGCCATCGCGGCGCGGCTGCGGCCGGTGCAGACCCGAAGGTGGACCAGGCGCTCGCGGTCGACCGTGCACAGGTCGGCCGGGGTGACGCCGACCGCCGCCGCCAGGCGCGGCAGGATCTCCGGCCGGGGTACCCGGCCGCCGGCCAGGTACAGGCTCACCGCCCGCTCGGTCACCCCGGCCGCCGCGGCGATCCGGGCCACCGAGGCCCCCGCAGCGGACCGGGCCGCCCGCAGCTTGGCCGCGTCGAAGCCGTAAGGCGCGTCCACACCCACAGGTTCGTTCACCCTGAACGATCCATACAAGCCCCCGTCACAGCGACCGGTCACCCGGCGGTTCGTTCGGGGTGAACGAACCGTCGTAGTCCCGGGAGGCCAACGGTTTGTTCACCCCCCGCCCTGCTTTCGCGTGTACACGCAACCCGGCGCGTCTCCGCCCGAGGCGGGATACCCGGTAGAAGCCGGGGCCGGGCCGCGCGGGGCGCGGTACCGTGGCAGCAGGACCAGGACCCGGAGGCAACCCCGCATGAGCGCGCTCCCCAGTCATGAGGCACCGCAGGCAGCGGACCCGCACCGCATCACGCGCGAGCAGGGCCCGCAGACTGTTCGTGAACTGCGCGCCGCGCTCGCCGCCGTCTCCCCGGCCGACCTGGTGGCCTTCAACGAGGCGCTGGACGCCGCGCGGCTGGATGACGTGGCCCAGGTGGTCACGGAGTACCGGCACGTGTGGGCCCTGCGCACCCGTCCCGAGGTGTCCGCGGCCATCGCCGCCGCTCTCGCCGGCACCGAACCCGTCGTGCCCGCTGCCGAGGTCTTCGCCCGGCACGGTCTCGGCGAGTCCGCCGCGTGAGCGCCGACCCCTGGAACGTCGACTTCCCCGAGCGGCTGAACGTCGAGTTCGCCCACCTCAGCGCGGGTGAGCGGCGCGCGATCTACGACCTGATCAAGCGGCTCGCCGACGACCCCCGCCACGGCACCGAGGAGCCGATCAGCGGCGCCGAGCTGCGGCGCGCGATGACCGACCCGGCGGCCGACAGCGGCGACCGGATCACCGTCCTGTACCGCGTCCACGACGACGAGCGCCGGCTGACACTGATCTGGATCGTGGCAGGCCCCTGATCCCCGAACGTCCGGCACTTCGGGTGTTCAAGAGTCACGAACTCCCGCAGTCGTGACCGCGACGATCAAGAACATGGAAGCGTGGTGGCTCCCGGTGGTGGGTTCCGCCGGCCGGGGGCGGGTCGCTACGGTCGGGTGGCTGGGGCCGGCCGGCTCCCGTACCTCCGCACGCCGTCGGTCATCTGCGGCCCGTCGGGGGTTGCCTGTCTGTGGTGCAGGCCGACAGGCAGTAGATCCAATGGAGGCCGTAGATCTACTAGAGGCGGCGTATCGAGTCCCGTCCCGCAAGGACGGACCGCCGATGGATGCGCCGATCCGGGGCGGACAATGGGCAGGTGACCACCGCCGACCGCCAGCCTCTCGCCGAAGTGCTGCACGCATCCCGTGCCCTGCTCGCCGCCGAACGCGCGGTGCGCACCGCGCGGCAGACCGGTGACCACCAGGACGAGGCCGCCGTGACCGCCCGGCTCACGCTGTGGCAGGCCGATCTACTCGCCGCCGCCGCGCAACTCGCCGCCGCATGGGACACGCCCCGAGCCCGCGCCACAGCCCCGCACTACGGCACCAACGTGGCCAACGAGATGGTCACAGCCATGAACACCCTGACCCTCACCGGCCCGGACACCGCCGAATCCCTGCGCCAGCGCGCCGACCAGGCCGCCGCGCTCGCCGAGCTGCCGCCAGGCGAGACCGCCGCCGCAACGCTCGCCGAGCTGCGCACCCCGCCGGCGGCCGCCATGCCCGTGCTCGCCGCCGCCGTCCGGCTGTACTGGCTCCACGGCGCACCCGGCGCCGACACCTGAACGAGAGCCCCGCGGGCGCGGCCAGTGGGCCC
>NZ_JBEYVM010000035.1:0-31332 GCF_040643995.1 Streptomyces sp. NPDC047049 | reverse complement strand
GAGACCCTGACCTGGGTCTCGGCCCGCGCCCTTGGCGGCCGTTGACGGCCGTTGCGCCGTCGCCCGTCAGCCGCGCGCGGCGGCCGGGCCCACCCGGCGCGGGCGGTAGAGCAGCGCCGCGCCGGCGAGTGCGGCGCTGGCGACCGCCAGCCCCACGGCCAGCAGCTCGGGCCACATGCCCGCCTCGCCCAGGCCGCTGCCCAGGGGAGACAGCACGCCGGCCCGGGACAGCGCGTGCAGGGCGATGATGATCATGGCCGCGGCGGCGCTCACCGTCCAGACCAGGGCGGTGTCACGCATCGCCAGCCAGCCGGCCAGCAGCAGGTACACGACGGCGATGGCCATCGAGAGCCCGGCGGCCGCCTGGGCGCCGTGCAGGTGCGACGAGTGCACCGGCAGATGGCTCAGACCACACAGCGCCAGGGCCGCGGCCGCGGGCCAGCGCAGTACGGACCGCAGCACACCGGGGACCGCGTAGCCCGGCTGCGGAGCCGCCTCGGCCGGCGAGGCCCACGGCGGGGCGCCGTGCCGCATGGTGTCGGCGGGCTGCCGGGACCAGGGGGTGTGCTGGGGCGGCCGGCCCATCGCGGGCTCACGCTGCGCGGTGGACAGCGGCTGACCGTTGTGGTCCAGGGGGCGGACATCGGGGTCGAGCACGTGCAGGGACGCGGTCGGCTCGGGTTCGCCGTGGCCGCCGTGACTACCGGGGCCGGGCGGGAAGGGGTCCGGCGGGAAAGGGTCGGCCATCCCGTGGCGACCGTCGCTGCCGCCCTTCGTACGGTCGAACAGCTCGATCAGCTGCGCCACCTCCTCGACGGACCGGTCGACGGCCACCGCGCGCAGCGCTTCCTGGCTCGACTCCGCGGTGTGCGGGGTGGCCCGCAGCATGTCGAAGAGCGCGGCGACCTCGCTCACCGGCCGGGAAACCACCGCCATCCGCAGGGCTTCATCGCCGGGGTTGGGAACGTCGCCGCTGCGCTTGAGCAGTTCCACCAGGGCGGCGACTTCCTCCAAGGGCCGATGGGTGACTGCCTCCCACAGAAGGGTGTGGGACGAGTTGTGCTCAGGGGGCATGGGCGGAAAGTGCTCGCCGGGTCCTGTCGATGACAGTTCGGCGTCGCCCCCACAGAGTGCTGGTTCGGATGTCATGGAGGGACTCCACTGAACGAGGGGAGCGTCAAACACCAGGAGCGCTGACACTCGGCGGACGTTGAGAGTGCTGTGCCTCAGCCAACGTCCCTTCGGTGTGCCCCCGCCATTCAGGAAGGCCATCCGGTGGAGACACGCCGGTACGCCCGGGCGCGCCGCCCCCGGCGGCCCCCTGTGACGGCGGCCGTATCCGCCCCGCCACGAGACGTGACGCTTCGACGTGCCGAGGTCCGCCGGGCCTGCTTCGCTGGTAGGTGGAGCTCCATACACCACACCGGTGGAGGACGGATCATGAGCGCAACAGGAGAATCCCACGGACGCATCCAGCAGATGCGCGACAAGGCCCAGGAACTGCAGGCGGCCGCGGAACGCGCCGGCGACCCGGAGGAGCAAAAGCGGCTCCAGGAGAAGGCGCGCAGGCTCCTGTCCCAGAGCGAGCAGGAAAGCGGTATGGCCAGCGGAGACATCTACCCCGCCGAGTGAGGCCGGGCAGTCCATGGCCGGCCGTGCGGGCTACGACGAGCACTTCCTCGGGGTGCCGGTACCGCTGCCGGTGCCCGCCGGTCCCGCCGTGGAGACGGTGGTGCTGCCCTACACCCACTTCACCGTGGTGCTGCGACCGGACCGGCGGATGGCGGCGGCCGCCGCGGTCTGCATCGACGGTGAGCGGCTGCCGGCGCAGGTGCCGCCGGAGCGCGACTGGCGGCTCGATCCGCGGCTGGACGAGGACCGGCAGACCGGCGAGGAGGTCTACCAGAACAACTCCCTGGACAAGGGGCACCTGGTGGGCCGGCCCGGTCCCGTGTGGGGCGAGGCCGCCGAGGCCCACCAGGCGCATGCGGACACCTTCCACTACACGAATGCCGCCCCGCAGGCGGATGTGTGCAATCGGAGCAGGCAGGTCTGGGAGGGGCTGGAGGGCTGTCTGCTCGGCCACGCCGCCCGGCCCGGCCGCCGGCTGGCCGTCCTCACCGGACCCGTACTGCACGACTCGGACCCGCCGTACCGGGGCGTCCAAGTACCGCTGCGCTTCTGGAAGGTGGCGGCGTTCCTCCGGGACGGCTCGCTGGCGGCGACGGCGTACGTACTCGACCAGAGCCCGGACCTGATCTGGGACGCCGAGCGTGCCCTGGCCGGGGCAACACCCGGGGCGCCCCCGGTGCTGGGTGCCTTCCGGACGTTCCAGGTGCCGGTGACGGATGTCGCCGAACTCACCTCGCTGAACCTGGGCCCCCTTCCTGCCGCCGATCTGATGCCCGTCGTACGCACCCCGGAGGACCGCTGGAAACGGCTCGCCTCGCCCGACGACATCGTGCTGCAGCGCTGAGGGGCCGAAGCCGCGAGCCGTACGGCCCGAGGGCGGCGGCCCCTGCACGGCACCGTGTGGGCGGGCCGCCCCTGCCTACTTGACGAATTCGGTGGTGTAGGTCTTCTTCAAGTCCACCGTGGCGTTCTTGAGGTTGGGGTTGAAGGCCTTCAGGACGCGTTCGACGGTGGCGGGGCCGTCGGCCGGCATCACCCCGTCCTTGGTGAACATCGGCAGGGTGTTCTTGATCGACCGGGCGTACAGTTCCTTGCCGCCCTGGGCGTAGTCGGACGGCATCTTCGCGGCGATCTGTGCGGCGGTGTGCGTGGACATCCACTTGAGGGTCTTCACGAAGGCGCGGGCCAGCTTCCGCACCGTCTCCTTGTGGCTGTTCACCCAGTCGGTGTTCATGTAGAGGCTGGACGAGGGGTAGGCGCCGCCGAGCGCCTTCTTCGAGCCCTCGGGGGTGCGCATGTCGACGAGGATTCTGCCGAGCTTCTTGTCCAGGATCTGCGCGACCGTGGGGTCCGTGGTCATCCCGCCCTGGATCGAGCCCTGCTGCAGAGCCGAGATGAAGGTCTGGCCGGCGCCGACCGCCACCGGGGTGAACTCGTTGGTCTGCACCCCGTTCTTCACCGCGAGGTACTTGGTCAGGAAGTCGGTGGAGGAGCCGAGGCCGGTGACGCCGAGCTTCTTGCCCGGGAAGTCCTTGGCCGAGGTGAGGTCGCCGGCCGCCTTCTCCGAGACGAGCTCGACCTCGCCGGGGGCGTGCGCGAGCTGGACCACCGATTCCACCTGCTTGCCCTTGACCTGCAGATCGAGGGTGTGGTCGTAGAAGCCGACGACGCCCTGCACGTCGCCGGAGACCAGCGAGGTGGTGGCCTGCACACCGGCCGGTTCGGTCAGCAGCGTGACGTGGACGCCTTCGTCCTCGAAGTAGCCGAGTTGCTGGGTGAGTCTCGCGGGCAGATAGATGACCTTGTCCAGGCCGCCCACCATGATCTTGATCTTGCCGTTCTGGTCGTCGGGGCCGGCGGACGGGGAGCCGCCGCAGGCGGTGAGGGTCGTCAGGGCGAGGGCGGTGGCGGCCACGGCGGCCGAAATCTTCCGTGCGGTGGGCATGGTCACGTCCTTGTGAGGTGGAGAGGAGAAGGAGGGAAGGGGGCTGCGAGGGGCGCGGGGCTCAGCGGCCGTCGCCGGCGTCGGCCGGCTTCCAGCGGAAGAGCCGCCTTTCGAGGAAGGCGAGCAGCCCCTCGGCGAGCAGGGCGACGACGGCGAGGATCACCATCGCGGCGTACACACCGGCCGCGTTGAAGGTGCCCTGGGACGCCGAGACCAGCAGGCCCAGGCCCTTGGTCGCCCCGATGTACTCGCCGACGATCGCGCCGATCAGCGCGAAGCCGAAGCTGACATGCAGGCTGGTGAAGATCCATGAGGTGGCGGAGGGGATCACCACCTGCAGGGTGACCTGGCGGTTGCTCGCCCCCAGGATCCGGGAATTGGCGACCAGGTTGCGGTCCACCTCCCGGGCGCCCTGGAAGGCGTTGAAGAAGACCGGGAAGAAGACGAGGACCACGGCGGAGGCGACCTTGGAGGCCGGCCCCAGACCGAACCAGATGAGGAAGATGGGGGCCAGGACGATGCGCGGCAGTGCGTTGAGCACCTTGATGTACGGGCCGAGCACATCGGCCAGGAAGCGGATGCGGCCGAGCGCGATCCCCAGCACCACACCCCCGATGACGCCGATCACCCAGCCGAGGAGCGCTTCGTAGAGCGTGTACCAGATCTGCTCCCACAGCGAGCCCTGCGGGGTGCCGTGCAGCGCCCACTGGCTCATCTGGTTCCAGATCCTGGAGGGCATGGAGAAGTTGAACGGGTCGATGACGGCGGCGCGGGCCAGCCACTCCCACAGTCCGGTCAGCGCGACGAGCAGCAGCACCCGGGTGCCGTGGACCAGGAGCTTGTGGTGGCGCGCGGCCCGGGCCCTGGCCTGTGAGCGGTCCGTACGGCCCGCTCGGGGCTTGGCCAAAAGCGCGGTTCCGGTCTCAGGCGACATCCGCGGCACCCCTCTCGCGGGTGATACGGACCTCTTCGCCGAGCGAGGACCAGATCTCCCGGTAGATCTCGAGGAACCGCGGCTCCAGCCGGACCGATTCGACCTTGCGGGGGCGCGGCAGATCGATCCGGAAAACCTCTTTGACGGTGGCCGGGCCCGCGGTCATGACGACCACCTTGTCGGCGAGGGCGATGGATTCCTCCAGGTCGTGGGTGACGAAGACGACGGAGGCACCGGTCCCCGACCACAGCTCCAGCAGTTCGTCCGACATCAGCGCCCGGGTCTGCACATCGAGGGCGGAGAACGGCTCGTCCATGAGCAGGATTCCGGGGTCGTTGACGAAGGTCGCGGCGAGGGCGACTCGTTTGCGCTGCCCACCGGAGAGCTGGTGCGGGTAGCGGTCCTCGAACGCCGCAAGACCGACCCGGGCGAGCCATTCCCGTGCCCGCTCTCTGGCCTCGGGCTTCGGTACGCCGCGGAACCGGGGGCCGGCCATCACATTCGACAGCACGGTGCGCCAGGGGAAGACCGCGTCCTGCTGGAAGACGAACCCGATCTTGTCGCCGATGCCGCGCACCGGCTCCCCGGCGACCAGTACGTCGCCTTCCGTGGGCTCTTCCAGGCCGCTGACCAGGGTCAGCATGGTGGACTTACCGCACCCGGTGGGGCCGACGACGGCGACGAACTCACCGCGTTCGACGACCAGATCCAGGTCCCGGACGGCCGTGTGCAGCGCCCCCGAGGGCGTCCGGAAGGCCTTGCTCGTACCCCGCAGTTCGATAGCGGGGCTCGTGTGGCTGTTCATGGGTCGGGAGGCTAGGAGTGATCCGGGCCACAGCGGCAGCCTTGTGGGCGCAAGCGACCTTTCTGCGCGCAAACCCTGTTGTGCTCATTTTGCTCACGCTAGAACGGCTAAGTCGTCACCAGGGGGTGTGCGGGTGCTCACGCACGGCTTACGGTGCGGTGATCGCGAAGCAAAAGGTGCGGGCCCTGGCGAGGTGAAAGACGCAGGCATCGCGCAGTGAAAAAGGAAGATTCGGTTCCGCAAGGGTGCGGAGGGCGGAGACAAGGGAGACCCGATGCGGATCCGCTGGCCCCGACGGGTCTTTGCACAGGTGCTCACCGCGCAAGTCGCCCTGACCACCGGCGTCATGGTGCTCGCCACCGGCCTGTTCCTCGCCCCGCTCAGCTCCGAGCTGGACGACCAGGCGATGCGCCGGGCGCTGTCCATCGCCCAGACCACCGCCGCCGCTCCGGACCTCGCCCGGGAGCTGGTCACCACCGAACCGGCGGCGCACGGGCCGGTGCAGGCCGAAGCGGAGCGGATCCGTACCGCGACCGGGGCGCTGTACGTCGTCGTAATGGACACCCACGGGGTGCGCTGGTCGCACACCCACACCGACGAGATCGGCCGGCATGTCTCCACGGACCCGAGCCGGACCCTCGCCGGGCGGCAGGTGCGGCAGATCGACACCGGGACGCTGGGGCGGTCGGCCCGCGCCAAGGTGCCGCTGCGCGACGGCCGGGGCCGGATCGTCGGTGCGGTGTCGGTCGGTATCGCCTACGACAGTGTCCGGGGGCGGCTGTTCGGCACCATCCCCGCGCTCCTGCGGTATGCGGGCGCGGCGCTGGCCGTCGGGGTGCTGGCCGCGGTCGCGCTCTCCCGGAGGCTGCGGCGTCGTACGCACGGGGTGGCGTTCGCCGATATCTCCGCCCTGCTCGACGAGCGGGAGGCGATGCTGCACGGCATCCGGGAGGGCGTCGTCGCCTTCGACCGGCGCGGCCGCATCCGGCTGGTGAACGACGAGGCCGCGCGGCTGCTGGGCCTGGACGCGCGGGCCGCGGGCCGGGCGCTGGACGAGGTGCTGCCGCCGGGGCGGACGACGGATGTGCTGGCCGGGCGGGTGGACGGCACGGATCTGCTGGCCGTCAGCGGCGGGCGGGTGCTGGTCGCCAACCGGATGCCGACCCAGGACGGCGGGGCGGTGGTGACCCTGCGGGACCGCACCGAGCTGGAGCTGCTGGGCCGCGAACTGGACGGCACCCAGGGGCTGCTGGACGCGCTCCGGGCCCAGGATCACGAACACGCCAATCAACTGCACACCCTGCGCGGGCTGCTGGAACTGGGCCGGTACGAAAAGGCAGTGGAGTTCGTCAGCGAAGTGGCCAGCGCCCAGCGGGCCTCCGCGGAACAGATCGCGGAGCGGGTGCACGACCCGCTGCTGTCCGCACTGCTCGTCGGCAAGGCAGCCGTCGCCGCCGAACGCGGGGTGTCACTGCGGATGTCGTCCACCACGCTGCTGCCCGATGCGGTGGTCGACCCGCGCGACCTGGTGACCGTGCTGGGCAACCTCATCGACAATGCGCTGGACGCCACCGGGGAGCGCCGCCGCGACGAGCCGTTCGTCGAGGTGGAGTTGCGGGCCGAGCACACGACCGCCGTGCTGCGGGTCTCGGACACCGGGCCCGGGGTGCCGCCGGAGCTACGGGAGCGGATCTTCGCCGAGGGCTGGTCCACCAAGGCCGCCGCGCCCGCCCCCGGAACCGGGCCGTCCGCCCGCCCGGTGGCCTTCCACCGCGGCCGGGGCATCGGCCTTGCGCTGGTGCGCCGGCTCGCCGAGCGCTACGGCGGGATGGCCCGGGTGACCGCCCGCGCGGGCGGCGGTGCGGTCTTCACCGTCGTCCTCCCCGAAGCACTCGCCCGGCACGACGACGCACCCGTGCGCCGGCTCACCACCGCGGGAGATCCACGGTGAAGCGGGCGGGTCACGACGAAAGGAGCACCACGGTGACCGGAGTGCCACGACGGCCGGAGCGCCGCGACGGAACGGGGCACCGCACGGGAACAGAGCGCCGCGAGCGAACCGGGCTCCGTGTGGGAACGGAGCCGCCGGCGCGAAGACCCCTGCCGAGCGGAGCATCACGATGATCGATGTCCTGGTCGTGGACGATGACTTCCACGTCGCCGAGATCAACGCCGCGTATGTGTCCCAGGTATCCGGCTTCCGGGTCACCGGCCGTGCCCACACCGCCGCCCAGGCGCTGGCCTCCCTGGAGCGCGCCCCAGCCGATCTGGTACTGCTCGACCACTACCTGCCCGACGAAACCGGCCTGTCACTGGTGCGACGACTCCGCCAACTCGGCCACCGCACCGACGTGATCATGGTGACCGCGGCCCGCGATGTCACCACGGTCCAGGACGCGATGCGCTGTGGCGCGCTGCAGTACCTCGTCAAACCGTTCGGCTTCTCCGGGCTGCGCGCCAAACTTGAGGGCTATGCGGCGCTGCGCCGCACCGTGGAGGGGGTGGGGGGACGCGGCGAGGCGGGCCAGGAGCAGGTGGACCGGATCTTCGGCGCCTTCCGGACCGCCGACTCCCCGCACACCGAACTCCCCAAAGGCCACTCGGCGGCGACCGTCGACCTGATCCGCCGGGTCCTGGACACGGCCGGGCACCCGCTGTCCGCCCACGAGGTGGCCGAACGCGCCGGCGTCAGCCGCTCCACGGCCCAGCGCTACCTCAAACACCTCGAACGCAGCGGCCACATCACCCTCACCCTCAAATACGGCGACACCGGCCGCCCCGAACACCGCTACCGCTGGGCGAGCAGCCACTGAACGGCCGAAACCGGTGGCGATCAGAATCCCCTGCAGGCGGATGGCCATGCCCTGATGACACGAGGGCCGGCCCGACGATCCCAAGCCGACCGCAAGCGTCGTGATGTGCCATACAGTTCACGCATTCACCACCAGGGATCGGAAGGGAACACCATGCGCCCGTACAGCCGAAACGCCGCATTATTCATCGTCGCTCTGGCCGTCACCGGAGCCGTGGCCGGCTGTTCATCGGCTTCCACCGACGCCGCCAAGAAGCCTTCGGCGTCTTCCACCGCTCCCGGCCCGGAGAAATCTGCAGAGGCCCCCAAGGGACCGGTCAAGCCTCCCGCCCTCTCCGTCGGGAAAACGCACACCTACACGGCAATTGACAACTCCGGCAACGCTACAACGATGTCCGTCACCTTCCACGCCGCGAAGTACGCAACCCCCTCGGAAATCGGCGAAGCAAAACCCAAGGGCCGATACGCCGTCCTCACTGTCGAAGTGACGAATGCGGGCCACAGGGACGGCACCTTCACCCCGTACCGGAATATGAGGTGGAAGGACAGGGCCACGACGGAGCAAGAGGTGTCGACACTGATATCCACCGGCACTCAGGACGTCGGCACCACATACCATCCTGGCCAGGGGGTGACCGGGGACATCGTCCTCGACGTGCCACGGAAGGGCGGCAGCGTCACCTACTACGACACACGGGGAACTGCCGCACTCCTCTTCGAGATGCCGTCCCGGTAGACCTCTCGGAGGCATCGCATACGGCACGCCTTTCCCGGTGCTCGCGAGGGTGACGCTGCTGCGGGCCGACTGTCTTCAGCCCGGAGTGGTCAGGACAAGGCGGAAGGCGCTGTCTTAGGCTGCCGGTCATGAATGCCGCGACTCCCGGTGGGACCAGCCCCGAACCCGACCTTCTCGACGCGGGGCAGCTGTCCGGCGATCCGGAGCTGGCGGCCGGGTTCGCCGTGGCGGCGCACCGGATCCTGGCGGAGCTGGTCCGGGGCGGTGCCCCGCTCGGCTGGACCGATCCGCCCCCGGCGGACGAGGTGGCGGAGCTTGTCGAGCGGGTGCTGCGCGCCGCGCGGGCCGGGGACGGGGCGCTGCGGGCGGCGTACGCCGGGCGCCGGCTGGTCGGGCTGGGGTACTGGCTGCGCTATGCCCGTCCGACCAATCGGCAGCACGCGGACCTGGAGAAGCTTGCGGTGGCGCACGGGGCGCACGGGCGGGGTGTGGGCCGGTCACTGACCGCCGCGCTGGTCGGGGACGCCCGGGAGGCCGGGATCGAGGTCCTCACCCTGGACGCGCGGGCCGATAACACCCGGGCGCTGGCCCTCTACCGGTCGCTCGGCTTTCGTGAGTACGGCCGTCTCCCCGGCTTCGTCGCCATGGGCGGACGCCGCTACGACAAGGTCTTCTACATGCTGGACTTCCGCGGAAGCGGGCAGCCGGGACGGCCGGAGCAGCCGGAGCAGCCGGAGCGGGCCTGAGCGGCCCGAGTGGCAAGCTTCGCACCGGCAGTAGCGGCTTCGTCACGAAGAGGCGCGGGAACCGTCTCCGGGAGGACCCCCTGCGTCCCACCCCTTGACAGCTCCCCCGGCGGGGCCTGACGATCCCGGGGTGAACCTGTCAGACAGCCAGACAGCTGGCGAGGCCCCCCGTCGGATCAGCGCCATGGAAGCGGTCCTGCACCATCTGCGCGACGCCATCGAGCGGGGTGACTACGCGGTCGGGGACAAGCTCCCCTCGGAGGCGGAGCTCTGCCGTCGGCTGGAAGTGAGCAGACCCGTGCTCCGGGAGGCGCTTCGCGCGCTCCAGACCATGGGGCTGACCGTCTCGCGTACCGGCAAGGGCACCTTCGTCGTCTCCGACGGCGCGGTGGCGGACCCCACCTTCGGCGACTACGCGGCGAGCGACCTCCTGGAAGTGCGCCGGCATGTCGAGATCCCGGTGGCCGGTTACGCGGCGCTGCGCCGTACGCCGGAGGACCTCGACCAGCTCAATCGTCTGCTGGAGCGGATGGAGCAGGAGACCGACACCACCGCATGGGTGGCGATGGACTCCCTCTTCCACCTCGCCGTCGCCCAGGCCGCGCGCAATCCGGTCTTCCGCCGGGTCATCGAGGAGATCCGCGATGCGCTGGCCCGCCAGTCGGCCTTCCTCAATGAGCTCGGCGGACGGCGCGAGCAGTCGAACCGCGAGCACCGGGCGATCGTCGAGGCGCTTGTCGACAGCAGTGAGCACGACGCGGTGGAAGCCATGGCGCACCACCTCGCACGCGTCGAGACGACGCTGACCACCATCGTGCGGCCACCACACCGTGCGGGCCCCTCCACGGAAGACGAGGATCACGCGTGAGCGAGCAATCCCTCCGGCAGGCGGAACGGCAGCAACGACAGGGAGCGGGGCAGGACGGCGTACAGGGGCCGTCCGGCGAGCACGTGGACGCCGGTGACGCCGGGTACCAGAAGTCCCTCACGTCCCGGCACATCAACATGATCGCGATCGGCGGGGCCATCGGCACCGGGCTCTTCCTCGGCGCGGGCGGCCGGCTCGCCGGCGCCGGGCCGTCGCTGGCCGTGGCGTACGCGGTCTGCGGCCTGTTCGCCTTCCTGGTGGTGCGCGCGCTGGGTGAGCTGGTGCTGCACCGGCCGTCGTCGGGTGCGTTCGTGTCGTACGCCCGCGAATTCCTCGGTGAGAAGGGGGCGTTCGTCGCGGGCTGGATGTACTTCCTGAACTGGGCGACCACCGGGATCGCCGACATCACGGCGGTGGCGACCTATACGCACTACTGGGGCATGTTCTCCGACGTCCCGCAGTGGGTGATCGCGCTGATCGCGCTCGCGGTCGTGCTGACCGTGAACCTCATCTCCGTGAAGATCTTCGGTGAGCTGGAATTCTGGTTCTCGCTGGTCAAGGTCGGTGCGCTGGTCGTCTTCATGCTGATCGGCATCTTCCTGCTCGTCACCCGGCACCCGGTCGGCGGCACCACCCCCGGCCCCTCGCTGATCGCCGACCACGGCGGGCTCTTCCCGACCGGGGCCCTGGCGATGCTGCTGGTCATCCAGGGTGTGGTGTTCGCCTACGCGTCGGTCGAGCTGGTCGGTGTCACGGCGGGCGAGACCGCGGATCCGGCGAAGGTCATGCCGAAGGCGATCAACTCCATCATGTGGCGGGTGGCGCTGTTCTACGTCGGCTCGGTGGTGCTGCTGGCGATGCTGCTGCCCTGGACCTCGTACTCGGCCGCCGAGAGCCCCTTCGTGACCGTGCTGTCCCGTGTCGGGATACCGGCCGCGGGCGGCGTGATGAACCTCGTCGTGCTCACCGCCGCGATGTCCAGCCTCAACTCCGGCCTCTACTCCACCGGGCGCATTCTGCGCTCGATGGCGATGTCCGGCTCCGCACCGCGGTTCACCGGGGTGATGAGCCGCAGCCAGGTCCCCTACGGCGGCATTCTGCTCACGTCGGGGATCTGCGTCCTGGGCGTGGGGCTCAACTACGTCGTCCCGAGTGAGGCGTTCGAGATCGTGCTGAACTTCGCGGCGATCGGCATCCTCAGCACCTGGGCCATGATCATGATCTGTCATCTGCTCTTCTGGCGGAAGGCCCGGGCCGGGCTGCTCGTCCGCCCCGGCTACCGGCTCCCCGGCTCGCCCTGGACCGAGAGCGTGACGCTGGTCTTCCTCGCCCTCGTCCTGGTGCTGATGTGGGCCGACGGCGGAGCCGGCCGCACCACCGTGCTGGCCCTGCCCGCGATCGTGGCCTTGCTGGTCGGCGGCTGGTTCCTGGTACGGGGCCGGGTGGGCGCCCTCCGGGACGCGGCAGCGGGCGGGAGCGGCGGGCCGGCGGCCCCCGGCGGCACCGTCGGCACCGACGATACGGCCGGCCCCGGCAGCACCGCACCCACCCCGCACCCCGGGGACAGCCCCGGCACCGACAGCCCCGGCGGCACGAGCAGCACAGGCAGTACCGGCAACACCAACAGCTCCAACAGCACGGAAAGCACCGAGAACTGATCATGAGTCAGAGCAGCACCACCCTGCCGCCGCACCGCACCGCGGGCGCACCGCCCGTGGTCCGCGAACCGGCCCACGTGCCCGTCGCCCATGTGGTGCGCGGCGGACTCGTCGAGGGCGTCCACCACGGCTCGGTCGTGGTGCTGGCGGCCGACGGGAGCGTGGAATTCCAGGCGGGCGACATCGAGGCCGCGTTCTACCCGCGCTCGGCGCTCAAGCCGCTCCAGGCGGTCGGCCTGCTGCGCGCGGGGCTGCCGCCGCTCGACGACGAGGCGCTGGCCCTGGTCGCGGCCAGCCACTCCGGCGAGGAACCGCATCTGGCCACCGCCCGGCGCATCCTCGCCGTCGCCGGGCTGGCCGAGGACCAGCTGCGCAATGTCCCCGATCTGCCGTACGACCCCGCCGTGCGGGACGAGTGGATCGGCCGCGGCCTCGGGCCCACCCGGCTCGCGCAGAACTGCTCGGGCAAACACGCGGCCATGCTGCTGACCGCCCGCACCCGGGGCTGGCGGCTGGACGACTACCTCGACCCGGGGCATCCGCTGCAGCAGGAGCTCGCCGCGACCGTGGCGGACCTCACCGGCCAGGGCATCGCCCACGTCACCGTCGACGGCTGCGGCGCCCCGCTGTTCGCCGTGTCCCTGCACGGTCTGACCCGGGCCGCGGCCCGGCTGGCGACGGCCGCCCCCGGCACCGACGAGGGCAGGGTCGCCCACGCCATGCGCGAGCACCCGACGATGGTCTCGGGCAGCGGCCGGGACGTGGCCCGCCTGGTACGGGCGGTGCCGGGTCTGCTGGCCAAGGACGGCTTCGAGGGGGTGCAGATCGCGGCGCTGCCGGACGGGCGGGCGGTCGGCGTGAAGATAGCCGACGGCGCCGACCGCGCCCGGATGCCGGTGACGGCGGCGGCCCTGGCGCACTGCGGAATCGCCCCCGGCGTCCTCGCCCCCTTCGCCGCCGCCCCCGTCATCGGCGGTGGCGCACCGGTCGGCTCGCTGCGGGCGACGGACGCGCTGACCTCACGCGGCGCCTGACGCCGGCCACTCCCTCCCCTGGGCCTCTCCCCTCCCCTCCCCCTCGCAAAGGACCACCTGCACCATGACTGCCGCCCGTCACCGCCGCGAACACGATCTGCTCGGCGACCGCGAGATACCCGCCGACGCGTACTGGGGCGTGCACACCCTGCGCGCCGTGGAGAACTTCCCCATCACCGGTACGCCGATCGCCACCTACCCGCACCTGATCGATGCGCTCGCCGCCGTCAAGGAGGCCGCGGCCCGCGCCAACGAGGATCTGGGGCTGCTCGATTCCGAGCGGGCCGACGCGATCGCCGCCGCCTGCCGGGAGATCCGGGACGGCGGGCAGCTGCACGACCAGTTCATCGTCGATGTCATCCAGGGCGGCGCCGGCACGTCGACGAACATGAACGCCAACGAGGTGATCGCCAACCGGGCGTTGGAGCTCCTGGGCCACGACAAGGGCGACTACCGCCGGCTGCACCCCAACGAGCACGTCAACCTCAGCCAGTCGACGAACGACGTCTACCCGACGGCCGTCAATGTCGCCACGATCATCGCCGTGCGGGAACTGCTCGACGCGATGACCGTGCTGCGCGAGGCCTTCGCCGCCAAGGCCGAGGAGTTCCGCGACGTCCTCAAGATGGGGCGCACCCAGCTCCAGGACGCGGTGCCGATGACCCTGGGCCAGGAGTTCTCGGCGTACGCGGTGATGCTGGAGGAGGACCAGAGCCGGCTGGCGGAGGCGGTCCTGCTCATCCACGAGATCAACCTCGGCGCCACGGCCATCGGTACCGGCCTCAACGCCCCCCTGGGCTACGCCGAAGCGGCCCGCGAGCACCTGGCCGCCCTCACCGGCCTGCCCCTGGTCACCGCGGCCAACCTCGTCGAGGCCACCCAGGACTGCGGGGCGTTCGTCCACCTGTCGGGTGTCCTCAAGCGCGTCGCCGTCAAGCTCTCCAAGAGCTGCAACGATCTGCGGCTGCTCTCCTCAGGACCGCGGGCGGGCCTCGCGGAGATCAACCTGCCGCCGGTGCAGGCCGGTTCGAGCATCATGCCGGGCAAGGTCAACCCGGTGATCCCCGAGGTCGTCAACCAGGTCGCCTTCGAGGTCATCGGCAACGACGTCACCATCACCATGGCCGCCGAGGCGGGCCAGCTCCAGCTCAACGCCTTCGAGCCGGTGATCCTGCACTCCCTCTCGGAGAGCATCACCCACCTGGGGGCCGCCTGCCGCACCCTCGCCGAGCGCTGCGTCGCGGGCATCACCGCCAACACCGAGACGCTGCGCGCCGGCGTGGAGAACTCCATCGGGCTGGTCACCGCGCTCAACCCGCACATCGGCTACACCGCGGCCACCGCGATCGCCAAGGAAGCGCTCGCCACCGGGCGCGGCGTCGCCGAACTGGTCCTGGAGCAGGGACTGCTCCCGGCCGACCGGCTCGCCGCCCTGCTGCGCCCGGAGGAGATCGCCGGCACGGGCAGGGAGGCCGCCGGCGTCTGAGCCCTCGCCGTCCCGCGGCAGCCGCGGGACCGGATCCCGTACGGGCCTGGCAGGCACCTCCACCGGGAGGGCGCCTGCCGGGCTCGTTCGGCAGGGGGCTGCCGCGGGCGCCGTACCTGGCGGAACCGCCGTGGTCACCCCCGTGGGCGTGCTGCCGGGGCGGGATCCGGCGCACGATGAGGACGAGGAGTTCACCCGCCCGGCGAAGGGCACCGAGCGGTCGCCGGGGAGGATGGTCCGGGAGACACCCGGCCGCTGAGGCGGGCCGCCCGGTACCGGGTTCCGCAGAGTTCCGACGACACCGACCGGCACGATCCGACCCGCACGAGAGAAGAGAGATCCGTATGCGCATCGCGCTGTGCCAGATGACGGCATCGACCGATCCGAAGGAAAACCTCGTGGACGTCCAGGACCAGGTCCGTCGCGCGGCGCGCGAGGAGGCCCGGCTGGTGGTCCTGCCCGAGGCGGCCATGGTGCGGTTCGGGGCGCCGCTCGCGGCGGTGGCCGAGCCGCTGGACGGACCGTGGGCCGAGGGCGTCCGGGCGGTTGCCCGGGAGACGGGGGTGACGGTGGTGGCGGGCATGTTCACCCCCGCGCCCGACGGGCGGGTGGCGAACACCCTGCTGGCCACCGGGCCCGAGGTCGAGGAGTCCTACGACAAGATCCATCTGTATGACGCGTTCGGCTTCCGGGAGTCCGACACGGTCGCCCCGGGCCACCGGGTGGTCACTATCGATGTCGACGACGTCCGGGTGGGCCTGGCGACGTGCTACGACCTGCGGTTCCCGGAGCTGTTCCGGGCGCATGCGGACGCCGGGGCGACGCTGTCGCTGTGCCCCGCGTCCTGGGCCGCGGGGCCGGGCAAGCGCGCGCAGTGGGACCTGCTGGTGCGGGCGCGCGCCCTGGACGCGACCGTCTGGATGGCGGCCGTGGACCAGGCCGCCCCGGATCCGCAGGTCGACCCCGAGGCGCCCGCCGCGGCGCCGAACGGCGTCGGGCACACCGCGCTGATCGGCCCCGACGGAACCGTCCGCGCCCAGCTGGGCAGCACGCCCGACCTGCTGATCGCGGACGTGGATCCCGAGGAGGCCAGGCAGGTGCGACGGGCCGTGGCGGTGCTGGACAACCGGAAGCTGTAGGGCCCGTCGGCCGCCGGGTCAGGCGGCCAGGAGGATGCGCTGGGTCGCCTTGAGGTGGCTGTCGATGGCCGCACAGGCGGCCACGGCGTCTCCGGCCACCAAGGCGTCGAGGATCTGCCGGTGCTCGGCAAGCACCTCGTCCTGGCGGTTGCCGGAGCGGTAGAGGGCCAGCACGCCGGCCCGGATCTGGCGGCTGCGCAGGGCGTGCCTGACGGATCGCCATATGTCCCTCGGCTCCCCGGGCGCGGCGCTGCCCCCGCACCGCCGGAGCCCGGCCCGGGAGCCCGGCGCCGCTCATACGTCGGTACGGATCACCACCTCCAGGGCGCGCGGGCCGTGCACGCCCTCCACCCGTTCCAGCTCGATGTCGGAGGTGGCCGAGGGGCCGCTGATCAGGGTGGTCGGGTGCGCCGGCCGGAGGCATGCCACCGCCTCCGGCACACCGGTCCGCACCGAGGACAGGTCGACGACGCACACATGCAGATCGGGGACGAGGGTCAGCGCGCGCCGTCCCTGGTCCGCCGCGGCGCCGTCCAGGAAGATCGTGCCGGTCTCGGCGCAGCTGACGGCGGAGGCCGTCACCACCCCGTCCAGCACGTCGAGCCGGGGCGCCGGAATGTCCGGGGAGTCGGTGCGGACCTCCCCGTCCCACCCGGCCAGCCAGGCCGGATCGAGCCCCGGAGGGACCCCGATCCGCCGTGCGCCGTGTGCCCGCAGCGCCTCGGCGATCGCCGTCGCGGTGGTGCCGGCCGTGCAGGTGCGCACCTGTGCCTGGTAGTCGACGAGCCGGTCGGTGAAGAGGGCGAGCCGTTCCCCGTCGGGGAGGGCGCGTCCGGTGCGGTAGGCGCGCGGGACGGTCACCTCGGGCCGGTCGGAGCGGGCCAGCGCGTCCTGGACGCGTCGCAGCACCGTCTCCCGTGCGGTCGCGGTCACTGTGCCTCCTGGGGATCGTCGTCGGTGTGCCGGGCGCCGTCCTCCGCCGCCGCCCGCATCGCGGCCGCGCCGTCGGCGGAGGCGAACCAGGAGCGGAAGGACTGCTTCGGCGGGGCCGGGGTGTCCCGGCTGTCGCTCCAGCCCCGGAACGGCGGCGGCAGACGGGAGAACGTGCCGTTCCTCCCCGCCACCACGCGGCCGAGCCCCGCCGCCCGCTGTGCGGCCGTGAACAGTTTCGGCTGCTTCATGACCCCGGCCGCGGCCTTCATCGCCAGCTTCTCCGCGGTCGTTCCCGACTGTTCGGTGTGCTGGTGCCGCAGCTCGACCAGCAGCGACGGTATGTCGATCTTCACCGGGCAGGCGTCGAAACAGGCTCCGCACAGGCTGGAGGCGTACGGAAGCGAGCTGTTGGGGTCGTCCTTGGCGGCGTGCATCCCGGCGAGCTGCGGGGTGAGCACCGCGCCGATCGGGCCGGGGTAGGTCGACCCGTAGGCGTGGCCGCCGGTCCGCTCGTACACCGGGCAGACGTTGAGGCAGGCCGAGCAGCGGATGCAGTTCAGCGCCTCGCGCCCGATGGTGTCCGCGAGCGCCGCCGTCCGCCCGTTGTCGAGCAGCACGAGGTGGAAGTCCTGCGGGCCGTCGCCCGGCGTCACGCCCGTCCACAGCGAGGTGTACGGGTTCATCCGCTCGCCGGTGGAGGAGCGCGGCAGCAGCTGGAGGAAGACCTCCAGGTCCTGGAAGCGCGGCAGGACCTTTTCGATGCCCATGACGGTGATCAGCGTCTCGGGCAGGGTCAGGCACATCCGGCCGTTGCCCTCGGACTCGACCACCGACAGGGTGCCGGTCTCGGCGATCCCGAAGTTGGCGCCGGAGACGGCCACCGTGGCGGTCATGAACTTCTCGCGCAGATACGCGCGTGCCGCGGCGGCCAGTTCGGCGGGGGTGGCGTCCAGCCCGGGGTCGACGCCGGGGATCTTGCGGAGGAAGATCTCCCGGATCTCGTCGCGGTTGCGGTGGATCGCGGGGACCAGGATGTGGGACGGACGGTCGTCGGCGAGCTGCACGATCAGCTCGGCCAGGTCGGTTTCCAGGGCGGTGATGCCCTGGCTCTCCAGATGCTCGTTGAGGCCGATCTCCTGGGTGGCCATCGACTTGACCTTCAGGACCTCGTCGCTGCCGGTCCGCCGGACCAGCCGGGTGACGATCTCGTTGGCCTCGATGCCGTCGCGCGCCCAGTGGACGGTGCCGCCGTGCTCGGTAACCTTCCGCTCCAACTGCTCCAGCAGCTCGGGCAGCCGGTTCATGGTGTCGGTCTTGATCGCCGAGCCGGCGTCGCGCAGTGCCTCCCAGTCGGGCAGTTCACCGGTGACGTCCAGGCGCTTGGCGCGGATGGAGTGGGTGGCCTTGCCCAGGTTGCGGCGCAACTGCTCGTTGCCCAGCTCGTCATGGGCGGCCCGGGGGAAGGTGCGCTCGCCCCGCAGATGGCCCGTCCCGTACGGGGAGCGCGGGGGGACGGCAGGCATACCGAGGAACGTGCCGCGCGTCGAGGGGCCGGTCGTTGTGCTCATCGGGCGGCCTCCGTCAGGACGTGCGGCGCGGTGCGGGTGGCGGCGAGGATCTGCGCCAAATGCAGGGTCCGGGTACCGGACTTGATGCGTGAGAGACCGCCGCCGATGTGCATCAGACAGGACGAGTCGCCCGCCGTGCACACCTCGGCGCCGGTGCCGGAGATGTGGTCCATCTTGTCCCGCAGCATCGCGGAGGACGTGCCGGCGTTCTTGACCGCGAAGGTGCCGCCGAAGCCGCAGCATGCGTCGGCCTCGGGAAGTTCCACCAGGTCGATGCCCTCGACGGCGCGCAGCAGCCGCAGCGGCTTCTCGCCCACCCGCAGCATCCGCAGGGAGTGGCAGGTGGGGTGGTAGGTCACGCGGTGGGGGAAGTACGCGCCGACGTCGGTCGCGTCGAGCACGTCGACGAGGAATTCGGACAGCTCGTACGTCTTGGTCTTCACGTCCGCGACCCCGGCGCGCAGCGCGGCGTCCCCGTACCGTGCGGCGACGAGCTCGTGCTGATGGCGGACCGAGCCCGCACACGACCCGGACGGCATCACCACCGCTTCGATCGACGGGTCGCCGAACTGCTCGGCGAAGTTCCGCACCAGGGGCACCGGCTCCCGCTGATAGCCGGTGTTGACGTGCATCTGGCCACAGCAGGTCTGCTGCGGCGGGAACACCACGTCGTGCCCCAGACGGGCCAGCAGGACCGCGGTGGATTTCACCGCCTCCGGAAAGAGCGTGTCTCCCAGGCAGGTGGCGAAGAGCGCGATGCGCATGGAACCTCCCTCACTTATGGTCCGACCATACTCGCTTCGAACCTCAGAAGAAAAGTAAGGGCACAGTTTGGTCCGACCTTATTGACATGCGACATCTTCAGTGGGCTACTGAGGGCCGATTCTCAGCCACCGGGCACGCCGCTCCCGCCGGGCACGGAACCTTGGGCCGGCCGGACGGCGCGCAGAACTCGATGACTCGATGAGGAGCACTCCGTGGCCACCACACCACCCGCCGTCCTGGCGGCCTACACCCCTGACGTGGCCGCCGTCGGGGGCAGCCTCACCGCCACCGCGCTATTGGGCCTGGTCCCCCTGGCGACCTTCTTCGTGCTGCTGATGGCGGCCCGGCGCCCCGCGCTGCACTCCGCCCTCGGCGCCCTGCTGGCCGCCCTGCTGGTCGCGGTCCTCGGCTACGGGATGCCTCTGCACCTCGGTGTCCTGTCCGCCACCCAGGGGCTGGCCTTCGGCCTCTTCCCGGTGATGCTGATCGTGGTCGCGGCCATCTGGTTCTACGAACTCACGGTGGTCAGCAACCGTTTCGAGGATCTGCGCCGCTCCTTCAACTCCGTCGGGCGCGGCGATCTGCGCATCCAGGCCATGCTCATCGCGTTCTGCTTCGGCGGACTCCTCGAAGCCCTCGCCGGGTTCGGCGCCCCCGTCGCGATCACCGCCGCGATGCTGATGGCGCTCGGGCTGCCGCGGCTCACCTCGGCCGTGACCGTCCTGGTCGCCAACACCGCGCCCGTCGCCTTCGGCGCCATGGCCATCCCCATCACCACCGCGGGCACCCTGACCGGCATACCGGCCGGGGACCTGGCCGGCGTGATCGGCCGGCAGAGCCCGCTGCTCGCCCTCTTCGTCCCGCTGCTGCTGCTCTTCCTCGTCGACGGGCGGCGCGGGCTGCGCCAGCTGTGGCCCGTCGCCCTGGTCACCGGATCGGTGTTCGCCCTCGCCCAGTTCTGGTGCTCGGCCCACTTCGCGTACGAGCTCACCGATGTCGTCGCCGCGCTGGCCGGTTTCGGCGCCGCTGTGGTCATGCTGCGCTTCTTGTCCCCCACGACGCCGGACGACCAGCGCTCCCGTGTCGAGGCCGAACCGCTGACCCGGCGCCGCGTCACTCTCGCCGTCCTGCCCTACCTCCTGGTGATCGCGGTCTTCGCCCTCGCCAAGCTGCGCATCGGCGCACTGGACATGCCGCGGCTGCTCGGCGCCGCCACCCTCCAGCTCAACTGGCCCGGCCTGTACGGGCATCTCCTGGCCGCCGACGGTTCCCCCGCGGGCAGCGCGGTCTACAAGCTGGAGGTCCTGGCCAATCCCGGCTCCCTGCTCCTCCTCTCCGGTCTCCTCGTGATGCTGATCTACAGCCGGGCGAAGGACTCCGACCGCTTCCCGATGACCGCGCGCACGGGCCTGGTCTGCGCCGGGCGCACGGTGCGGAACATGCGGACCGCCATCGCCACGGTCGCCACCGTCCTGGCCCTGAGCTACGTGATGAACCAGTCGGGCCAGACCCTCGCGATCGGCACCTGGCTCGCCGCCACCGGTGGCTTCTTCGCCGCGCTCTCCCCGGTGCTCGGCTGGCTCGGCACCGCCGTCACCGGCTCGGACACCTCGTCGAACGCGTTGTTCGCCACGCTCCAGCAGACCGCGGGGAAGGCCGCGGGCATCGACCCGACGCTGCTCGTGGCCGCCAACACCACCGGCGGTGTCGTCGGCAAACTCATCAGCCCGCAGAACCTGACCATCGCGGCGACCGCGGTGGAACGACCGGGCACCGAGCGGATCCTGCTGCGCAAGGTCGTCGGCTACAGCGTCGCGATGCTGGCGGTCCTGTGCGTCCTGGTCGCGCTGCAGTCGCTGCCGGTGCTGTCGTGGATGGTGCCGTAGGGAGACGGCGGGGGCGGGGTGGGGTGGCCTGCCCTGTCCCCCCTCGGGCGTGCATCCGGTCCACTGGCCCGGGGACTCAGCCCTGCCGGCTCAGCCTTCCCTGGCCGCCTCGGCCGCATCGCCCGCTCCGGGTGCGTCGCCCGCCTGGTCCGCGTCGTCCGCTTCCCGCTCCCGGTCCGCCTCGCCCGCCCCGCCGGCCTGGGGCTTCTCGTCGACCAACGTCCCGTGGAAACCGCGGATATGCGCCTCGACCAGGTCGGCGGCCTTCGCACCCTTGCCGGCCCGCACCAGGCGCAGCAGCTCGGTGTGCTCGGCGTTCAGCGCACCCGCCGTGGCCGGCCAGTCCTCCGCCGTCTCCAGCGCCCGCAGGATCAGCGGACGCACCGACTCCCGCACGGCCGAGGTGAGGGTGGAGGTGAGCTGATTGCCGGAGCTACGCGCGATGGCGACATGGAACCGGGTGTCCAGGTCGTTGAAGTCGTCGACCCCCACCCCGGGCTCCTGCATCCGCGCCAGGAGCGCTTCGGCCTCGTCGAGGCCCCCTGCCGGAGCGTGCTCCGCGGCCGCCTCGAAGCTGGAACGCTCCAGCACCACCCGGGCCTCCAGCACGTCCTGCAGGCTGTAGCTCCCCAGCGCGAAGTGCAGACGCAACAGCCGGCCCAGCGCGTCGTCCGGGTTCCGTACGATCCGGGCTCCCGCGTCCGGCCCGCGGCCCGCCTGCGCGACCAGTACCCCGATCGTCTCCAGCACCCGCAGCGCCTCGCGCAGCGCGGACCGGCTGACGCCGAGTACCGGTGCCAGCTCGCGCTCGGGCGGCAACCGGTCCCCGGCCTTCAGCTCGCCGGCGAGCACCCGCTCCTCGATGCGTTCGAGGACGAGCTCATGTGTGCGCGACTGCCGTACAGGTCGCCATTCGGCAGACATCCACCACTCCCCGGCTCGGCCCGTGCTCCCTTGCCAGAACTATGTCACACAGAGCGTGTGGTCGGACCGTACCGGAGATAGTCACCCATGGTTGCGCATTTCTCCGACGAAAGCGGGACGCCGGCGCTCGGCCCGCAGCTCCTGCGTTCCTGGCTCGGCTACCGGCGTCGGATCGAGCGGAAACTGGCCGCGTCCGGCTTCACCGACCGACGCCTCCCCGACGGCATGATCCTTCGGCTGTGCGTGGCGAACGAGGAGCTGACGGTCTCCCGGATCGGCCGCGAGATGCAGATCAGCCGCCAGGGGGCGAGCAAGCTGGTGGCCGACCTGTGCGAACGGGGGTTCCTGTCGCTGGAGAAGTCGTCCGGCGACGGCCGCGAGAAGATCGTGCGTCCCACCCCCGACGCGATCGCGTTCCTGCGGGCGTTCCGCGAGGCCCGCCGCGAGGTGGACGAGGAGATCCGTGAGCACCTCGGCGACGAAGCCGTCCGGGCGCTGGCGGCCCTGACGGCGCTGCTCGCCGAGCCGTCCGGTGAGTGGCGCACCGGGGACATATGGCGCGAGGTCCGGGCCCGGTCCTCGCTCCTGGACCTCGGCGACATGTGACGGCCAAAAGCCGCGGCCTCGCACCCCTGACACATACCGGTCTTCGCTCGCACCTCCCGCGAGACGGGGGCGCGGGGACCGCGGCGACATCCCATCGGCCAAGCCACGGAAGGTGACTCAGGGCAAAAAACGCTCCAACTGGGCCCACCATCCGCTGAAGGCCAACTCCCACGAGTTCGCCGGAATGGTCCGCGACATCCGCCGGGCCCGCACCTGGCGCGGCCGGGCCGGTTACCTCTTCGGCCCGCCGGGATGGCGCGAGGCGGATGCCTCGGACGCGTCTCGCCGCACCACTGTCCCGGCATCCGCAATCCTCGTCCCGGCGCCCGCCTCCGGGCTCGATGACGGAAGCCCTGAGGCCGCGCCCGCCGGCCGGGAGGACAAGGAAGCGGTGCCCGTCTGACGTCCGGCCTCCCCCTCCACCCGGCCGCCGTAAGAGGGGGCCGGGTGGACTCATTGCGGGGGCCCGAGGTGTGGGCTCGGCCGGTCGTCGTCCAGGTGGCCCCGGCGGACGGCCGAACCGCTCAGGCGCGCGCCTCCCCCAGGCAGTCGGTGACCCAGTGGTGGAAGGCGCCGATGTGGTGCTCGCTGGGCACCAGCACCCCGCCGGCACGGTAGGCGCGCGAGCTCATCGCGGGCTGGGTGCGCTCGCAGGCGTCGAAGTCCTGGGAGTTGACCCGGTGGAAGAGCTCGACGGACTTGGAGAGATCGGCACCGGAGTCGACGACCTCGGGCAGGTACAGCCAGTCGCAGGTGATGACGGTGCGGTCGGGGGCCATCGGGAACATCCGGTGGACGATGACATGGTCGGGGACGAGGTTGACGAACACCTGCGGCCGGACGGTGATCGCGTAGTAGCGGCGGTCCTGGGTGTCCTCGATACCGGGCAGCCGGCCGAAGCCCTCGGTGCCGTCCACGGTGAATCCGGTGGCCTCCTCGGAGAAGGCCGCGCCATGGCCGACGTAGTACTGGGCGGCGAACCCGTCGGCGAACTCCGGGAGGACTTCGGTGAGTTCGGGGTGGATGGTGCCGCAGTGGTAGCACTCCATGAAGTTCTCGATGATGAGCTTCCAGTTGGCACGCACGTCATAGGTGAGGCGCTTGCCCAGGGCGAGCCCTTCGGTGCGGTAGCGGTCGAGGCAGGCGGCGTCGCCCAGCCGCTCGACGGCCGCGCCGATCACGGTGTCCTCGAAGGACGGCGGCTCGTCGGCCAGGCACACCCAGGCGTAGCCGAGCCATTCGCGCAGCGGGACCGTGACCAGAGAGCGTTCGCTGCGGTCGATGTCCGGCATCCTCTGCAGGTTGGGGGCGGCCACCAGACGGCCGTCGAGGTCGTAGGTCCAGGCGTGGTAGGGGCACTGGAGGTTGCGGCGGAGCTCGCCCGACTCCTCGGTGCACAGCTGCGCGCCGCGGTGCCGGCAGATGTTGAGGAAGGCGCGCAGCTCTCCGGCGCGGTTACGGGTGATCAGCACGCTCTCCCGGCCGATCCGGACCGTACGGAAGGCGCCCGGCTTGTCCAGGTCGGCGCTGCGGACCGCGCAGAACCACAGCCGCTCGAAGATCTTCTCCTGCTCCAGGCGGAAGATGCCGGGGTCGGTGTAGTAGTGGCCGGCGAGGGTGGCGATCAGGCTCGGGGAGGCATCGGCCGCGGGCGCAGTGGCCGCGGCCGGGGCGGACTCGGTGTGGGTGGTCGTCATGGCGGTCTCCTCAAGCGGCCGCGGCGGCGGGCCGGCGGGGGTCGAACAGCTCGATGGGGTGCGCGGTGGCCCCGGTCAGTGCGAGGTCGGCGACGATCTCGCCGACCACGGGGACGAACTTGAAGCCGTGTCCGGAGAATCCGCAGGCGACGGTCACGGTCCCCGGGTGGGCGGGGTGCCGGGTGATCACGAAGTGCTCGTCGGGAGTGTTGGAGTACATGCAGGTGGCGGCCTTGAGGAAGCGGCCGGGGAGGGCGGGGATGCGGGGGCGCATCTGGTCGGCCATGGCCCGTACCTCGTGGTCGTGCACCGTGCGTTCGATGGTCTCCGGGGTGCAGACGGTGCCCTTGCGGAAGAACGCGACCTTGGCGCCGCCGCCGGGGCCGTCGATCGACGGGAAGCCGTAGACCTGCACGCCCCGGTCGTCCTCCCAGATGTAGACCGGGTGCCGCTCGGGGGCGAAGGGCGCGGTGCCGCCGTCGGGGGCGAACCAGTACATGACCTGCCGTTCGATGGTGAACGGCACGCCGAGGTCGGTGAGCAGCTGGGGCGCCCAGGCTCCCGGGCAGATCACCAACTGGCCCGCGGTGTAGGTGTCTTCGGGGGTGTGGACGCGGACCCCCGAGCCGCCGGGCAGCTCCTCCCAGCGGGTGACGGGTTCCTCGAAGTGCAGCTCGGCACCGTCCCGGCCGGCCAGCTGGAGCTGCGCGGCCACGGTGAACTCCGGCCGGACCAGGCCCGCCCGGGCCTCGTACAGCGCGACCTCGTCCTCGGCGGGGGTGAGAGTCGGGAAGCGGCGGCGGATCTCCGCGGGGCCGAGCATCTCGTGCGGGAGATCCCACTGGCGGGCGGAGGCCAGACTGCCGGCGACGGTACGGCTGTCGGGACGGCCGATCATCACCCCGCCGCACAGGGTGGCGATCTCGCGGCCGGTGTCCCGCTCCAGCTTCTCGTACAGCTCGTAGGAGCGCAGCAGCAGCGGTACGTAGGCGGGGTCCTCGAAGTAGGACTGCCGGGTGATACGGGAACCACCGTGGCTGGAGCCGCGGTGGTGCACCGGGCCGAACTTCTCCAGGCCCAGGACCCGGGCGCCGCGGGCGGCGAGGTGGTGGGCGGCGGCGCTTCCCATGCCGCCGAGGCCGAGGACGATGACGTCGTAGGTGGGAGCCATGCGGTTGCTCCTTCTGCGTACGGGGGACGAGCGGATCACCGGTGGGGCACGGAAGGGGTACTGAGGGAAGGGCCCTGGTACTGCCTCTACCTGCGGATGCGTGCCATCTGCGGGTCGAAGAGCGGTTCCCGGGCAACGGTCGCGGGGATCTTCTCGCCGAAGTACTCGATGTGGACGGGGGTGCCGGGGGCTGCCGCGGCGGCCGGCAGCCAGGCGTAAGCGATGCCCCGGCCGAGGGTGTAACCGTAGGCGGCGGAGGTGACATAGCCGGCCGGGGAGCCGTCGACGTAGACGGGTTCCTTGCCGAGGACGATGGCCTCGGGGTCGTCGAGGGTGAGGCACGTGAGCTTGCGCGCCACGGTCTCCTCGCTGCGGCCCTGGAGTGCGTCGCGGCCGAGGAAGTCGCCCTTGGCGGGGCGGACGGCGAAGCCGACACCGGCCTCGTACGGGTCGTGCTCGGTGGTCATGTCATGGCCCCAGGAGCGGTAACCCTTCTCCAGCCGGAGGCTGTTGAAGGCGCTGCGCCCGGCGGCGATCACCCCGTGCTCCCGGCCGGCCTCCCAGAGCGTGTCCCACAGCCGCAGTCCCAGGTCGGCGGTGGTGTACAGCTCCCAGCCGAGTTCGCCGACATAGCTGAGACGCAGCGCGGTGACCGGGACATGGCCGAGGTGGGTCTGCTGGGCCCTGAAGTAGCCGAAGGCCTCGTGGGAGAAGTCATCGCGGGTGAGCGGCTGGACCAGGTCGCGGGCGAGCGGGCCCCAGACGCCGATGCAGCAGGTGCCGGAGGTGATGTCACGGACCTGTACTCCCCCACTCCCGGCTACGCCTGAGCGGGACGGGCCCCCGTCCGGGGCGTGCCGCAGCAGCCAGTCGAGGTCGGCCGCGCTGTTGGCGCCGACCTGGAAGCGGTCGGGGGCCAGCCGGGCGACGGTGAGGTCGGAGCGGATGCCGCCGGTCTCGTCCAGGAGCAGGGTGTAGGTCACCGCGCCCGGCTTCTTCGCGAGGTTGTTGCTGGTCATGCGCTGGAGGAAGGCGAGGGCGCCGGGCCCGGTAACCTCCAGCCTGCGCAGCGGGGTCATGTCGTACAGGGCGACCTTCTCACGGGTGGCCCTGGCCTCGGCGGCGGCGATCGGCGACCAGTAGCGGGCGGACCAGGCGTCGCGTTCGGGGAGGTCCAGCCCCTCGGTGAGCGGGGCGTTGGCCTCGTACCAGTGCGGGCGCTCCCAGCCGCCGGCCTCCAGGAAGTACGCGCCGAGCTCCTGCTGCCGTGGGTAGAAGGGGCTGGTGCGCAGCGGCCGCGGCTGCTCCATGGGCTGCAGCGGATGGATGACGTCGTAGACCTCGATGAAGCTCTGGGCGCCGCGGTCGGCGACGTAGGCGGGCGAGCGCTGGGCGTCCTCGAAGCGGTAGAGGTCGCACTCATGGATGTCGGTTCCCGGCCGGCCGTCCGTCATCCACTCGGCGACGGCCTTGGCGACGCCCGCCGAGTGGGTGACCCAGACCGCCTCCGCGAGCCAGAATCCGCGCAGTTCACGGGATTCGCCGAGGACCGGCATGCCGTCGGGGGTGAAGGAGAAGACGCCGTTGAAGCCCTCGGCCACCCGCGAGGCGCCCAGGGCGGGCAGCAGTTGGATGCTGTCCTGCCAGCTCGGGGCGAAGTCCTCCTCGGTGAAGGGCAGCGAGGACGGCATCAGGGGAGCTTTGTCGAAGGCGGGGACGGTGAAGGGGTCGACGGGCATCGGGCGGTGGGCGTAGGAGCCGATGCCGATCCGGTCGGTGTGCTCGCGGAAGTAGAGGTCGCGGTCCTGGAAGCGCAGGATCGGCTTGCTCGCCTCGCTACGGGGCTCGTTGACGCCGTCGAGCTCGGGCAGCGGCTCGGTGGTGGCGTACTGGTGGGCCAGCGGCAGCAGCGGTACGTCCACCCCGGCCATCGCGCCGATCACCGGGCCCCAGAAGCCGGCGGCCGAGACGACGTGGTCGGCGGGGAAGGTACCGCGGTCGGTGACGACACCGGTGACGCGGCCGTCCTCCCGCTCGATGCCGGTGACGGTGTGCCGCTCCAGGAAGCGGGCGCCGCGGCTCTCGGCCCGGGCGATCTGGGCGCGGCAGGCGAGGACCGCGCGGGCCAGTCCGTCGTCTGGAGTGTGGAAACCGCCGTACAGCACCGTCTCGTCGAGCATCGGCCACAGCTGCTTGCACTGCTGCGGGGAGAGCAGTTCACCGTGTACGCCCCAGGAGGCGGCGAGTCCGGCCTTGCGGTGCAGATCCGCCCAGCGGGCCTCGGTGGTGGCGATCTCCAGGCCGCCGACGGGGTGGAAGCAGGGCAGCCCGTCCACCTCCAGGGAGCTGAACTTCTCGACGGTGTAGGCGGCGAACTCGGTCATGGTCTTGGACGGGCCGGTCCGGAAGACCAGGCCGGGGGCGTGCGAGGTGGAGCCGCCGGGGGCCGGCAGCGGGCCCTGGTCGAGGACGGTGACCTCGGTCCAGCCACGGGCGGTCAGCTCGTCGGCGAGCGAGCAGCCGACGATGCCGGCACCGATGACAACCACACGGGAACGGTGTGCGGGCGTGCGGGACATGACCCTCCTCCTGCTGGTCGGGGTGGTCGGCGGTGGGCGGTATGCCGTCAGATGACCACGACGGAGCGCAGCACCCGGCCGTCGCGCATCTTGTCGAACGCGGACTCCACCTCGTCCAGGGCGATCGTCTCGGTGACGAATCCGTCGAGGTCGAGCCGTCCGCTGAGGTAGCGGTCGATGAGCACGGGGAAGTCACGGCTGGGCAGGCAGTCGCCGTACCAGGAGGACTTCAGGGCGCCGCCGCGCGAGAAGAGATCGATCAGCGGCAGCTCGATCCGCATGTCCGGGTCGGGGACACCGACCAGGACCAGGGTCCCGGCGAGGTCGCGCATGGCGAACCCCTGCCGGTAGGTCTCGGGGCGGCCGACCGCGTCGATCACCACATCCGCGCCATGGCCGCCGGTCAGGCCGCGCACCGCCTCGATGGGCTCCGTGCCACGGGAGTTGACGGTATGGGTGGCCCCGAAGCGGGTCGCGCCGTCCAGCTTCCGGTCGTCGATGTCCACCGCGATGACCCGGCGCGCCCCGGCGATGGACGCTCCCGCTATCGCCGCGTTGCCCACCCCGCCGCAGCCGATGACGGCGACGGTGTCCCCGCTGCCCACCGCGCCGGTGTGCACGGCCGCGCCGTACCCGGCCATCACGCCGCAGCCGATGAGACCGGCGGCTTCGGGGCGGGCGTGGGGGTCTGCCTTGACCGCCTGTCCGGCGGCGACCAGGGTCTTCTCGGCGAACGCCCCGATGCCGAGCGCGGGGGCCAGCGGGGTGCCGTCCCGCAGCGTCATGCGCTGGGTGGCGTTGGCGGAGTCGAAGCAGTACCAGGGCCGTCCGCGGCGGCAGGACCGGCAGGTGCCACACGGCGCCCGCCAGGCGAGGACGACGTAGTCACCGGGGGCGAGGGCGGTCACGCCGGGGCCGACCGCCTCGATGACACCGGCCGCCTCATGGCCCAGCAGGAAGGGGAACCCGTCGTTGATTGCACCGTCCCGGTAGTGCAGATCGGTGTGGCAGACCCCGCAGGCCTGTACGGCGACGAGCACTTCTCCGGGACCGGGATCCGGCACCAGAATCGTCTGCAGCTCGACGGGTGCGCCTTGTTTCGCCGCGACGACGGCATGGACTTCGTGTGGCATGCCCTACCCCTCAGTGTTGCGCAGTGCACGACTGGTTGCGCGATGAGAGACATAGTGGGAACGCCGGATCGGCAGCGTCAAGGGGGTACACCCCGGCTCTTGGCAAAGGACTTGCCGCATCCCCGCACACGGCCAGGAAGGCCGAACTCCGTTGTTCCGGCCATCGTTCGGCGATTCCGGGATGCGCTTGACGCATCCGCCCAGCATCGGGATTCTGTTGCGCATAGCGCTTCATCGTGCGCACCGCGAAACTCGATGATACCGAAAAGTAACAGGGGGGTCCTGTGATTCCTGTCTGCCCTCTCGCCGACCTGCCGACCGGCGAGTCCGTACGCATCGACACCGCACCGCCGATCGCCGTCTTCCACACCGACGGGCAGCTCTACGCCATCGACGACACCTGCACCCACCAGGACGCCTCGCTGTCCGACGGCTGGCTGGAAGGGTGCCTGGTCGAATGCCCGCTGCACGCCGCCTCGTTCGACCTGCGCACCGGAGCGGCGACCTGCCTGCCCGCCCGCCGGGCCGTGCGCACCCATCCCGTGACCGTCCAGGACGGCATGATCTACGTCCACCACGCCGCCGAGGAGGGCACCGCCGCATGAAGTCGGTCGCTGTCATCGGGGCCTCGCTGGCGGGCCTGTACGCCGCGCGGGCCCTGCGTTCCCAGGGGTTCGACGGCCGCCTGGTGATCGTCGGGGACGAGTGCCACCGCCCCTACGACAGGCCCCCGCTGTCCAAGGACTTTCTCACCGGCGCCACCACCGATCAGGGTCAACTGGCCCTGGCCGACGCCGAGGAGATCGCCGAACTGGACGCCGAATGGCTGCTGGGCACCCGGGCCACCGGGCTCGACGCCGGCGGGCGCACGGTCCTGCTCGACGGCGGCCGCTCCCTGACCACCGACGGGGTGGTCCTCGCCACCGGCGCCACCCCGCGCCTGCTGCCCGGCCCGATGCCCGCCGGAGCCCACACCCTGCGCACCCTCGACGACGCCCAGGCCCTCCGTGCGGATCTGTCCTCGTCGCCGGTCCGGGTCGTGGTGATCGGCGGCGGCTTCATCGGCGCCGAGGTCGCCTCGTCCTGCGCCGCCCTCGGCCATGACGTCACCGTGGTCGAGGCCGCCCCGCTCCCCCTCGTCCCCCAACTCGGCCACGCCATGGCCGAGATCTGCTCCGCCCTCCACGCGGACCACGGTGTCACCCTGCTCACCCGCACCGGTGTCGCCCGGCTGCACAGCGGCGGCACCGAAAACCGCGTCACCGGGGTCGAGCTGAGCGACGGCCGGCTGCTCCCCGCCGAGGTGGTCGTCACCGGCATCGGGGTACGCCCCAACACCGACTGGCTCGCGGACTCCCCCCTGCCGCTCGACGACGGGGTGCTGTGCGACGCGGGCTGTGTCACCCCGCTGCCCGCCGTTGTGGCCGTCGGCGACGTCGCCCGGGTGAACGGCGTCCGCGCCGAGCACTGGACCAGCGCCACCGAACAGGCCGCCGTCGCCGCACAGAACCTGCTGGCCGGCAGCACCGTCGCCACCCACCACAGCCTGACGTACTTCTGGTCCGACCAGTACGGCGTACGCCTCCAGTTCGCCGGCCGCCGGCTGCCCACCGACACCCCGCGCATCCTCGAAGGCTCCCCCGACGACCGCAGCTTCCTCGCCTGCTACGAACGCGACGGACACGTGACCGCGGTGCTCGCCGTCAACCGCCCGCGCCCTTTCATGCGCTTGCGCCGGGAGGCGCTTGCCGCGTGAACTCCGCCCACGTTTTTCGGCTGTCCCGCCGTGGTGGTTGCTCGCCGTTTCGCCTGGCGGCGGGCGGGGGCCGCTGCGCGGGGCGGGTCCGCTGCGCTTTGCCTCGCCCCGTTTTTGGCTTTCCCACCGTGGCGCCTGCGGCGGGCGGGTCCGCTGCGCGGGGCTGTGGGTGCGGTGACGGGCCTCCGGGGCCGGTGTGGGTGTCCGGACTGCTTCGCTTTACGCTCCGCTGCGCTCCGCCTTTGCTCTTTCTCGGAACCTTCGGAAGCAAAGCCCCCACACACCGGCCCCTCCGGCCCGTCCCCTCCCGTGGGGGAGAAAGTAAACGTCGGTGGGGGCGGGCCGTGGTGGTATCCGTTTCCTCGTGCCGACGAGGTGCACCGGACCACCCAGGCTCCCCCCACCGACCTTCTCCCACCCCCCCAACGGGAGGGGACGGGCCGGAGCGGGGGGGGGGGGGGGGGGTAAAAGGATGCGGGCGGGCACCCCCCCCGGGGGGGCCCCCGCCCCCACCCCCCC
>NZ_JBEYVM010000034.1:0-38017 GCF_040643995.1 Streptomyces sp. NPDC047049 | reverse complement strand
GGAGCGGGTGGGTGTCCGGACGTAAAGCGAAGCAGTCCGGACACCCACCCGCGGAGGCCCGTCACCGCACCCCGACAGCCCCGCGCAGCGGACCCCGCCCCGCGCAGCGGACCCGCCCCGCGCAGCGGACCCGCCCCGCGCAGCGGGCGACAAACGGCGAGCAACCCCCACGGCGTAAAAGCCAAAAACGTGGGGGTTACCGCTCCGGAAGATGCAAAACCGGAAAGCTCCCCGTATTCGTAGGCGCATTCTCCGGCAGCCACAGAACGGAGACGGCGCCCGTCGAGCCGTCGGTGAGTTCGTCCGCGTTGCGGAACGTGAGGCGGGCGCCCAGGACGCGGGCCTGGCCGGCCGCGATGGTCAGGCCCAGGCCGTGGCCGCGGCCGGCCCGGTCGCTGCTGCCGGTGCGGAAGCGGCTGGGGCCCTCGCGCAGCAGGGCCTCGGGGAAGCCCGTGCCGTGGTCGCGGACCCGCAGGACCCGGCCCTCGACGGTGACCTCTACCGGCGGCTTGCCGTGCCGGGCGGCGTTGGCGATCAGGTTGCCGAGGATCCGCTCCAGCCGGCGCGGGTCGGTGGTGACCTCGGCCTCCCGTACGACGTCGACGGTGATCCCCGGGTCGAGGGCCCGCACCCGCCGGGAGACGAATTCGCCGAGCACGACGTCCTGCAGCTCGGCGCGCTCCGCATGGCCGTCGAGCCGGGCCACTTCCAGGACGTCCTCGACGAGGGTGCGCAGCGCCTGCGCCCGGTCGCGGACGAGTTCGGAGGGGCGGCCGGGCGGCAGCAGTTCGGCGGCGGTCAGCAGGCCGGTGACCGGGGTGCGCAGCTCGTGGGCGATGTCGGCGGTGACCCGTCGCTCGGCCTCGATGCGCTCCTGGAGGGCGTCCGACATGGCGTCCACGGCGAAGGCCAGATCGTCGGTCTCGTCGCGGACCCGGCCGCTGCCGACCTCGTCGCGGATCCGGACCGCGGTGTCGCCGTCGGCGAGTTTTCCGGCCGCCGCGGCCGCCTTGCGCAGCCGCTTGGAGAGCCGCCCGCCGACCAGCACCCCCAGCGCACAGCCGCCGACCACCACGGCGGTCGACCCGATGACCAAGGCCTGGTCGAGGTCGTCGAGGACGGCGAAGCGGTCGGGGAAACGGTCGTGCATGGACAGCACCCGGTTGTTGCTGAGCGGTGAGGCCGCCCATACGTCGGGGGCGGTCTGCCCGGTGTCCTGGAGGTAGGTGGCGCGCTTGTTCTTGGCGACCTCGTCGCGCAGCGCTTCCGGCAGCTCGGGGTCGTCGATCTTCGCGCCGAACTGCAGCCGGTTGGTGGAGAGGAAGATCTTCTGCGTGAAGTTGAGCCGCTCGATCTGCACATCCCGGCTGTTGTCGAGCATGGAGTGGCGGGCGGCATTGTGCACGACAAGGCTCAGCGCGATCGCGACCAGCGCTCCGACGAGTGCGATCGCGGCGCTGAGCTTCCATCTCAGCCCCGTTCGCAGGGCCAGTCTGACCACCGGCGGTGTCAGCCTCTCAGCTTGTATCCGAAGCCGCGGACCGTCTCGATCCGGTCCTGACCGATTTTGCCGCGCAGTCGTTGGACATGGACGTCCACCACCCGGGTGTCACCACCCCAGCCGTAGTCCCAGACCCGCTCCAGCAGCCGGTCGCGCGAGAGGACCGTACCGGGCGCGTTGGAGAACTCCAGCAGCAGTCGCATCTCGGTCGGGGTCAGGGCGACGTTCGCACCGCCCTTGCGGACCTCCATGCCCTCGGTGTCGACCTCCAGGTCGCCGAAGCGCAGCACCGGCTCGGCGATGTCCGCCTGGTCCGCCGACGAGCCGCCGGCCCGGTCCGGGCCGCTGGCGTGGCCGAAGCGGCGCAGGACGGCGCGGATCCGGGCGACCAGCACCGCACCGTCGAACGGCTTGGTGACGTAGTCGTCCGCACCGGCCTCCAGGCCGAGCACCACGTCGATCGAGTCGGCGCGCGCCGACAGCATGATCACGGGGACCGTCGACTCATCGCGGATCCGCCGGCACAGGCTGACGCCGTCGAGTCCCGGCACCATCACATCGAGCAGGGCGATATCGGGGCGGTCGGCGCGGAACGCCTCCAGGCCCGCCAGCCCGTCGGGCATCGCGGTGACCACGAATCCGTCCCGTTCCAGGGCGAGCTGGGTGGCCTCGCGGATCACGTCGTCGTCCTCGACGAAGAGCACATGGGTCTCGGCCATGCGGTTGTCTCAACCCTCCGTTCCCGTGCCGTCGTCCGGCGTGGCGCCGTCGGCGGTGGTCTTGCTGTAGTCGGTGTGATACGGACGGCCGCGCTCACTGAAGCGCCCGTTCGTCCAGTGGTAGGTCATCACATCCTCACCGGAGGGGCAGCACACCTTGTCGCCCGCGGCGTAGGTCTGCTTGGAGACCTCCAGATCGCCCTTGTTCACCCCGGCGTAGACCGACGGCTGTTCGTTGCTGTACACGGTGTCATACCCGTCCGGCGCACCGTCGCGCTTGTGGAAAACATACGCGCCGATGCCGACGGAGTCCGCACAGGTCATGACATTGACGATGACATCGGGGGAGGTGCCGCCGGTGAGCGTCGCATAGGTCACCTCGACCGGGTACTCGTCCCCGGCGCACGGCTTGGCCAGCGACTTCTTCACGTCGGAGCCGACCTTCGGGGCGTCCTTGAGCAGCTTGACCGCGTCGACCTTCTTGTAGCGGGCGGTCGGGGACGAGCTGGGCGTGGTGTGCACGGCGCCCTTGGGCAGGTGGGTGGTACCGGCCGATCCCTCGCTGCGGACGCCTTCGCCCCCCGGATTGCATCCGGCCAGCAAAAGGCCGACGGCGGCCACTCCCGCCGTGGCCGCGCCGCCTCTGGTCAACCCGACCCTGGTCAACCTGTTCCTGGTCAATCCGCTCCCGCTCACCGTGCTGCTCGCACAGCTGCCGATGCCGCTGCTGTTCCTGAGGTGATTGTCGCGCGTCGGGCTGTGAGTCGTAAGGCGGCCGGCGTTGTGTCCGTATTCATCGGTAAAGGCACACTTCGTCTTGTGCGTGGGGAGATGCCGGGTCTGCTGCTCGGGGGCCCGCGGTGTGCCGTGTGCCGCCGTTCAGGCCGCGCACCGCTCCCGCCCCCGCTCGCCACGCTCCAGCATCCGCGCGTCGATGTCACGCATCTGCAGCTCCTGGCGCAGCCGGGCCAGCGCACGGTGCAGCGTGCTCTTGACCGTTCCCGTGGACATGCCGAGCGCCGCCGCGGTCTCCTCCGTGCTCATCTGCTCCCAGTGCCGCAGCACGACGACGCTGCGCTGCTTGGGAGCCAGCACCCCGAGGATGTCCATCAGCAGGGCGCGGTCGGCGCGCTGCTCGGTGCCGTCGTCCACGCTCGCGTCCGGAAGCTGCTCGGTGGGCACCTCTTCGAGCTTGCGGGCCCGCCACCACTCGGTCCGCGTGTTGATCATGACGCGCCGGAGGTAGGCGTCGGCCAGCGACTTGTCCGCGATGCCGTCCCAGCGGCCGTAGGTGCGCACCAGTGCGGTCTGCAGCAGGTCCTGTGCGTCGACCGGGTCGGGCACCAGGCGCCGGGCGCTCCGCAGCAGGGCCTCCTGCCGCGTACGAACGTACTCTTCGAAGTCCAGTACCTTGCCGCCGCTGGTCGCCATCCCGACGCCTCCGATCCGCTTGCGTTTCCCCACGTTGACCGTGCTGGCGGTCATCTCCAGCACGAGGAAGACGCTACGGAGGGGGTGTTGCGACGTAATGTGCGTGGGCCCCACAGGGAGTGCACGGAAAACCCTCGGTTGTGTAACAGCCCGCCAGGGGTCATACCTCGGACGGACGGCGGCCCGCCGGCCGTCATACTCCGGGGGGAGGAGCGCCCCCGCCGGAAGGCCTATCGGCCGTGACCCGGCGGCAATCGAGGACGCGGTGGGTCTCCTTCCGGCCGCATCAGGGGTGCTTTCCGGTCATCCGGCACGAAAGGTGACACGGGATCAGACGTCACACCGTCGGGGACGCGGAAGGGCGCGGCCGCCGAAGTGACCGCGCCCTTCTTCTCTCTTACAGGTTCTCCCGTACGGATGACGGCAGCGCTACGTGAGCGGCAACCGATAGCGGCCGCCGCCCAGCGGCTCCACCAGACCGTCCGAGACCAGGCCGTCCAGCGCCCGGGCCCGCTGCACCGGCTCGTCCCACACCGCGTCCAGCGCCTGCTGCGGCACCGGCGTGACCGCCTCGCGCAGCACGGCGAGCAGCTTGCCGCGCACCTGGCGGTCGGTGCCGGCGTACGTCTGGGTGCGACGTGCCGGGCCGTCGTGCGCGGGGGACCCGGCCAGGCGCCAGGTGCACTGCGCGGCGATCGGGCAGCGCCCGCACTCCGGAGCACGCGCCGTGCACAGCAGCGCACCCAGCTCCATCGTGGCCGCCGCCCAGCGCGCCGCCAGGTTCTCGTCCTCGGGCAGCAGCTGGCGGGCGAGTTTGCGCTCCGCCGCGGTGGTGGCGTTCGGCGGGAACTGGCGGCCGGCCACCGCGCGGGCGAACACCCGGCGCACATTGGTGTCCAGCACGGCGTGCCGCTGTCCGTACGCGAACGAGGCGACCGCGGCGGCGGTGTACTCGCCGACGCCGGGCAGCGCCAGCAACTGGCTGTGCTCGCGTGGTACGTCGCCGCCGTGCCGCTCCTGTATGGCGGAGGCGGCGGCGTGCAGCCGCAGGGCGCGGCGCGGATAACCGAGCCGGCCCCAGGCCCGGACCGCCTCGCCCGGCGCCTCGGCGGCCAGGTCGGCGGGGCGCGGCCAGCGGGCCAGCCACTGCTCGTAGACCGGCAGCACTCTGCTGACCGGGGTCTGCTGCAGCATGAACTCGCTCACCATCACACCCCAGGCGCCCGCCTCGGGGCGGCGCCAGGGCAGATCGCGGGCGTGCTCGTCGAACCAGTCGGTGACCGGGCCGTGCAGCGCGGTCCCGTCGGCGGCTCCCGCGGCCGCGTCGGCGGCGGAAGCGTTCTCGGTGGCGGCGGTCGTGGCAGTGGTGGTGACAGGCGTCGAAGTCATGGCACTGCCGATCCTGGCACGTCCGGGGTCGCCCGGGAAACGCACCGGGCCCGCCCCGCCGCACGCCCACCCGCACGCAGGACGGCCGGGCGCGCACAGGTGGCGGTTACCGGCGGTATGAGACGGCCCGGCGGCGACCGGAGCGGGGGCCCGGCGCGCGCCGCCCGGCCAGGGCGGGCGAGGATGCGGTCATGGCGGAGACGAGCGGTGCACAGGACAGCGGCGGTACGGGCGGGTCGCCCTGCCCGGAGACGATCCGGCGGGCGCTCGCCGCGCACACGACGATGACGCTGGCGTACGCGGACGAGGACGGGCCGGGCGCCTGCGCGGTGCTCTACGCGACGGACCCGGAGAGCGGCGGGGAGACGGGCGGGGCGGGCGGCGCCGGGCCCGTGCTGTATTTCGTCACCGCGACCACGACGCGGCACGGCCGGGCGCTGGCGGCACCCGGCGCCTGCGCCGCCTTCACGGCGCAGCGGGACGGCCAGGAGTGGAGCGGACTGACGGGGCTTCAGGGCCGGGGCGGCTGCCGCCCCCTGACCGGCGCCGAGCGGGCCGCGGGCTGGCGGGTCTACCTGGCCCGCTTCCCTTTCGTCGCCGAGAGCGAGCGGCTGCGCGACGCCCTGGAGCGGACCACCCTGTGGGAGCTGCGCCCCGACTGGCTGCGGCTGATCGACAACGGGCAGGGCTTCGGGCACAAGGAGGAGTGGCGGCCGGGTTCCTGAGGCCGGGTGACACGGGGGTGCCGGCCCCCCGCCGTGTCACCTCCACTCCGTCGCCCCGGAGGCGCTTCCCGGCCGATTCGAGCCGATCCGGGCCGATCATGCGAAAAGTTGCAGCAGGAAGCGGCGGGTACTGGCCTGTGCGGCGGCCGATCTCTCGTAGAGTTTCCGCGTGGGATCACTGCGCAATCCGATCGGGCCGCTTCCGTCCTCCATCTACTGGCGTCGGAGGGCCGTTGCGCTGGCCATCGTCCTACTGCTCGCCGTGCTCGTCGTGTGGGCCCTCAACTGGGGCGGCATCGGCGGCAAGAGCGACGACGAGGGCAAGGGGCCCCACGGAAACGGGCCCGCGACGTCCATCACTCCGGGACCTTCCCCCAGCGGACCGGTGAACGGCCAGAAGCCGGGCGGGCGCGACGAGTCGGGCAGCGGCGGCTCGGGCTCCGGCGGTGGCTCGGGCTCCGCGGGCGGCGACGGTGACGCGGCCAACGGTGACTCCGGTGCCGGCAGTGGCGGTTCGGGTTCCGTGCCCAATGGGCCGATCGGCCAGGGCTCCGGCAAGAACGCCGTCGAGGCCGGCTCCTCGCTCCCCAACTGTGTATCCGGCAAGGCCGAATTGGTGCTGCACAGCGTCAAGAAGTCCTATGCGCCGGGCGCCAGGCCGAAGTTCGAGCTGACGGTCAAGAACGGGGCCGGTGACGCCTGCAAGGTGGATCTCGGGCAGAAGGCCGCGGTCCTGACCATCACCGACACCGCGGGCGACGACCGGGTGTGGGCCTCGAACGACTGCCCGTCGGGCACCCGGCCCGCGCTGCTGGAGGTTCCGGCCAAGGGATCGGTGAAGCGCACCATCGTGTGGGACCGCCGGGCCAGCGGTCCGCAGTGCGAAACGCTGAGCCCGGCCACGGTGCCGGCCGGCAAGTACCTGATCGAGGCCAAGGTGCCGGGGCTGGAAGCGGTCCACACGTCGTTCGTGCTGGCCGAGGACTGAGGTCAGGGGCTCGGCCAGGGGCTGAAGGCTGAGGCCGGGGGCTGAGGCCACGGGCTGAGGCCGGGGAGAGCCGCCCGCGCACCTCCGCGCATTCCGTCCGTGGCGATTTCGCCGGGAGCGAGCACCGGTGTGGCCTGCGGTGCCGTCCGGGATAGTCGCCGTCATGAAGCTACTGATGCTGGGCGGGACGGAGTTCGTGGGGCGGGCGGTCACCGAGGTGGCGCTGGCGCGTGGCTGGGAGGTCACGGTGTTCCACCGGGGGAATCACGCGCCCCCGGAGGGTGTGACGGTGCTGCACGGTGACCGTGCGGACGCGGCAGGGCTCGCCGCCCTGGAAACAGGGGAGTGGGACGCCGTCGTCGATACCTGGAGCGGTGCGCCCTCGGCGGTACGGGACAGTGCGCGGCTGCTGGCCGGGCGGGCGGGGGCGTATGCCTATGTCTCCAGCAGATCGGTGTACGCGTTCCCGTCCACGGCCCACCTCGATGAGCGGGCGCCGCTGGTGACGGGCTCCGCCGGTGCCACCGATGCCGCGGACTACGCACAGGCCAAGCGGGGCGGTGAGCTGGCCGCGGTCGAGGCGTTCGGGGAGCGGGCGCTGCTGGTGCGTGCGGGGCTGATTCTCGGGCCGTACGAGAACGTGGGGCGGCTGCCGTGGTGGCTGGGGCGGATCGCCCGTGGCGGCACGGTCCTGGCGCCGGGGCCGCGGGAGATGGCGCTGCAGTACATCGATGTCCGTGACCTGGCCGAGTGGACGGCCGACGCGCTGCGGGCCGGGCTCGGCGGGCCGTACAACCTGGTGAGCGAGGCCGGGCACGCCACCATGGGCGAGCTGCTGGAGAGCTGTGCGAAGGTCACCGGCGCGGACGCGGAGCTGCGCTGGACCGCTCCGGAGGACGTCCTCGCCGCCGGTATCGAGCCGTGGATTGAGCTCCCGGGCTGGCTGGCGCCCGGTGAGCTGAGGGACGCGGTCTTCGGCGCCGAGGTCTCCAAGGCCCTGGCGTCCGGGCTGCGTTGTCGCCCGGTCGCGGAAACCGTCGCCGATACCTGGGCCTGGCTGCAGGCCGTCGGCGGGGTGGCGCCGCAGCGCCCGGACCGCCCCGTACTCGGCCTGGACCCGGCGAAGGAGGCGGTGGCGCTCCGACGGGCCGGCTGACCCCTGGCCGGTGAGGGGCGGCGGAAAAGGCAAATCCTGGGCGGAAGCGCCCTTAGGGGCTGATCCGAAGGACAGGCCCTAGACGTACCGCTCCAGGATCGACGACTCCGCCAGCCGCGACAGGCCCTCGCGGACCGAGCGGGCGCGGGCCTCGCCGACGCCGTCGACCGTCTGCAGGTCGTCGACGCTGGCGGCGAGCAGCTTCTGCAGACCGCCGAAGTGGTCGACGAGGCGCTCGATGACCGTGCCGGGCAGCCGGGGGACCTTCGCCAGCAGGCGGAAGCCGCGCGGGGAGACCGCAGAGTCCAGCGTCTCGGGGGCTCCGCTGTAGCCCAACGCACGGGCGACGGTGGGGAGTTCGAGAAGTTCGGTGTGGCTGAGGGCGTCCAGCTCGGCGAGCGCTTCGACGACCGTGCGGGAGCGCTTGGCGGTCGGCTGGGGGACGTAGTCGCGGACGACCAGCTCCCGCTCCGGCTCCACGCCGGCGATCAGTTCCTCCAGCTGGAGGGCGAGCAGCCGGCCGTCCGTGCCGAGCTCGACGACGTACTCGGCGATTTCCGTGGCGATCCGGCGGACCATCTCCAGGCGCTGGGCGACCGCGGTGACATCGCGGACCGTCACCAAGTCCTCGATCTCCAGGGCGGAGAGCGTGCCGGCGACCTCGTCCAGGCGGAGCTTGTAGCGCTCCAGGGTCGCCAGTGCCTGGTTGGCGCGGGAGAGGATCGCGGCCGACTCCTCCAGGACGCGGCGCTCGCCGTCCACGTAGAGGGCGATCAGGCGCATCGACTGGCTGACGGAGACGACCGGGAAGCCGGCCTGGATCGAGACGCGCTGGGCGGTGCGGTGGCGGGTGCCGGTCTCCTCCGTGGGGATGGAGGCGTCCGGGACCAGCTGGACGCCGGCCCGCAGGATTTTGGTGATGTCCTTGTCGAGGACCAGCGCCCCGTCGAGCTTGCACAGTTCGCGCAGCCGCGTGGCGGTGAACTCGACATCCAGGACGAATCCGCCGGTGCACATGGATTCGACGGTCTTGTCGAAGCCCAGCACGATCAGCCCGCCCGTATTGCCACGGAGGATGCGCTCCAGGCCGTCGCGCAGGGCGGTACCGGGCGCGACGGCGCTCAGCGTGGCGCGCATCAGGCTCTCGGTGCCGGAGCTTCCACCGGACCTGCCGGAAGTCGATGCCCGGTCGTTGGCTGCCACTGCACTCCTCCGTCGCAAGGTCTGTCGGTCCGCAGGCCGCCCGGCCCATGCTGTGTTGACGTACCAGCGGAGCGTACGTGGCCGACAGGCAATTCTGCGGTGACGGGCGAGACCAGGGCAAAGTCTACCGGCGTGCGCCCTCTTCCTGTGGGGCCTCCCGGCGCACTCGCTTGGGCAGGACGCTGAGGGCCGCTCCGACGTCGGCGACCTCCAGCACCCGCATTCCGTCGGGGATCTTGCCGGGGTCGGAGGGGACCAGGGCGTGGGTGAAGCCGAGGCGGGCCGCTTCGGACAGCCGCCGCTGGACGCCGGTGACCCGCCTGACCTCGCCCGCGAGACCCACCTCGCCGATGGCGACGAGGTTCTTGGGGAGGGGGGTGTCGCTGGCGGCGCTGGCGAGGGCGAGGGCGACGGCGAGGTCGGCGGCGGGCTCGGTCAGCTTCACCCCGCCGACCGTCGCGCTGTAGATGTCGCGCTTGCCCAGGGCGCTGATCCGGCCGCGCTGTTCCAGTACGGCGAGCATCATCGAGACCCGGGAGGTCTCCAGGCCGGAGGTGGTGCGCCGGGGGGAGGGGATCTGGGAGTCGACGGTGAGCGCCTGGACCTCGGCGACCAGGGGGCGGCGGCCCTCCAGGGTCACCGTCAGGCACGTACCGGGCACGGGTTCGGCGCGGCGGGTGAGGAAGAGGCCGGAGGGGTCGGCGAGACCGGTGATGCCCTCGTCGTGCAGCTCGAAGCAGCCGACCTCGTCGGTGGTGCCGTAGCGGTTCTTGACGCCGCGGACCAGGCGCAGCCGGGCGTGCCGGTCGCCCTCGAAGTGCAGGACGACATCGACGAGATGTTCCAGCAGGCGCGGGCCGGCGATGGCGCCGTCCTTGGTGACGTGGCCGACCAGGAGGGTGGACATACCGCGTTCCTTGGACGCCCGGATCAGTGCGCCGGCCACCTCGCGGACCTGGGCCATACCGCCGGGGGCGCCCTCGATCTCGGGGGAGGCGACGGTCTGCACGGAGTCGAGGACCAGCAGCGAGGGCTTGACCGTGTCGAGGTGGCCCAGGACGGCGGAGAGGTCGGTTTCGGCGGCCAGATACAGATGGTCGTCGAGCGCGCCGATGCGGTCGGCGCGCAGCCGGACCTGGCTCGCGGACTCCTCGCCCGTTACATAGAGGGTGCGGTGGGCGTCGGAGGCGGACTTGGCGGCGGCGTCCAGCAGCAGGGTGGACTTGCCGACGCCGGGCTCGCCGGCCAGCAGCACGACCGCGCCGGGGACCAGCCCGCCGCCCAGGACGCGGTCCAGCTCGGGCACGCCCGTCGAGCGGGCGGTGGCCTGCTTGCCGTCGACCTGGCCGATGGGCAGGGCCGCGGTGGTGACCCGGCCGGGTGCGGTCGTGCGCACCGCGGGGGCGCCGCCGAACTCCTCGACCGTGCCCCATGCCTGGCATTCGGGGCAGCGGCCGAGCCACTTCGCGGTGGTCCAGCCGCACTCCGTACAGCGGTAGGAGGGGCGCTCCTTGCCCGAGGATTTACGCGTTGCCATGGGGTCACCGTAGCGGCGGGGTCCGACAACGCCCGCCCGAGCCCTTCAGGAGCGGGCCCCCGGAGCGGAGATGCCGCAGATGCCGGTTGCGCGGCCGGGGCGGCGAGGCGCGGCGGCGAGGCGGGCCGGCGAGGCGCGGCGGGGGCGGCTCCCTCGCCGGCGGTTGCGCCGCCCGAGTGGCGCAGACGGAGCGCGCCCGCGGTGTAAAGGGCCATTCGTGTCCTCTTTTGAGGGAGATGGTCACCCGTAAGGGTTAAAAGTGTCCAACGCGAGCAAGACCGGCTGCATCATCCGCCTACCGTCGCCGGGTGATGAGCAGCAGGCCCGAGCACCCCACGCACTCCACCGGCGCACACCGGTCGCGCGGCGACGGCCGGCGCCGGAGCCGGCCGGAGCCGTCCGAGCGGCCAGGACCGAACGCCGCACACCCCCCGGATCCGCGCCCCGACGGCTACGAGCCTTACCTGGACGGGCTGTTCACCTACTGCCTGTCGGTGCTGTGCGACCACGACGCGGCGACCGCGGTGCTCGGCGAGATGCTGGCGCTCGCCGAGCGGCACCGCGGCCGGCGGCCCGCCGACCGGGGCCGCCACCGCTCCTGGCTCTACGCGCTGGCCCGCTGGGCCTGTCTGCGCCGGCTCGCCGAACGGACCGGCCCGGCCGCCAAGGCACCGGACCCGGCGTCCGCCGCCACCGGCCCGGCCGCAGCCACGGCCGAAGCCCCGGGCCCGGCCGCCGCCGAAGCCGACCGCCGGCAGCGTGAACTCGCCGCGCTGGCCTGGCCGGAGGCCGCCGGCACCACCCCCGAGCAGCGCGAGGCGCTGGAGCTCTCGGTGCGCCATCAGCTGTCCGCCGACGAGGTCGCCGCGGTGGTCGGCGCCGACCCGGTCGCCACCCGCGCGCTGCTGGCCACCGCCTCCTGCGAGGTGGAGCGGACCCGGGCGGCACTGGCCGTCGTCGAGTCCGGCCGCTGCCGCGAGGTGGCGCAGCTGGCGGGGGACACCCAGATGCTGCTGGGCGCGGCCCTGAGCCGGGAGCTGGTGCGCCATGTCGACGACTGCGCCGAGTGCCGGCGGACGGCCGAGCGGGCCACCGCCCCGGGGACCTGGCCGGGCACCGCGCCGGTGCCCCGGGGGGCGCTGCCGCTGGTCCCCGCGCCCCGCGAGGCCGTGCTCGGCGCGCTGGCGGCGGCCCGGCGCACCAAATCGGGCCGCGCGGAGGGCGTGGCCGGTGCGGCACACGGCGGCCGGACCGGTGGGGCAAACGGTTCTCCTCGCTATGACCGCAACGGATTTCCCGTCGGCCCCCCGACGGACCGGGTGGCCCGCCGGCGCAGGCTCCGCGGCCGCGCGCTGACCACCACCGTGGTCGCCACGGTGATCGCCGCGCCGGTACTGGCCCTGTGGGCGGCGTACCACGGCAGCCCCGCCACCGATGAGGCGGCGGACGTCTCGCCCTCGGTGACGGCCGGCGACACGCAGGCCGGGGAGCGGCTGGGCGGCCGCCCGTACGAGAACGCCGGCAATGCCCGGACGACGCCCGATCCCGGCTTCCGGGCCGGCGACGGGACGCCCGATGTGTCCGTCGAGGTGACCAGCGCGGACGGCACCCCGCAGCGGCCGGGCGGGCCGGGCAGCCGCGCGGAGTCGGGCCCCGGCCGGCTGACGGTCGCCGCGCAGCCCAGCGGCCGGACCACGGTGATCACGCTCGCCGCCGCGGGCGGGGCTCCGGTGCGCTGGCGGGCTTCGGCGGGCTCGGCCTGGCTGCAGCTGAGTCATACGGCGGGCTCGCTGCGGCCGGGCGAGTCCACCACGATCACGGTCGACATCGACCACGACCGGGAGCCCGCGGGCCACTGGCGCGCCAGGATCGCCATCGAGCCGGGCGGCACCGCCGTGATGATGAAGGGCCACGGCGTGACCGGTCCCGTCCCCGGCCCGCAGCGTCCGACGCCGGCGAAGCCGAGGCCGAAGCCGACACCGCGCCCGTCGCACCCGGCGCCGACACCCACGCCGGCCCCGACGTCCCCGGCGCCCACCTCCACGCCTCCGTCGCCGACCCCCAAGCCGACCGGCCCCGACCCGGCCTCGACCCCGTCGAACACGACCCGTCCCGCCCGCGGCGGCCCCGGGCGCTGAGCGCACCGGGCCTGAGCGCACCAAGACGAACGCACCAAGACGAACGCACCGAGGCACGAACGCACCGGGCCCGCGTCGGCCCGCACGGCCCCGACGCGCGCCCGCTTCCGCTGCTACTTCTTCTCCGACTTCTCCAAGTGCTCCGACTGCTCCGACTTCTTCGACTGCTTGGAGGGCTTCGCGGGCTTCGGGTCCGCCGGATGCGGCGCCATCGGCAGCGTCGCCGCCAGCCGCTCCTCGCACAGCGCGGCGAGCTTGGCGTAGCCCTTCTTGCCCATCAGCTCGGTGAGCTCCGGCTTGTACGAGACGTACACCGGGTCGCCCGCGCCGTGCGCCGAGGTCGCGGAGGTGCACCACCAGTGCAGGTCGTGGCCGCCGGGGCCCCAGCCGCGCCGGTCGTACTCGCCGATCGTCACCTGCAGGACGCGGGTGTCGTCCGGCCGGTCGATCCAGTCGTAGGTGCGCCGGACCGGCAGCTGCCAGCAGACGTCCGGCTTGGTCTCCAGGGGCTCGCGGCCCTCGCGCAGCGCGAGGATGTGCAGGGAGCAGCCCGCGCCGGCCGGGAAACCGGGGCGGTTCTGGAAGATGCAGGAGCCCTCCCAGCGCCGGGTCTGCCGCTCGCCGTCCTCGTCCTCCTGGGTCCAGCCGGTCGTGGTGCCGACGTCGTGGTGCTGCCACACCTCGGGCGTGAGCCGTGCCACGTGCTGGGCCACCCGTTCCTCGTCCTCCTCGTCCGAGAAGTGCGCGCCGAGCGTGCAGCAGCCGTCGTCCGCCCGGCCGGCCTGGATGCCCTGGCAGCCGCTGCCGAAGATGCAGGTCCAGCGGGAGGTCAGCCAGGTCAGGTCGCAGCGGAAGATTTGTTCGTCGTCGGCCGGGTCCGGGAAGGTGACCCAGGCGCGGGCGAAGTCGAGGCCGACCTCGTCGGCCGGGGCCTCCTTCGGGGACCGCGCCCCCTCAGTCGCCTGAGAGCGCCGCTTTTCTTCCTTGGTGCGCGCTTTTTCGTGCTTCGCCTTTTTCGTCTTTGCCACGACTCCAGCCTAAGGCGCGTCGCGGTGCGGACCGCGCCGACAGGAGTGAGGGGCGCGCGCAGTAGGTTTCCCCGTATGAGACTCGGTGTCCTCGATGTGGGTTCGAATACGGTCCATCTGCTCGTGGTGGACGCACACCCGGGCGCGCGCCCGCTGCCCGCCTATTCGCACAAGGCGGATCTGCGCCTCGCCGAACTCCTCGACGAGGCGGGCGCGATAAGCGATGCGGGGGTGGAGCGGCTGGTGGCCACCGTCCACGAAGCGCTCCAGGTGGCCGAGGACAAGGGCGTCGAGAGCGTGCTGCCGTTCGCCACCTCGGCGATCCGCGAGGCCACCAACGGCGAGGACGTGCTGCGCCGGGTCGCTCTGGAGACCGAGGTCGAGCTGCAGGTGCTGTCCGGTGAGGACGAGGCGCGGCTGACCTTCCTCGCCGCCCGCCGGTGGCTGGGCTGGTCGGCCGGCCGGCTGCTGGTGCTGGACATCGGCGGCGGCTCGCTGGAGGTCGCCTACGGCCTGGACGAGGACCCGGACGTGGCGGTGTCGCTGCCGCTGGGCGCCGGCCGGCTGACCGCGGGCGACCTGCCCGGCGACCCGCCGGAGGCCGAGGACGTCCGGACGCTGCGCCGCCGGGTGCGCGCCGAGATCGCCAAGGTGGTGAGCGAATTCAGCCGCCACGGCACTCCCGACCGGGTCGTCGGCACGTCCAAGACCTTCCGGCAGCTGGCCCGGATCGCGGGCGCCGCGCGCTCGGCGGAGGGGCTGTACGTCCAGCGGGAGCTGACCCGGAAGAAGCTGGAGGAGTGGGTGCCGCGGCTGGCCGGGATGTCCGCGGCGGAGCGGGGCACGCTGCCGGGGGTGTCCGAGGGGCGCTCGCGGCAGCTGCTCGCCGGGGCGCTGGTCGCCGAGGCGTCGATGGACCTGTTCGGGGTCGAGACGCTGGAGATCTGCCCGTGGGCGCTGCGCGAGGGCGTCATTCTGCGGCGGCTGGACCACTTGCCGTAGGGGCTGCCGCGGGGCCCCTGGCCACAGGGAGGACCCCGCCGGCCTTCGTGAGACTCGTCACGCCCCGGCGGGGCCCGCCACACCCGTTGTCCCCTGTCGCACCGTCCCCCGTCTCCTCCGACAGGGGGCCGCGGTCGCCGGACCTCCTGCCCCGCGCCCGGCCTCGGCCCGTACGCTGTCCTTCGTGACAGAGCCAGTGGTGCGCATCCCGGATGCGAAGGTCGCGCTGTCCACGGCCTCGGTGTATCCGGAGTCGACGGCGACGGCCTTCGAGATCGCCGCGCGCCTCGGCTACGACGGCGTCGAGGTCATGGTGTGGACCGACCCGGTCAGCCAGGACATCGAGGCCCTGCGCCGGCTCTCGGACTACCACGGCGTGCCGGTGCTGGCCGTCCACGCCCCGTGTCTGCTGATCACCCAGCGGGTCTGGTCCACCGACCCCTGGGTCAAGCTCCAGCGCGCCCGCACCGCCGCGGAGAAGCTGGGCGCCTCGACGGTGGTCGTGCACCCGCCGTTCCGCTGGCAGCGCAGCTATGCGCGGGAGTTCGTCCGCGGGGTGTGGCGGATGGAGCACGAGACGGACGTGAAGTTCGCCGTCGAGAACATGTACCCGTGGCGCTACCGCGACCGCGAAATGCTCGCGTACGCCCCGGACTGGGACCCCACCAACGACGACTACCGGCACTTCACGGTCGATCTGTCGCACACCGCCACCGCCCGCAATGACGCCCTGGAGATGGTGGAGCGGATGGGCGACCGGCTGGCGCACGTCCATCTCGCCGACGGCAACGGCTCCGCCAAGGACGAGCACCTGGTGCCGGGGCGCGGCAGCCAGCCCTGCGCCGCGATGCTGGAGCGGCTGGCGGCCACCGGCTTCGAGGGCCATGTGGTCGTCGAGGTCAACACCCGGCGGGCGATGTCCGCGGCCGAACGCGAGGCCGACCTCGCCGAGGCACTGGCCTTCACCCGGCTGCATCTCGCCTCGCCGACCTGGGTCCCGGGCTCGTGAGCGGCGGCGGGCAGCGGCCGGACGACGCCCCCGCGCCCGGCACGCCGCCCGCACCGCCCCGCCGCCGGGGCCGCCCGGCCCGCGCCGCCGCCGAGGCCGGCCCCGGTGCCCGGGAACGGATTCTGGCCGCGGCCCGTGCGCAGTTCGCCGAGCGCGGCTACGACAAGACCTCGGTCCGCGGCATCGCCAAGGCGGCCGGGGTGGACGCGGCGTTGGTGCACCACTATTTCGGTACCAAGGAGCAGGTCTTCGAGGCCGCCATCGAGCTGACCTTCGCGCCCGCGCTGACCATGCCGGAGGCGATCGCGGGCGGCGGTGAGGCGGTGGGCGAGCGGATGGCCCGCTTCATGTTCGGCGTCTGGGAGAACCCGGTCAGCCGGCCGGCCCTGCTGGCGATCATGCGTTCGGCGCTGACCAACGAAAAGGCCGCGGCGGTGCTGCGCGGGCTGATCGAGCGGCGGATGCTGCAGCGGGTGGCGGGCGAACTGCACGTCCCCGACCCGCAGTTCCGGGTGCAGCTGGCCGCCGGGCACCTCATCGGGATCGCCATGCTGCGCTATGTGATCAAGATGGACCCGGTCGCCTCGGCGGACCCGGAGGAGATCATCGCCATGGTCGCACCGGCCCTCCAGCGGTATCTGACGCAGCCCTGACGGTATCTGGCGCAGCCCTGACGGCAGGGGGCCGAGGCGGCTCGGGCGGCCAGGCATGACGACCGGACCCGATGCGGTCCCGACGTGGCCCTGACAACCGGCTTCCGTGTCGCTCCAGAAGCCCGGCCGAGCCTCGATCACCACCCTCACCTGGAGAAACGGCGCGCACCGCGCTGTCCGCACTACGGTCAGCCGTCTCACATCCCGGAGAGGCTGTCCAGATCTTGGATCAGAGGCGTAATCTCGACGGGAGCTGATATATGACGCCACCCGGTACGAGGCACAGCCGCACGGCAGGGCCCGGGTACCGGCACCGGCGGTCGTACGGACGTAATCCCGAGGGAGTGACCATCGTGCCCGAGCTGAGGTCCCGCACCGTTACCCATGGCCGCAACATGGCCGGCGCCCGAGCCCTTATGCAGGCCTCCGGCGTAGCGCGGGAGGACTTCGGCAAGCCGATCATCGCCGTCGCCAACAGCTTCACCGAGTTCGTGCCCGGCCACACCCACCTCCAGCCGGTCGGCCGGATCGTCTCCGAGGCGATCCACGAGGCCGGCGGCATCGCCCGTGAGTTCAACACCATCGCGGTCGACGACGGCATCGCCATGGGCCACGGCGGCATGCTCTACAGCCTGCCCTCCCGCGACCTGATCGCCGACTCCGTCGAGTACATGGTCGAGGCGCACTGCGCCGACGCGCTGATCTGCATCTCCAACTGCGACAAGATCACCCCGGGCATGCTGATGGCCGCGATGCGGCTCAACATCCCGACGGTCTTCGTCTCCGGCGGCCCGATGGAGTCCGGCAAGACGACCCTCGTCGACGGCACGGTCCGCACCCTCGACCTGGTCGACGCGATCTCGGACGCCGTCAACGACAAGATCTCGGACGAGGACATCCTCCGCATCGAGGAGAACGCCTGTCCGACCTGCGGCTCCTGTTCCGGCATGTTCACCGCCAACTCCATGAACTGCCTGACCGAGGCGATCGGCCTCTCGCTGCCCGGCAACGGCTCGACGCTGGCCACCCACACCGCCCGCCGGGCCCTGTACGAGAACGCCGGCCGCACCGTCGTCGAGATCACCAAGCGGCACTACGACGAGGACGACCACACCGTCCTGCCGCGCAACATCGGCACCCGCGCCGCCTTCGAGAACGCCATGGCCCTGGACATCGCCATGGGCGGCTCGACGAACACGATCCTGCACCTGCTCGCCGCGGCCCAGGAAGCCGGCCTCGACTTCGACCTGGAGGACATCAACGCGGTCTCCCGCCGGGTGCCCTGCCTGGCCAAGGTCGCCCCGAACGTCGCCCCGGGCGGCACGTACTACATGGAGGACGTGCACCGGGCCGGCGGCATCCCCGCCATCCTCGGCGAGCTGTGGCGCGCCGGACTCCTCAACGAGGACGTCCACACCGTGCACAGCGCCTCCATCGAGGAATGGCTCAAGACCTGGGACGTGCGCGGCGGTTCCCCGTCCGACGTGGCCGTCGAGCTGTGGCACGCGGCCCCCGGCTGCAAGCGCTCGGCGACCGCCTTCTCGCAGTCCGAGCGCTGGGACAGCCTCGACGTCGACGCCGAGGGCGGCTGCATCCGCGACCTGGCGCACGCCTACTCCGCCGACGGCGGCCTGGCGGTCCTCAAGGGCAACCTCGCCGAGGACGGCTGCGTCGTGAAGACCGCCGGCGTCGACGAGTCCATCTGGACCTTCGAGGGCCCGGCCGTGGTCTGCGAATCGCAGGAAGAGGCCGTCGACAAGATCCTCAAGAAGCAGGTCAAGGAGGGCGACGTCGTCGTCATCCGCTACGAGGGCCCCAAGGGCGGCCCCGGCATGCAGGAAATGCTCTACCCGACGTCCTTCCTCAAGGGCCGCGGCCTGGGCAAGACCTGCGCCCTGGTCACCGACGGCCGCTTCTCCGGCGGCACCTCCGGCCTCTCCATCGGCCACGCCTCCCCCGAGGCGGCCTCCGGCGGCACCATCGCCCTCGTCGAGGACGGCGACCGCATCAAGATCGACATCCCCAACCGCACCATCGAACTCCTCGTCGGCGAGGTCGAGCTGGAATCCCGCCGACTGGCCCTCGAAGGCGTCTACGCCCCGAAGAACCGCGAACGCAAGGTCTCCCAGGCCCTGCGCGCGTACGCGGCCATGGCCACCAGCGCCGACAAGGGCGCGGTGCGCGATGTGAGCAAGCTGGGCTGAGGCCGGGGCGCGCACAGCAAGGCAGCGCAAGACGCGGCAGGACACCGCACGGTGCCGGCGGTCGTGGGATACGACCGCCGGCACCGTGCTCGCTATGTCGGGCTCCCAACCACCGTGACACGCCCGGGAATTGGCGTTGAACGGTGAGTGCCCTTTGATGTTCCAATGGCTCTACGGAACGGTGGGCTTGGCACTCCTCCGCTTGTTCCATTGACCACTGAGAGTGCCGCGACAACGTCCAGGGGGACTGCATGACGTTTGCTCGTAAGGCCATGGGGATCGCTCTAGCCGCGACAGTTCTGATGCCTCTCTCCGCCCATGCGGCGACAGCGGAGACGGGGCCGTCCAAAGCCGTCGTTCTCTCCAACGCCGAGTTCGCTCGCCTGTACGGGGCGAAGGCGCTGACGAAGCCGATCGGAGCAGCGGTCAGCCCACTGCGGATCCGGACGGCGACCACCTCTGAATCCGTCATGGCCCACGCATGGCACACCAATAAATTCAACAGCCGCGAAGTCCACGGGCGAGAGATCCCGACTCGGTGGGGAAACAGCAAACTCGGCTGGAATCACTTCTCCGGCCCCCACAACATCCACAACGAGAAGGTCGTCAAGGCGGCGTACAACGAGCACCCGGAGGCCAGCAAGGGCTACCGTAAGGAGTTCGGTGCCGTGGTACTCAAGAACGGGCACACGGTTGCCAAGATCAGGGTGATTTCCTGGTGGCACTGGCAGACCAGTGACGGCCGTTACAAGCTGCCGGGACACAAGGGCAAGATCGGTACGATCACCGCCTTCTGCCAGGGCGTCAACCGATGCCCTGACGTCGTGAACACCGTCTGACGCGTACTCCCAGGGAGAATCGATCACCGTGGTTGAGGACGACCCCACCGCCGGCCGGACCCCGCGCGACGTTCTCCTGGAGAGCCTGTTGGGGAGGCTGCGGGAGTTCGTGGCCTCCCCTTTGACGCCGGGTTCGCAGGTGCTGCGGGGGCTGCTCCCACCGACAGAACGGGATCGCGGGGCGAGAGTCGTCTTGTGGGACGGCCAGGACCTTGGCACGTCGTATGCCTTGGAGATCCCGCTGCTCGACGACGACGGCGAGGAAATCCCCCACGATCAGGTCATCGCCGCACTACGCGTGTGCATTGCCCAGCGTGAGGCTCTCGGTCCGCCCTTCCCCGACGAAGTCTTCGCGGTGCCGGTAGCCGATGCCCGGCGTCACTTCCTCCGTACCGCCGATGCCCCGCCGCTCACGTTGGCGGATGCGGTGTACCTACCGTTGCTGTCCCTCGGTCCGGCGAGCGAGCCGGCGCCCGTTTCCGACGAAGCGGATGGGGATGGGGATGGGGATGGGGATGGGGATGGGGATGGGGATGGGGCGGAGTGGCGACTCCTCGGCTTCATGCTCGTCGACGAGCGGTGCGCCCGGTACTACGTCAGGTGGACGGAGACCGGCGAGGTCTGGGGGCTCGACTTCTGTATGCGCGACGAGGCAGGGAAGGTCGACTCACGCGGTGGGACCGCCGACATGATCTTCCCGGCGCTGGCGTCGTCACACGACCTCGAACGTCTCCGGCGACCGGTCTCCGATATCCGCTGTCAGGCCGTATACGACCTCACCGCCTGGTGCTGACTCCGGTCGGCGGCGTCCGACGCCCAGCGCTACGGCAACGGCCCCCGTCGCGGGCGAGCGACGGGGGCCGGTAATTGGGCCGGCTGCTGGAGCCGGTGTGGGTCAGGCGCTTGGGAGTCGATCGCTCTTCACGGCGGTGACGAAGGATGACCAGGTGGTGGCGGAGAAGAGGAGCGCGGGGCCGTGGGGGTGCTTGCTGTCGCGGACGGGGACCAGGGCGGGGAAGTCGTCGGAGACTTCGATGCACTCGCCGCCGTCCGGGTTGCTGTAGCTGGACTTGCGCCATGTGGCAGTGGTCAGGAGGTCGTCGGAGACCTCGATGCAGGCGCCGCCGTCCTGGTTGCTGTGGCTGCTCTTCCGCCAGGTGATGTTGCTCAGGTCGATGGTCCGCACGGCACTTCCTCCAACATCCGCATGACGAATCTCCGGGATTCGGCCGGGCTCAACGCCAGGTCACGCATCGCATCGTACGCGCGTTGCAGACGCTCAACAGAACTTGTTTCCTCGATGAGTTCGCCACGGTGGGCGTTCTCCGTATAGGCCACGGTGCGGCCGTCCGGCAGCCGCAGGAACATCACGGCGGTACTGACCAAGCCGTGCGGCCCGGAGCCATGGGGAAGCACCTGAAGGGTGAGGTTCGGGCGCTCAGCCGCTTCTGCCAGGTGCTCAAGCTGCTTTCGCCATTCGTTGGCATCGTCCAGCGGCGTGCGCAAGACCGCCTCGGACAGGATGGTGCGGAACGGGGGCGCGTCTTCACCTGTCAGCAACTCGCGGCGGCCCGTGCGTGCTTCGACTTGTCGCGTCAGCTCTTTGCCTTTCGCGCCGCCCACGGCGAGTACGTCGCGTGCGTAGTCCGTTGTCTGCAGCAGGCCAGGCAGCACGCTCACCGCGTAGTGCCACAGGCTCAACGCTTCCGCTTCCAAGGTCATGTACCGCCGGTACCGCTCCTTGAACTGCTTCGGGTCGCCCGCCGCCAACTCCCACAACGTAAGCAGCAGATCCTTCGTCCCGTAGTACTGGTCCAGCGCCTGCGCCACCTCCGGGCTGCCGATCGTCTGCCCGCCTTCCATCTTGCCGAACAGCGACCAGTCCCAGCCCAGGGCCTCGCCGAGCTGCCGCAGGCTGACGCCCTTCTGCGCGCGCAGTAATCGCAGCTCTTCGATGAATCGTTGGCGTGGCTCCTGGCTCCGACCGGTGACCGCTCGCCTCGGCGGCATCGCGACCTCCTCCGTGGAAGGTGTGGAACTAACGGTGCGTGGTTGCGAAATACAGCCCGCAAGCGGCATTCGCGCCCTTTCCTGGCCCATTCTCGTAAGGGCCGGAACACACACAGTAGTTGCGCTCCGGTCCTCCAGGCAGGAAAACGGCAGACGGGAGCGGCAAGGATGACGACGGAACGACGGGCGGCGGCCGACAAGAGGGAAGAGGCCGAGACGGCCTGCGCCGAGCTGGCGGCCGCGCTCAAGCGGAACGGGATCGTGCTGCCGTCACTCGGTGTGGACCCCGTGTCGTACGGCTACGCGCAGCCGCGTCCGCTGATCGAGCTGGGGCGCTGCAACCTGGAGACGACGCACCGGCTCATCGCCGTGCTCGACCGGGCGGCCCGGTGACCGCGCGCGTCCCGTACGTGTCCCCTGCCTGCCATGTCGGCAGGCACGCGAGGTGCAACAAGGGAACGGCCGAGGCCGCCGCCGTGCCGGGTGTCCGGCGGGAAGCCTGCGCCTGTAGTTGCCATGCCCCGGGCGGTGCGTGGCCCGGGGGTCACCAGGCGGCCGGGTCCCCGGACGCGACGGCGAAGACCGTGCCGTTCGGGGCGGCCGCGTAGATCCGGTCGTGGGGCGCATCCACCTGCGGGGCGGGCAGCATCTGCAGGTAGCCGTTGTGGCGGCGGCCGTCGAGCCGTGGCGGGGTCTGGCCGAGCAGGCCGCCGTTGCGGGTGTCGATCGCCAGTAGCCGGCCGTCCGCCGCGGTGAAATACAGCCGGTCGCCGCTGACCACCGGCGCCGAGCCCCGGCTGACCGAGGTCTCGGTGTCCCACTTCCGTTCCCCGACGGCCTGCAGCGCGCCGCCCTCGGCCAGCAGATAGACCGACTCGCCGTGGACTACGGCGGCCGCCTGGTCGAGCGGCGTGACCAGCGGGAGGCGTCGGGTGCGGCCGGTGGCCGGGTCGAAGCGGATGACGGCGGTGGTGCGGTTCGTGAACGTCGGGTCGGTGGCGGTCAGATAGAGCGCCCCGGATCTTCCGGTCCCGGCCGGCGTGAGCGTCCCGGGCAGCCGCCGCGTCCAGTGGATCTTGCCGTCCGCCGGGTCGATGGCGGTGACCTGGGTGCCGGTCCCGTCGGGGGTGCCCTCGGCCGCGTAGGCGGTGTGCGGGTCGCCGAAGGAGGAGAAGAGCGGCAGGTGGTGGCCGGGGAAGCGTTTGTGCCAGCGCCGGCGGTGAGCCGCGGTGTCCAGCGCGGTGACCGTGCCGTCCGCCGCGATCAGCAGGATGCGGTTCCCGACGATCCTGGTCTGGCCCTCGTATCCGGAGACGTCCTTCGTCCAGCGGGTGGCGCCCTTGCCGTCGGCCGACGGGTCGAGGGCGCTCAGCCGCTTGCTGTCGGCGGAGAAGACGTACAGCAGCCCGCCGGAGAGCACCGGCGGGGTGGGGGAGGCGGCGAACTGCGCGGCGTTCTTGCCCTGGGGGCGACGCTCCGTGCGCTGCCAGGCCGGCCGGCCGGTGTCCGGATCGAGACGGGCGGCCTGGAGGCCGGACTGGCCGCAGAAGAGCGCACCGGATCCGGCGGTGCAGAACGGCATTTCGGAGTCGTGGCCCGGGGCGCGCTCGACGAGCGTGGTCCGCCACGGGTGGAAGGCGGTGCGGTCCGGGTGCGACGGACGGGTCTGCAGGGCAGGGTCCGCCCCGTGCTCGTCCGTCGTCAGTGCGCGGACGCCCGCGAACGCCCCGGCGCCGGTCACGACCAGGGCGAGTGCGGCCCAGAGGGGCCAGCGCCGGGAAGGGGAGTGGGAACGGGAGCGGATTGGGCGGCGGGGGCCGGTGGGGCGGTCGGTGGTGGTGTGGTGGCCCTGGGCGGCCGGGGGGCCGGCATCGGCCAGGCTCTCGGCGGGTGCGGGTGCGGGTGCGGGTGCGGGTGCGGGGGCGGTGGGCGCGGGGCTGGGCGCAGGTGCGGGTACGGGTACGGGCCGCTCGGCTCCGGGATCTGCCTGCTTGCGCCGCTCTGGCTGCCGCTGTTCCGGTATCCGGACCGCCGGCACTGCGTCGTCCGGCACCGCGTCGTCCGTGGCTGCTGCGCCGTCCGCGCCTGCTGCGCCGTCCGCGCCTGCCCTACCGTCCGCGCCTGCCGCACCATCCGCCGCCACACCGGCTGTTGTCGCGTCCGCTACCGCCGCGTCCGCTACCGCCGCGTCCGGCACGAGTCCGTCCGGCACGAGTCCGTCCGACAGCAAGCCGTCCGGCAGCAACCCGTCCGGCACCGATCCACCGGACAACGAGCCCGTCGGCAGCGCGCCGCCCAGTGGCGCCCCCGAGGGCGCACCCCGCGGCGCCCCCAACGGCGCACCGTGCGGCGCATCCGTCCGCAGCAGCTCCATCAACACGCCAGGCGTCGGCCGGTCCGCCGGGTCCTTCGCCAGGCAGCTCTCGATCAGCGGCACCAACTCCGCCGGTACACCCGCTAGATCGGCCTCGTCGTGCACCACCTGATACGCGACGAGATACGGGCTCTCCGAGTCGAACGGGCCGCGGCCGGTGGCGGCATGGACCAGCACCGAGCCCAGCGCGAAGACATCCGCCGCCGGCCCCACCTCGCGCGGCCGCTGGAACTGTTCGGGCGCCATGAAGGGCGGCGTACCGATCAACTTGCCGGTCTCGGTGTGCATTTCGCTGTCGGACGGCCGGGAGATGCCGAAGTCGATGACTTTCGGCCCGTCGGCGGCCAGCAGCACATTTCCCGGCTTGAGATCGCGGTGCACCACTCCCGCGCGATGGATGTCGCGCAGCGCCTCGGCGAGCCCCGCGGCCAGCCGTCGCACCTCGTCGACCGCCAGCGGACCATTCCGCTTCACATGATCGGAGAGGGTCGGACCGGGAATGTGGAGGGTCGCCATCCAGGGGCGCTCGGCGTCCGGATCGGCGTCCACGACGGGTGCCGTGAAGGCCCCGCTGACCCGCCGGGCGGCGGCCACCTCCTGCCGGAACCGCCCGCGGAACTCAGGGTCCTGGGCGAATTCCGCATGGACGACCTTGACCGCGAGCAGCAGTCCGGACGCCGAGCGCGCAAGGTGGACCACGCCCATGCCGCCGGAGCCGAGCCGCGCCTCCAGGCGGTACTGGCCGGCGTATTCCGGATGCTCCGCTTCCGGGCCGACCCCGGAACTGCGCAGCGATGGCATGGTTCCACCCCCGTGTTGTTCCCTTGCCATTCGGTCGCAGACGCGACGCGCGGAGCCTAGTCGATGGCGCGTACGAAAGGAGTGAGGCTTGCTAGCGTGCCGTGGCAGAACCGCGCCGACGCTCGGTCGCGGGCATCATCAGGAGCGCCGACACGCGCTTCGTCAACGGGGGAGAACAGCATGACGACTCAGGACGATCTCGGCTCCGTGGAACCGGCCGGGGAGCAGGCGCTCGCCGCCGCGGCCGGCGGCTCCACCTACCCGGTCGCACCCGGCTACCGCCTCAAGGTCCGCCAGGGCCCCGGCACCAACTACCCGGTCGTCCGCGAGCTGGCGGAGGGGGCCCGGGTCCAGATCCGCTGCCAGCGCCACGGGCAGTCGGTCAGCGGCCCGTACGGCACCTCGGACATCTGGGACAGCATCGGGCCCGGCCAGTACGTCTCCGACGCCTACGTCCGGACGGGAAGCAGCGGCATGGTCGCGCCGCGCTGCACGAGCTGAGGCGCGGGACCGGAGCGCCGCGCGGCCGCGGGGGCACACAGTCCCGCGGCCGCGCACACCGCGGCACCACTGCCATACCGCCGCCACCAGCGCACCGCACTCCCCAGCACACCGCACCCCCCCAGCGCACCGCACCCCCCAGCGCACCGCCACCATCACCGCACCGCCACCATCACCGCACCGCCGGAACCGGACCCGCCGTAGATAATCGCTGCCATGAGCGATGAGCAGAGGCCCGCCGGAAGCCCGGAGCCCGGCGGGTCCGGGAGCGGGGCGCCCGAGCGTGGCGGCCCCGAGCGTGGCGGTCCCGAGCGTGGGGGTCCCGAGCCGGCGGAGATCCGGTTCTTCGGCACCACCTGGGTCGACCACGAGGGCGGCTACGGCCTGCGCCGGGCCGGTGTCGCGGTGGGCTCGCTCGCGCTCGCCGCCGCCGGAGCGGTCGTGCTGCGCTTCGCGTTCCAGGGCCTGGAGATCGCCGCCGTCGGCCCGTTCGTCGGCATCCTCGTCGTCGCGGGCTTCGCCATCTGCAGTGCCCTGGCCTTCCGCCGTACTTGGGACGGCTTCGTCCGCCGCCCCGATACGGCCGCCCGGAGCGCGGCCGACACATCGTCCCAGGGCCTGATGCTGATCGGCTTCATCGGCTCGCTGCTCGCCTATTTCTGCCGCAGTCTCGTCGAGGCTCCGGGCGAGAAGCTGCACCGCGCCGAGTACACCGCGGCCCGTGAGCGGTACGAACGCCGCCGCGGCGCCCGTACCGGCAATCCGGCCGCCAAGAAGTCCCGGCCCAAGAAACGCCGCTGAGGAAGCGCCGCTGGAGCAGCGCGCCGACGAGAAGAACTTGCTCCGACTTTTCATCGGCCCCGTGCGCGCCCGGTGCCGTTGGCAGGATGAGTCGCATGCCGCACCGACCCCCGCCGGAACAACTGCCCCTGACGCCCCAGCCCGTACCGCTGCCCCTCTCGTCGGCGGTACCCCCCGCTCCGCCACCGTCCCACGCCACCCTCGCCCGGTCGTTCGACGCGGTGGCCGCCCAGTACGCCGCCGCCCGCCCCGGCTATCCGCCGGCCCTCTTCGACGCCATCGAGGAACTGGCCGGGCAGTCGCTGGACGGGGCGCGGGTGCTGGACGTCGGGGCCGGGACCGGTATCGCGACCGGGCTGCTGGCCGGGCGCGGAGCGCGGGTCACCGCCGTGGAGCCGGGTGCCGCGATGGCCGCCGAGCTGCGCGCCGCCCATCCGGGGACGCCGCTCGTCCGCGCCCTCGGCGATGCGCTGCCGTTCTCCGACGACGCGGGCTTCGACCTCGTCAGCTACGCACAGGCCTGGCACTGGACCGCACCGGCCCGGTCGGTCCCCGAAGCCCTGAGGGTGCTGCGGCCCGGCGGTGCCCTCGCGCTGTGGTGGAACATCCCCGACCCAGACGTCGGATGGGCCGCCGAACAGGAGGCCCGGCTCGCCCGCCGGCTACTCGGATACCACCGCCACGGCGTCGCGCCGGAGGCTCCTGACCTGCTCCGTGGCCTTGGCCTCGGCCTGGAGTCCGCCTTCCGCGTCCTGCACTGGACGCGGCGGGTCCCCCTCGACACCCACCTCGCGATGCTGGGCAGCCGCTCGTACTTCTCCGCCATCGGCCCGGCGGCCGCGGCCCCCGTCCTGGAGGACGAGCGGGCGGCCGTGCTGAAGATCTTCCCGGACGGCATCGTCGAGGAGGCCTACGCGCTCGACCTGACTGTCACACTCCGGCCGCCTGCCTCGTCGTAAGGGGCGGACCCCAAAGGGCCGGAACGGAAGCGGAGGAACGGACGATGACGCAGCCGGAGCGGGCGACGGAGCCGGAGACGGGTACGGGTACGGCACGAGCAAGGAGCGCGCAAGACGCCGGCCGGCCCGCTCACGACACCGGCCAACTGGCGCAAGACGCCGACCGGCTGGCGCAGTTCGAAGAACAGCGCGGGCGGCTGTGGGCCATCGCCTACCGGATCATGGGCACGGTCACCGATGCCGACGACGCCGTGCAGGAGGCGTGGCTGCGCTGGCAGGCGCTGCCCGACGATCAGCAGGTGGCCAGCCCGCGCGGCTACCTCACCACCGTGGTGAGCCGCATCTGTTACGACCTGCTGGGCTCGGCCCGTGCCCGCCGCGAGACCTATGTCGGGCCCTGGCTGCCGGAGCCGTTGCTCGACGGCACCGGTGGCCGGCTGCCCCTCGGCGCGGCAGGCGCAGTGAGCCCCGGGAGCCCCGTCGGCCCCGGCGGCCCCGAGGACCGGGTGACGCTCGACGAATCCGTGGGGATGGCGCTGCTCACCGTCATGGAGCGGCTGACGCCGGCCGAACGCACCGCCTTCATCCTCCACGACGTCTTCGCGGTCCCCTTCCCGGAGGTCGCCGAGGCGGTCGGCCGCACCCCGGAGTCCGTACGGCAGTTGGCCTCCCGCGCCCGCAAGCGGGTACGGGCCGAGGCGCCGCGTCGCACCGTCGACCGCGCGGAGCACCGCCGCACCGTCGAGGCCTTCCTGTCCGCCGTCATGGGCGGCGATTTCGATGCGCTGCTGTCCGTACTCGACCCGGAGATCGTCTGGCGTTCGGACGGCGGCGGCAAGGTGAGTTCCGCCCGCCGGCCGGTTCTGGGCCGCGAGAAGGTGGCCCGCTTTGTGCGGGGCCTGGTCACCCGTGGCACCCAACGGGAGGGGCTGCGGGTCACGTTGGCGGAGGTCAACGGAGCCACCGGGCTGGTCTTCGTCGACACGGTGGGCGAGCAGGCCGGGGTGTTCGCCTTCACCGTCCACGCCGGGCGGATCACGGAGGTGGACGCCGTCATCAACCCCGACAAGCTCGGCCACCTCGACCTTGGCCTCCACCTCCCACTCGACCCCGCCCCCGGCTCCGGCCCCGCCCCCGACCGGTTCTAGGGGTGTCACACCGCGCCGCCCTGCGTCGTCCCCCTCCCGACGCCGCACGACCCGGCGCGGCGCCCGGTGCCCCAGGAGCACGAGCAGGCACGAGCAGGAGCAGGCACGAGCACGAGCAGGCACGAGCAGGAGGCAGCATGAAGAGCGTGGCACGGCAGCGGCTGCGGGTCGTGGTTCTCGGGGGTGGCTACGCGGGCACCATGGCCGCGCTCCGGCTCGCCCCGTACGCGCAGGTGACCCTGGTCGACCCCAGCGACCGTTTCACCGAACGGGTGCGCCTGCACGAACTGGCCGCCGGGCGCCCCGTGGTGGACCACTCCCGGGCCGCGATGCTGCACGGCACCGGCACCGGCATCGAGCATCTGGCCGCCCGCGCCACCGCGCTGGACCCGGACGCCCGCGCCGTGCACACCGACTGCGGCCGCACCCTCCTTTACGACCGGCTCGTCTACACCCTCGGCAGCCACACCGATCTGCGGGGCACCGATCCGCGGGGCACCGACCTGCGGGGCACCGATCTGCGGGACACCGCCCCCTCGGACGCCCCCGCCCGAGGCCCGTGGGAGCGGGCCTTCACCGCCGAGAGCGCCGCCGCCCTGCACAAGCGGCTGCGGGACGGTCCGGGCACGCTGGCCGTGGTCGGCGGCGGCCTGACCGGCATCGAGATGGCCGCCGAGATCGCCGAATCCCACCCCGGGTGGCAGGTCCGGCTGCTGACCGGCGGCGTGATCGGCGCAGGGCTGTCGGCCCGCGGCCGGGAGCATGTCCGTACCGTCCTCGACCGCCTGCACGTCCGCGTCGAAGAGGGCCGCCGGGTCGCCGACGGGGACGATGCCGACGCCGACGCCGTGCTGTGGACCGGCGCCATGGCCGCCGCCGGGGGGCTCGCGCGGGACGCGGGGCTGGAGACCGACCCGGTCACCGGCCGGATCCTGGTCGATGGGGCACTGCGCTCGGCCGGCCACCCCGACATCTACGCCGCGGGCGACGCGGCCGCGGCCCGCACACCCCGCGCCGGAGCCCTGCGGATGGCCTGCGCCACCGCGCTGCCGACGGGCTCACACGTGGCCGGCGCGATCATCGCCGAGTCGCGCGGCGCCGCGCCCCGCCCGCTGTCGTACACGTTCTTCGTGCAGTGCGTGAGCCTGGGACGGCACGACGGTCTGATCCAGTCACTACGGGCCGACGACACCCCGCGCGAGCGGGTGCTGACGGGCCGTCCGGCCGCCCGCGTCAAGGAGCAGGTGGTCCGCAACGCCGTCCGCGTCCTGCGGCTGGCGGCCCGCCGCCCGGACATCGCCGGCCTCATCCCCGGCATCGGCCGGTGAGTGGTGGGCCGGTGGGCGCTACTCCCGTTCCGGCTTCCCCTTGCCGTACAGCCACTTGTCGAACAGCCCGGACAGATCCACATCCGTGCGCTCCTGGCAGAAGGCGATGAATTCCTTCGCGTCGGCGGTGGAGTAGCGGTACTTGGCGGGCCACTCCTTGAGGATCCGGAAGAAGGCCTTGTCGCCGACCGCGTTCCGCAGCTCCTGGAGCAGCATCGCGCCCCGCTCGTAGACGGGCACCCCGGTCACGTTCTTCGCCTTGCCCGGATTGCCCGGCGGGAAGGCCCAGCGCTGCGGGTCCGTCTTGTCCTTGTAGAGCGCGTCGAACTGCTGCTGCGGGGTCTTGCCGCCCTTGTGCTCCTCCCACAGCCACTCGGCGTAGGTCGCGAAGGCCTCGTTGAGCCAGGTGTCCTTCCAGGTCTTCGGGGTCACCGAGTCGCCGAACCACTGGTGGGCCATCTCGTGCACCACGGTCACGGTGTCCGGCGCCCCGGCGTAGACCGGCTTGGTCTGGGTCTCCAGCGCCATCCACGTGATCCGGGCCGGGGTGTCATCGACGATCGCGCCCGCGGAGGAGAAGGGATAGCGGCCGAACAGCCCGCTCTCCCATTTCAGGATCTCCGGCAGCTGCTCCAGCGGCCCCTTGCTCGCCTTGGCCTCCGCCGGGTCCACCGCGACGTACAGGGGCAGCCCGTCGGCCGTACGGGACCGGTGGACGTCGAAACGGCCGATGGTGGCCGTGGCGAGGTAACTGGCCATGGGCTGCCCGTTGTGCCACCGGAAGGTGGTCCGGCCGCCGGCCGTCCTCTCCGACCGCAGATCCCCGTTGGCGACGGCGGTATAGCCCTTCGGCACGGTGATCGTGAAGTCGTAGGCCGCCTTGTCCTCGGGGTGGTTGTTGCCGGGGAACCAGGTCATGGACCCGGCGGGCTCGCCCGAGACGAACGCCCCGTCGGCGGTCTTGACCCACCCCTCCGTCGTCCCGTCCGGATCCTTCAGCTCCTGCGGTGTGCCGCCGTAGTCGACGGTCGTACGGAACTGCGCGCCCTTCCTCAGGCCCTCGGCCGGCCGGACGATCAGCTTGTGCCCCTTACGGGAGAACGCGGCGTCCTTGCCGTCGACCCGGACGTCCGACACCCGCAGCCCCTGCAGATCGAGCTGGAAGGACCGCAGGTTCTCGGTGGCCTCGGAGGTGATGTCGGCGGTCGCGTCCAGCCGTTTCTTCTTCACGTCGTAGTCGAGATCGAGCCCGTAATGGCGCACCTGATAGCCGCCGTTGCCGAGCGCCGGGAAGAGCGGATCGCCCACCCCGCCGCTGCCCGCCGCTCCCCGGGCGCCGCCGGCGCCGTTCGTGCACGAGGAGAGCAGCAGGGCGACGGACAGGGCGGCGGTCGCACCGCAGTAGCGGAAAGGCCGGCGAATCACAGCGCTCCAAGGGTCGGCGGTCACGAGCATGCCGACCCTACGGTCATTTCCGCCGCAACGCCGGGCTATTCCCGCTGGTTTGCGTTGCCTTACGGGCCCGGGTTGCGTCAGGGGGCCTGCGCTGCCCGACGGGGCTGCGTTGCCTTACGGGCCCTGGGCTGCCCTACGGGGCGACGGACGGTGTCTTCTGCCGGGTGGTCCCGCCCGGTCCGCGCCGCTGCTGCTCCTCCCAGTTGCCGAGCGCCGCCGCACACGCATGGTCGAGGTGCCGCAGCCCCGACAGATCGAGCTGTATCTCCCGGTCCTTGGGCAGCGCCTCCAACTGGTCCAGCAGCTTCGGCAGCCGCAGGAAGGTGGCATGGCCCAAGGCCCGTACGAGGACGGGGCGCCGGGTGCCGGAGCCGTCCGTCCCGCGGGTTCCATGACCGTCCGGCCCGCGTCCGTCCGGCCCGCGTCCGTCCGGCCCGCGTCCGTCCGCCCCGAGACCGGCCGCGGCATCGCCGGCCTTCGCGCCCCCGGCGACCGGTGCCACCGGCTCGTCCAGCTCCACGATCTCCAGGTGGACGTGCGAGGTCTCCCACGCAGACTTGGCCACCGCCATCAGCAGCCCCAGCAGCACCCCCTCGAACATGTTGGTGGCCACGATCGCCACCGCCGTCGCGGCGAGCACCACGGCCTCACCCCGGTGCTCACGCCACAGCGGACGCCACTGCTTCACCGGCAGCAACTTGCCGCCCGCGTGCACCAGTACACCGGCCAGCGCCGCGAGCGGCACCACGCCCAGTGCCGCCGGAAGGGCCACCGCGAAGAGCAGCAGCCACGCCCCGTGCAGCACACGCGAGGCCTTGGTGCGGGCCCCGGCGTGCACATTCGCGGAGCTGCGGACGATCACCGCGGTCATCGGCAGCGCCCCCAGCAGGCCGCACACCGTGTTGCCCGCGCCCTGAGCCATCAGCTCCTTGTCGTAATCGGTCCGCGGCCCGTCGTGCAGCCGGTCCACCGCGGCCGCGGAGAACAGTGACTCCGCCGACGCGATCAGGGTGAACGCCAGCACGGTGCCCAGCGCACCGGCCACCGCCCCCGCCTCCGTCAGCCGCAGGAAGTCCGCGCTGCCCGGCGGCTGGACGACATCCAGCAGGCCCGCCACCTCGACCCGGGCCACCGGCAGATCCAGCATCCAGACCACGACCGTCGCCAGCGCCACGCCCACCAGCGGCGCCGGCACCACCCGCGCCGCGCGCCGCCACTTCGGCCACAGCACCAGCAGCACGATGGTCCCCGCGCCCACCGCCAGCGCCGTGAGCGAGGCACCGGACCCGGCGGTGTCCGCCGCCAGTTTCGGCAGCCCGCCCAGATTCGCCGGCCCGCCGCCCGGCGCCTTGGCGTCCACCAGGGCGTACAACTGCCCGGCGATCAGCACCAGCCCGATGCCCGCGAGCATCCCCTGGACGACCGCCACGGAGATGGCCCGGAACCAGCGCCCGAGCCGCAGCGCCCCCATGGCCAGCTGCAGCACCCCGGCGATCAGCACCAGCGCACCCAGCGTGCCGAGCCCGTACTCCTGCACGGCCTCGAAGACCAGCACGGTCAGCCCCGCGGCCGGGCCGCTGACCTGCAGACTGCTGCCGGGCAGTAATCCGGTGAGCAGTCCGCCGACGATCCCGGTGACCAGCCCCAGTTCGGCCGGCACCCCGGACGCGACGGCCACCCCGACACACAGCGGGACGGCGACGAGAAAGACGACGAGCGAAGCGGTGACATCGGCGCGCCAGACCGACAGCGCCTGCCGTGACGGTATGGACGGCCGGAATTGACGTTGACGGGCAACACGGGACCTACGCATGGGGATGCCTCCAACGAGTGTGAGATGCGGTGACGCACGGATACACGCGGGTACGCACGGCCGAGGACGAGCACGAAACGACCGCGAACCGACCGTGAACGGACACGAATTGACGCGCACGAATTGACGCGCACGAATCGATGCGCACGAATCGATGCGTGCGAACTGACGCGCGCGAGTGGAAGCGCACGAGTGGACGCGCGCGGATGCGCACGAGCAGACGCCGGGCGATGGCGAGGGCTGGATCCGTCGGATACGAGGACCGGGAAGGCCCTCCTCCGGACGCGCGGGCAGAGGAGACCCTTGGACGGCGTCTTAGGGGTGGCTCTCGGCTCTTAGCACGCCGCCGTCTTCGCCGTCTCCGCCGTCTCCGCCGACCCCGCCCTCTCCGCTCTCAGCAGCGGAAGACGGCGTGTTGGAGCGGCAGTTCGCCGGATCTCGTCAGCGGTACGGCCTGCCGTCCGGTCAACGGGGCGGTCAGGCACAGCCCGCCCTCGGACCGGTCCCGTCCCCGTCCGGCGGTCGAGACGGCGGTGACCGGTGGCGTCGGCGCGCTCACCGAGGCCGCGGAACGCCCGTCGCGGCGCGGCGGGCAGCGGTCACTGCCGGATTCCGGATGCTCCGAGGCCGAGGTGTCGGACGCCCGGGGGTCGGTGCCGGAGGGCGCGGTACGACCGGCGCCGTTCGCGGTCGGTGCGGCAGGCGCGTGTTCTCCGTACACGGCCTCCGCGCCGAGGGACAGGGCCAGCACGACGGTCAAGACGATCAGCAGGAGCCGGCCGAGGCCGCCGACCCGGATCTTCGCCATCGTCGCCCCTCCCGGCGCGGCTGGACAGGTCACCCCCATTGTGTCCAAGCCAACGCGCAGGACTACAGGCCAATTTGTAACCACCCTGTAAACGCGGAGTTATCGGCCATGGACGGCCGGTTCTCTTCACTACGGCGCCCGCCGGGGTGCACAGTTCCTCGCCGTGCGCCGCCCGTGCACCACACCCGGCCGCATCACCACCCCCATGCCTCGGCCACCCGCCGGCCCCACCCACCACTCACCACCCTGGCCCAGCCCTTGACCCTCCACCCCACCCGGAGCATTATTCATCACGTGATGAATTATGGCCGCGACCCCGCCGACCCCGCCGACCCCGCCGACCCCGCCATCCACGCCCACGACCTCACCGTCATCCGCGGCGGCCGCACCGTCCTCGACGCCCTCGCCTTCGACGTCCCCCGCGGCCGCGTCACCGGCCTCCTCGGCCCCTCCGGGTGCGGCAAATCCACCCTGATGCGCGCCATTGTCGGCACCCAGGCCAAAGTCACCGGCACCCTCGACGTCCTCGGCCGGCCCGCCGGCGACCCCGCACTGCGCCCCCGCATCGGCTATGTCACCCAGGACCCGTCCGTCTACGACGACCTCACCGTCCGCCAGAACCTCGACTACTTCGCCGCCGTCCTGCATCCCGGCCGGGCGGCCCGCGCCCGGCGCCGCGAAAGCGTCATCCGTGCCATCGAGGACGTCGACCTCACCGGCCGTGCCGACGCCCTCGCCGGCAACCTCTCCGGCGGCCAGCGCAGCCGGGTCTCCCTCGGGGTGGCCCTGCTCGGCGCCCCCGAACTCCTCGTCCTCGACGAACCCACCGTCGGCCTGGACCCCGTCCTCCGCCGCGACCTGTGGCACCTCTTCCACACCCTCGCCACCGACCGCGGCGCCACCCTCCTCGTCTCCTCGCACGTCATGGACGAGGCCGAGCGCTGCCACCGGCTGCTCCTGATGCGCGAGGGCCGCATCCTCGCCGACGGCGCACCCGACGCACTCCGCGACCGCACCGGCTCCCCGACCGTCGAGGCCGCCTTCCTCCACCTGGTCGACGAGGCCAGGACCGCGGCCGCCCCATCGGCGCCCGACACCGCCACCCCCAAGGAATCAGCACGATGACCAGCCCACCTCTGCCCGAACCACGCCCCGGACCTCTCCCCGCCACCGGGCCCCTCCCCGCCGGGCCGCCGAGCTCCGCCCCCGCGCCGCGCCGCGCCCCCTTCTCCCCGTCCCGCGCCCTGGCCACCGCCGCCCGGGTCCTGCGCCAGCTCCGCCACGACCCCCGCACCATCGCGCTGATGCTCGTCGTCCCGTGCGTGATGATCGCCCTGCTCCGCTACGTCTTCGACGCCCGCCCCGAGACGTTCGACAACATCGGCGCCTCGCTCCTCGGCATCTTCCCGATGATCACGATGTTCCTGGTGACCTCCATCGCCACCCTCCGCGAACGCACCTCGGGAACCCTGGAACGCCTGCTCGCCCTGCCCCTCGGCAAGGCCGACCTGATCAGCGGCTACGCCCTGGCCTTCGGCCTGCTGGCGATCGTCCAGTCGGCCCTCGCCACGGCCCTGTCCGTCTGGGTCCTCGGCCTCGACATCACCGGCTCCGCCTGGCTGCTCCTGCTCGTCGCCGTCCTGGACGCCCTCCTCGGCACCGCACTCGGCCTGTTCGTCTCGGCCTTCGCCGCCTCCGAATTCCAGGCCGTCCAGTTCATGCCCGCCGTTCTGATGCCCCAACTACTGCTCTGCGGCCTGTTCACCCCGCGCGACACCATGCAGCCGGCCCTGGAAAAGCTCTCCGACCTCCTCCCGATGTCCTATGCCGTCGACGGGATGAACCAGGTCCTCACCCACCCCGACCTCACCGGCGACTTCCTCCGCGACGTCCTCGTCGTCAGCGGCTGCGCCCTCCTCGTCCTCGCCCTCGGCGCCGCCACTCTCCGCCGCCGTACGACATGACCCCGCCCGGCGGGGGGCAAGGCGGCACCCCACGGGGAGGCAGCCGAACCCGATGCCGAACCCCATGCGGAACCCGAAGCGGAACCCCCACGGTGCGAGGATGGCCGGGAAACGCCAGCGCAGCGGAAAGGTGAACCCGCACGATGACCCAGAAGGTCGCAGTACTCGGCACCGGAAAAATCGGCGAAGCCCTGCTCAGCGGAATGATCCGAGGCGGCTGGGCACCCTCCGACCTCCTGGTCACCGCCCGCCGTCGGGAACGCGCCGAGCAGCTGCACGCCCGCTACGGCGTCGAGGCGGTCAGCAACGCCGAGGCCGCCAAGTCCGCCGACACCCTCATCCTCACCGTCAAGCCCCAGGACATGGGCGCCCTGATGACCGAGCTGGCCCCGCACGTCCCCACCGACCGCCTGGTCATCAGCGGCGCCGCCGGCATCCCCACCTCCTACTTCGAGGAACGCCTGGCCGCCGGCACCCCGGTCGTACGGGTCATGACGAACACCCCCGCCCTCGTCGACGAGGCGATGTCCGTCATCTCCGCCGGCACCCACGCCACCGGCACCCACCTCACCCGCGCCGAGGAAATCTTCTCCGGCGTCGGCAAGACCCTCCGCGTCCCGGAGTCCCAGCAGGACGCCTGCACCGCACTCTCCGGCTCGGGCCCGGCGTACTTCTACTTCCTCGTCGAGGCCATGACCGACGCCGGCATCCTCCTCGGCCTGCCCCGCGACAAGGCCCACGACCTCATCGTCCAGGCCGCCATCGGCGCCGCGGTGATGCTCCGCGACAGCGGCGAACACCCCGTCAAGCTCCGCGAGAACGTCACGTCCCCGGCCGGCACCACCATCAACGCCATCCGCGAACTCGAGAACCACGGCGTACGTGCCGCCCTGATCGCAGCCCTGGAGGCCGCCCGCGACCGCAGCCGCGAACTCGCCTCCGGCAACGGCTGACGCGGACAGCGGAACCGACGGGCGCTCCCGACGGGAGAAGGGCCCCGTCACACGGCAGCCCCCTCCCCTCACGAGGCCGCCAACTGGGGGAGGAGGGGGCAGGGCCGCCCCGACGGGCCGCCCGCCCCCCCACGCCTCCCCTTCACCTCCTGCGCAGCAACCCCACCGCCTCGAACGCGGCGTCCACCCGCGGCCTGGCCAGCCCCCGCGCCCGCTCGGCCCCGGCCAGCAGCACCGCATCGACCTGCCCCGGCTCCGCCGCCAGCTCCGCATGCCGTGCCCGCACCGGCCGGAGCATCTCCACCACGGCCTCCGCGACGTCCTTCTTCAACGCGCCGCACGAGTCGTACCCCTTGGCCAACCGCTCCGGATCACCCCCCGCACACGCGGCCAGCACCTCCAGCAGATTCGCCACCCCGGGCCGCCGCTCCGGCTCGTACGAGACGTCCCGCTCCGAATCCGTCACCGCCCGCATCACCTTCTTCCGCACCGCCTCCGGCTCGTCCAGCACATAGACGACCCCCGCGGTCCGGGCGTGCGACTTCCCCATCTTCGACGTCGGCTCCTGCAGATCCTTCACCCGCGCCGCCACGGGCGGATGCACGGTCCTCGGCACCACGAACGTCGCCCCGTACCGCTGGTTGAACCGCACCGCGAGATCCCGCGTCAGTTCCACATGCTGTGCCTGGTCCTCCCCGACCGGCACCTCATCCGTCCCGTACGCCAGGATGTCCGCCGCCATCAGCGCCGGATACGTCAGCAACGACAGCCGCACACTCCCGCCCCGCGCCTGCTCCCGCGCCGCCTTCTCCTTGTACTGGATCATGCGCCGCATCTCCCCGTCGGAGGCCGTGCACTCCATCAGATACGACAACCGCAGATGCTCATCCACCTGACTCTGCACGAACACCGTGCAGAGCTCCGGATCCAGCCCCGAGGCCAGCAGCAACGTCGCGGCCTGCCGGCTGAGGCGCCGCACCCGCGCCGGATCGTGCTCCACGGTCAGCGCATGCAGATCCACCACGCAGAACAGCGCCTCCGCACGGTGCTGGTCCACCTCGGCCCACCGCCGCATCGCCCCGAGGTAGTTCCCCAGCGTCAGATGCCCCGTCGGCTGCACCCCACTGAAGATCCGCGTACGCGCACCGGTCGCCATCGCCGTGGCCGTCGCCATCTCGTTCATCCTTCGTCTCCCGAACTCCCGCACTCCGCGAAGTGCGTGCCGAGACCGCCGACCCCGCCGGCCGGCTACGAGAAGGAGATACGCAAACGGCCGCCGAAGCGGCGGCCGTGGTCATGCATGCGCTGCTGGTCGGCCGCCGTCAGGCGAGCCACCACAGCTGTACGAGCGCATGCGTAGTCATGCACCCAAAGTACCCGGCAAGCCCTCCCTCGTCACGGGTTTGAACAACCCCAACCCCTCGTGTAGTGTCCTCCGAGTTGCCACGGAGCCGACAGGCGCCGGGCAGCCATCCCGCCGCAACAGCGGCACACCACTACTGCACGGCCCCTCACCGGGACCAATTTCGGCATGCCGAAATTCGACCGTGACGTGATTATGCGTCAACGAGGAATTCCGC
>NZ_JBEYVM010000033.1:0-48282 GCF_040643995.1 Streptomyces sp. NPDC047049 | reverse complement strand
CGAAGAGGATCTTCTCGCCCGTCTCCGGGTGGGTGCGCCCCGGCCCGGGTCGCGCCCGTGTACCCGTGCACGGGCCCGCCGGCAGAGCGCGCAGCGGGCCGGCCGGCTCACTCGTACATCACGTACTCCGGCTGCGGCCGCAGGGCCAGCACCTCCTTCGGCGTCATCAGGCGGCTGCCCTTCGCGTCCTCCTCGTAGAACAGCTTGAAACCGGTGTGGAGGCCGTCGGGCAGATCCTTGACCAGTTGGTGCCAGGTCCCGCGCTTCAGGCCCGGCGAGCCGATGCCGTCGGCGCTCTTGATGAGCGCCACGCCGGGCTGGGGGCGCAGGGCGGACTGGTCGCCCACGACGGACGTGGCGACCTGGTGGAAGACCAGCGGCTTCTCCGGCAGGTCGTGCTCCCGCACCAGCCCGGACAGATAGCGGGCCACCTTGGTCAGCTCATGGCCGTCGGTGTGCCCGTAGGCATCCCCCGGCACCTCACCGGAGCCCATCTCCCACTCCGGGTCGAGCGCGATCCCCACATCGGGGTGGACGAGCCAGTCGCGCAGCGCCTTGACCTCGCCGAGCACCGAGGCACGGCCCGGCTGGATGTTCAGCAGCAGCAACGCCCGCCGGTCGCGTGCCAGGCGGTGGAAGCGGCGGATGGTGGCCGCGGGCGTCCGGGAGCGGTAGGCGCCGTCCGGGCCGGCCGTGGAGTTGGCCACCGTCGCCAGAAGTTCGAGCACGGGGAGTGGTTCGCGCCCCGCGGCGTACTCGTGCGCCACCTTCTCCGCCTGGGCGGCCCGCTGCTCCGGGTCACCGGTCCCCAGCCGGCCGAGCGCCGCCGCCCCGGGCAGGCCACAGAACCCGACCAGCCGGTAGCGCGGGAACAACTCCCGTCCACCACGGGGAAGTTCGGCGCGGCGCCGCTTCGTCGGGCGGGCCGACGGGGGCGCCGTCGCGGAACCGGACGGGCCCGGGGTGGCGCCGGCGGACGGGGAGGCCGGCGAGCCGCCGGGGGGCGACGCCTTGGGCGCGGAGTCCGCACGGGAAGACTGCCCGCACGCCGTGAGCAGCCCCAGCCCCGCCGCTGCCGTGGCCGCGAGCAGGTGACGCCGGCTGGCATCCGGCGCTGGAGAGGGCATTGCGGGGCGGCGGCCGGCCACCCCTGCCCCGCGTATCCCGGCGTCCTCTCGCCCTGACACCTCGTCCGCCACACTGCCTCCGTCCCCCGGCACCCGGTCGAAGACCCGGCACCGGCTGTCCTTCGGACCGGTCCTGTCCGTCGGTCCTGTCCGTCGGTCCTGTCCGTCCGGCTCTGTGGGACCGGTCCCTTCCGACCGGTCCTGTCCGTGCAGTGCGCATCTCCAGACCACTCGCGGCAAAACCCGTAGGGGAAACGATCAAGCCACGTCAGACCGGCCGTCCCGTCCATTCACCTGCACTTCACCGCGTCGCGGCGCCGGCGCTACGGAGGGACGGCTCGGCGGCCCGGGCCCTGGCAGCCGGGCACCGCCGGCCCCGCCGGAGCCCGCTGTCCCGGCGGGAGGCGGTGGAGCCTGCCGGAGGCGTTGGACCTGCGGGCCCGCCGCGGACCCCGCCGGACGCCGCCGTGGCGGTCCGGGCCGCGTAGCGTGAGGACGTGATCAGGCCCCAACGCCTCGAAGCCCTGGACCACTCCCCCGAAACCGTGCGCCGCCTCACCCCCGTCCGCCGCCTCTGGTACGCCGCATACGGCTCCAACATGCACGCCGAGCGGCTGGCCTGCTATCTGGCCGGTGGGCGACCCCCTGGCGGGCTGCGCACCCACCCGGGCTGCCGGGACCCCCGCCCGCCCGCGCGCACGACACCGGTCATGCTGCCCGGCCTGCTGTACTTCGCCACGGAATCGCGGGTGTGGACCGGCGGCAGGGCCTTCTACGACCCCGGGCCTGGCACCGGGCCCGAGCCCGAACCCGGCCCGGGCCCGGACGCGGACCTGGACTCGGACCTGGACCTGGATCGCGCACCTGGCGGAGGCGCAGCCGGCCGGCGGTCCGGTGGACCAACCGGCCGGGGACACGGTGACGGTGACGCAGCCGGCCGATTGCGCCCCGGGCGCACCGAACTCCCCGCCCAGAGCTATTTCCTGACGCTGCCTCAGTTCTCCGATATCGCCGCTCAGGAGATGTACCGGGAGCCCGGCCGGGATCTCGACCTGACGGAAGTCCTGACCCGCGGCCGGGCGCGGACGGGTCCCGGCCGGTACGAAACCCTGGTGTGTGCCGGACTGCTGGACGGTTACCCGGTGCTGACCTTCACCTCCCCTTGGAGCAGCCAGGACATCGCCCTGAACCCGCCCTCGGCGGCCTACCTGCGGCACATCGCGGCCGGCATCGTCGCCTCCCACGGATGGAGCGCGCACCGGACCGCCGAGTACCTTGCCGGCTGTCCGGGAGCCGAGGGGCACTGGACGGCCGCGGAGATCGCGGTACTGCTCGGCGACCCGCGGTGATGACGGTGCCCGCCCTCCCGGCGCGCCGGCGCAGCGCACACGGCGCAGCCGGGTGGCGACCTGGTGCTCAGTGGCGCCGGTCTCGCCGCGGCATTCATGGCGCACGATCTGATCGACGAGTACCACGTCTACGTCCATCCGGTCCTCATCGGCCGGGGCAAGCCCCTCTTCCGGACCGCGGACGCCATGGCCCCGACCTTTCTGCGGCTCGCCGGGACCCGGTCCTTCGGCAACGACGGCGGCCGGCCGGGGCGTATCCTCCTCCACTACCGGCGCGCCGAGGACCCGGCCACGGGATGACCGCCCGTGACCGCGCCGGTCCACCGGTTCACCGGCCCGACCCGCCAGGCGAGCGCACCGTCACGGCACGCGCCACACCCGCACCATCCCCCCGCACCGTCACGCCAGGCCCAGCAGACCGGGCAGCTCGGCGAAGGAAGCGAGCACATGGTCAGGCGTGCCGCCGGCCGCACGGTGCGTCTCCGGCAGGTACTTGCCGGTCTTGACCAGCACACCGGTGATCCCGCAGCGCTGAGCCGCCAGCACATCGGACTCGATGTCGTCGCCCACCATCAGCGCCTCCGCGGCCGGGGCACCGACGTGCGCCAAGGCGGTGGCGAAGAAGGCCTCGGCCGGTTTGCCGGTGACCGTTGCCTCGACCCCCGCCGCCCGTTCCAGCCCCGCCAGGAAGGCTCCGGTGTCCAGATCGAGCCCGTCCGCCGTACGCCAGTACAGATTGCGGTGCATGGCGACCAGCCGGGCACCGCGCTGCAGCTGCCGGAAGGCGCTGTTGAGAGCCGGGTAGCTGAACTCCTCACCCGCGCCGCCGAACACGATCACCTCCGGTGCCTCCCGGCCCTCGACACCGTCCTCCTCCCCCACGAGCGTCACACCGGCCAGATCCGCCCGGACCTCACCACTGCTGATCAGCCGGCAGCGTGCGTGCGGATGATGGGCGCGCAGGTAGGCCGCCGTGGCGGCGGGCGCGGTCAGGATGTCGTCGGCACCGACGGGGAATCCCTCTTCGGCCAGCCGCCCGGCGACCGCGGCACGGGTCCGCGAGGTGGTGTTGGTGACCAGCACCAGCGGGAGTCCCGCGGCGCGCAGCCGCTCCATGGCCGCCACGGCGCCGGGCAGCGCCTTCCAGGACACGGTGAGCACGCCGTCGATATCGATCAGGACCGCTCCGATTCCCTTCATACGCCGACGGTAACCACCATCCGGCCCGGCCGGGCAATGAGCGGGCACCACCGCGGCCCGACTTGCGAAGCCCCCGCGGATGGGGTTATTTCGAAGTGAGGTGTGAACGCAGCTACCGTCTCCCCTGGCTAGGGGGTGCACACCGTGCTGTTCACTGACCGTGCGGAGGCGGGGCACCGCCTCGCCGAATCGCTGGGGCACCTGCGGGGGGAAGAGCCCGTCGTGCTGGGCCTGCCGCGTGGCGGGGTCCCGGTGGCCTTCGAAGTGGCCCGGGCGCTCGGCGCGCCGCTCGATGTGATCGTGGTCCGCAAGCTGGGGGTCCCCTACCAGCGCGAGCTGGGTTTCGGCGCCATCGGCGAGGGCGGCGTACGGGTGATCAGCGACGACATCGTCCGCCGCGGCCGCCTCGACCAGGCGGACCTGGCATCCGTGGAGCACGCCGAGGCGGCGGAGCTCACCCGCCAGGCGGAGCGCTTCCGCGCCGGGCGGCGACGGCTCGACCTCACCGGCCGTACGGCGATCGTCGTGGACGACGGGATCGCCACCGGCGCCACCGCGGCCGCCGCATGCCAGGTGGTACGTGCGCAGGGCGCGGCCCGGGTGGTGCTCGCGGTACCCGTGGCGCCTCCGGACGCGGCCGAGCGGCTGCGCGGCGCGACCGATGAATTCGTCTGCCTCTCCACCCCGTTCGCCTTCTCCGCCGTCGGCGAGTGGTACCAGGACTTCTCCCAGACCCCGGACGACGAGGTCGTCTCCTTGCTGGCACAGGCGTCGACGGCACAGGCCTCGACGGCAGGGGCCTCGGCGGAGGAAACGGTTGTGGGGAAGGAAACGGATGTGGCGGAGGAGGTGGCGATCGACGCCGCCGGGGTCCGGCTCACCGGCGACCTCACCGTACCGGCGGGGGCCCTGGCAGTGGTGATGTTCGCCCATGGCTCGGGCAGCAGCCGGCACAGCCCGCGTAACCGGCTGGTTGCCGCGGCCCTGAACGAAGCGGGCCTGGGCACCCTGCTCTTCGACCTGCTCACACCGGCGGAGGAAGCCCACCGGTCGAACGTCTTCGACACCGAAACCCTCGCCGAGCGGCTGGCGGACGCGACCGGGTGGCTGCGCGGCCGCTTCAGGGGCCCGATCGGCTACTTCGGTGCCAGCACCGGAGCCGCGGCGGCACTACGGGCCGCCGCGACCCCCGACACGGACGTCGGTGCCGTGGTCTCCCGCGGCGGCCGCCCCGACCTCGCCGGACCGCTGCTCCCCGCCGTACGGGCGCCGACGCTGCTCATCGTGGGCGGCAACGACCCCCTGGTCATCGACCTCAACCGGGAGGCCGAGGCGGCGCTGCGCGCGGAGACCCGCCTGGAGATCATTCCCGGCGCCACCCACCTCTTCGAGGAACACGGGGCCCTCCAGCAGGTCGCCGACCTCGCCCGCGACTGGTTCATCAGCCACTTGGTGACAACGGCCCGGCCCTAGCAGGCGGGGGCCTTCCCGTCGAGTGCGGTGCCCCGGGTGGCCGCCGCTGACGATGGTGCATGCCGGGCGGGCGTGCGGGCCCGGGCCACGGACACGGACCGTGGCGGGTGCCCCGGAGCGGCCTCAGTCGATGGTGATCTCGCCCATCGCGCTCCAGCCGTTCGCACCCTCGATGGTGGTGCTCACGATCTCCGGAGTACGACGCAGCAGCGGGCGCATCGTCTCGATCCCGGCGCGGAAGTGGTCGGAGTTGACATGCGCTTCGGCGGCGTCGTCCTTGAATGCCTCGACCAGGACATAGGTGTTCGGGTCCTCGATGCTGCGGGACCATTCGAACCACAGGTTTCCGGGCTCGGCGCGGGTGGCGCCGGTGAAGGAGGCGACGCGCTGCGGCCACTCCTCGGCGTACTCGGGTTTCACGGGGAACTTGACGACAATGAAGATCATCCACCGAGTCTAAGAGCGCGGCCGTGAACTTGTCAGCCCGAGGTGGTCCGTGCAGGCTCGGCGAAGAGCGCCCGCCCCTTTGCCGCGATGAGTCCGGGCCGCGCCGCGAGTCTGTTCCGGTGAGCGTCGCAGGACGCCTACGACGCCGCCCGGCACGAGACACCACGGAGGACACCATGACGACCACGCCCGGCAACGCGAGCAGCGACCTCCCCGGCAAGCCGCCGGTCGTCGACCTGGCCACCTGGCAGGCGAGGCGCGAGGCGCTGCTGGTCCGCGAGAAGGCGCACACCCACGAGGGCGACGCGATCGCCGCGGCCCGGCGGCGGCTGCCGATGGTCGAGCTCGACGGCACCGTCGAGGTCCCCGGCGCCGACGGGCCGGTCCCGTTCCTCGACCTGTTCCAGGGGCGCGACGAGCTCGTGGTCTACCAGCACATGTGGTACGACGGCGCCCCGCACCAGGGGCAGTGCGAGGGCTGCACCACGACGGCCTGGCACATGAAGGACGCCGTCTACCTCAACGCCCGGGGCGTCTCGTTCGCCGTCCTGACCTCGGGCCCGTGGGACGAGGTGGCTCCCTACGTCGCGTTCATGGGATACACCCAGCCCTGGTACTCGGTGCGGGGCGTGGCGGCGCCCATCGGCGGGCAAATGGGCCACCTCGTCTGCTTCCTGCGCGACGGCGACCGGGTGTTCCTCACCTACTCCACGACGGGCCGCGGCAACGAGCCGGTCAACGGGTCCCTCGGCCTGCTCGACATGACGCCCTACGGCCGCGGCGAGGCGTGGGAGGACAATCCCGAGGGCCGTCCCGTGATCGGCGATGTCCGCGAGGGGTACCCGTCCGAGGGCCGGCAGGCCTGCTGGTACTGGCGCTCGGACGCCGACGGCGTCGCCACCTGGGGCCCGACCAGCCGGCCCGTACCCCAGTGGACGCGCCCCGGCGCGACCCCCGTGGAGACGCTCGGCCGGCAGGGGCCCCACCACTGACGCGCCTTCGTCGGCGCCGGCTCCCTCAGCCGGTCACGGCCGGCCAGGGCATTCCTGCCGCCGTCAGGCGTGACCGTTCATATCGGGCTCGGCCGGCGAGGGGCGGTTCAACGATGTGACCCAGCAGCACTCCCACCACGATCAGCATCGTGCCGAGCCATACCGGCCCTGCGCCGAAGGCGAGCACCAGGATGCCCACCGGGGTCAGATAGCCGGCCGGCGGCGTCCCGAGGCCGCTCAGGGGCAGCTCAGGGGCGGATCAGGGAGATCCCTGAAGGCAGTGCGCTCGGCGCACGGAAAGCTGTCCGGCATGAGCCCTTCTTCCTTCACGAGCCGTTCCTCCTTGACCCGCAGGGTGGTTGTGGGAGCCGCGCTCTCCGGTGCGGTGGCCGCCGCGACGGCGGGGCCCGCGCGGGCCTCCGCCCGTCCGCCCGGGCCCCGCTCGCCGGACGGTCCGCCGCCTCGGACCGGCCCGGTGCCCGTGCCCGTTCCTCCGCTGAATGTGCCGGCGTTGCGGGCCGCCGTCGGGGACCTCGCGCATCCGCAGCTGACCGGCTGCCAACTACGGGTGAGCGGCGCTGCCGGGCGGTGGTACGGCACCGCCGGGGTCGCCGAGCGGGACACCGGCCGGGAAATCCATGAGCGGGACACGTTCCGGATCGGCAGTATCACCAAGGTGTTCGTGGCGACGGTGGTCCTGCAGCTCGCGGCCGAACACCGGCTCCCGCTGGAGACACCGGTCCAGCGGTGTCTCCCGGGCCTGCTGCCGGCGCATTTCCCGCCGGTCACGGTGTTCCAGCTGCTGCAGCACACCAGCGGGCTGCCCGACGAGCAGGCCCCGCCCCATGACCTGTCCACCCCGGAGTCGATTGCCCGGCACCGCTACGACCGGTGGACGCCCCACCAGCTCGTGGCGCTGGTTTCGCACGGTCCCATGAAGTTCACCCCGGGCACCAAGCAGGAGTACCGGGGCATCAATTACGTCCTTCTGGCACTGCTGATCGAGGAGCTGACGGGGCGGCTGTACGGCGAGGTGATCGCCCGTCGCATTCTGCGCCCGCTGGGCCTGCGGCACACCTCCGTACCCGGCAACGACCCGCGCCTTCACGGGCCCCATGTGCACGGCTATATGAAGATGACGGACGGGTCCTTGCTGGACATCACCGCGTTCGACCAGTCGCCCGCCTGGGGTGAGGGCGAGATGATCTCCCACACCGGTGACCTGGACCGCTTCCTGACCGCCCTGTTTTCCGGCGAGCTTCTGCCGCCTCGTCAACTGGAGCGGATGTTCACCCTGCGACCGACGAGGTGCGCATGCTGGACGGCAGCCCCGCGCACTACTCCGCCGGCCTGCAGACCGTCACGGTCAACGGCATCACGCTGTGGGGCAAGACCGGTGAACGGTACGGCTATTGCTCCGCCCTGTTCGCCACCCGCGACCAACAGCGGCGCGTGGCGCTCTCGTTCAACCCGACCCGTCGCGACGCCACCCAGGCGCAGGCCACCCAGCACATGGCCGAGGCCCTGACCAGGCCCTGACCGGGCCAGGGTGCGGTGACCACTGTGGGCCCCTCGCGTCCGCCGGAACGGAGGCGAGGAGCCCACAGAAACCCCCGCGGGGAGGTCCCTCAGGTCACCGTCCTTGATTCAGGACTGCGGCCGCTTGCCGTGGTTGGCACCGTTCTTGCGACGGGCCTTCTTCTTGCGACGGCGCTTCGATGACATGGCGTCTCCCTTCCTCGGAGTTTCAGCGATGCTTTTCGCCGAATTTCTACCACTTCACAACGGTATCTCGCCCGGCGATCACGTGGCCGCGTACCCGGCCCGCCGGGGACCCACCCCACTCAGGGATGTGAATCACCCCACGGACGTGCGGTTTCGGGAGCGCCGGTCACAACACTCACGACACTACAGATCCCGTTCCCGCCGGGGCACAGACCGGGCTCCAGATCCGCGTCGCCGCCGAGGTACGGCCCGCCGGGACTACAGATCCGCCTCCTCGCCGAGGTACAGCCCGGCGAACGCCTTCGCCGCGGACGGGGACCCCAGCAGCCGCCGCAGCCGCGCGGTGGCGGTGCCCGCCCGCATGCGGTCGCCGGACGAGGCACCGTGCAGCACGTAGGAGAGCCACTGCGAGAACTCCAGGTACTGCCAGACCCGCCGCAGACAGGCCTGCCCATAGCCTTCGAGGCCGCGGTCGTCGCCCTGGTAGTGCGCGATCAGCGCCTCGCCGAGCAGCAGGGCGTCGTGGAGCGCCAGGTTCATGCCCTTGGCGGCGATCGGTGCCACCAGGTGTGCCGAGTCACCCGCCAGGTAGAGGCGGCCGTACGTCATCGGCTCCACCACGTAGTCGTGCATGTCCAGGACCGCCTTCTCGATCAGCGGCCCTTCGGTCAGCGGCGGGGCACCGGCGGCGGCGAGCCGGGTGTGCAGCTCGTCCCACACCCGGCGGTGCGACCAGTTCCCGGCGTCCGCACCCGGCTCGACCTGGAGGTAGTAGCGGGTCACCTGGGGGCTACGGGCCATATGGGCACCAAATCCGCGCTCGTGGATGCCGAAGACCACACCGTCGGCGGACGGCGGCGCCTCGGCGAGGAGCGCGAGCCAGGCGACGCCGTGGTCGTGGCGGGTGAGGACCGCACGGCCGGCGGGTATGGCCGCCCGGCTCACCCCACGCGCACCGTCGCAGCCCGCGATGAAGTCGCACGCGATGCGGTGCCGGGCCCCGGTCACCGGGTCGGTGTAGGAGACGGCCGGCCGGTCGCCGTCGATGTCGTGCAACTCCACCTCGCGCACGCCGAAGCGCACCTCACCGCCCGCCGTGTCCACATACGACGCCACCAGGTCGGTGACCAGCAGCGGCTGTGGATAGACGTAGTGGTGCCGCCCCGACAGCTGTGCCGTCGGCACGAGGTGCCGCTCGCCGTCGAAGCGGAACTCGAACTCCCCCTGGGTTTCCGCGCGTTCGAGCAGCCGGTCGGCCAGCCCGTGCCGGGCCAGCGCATGCACCGCCCACTCCTCCATGAACCCGGCGCGCGGCCGCTGCTCGATGAATTCCCTGCTCTCCGCCTCCAGCACCACACAGTCGACGCCGGCGGCGCGCAGCAGATTCGCCACGGTGAGCCCGGCGGGGCCGGCGCCGACGATGACGACACGGGTGCGCGTGAGGGGCAGGGAGGGGGTGGAGGACACGTCGCGGGGTTCCCTTCGGGACGAGCAGAAAGATCGCACGCAGTATGGCGGTTGCCCACCACGGACGATCCGGCGGCCCGGCCTCCCGTAAAGGGCACCGGGCCGTCGGCCCGTTCTCAGGGGTTCGGCTTACGCACTGCCCGTGAGGCTGGCGAACACCACCACGTTGTCGGGGTAGTAGTGCCGGCCCTGGTCGTACCGGCCACCGCAGGTGATCAGGCGGAGGCCGGCATGGTCGATGTTCTTGTACACCTCGACCGTGGGGAACTTGTTCTTCGGGTACTGGGCCACACGGTCCACCGTGAATTTCGCGGTCTTCCCGTCCTGCCGGGCGATCTCGATGGTGTCACCGGCCTTCATCGTCGACAGCTTCTCGAACACCGACGGCTTGCCGTTCCAGGAGACATGACCCGCGATCACGGCGGGTCCCTGGGAGCCCGGCGTCGGCCCCGGCCGGTACCAGCCCGCCTTGTCGGGATCGCGCGGAGTCTCCATGGCCCCGTTCTTGTGCTGTCCCAGCGTCTCCAGCGTGGAGGAGACCTGGAGCGACGGGATGGAGAGCCGTTGCGGAACGGACTTCGGCATGCTCGCGGCAGCCTGGCTCCCGGACCCTCCACCCGTCGCCCCGCCCTGGGACGCGTCCCCGCCCTGGGAGTCCCCGCCCCGGGAGTCCCCGCCCTGCGCCGGCGGCTTTCCCGCGGGAACCGGCGGAGGCGAGGCCGTTTCCTGCCCTCCACACCCGGCGACGAGCACACTCGCCAGTGCCGCGGCCATCGCGCAGCCGAGGACGCGGTGGCCCCGGCGCCGTACGGTCATCACGCTGTCCTCACTCCGGCGGCTCATGCGACGCTCCCGTTGTTCCCGGGCCGCCCGGCGGCGAGCACGGACTTCCGCCGCCGCATGACGGCCAGCACACCGGTCAACGCCACGAAGGCGGCACCTCCGGCCCCCAGCACCGCGAACGGCACCCCTTCCTCCTCGGAGGGCCCGGTTCCGGTCTCGACCCCGCCGACCGGGATGGACCCCACCGCAGCACCTTTGACCTCACCGCAGTTGGTCGGAGCGGTGGCCTCCTGGGGGAGCTTGGGATCGAGTTCGCTCTTGCCCGCACCGTCGAAGTCGTACTTCTGGTTGTTGTTGCGGTCGATACCGTGCTGCACGATGTGCAGATCCTTGATGTGGTCGACCACGGCCTGGGAGACGGTGAGCGTGCGCTGGTAGGAGAGCTTGCCCTGCGCGTCCGCCACGGGCATGCGGTCGACGGCGAGACCGCTCATCATGTCCGTGGGTCCCTTGGTGGTGAGGGAGATGTTGATGTTGCCGTAGTCAACCGTGGCTTCGGTGTTGTCGATGACTCCGTCGCCGTTCGTGTCGGCGCTCGCATCCGGGCAGTGGAAGTCATGGCCGTCGGTGGAACCGTGCAGGTGCTGGGCATGGGGCTGTCCGGGTACCAGCCCTTCGGACTCGATCTTCACCGTCAGCCGGTTGCCCTGGAGGCTGAGCATCGCCGTGCCCTTGGAACCGGAGTCGTTCAGCTGCGCCAGATTGATCTGGAACGCTCCGGTGCCCTCGGCGGCGGCCTGGGACGAGGCGCCCACGGTGAGGGCCATGGCGGCGGGCAGAGCGACGAGTGCGGCGAGGCGGCTGGTGCGCTTGGCTATCACGTTCGATCCTTTTCCGGCGGCCTCCACGGGGAAGGAGGAGACCGCATGTCGTCCGGGTCCGAGACCGACACCTCGGCGAGGTGTCTGCCGTGATTCGGAACCGCAACGCCCATGGATTGGTGGAGCGTGGAAAAACTTTTGACGGCCCTCTCCACGGCCCCCACCTCGGAACTCTGCGCCGGAGATCCGGCGACGGATATCGGAGCCGCGTGGCTCCTCCTCCCCGCAGGATCGGTTGCACGCTTCTGCGACGCGTATGCGGAGGCGGACGCGGACGCGTAGGCGGACGCCGCGATGATCCGGCGTGCCCGCGGCAGGGCTGTCCAGGCAAGGACGGCTCAGCCGTCCCGCCCTCGGGCACGATCTCCCACCCGCCCCCCATCAGCCTGCCCGTTGCTCACGGGACAGGACTCAGGGGAAGCGGGCCGGACAGCACTTCGCGCGAGCTTCACCGACGCCCGGTGTGGTCAGCCCCGGCAACTAGCGCAACGTGTAACCGCCGTCCGGATAAATGGTCGAACCGGTCATGTAGCCGTTGGTGAAGAGAAACAGGACGCCATGAGCGATTTCGTCCTCGGTTGCGAGCCGGTGCAGCAGGGTGTCGTTGCGGTACTGCGTGAAGCCGGCGTCACGCTCCTCAGCCGGTCGCTGTGCCCAAAGATTGCCGTCGACGGTGCCCGGCGAGATCACGTTGACCCGTACAGGAGCGAGTTCGACCGCGAGCCCGCGTCCGAGTCCTTCGATGGCGGCATTGCAGGCGGCGTAGGCAGGAGCGGGCGCCGGGGGCCGCGCCCCCGCGGCGCCGGACATGAGGACGACGGAGCCGTCGGGCGGCAGCAGCGGTGCCGCGTATGTGGCCACGTGGTACTGGCCCCAGAATTTGGAGGTGAAGGGACTCGCCGCGTCGGCATCGTCCAGCTTCAGCATCGGCCCGACCCGATAGGACGCCGCGGTCGTAAAGACGTGATCGACCCGGTCGCGTTCGCCGAAGAACGATTCGACGGAACGAGGGTCGGTCACGTCCACCGTCTGCCAGGTCGCAGCCTCCCCCACCTCTCGTGCCGCGGCAGCCAGCTTCTCCGGTGTACGGCCCCCAGCACGACCTTCGCTCCTGCCTCGGCAGCCTGATGGGCAACACGCAGTCCGATCCCCGAACCACCGCCGATCAGAGCGACTACGCGGCCGGCTAACTCATGACGAAGAGAGGACGGACCTGTCGGGGAGGGCGTGGACAGCACGGACATCGGAAGCCTCATCAGGGAGAAAACGAGCTGGTCGACATCGGTAACGGACACCGCCATCCGCATATTCCCGCCGGGTACCCCTTCGGCGCCGGCCCTGTTGCCTTCGCGGAACGCCGCACCAACCGCGACAGCCCATACGCGCCGTCGCCGCCGAAAGCGGCGTCAATTCCCCTTGGGGTGTGGATTTCCGAGGTAGGGAAACTCGTTCAGAAGGTCGGTGTGCGGTGCGAGCCCGGTGGGAGGGATGTCGCCCTTCGAGAGGAAGGAGAGGCGGTAGTTGATGACGTCGTCGGTGAAGACGCGGCCGTTGGGGTATTGCGCGGGCTTCGAGGGATCAAACGCCAGCATGTCGGGCAGGATGCGGTCGGCGTCGATCGCCGCGATGGCCTCTTCGCGGGTGTAGTTGCCGGTGTGCCCCATGAGGTGGACGAAGAGGTCGGTCCAACGCTCACGGTCGTTCAGCGGTTCGCCGGCGTTGTACTCCTCCTTCGTCTCGTCGGTGTTGAAGAAACTGCTGACCGAAGGGTGGCCCGCCCGGTCGGCATGAACGAGCCGGCCGTCCTTCCGTACACTGCACCGGCCCCAGATACGGATCTCGGGGTCGGCGCGGAGCTCACTCGTCGGCAGTTCCATCACCGTCGAGAACACATTGGATTCCGCGTTCGAGTCCACACCGGTCCACGGTGACGTGCCGCCGAGATGAGGCGCGGTGAAGTTTCTGCCTCCGGTGGTGTCGAAGAGGTTCTTGATCCCGTCGTAGTCGAAGAAGAAGGCATCGCTTCGACTGCCGGCGAAGAACGTGTAGGGGCCGGAGGTGACGCGGTTCGCCCTGGTGCCGAACGACACCTCCGCGTCAGTGACGACTTTCTGCCCGACGGCTTCGGCCGAGCGGGCCTCCTCGCCTGTCGCCACGAAGACGCTGAAGGTCTGACGACCATCCTGTGGTGGGGAGAACACGTAGCTGATCGCCATGTCGGCGAGGCAGTCGCCGTCATTGTCGATGTTGAGGCGATAGATGGCATCAGGATGCAGCGCATCGGCATTCGGGTTCGCGTTGAGGATGAGCACCGTCCTCGCCGGGTCGGCGGGGGACTGAAACGCGTAGAGGTCGCAGAGGTCGAGCCTTTGGTCCCCGAGCGGTGGGCCAAGACTGAGGCCGGTGAAGTGATTCGACATCCTGCATGTCCTTTCGCCGGGATGGGCCTACCGCCGGGCGAGGGTAAGAGTTGGCGCTGAGGAACGCGCTGCCCTTTCCCTACGAAGGCGGACTGTCAGGCATGACCCGGATATTGGAGCATGAATGATGTCGAATCGATTGGATTCATGGCATTGGGCCGAGTTTTTTGAGTGGTCGCTGCCACCTTTACGCCCCACACCCCTATTGATGAACGGTCAGTCGAGATGCAGCAGGAGGAGGAGGCAGCCCAGGAGAGCGAGGGGGAGCCCCAGAGCGCGGAGGAAACCGGGCCGGGCGAATGGCACGGGCACGTAAGGCGTCTCGAGGCGCCCATTCGCCCAGAGCATTTCGCGGTGACGTTCGGCCGCCTTCTTCTGCACTCGCTCACATCTGCGGCGAATCAGACCGCCGACATCGAACAGCACCGTGGCTCCCACGGCTATGTACACCGCTGCAAGCAAGATTCCCATGGCAGGAGCCTATGACGCGATGACGGAACGTGAGGTCAGGCCTGACGCCCCCCGGTTCCTCCCCCTCTCGCGCTCGGCACGGCTGGTCTGCCGCCCGTGGTACGTGGCGATCACTGGCGCAAGGCGTCCGGCGGCTGCTTGCCCCTGACGTCACCGTACGATGACGCGGTGATCACATTCCCTTTGCCCGTTACCCGCGATGTGCTGATGCGCCCTCTGCAAGAAGGGGACGTCAGCGGGCTGTCCAGGGCCTATCTGCGAAATCGCGATCACCTGCGCCCATGGGATCCCCGCAGGAGTGAGGACTTCTTCACCGAGCAGGGGCAGGCCGACCGTGTGCGTGGCCAGTTGACGGAGCGAGACGCAGGGCGCCTGGTCCCGTGGGTGCTGACCCTTGGGCACGAGGTGGTCGGAGCAGTGACGCTGTCCAACGTTGTCCTCGGGCCCTTTCGCAGTGCGAATCTCGGCTATTGGGTTGATGCAGAGCAGGTAGGGCGTGGCCTCGCGACAGCGGCCGCCCGGGCGGCCTGCCAGGTGGCTGACGGGCAGCTCGGTCTGCACAGGATTGAGGCGGGTGCGGTGCTCGCCAATCCGGCCTCGCAACGGGTACTTGTGAAGTGCGGTTTCGATGTGATCGGTACCGCGCCCAAGTACCTGCATATCGACGGTGAGTGGCGTGACCATGTGCTGTTCCAAAAGATCCTCAATGGTCGCTCTCCCGGATAGTGCCCTTGCGCGTTCGCGACCTCAGCGGGGCGCGGTCACCGACGCATCCTCGCCCCCGCAACGTGCTGGAAAAGCGCACTCGGACAGCATTTTTGCGACCGCACCGAGGCCGCCTCAAAGAACCCGGCGTCGCCTCCATGGTGGGCGCGGGTACGTCAGAGCCCAGAACTGTGGTGCCCCACCACATACGCCACTGACCCGGGCATTCCTACGGTGTGGCGACACGGAGACGTGCCCGTCCAACGTCAGGAAGTGGTGTCGATGCCCGCAGCCGCTCCCCCGCCACCCGCCGGCCTCAAGCGCATCGTCGCGGCGAGTCTGATCGGCACCACCGTTGAGTGGTACGACTTCTTTCTCTACGGGTCTGCCGCGGCGCTGGTGTTCAACAAGCTGTTCTTTCCCGGTTCCGACCCTCTCGTCGGGACCCTGTTGTCGTTTTTGACCTACGCGGTGGGCTTTGCGGCGCGGCCGCTCGGAGCCTTGGTGTTCGGGCACTACGGGGACCGGCTGGGGCGTAAGAAGCTGCTGGTGCTGAGCCTGCTGATGATGGGCGGCGCGACCTTCGCGATCGGGTTGCTGCCGACGCACGCGACGGTCGGTAGCGCGGCGCCGGTGCTGCTGACCGTGCTGCGGCTGGTCCAGGGGTTCGCGCTGGGCGGTGAGTGGGGCGGCGCGGTGCTGCTGGTGTCGGAGCACGGTGACGCGCGGCGGCGCGGATTCTGGGCGTCCTGGCCGCAGACCGGCGCACCCGCGGGGCAGTTGCTGGCCACCGGTGTGCTGTCGGTGATGACGGCGGTGTTGTCGGATGCGGCGTTCGCGTCCTGGGGGTGGCGGGTGCCGTTCCTGCTCTCGGGCGTGCTGGTGGGCGTGGGGCTGTGGGTCCGGCTCTCGGTGGATGAATCGCCGGTGTTCAGGGCCGCGTTGGCGAGCGCCGAGGAACGGCGGGCGGCAGGTGCCGCGGTGGAGAAGCTGCCGCTGGTGGCGGTGCTCGTCCACCACTGGCGGGATGTGCTGATCGCGATGGGCGCACGGATGGCCGAGAACATCTCGTACTACGTGATCACGGCGTTCGTGCTCGTCTATGCGACCGCGCACACCGGGCTGTCACAGCAGACCGCCCTCAACGCCGTACTGATCGCTTCGGCGCTGCACTTCGCGGTCATCCCGGCCTGGGGCGCGCTCTCGGACCGGATCGGGCGCCGGCCGGTCTACCTCCTGGGCGCGGTCGGTGTCGCCGTCTGGGCGTTCCCGTTCTTCGCGCTGGTGGATTCCCACCGGTTCGGGCTGCTGCTGCTCGCGGTGAGCGTCGGGCTGGTCTTCCACGGTGCGATGTATGCGCCGCAGGCGGCCTTCTTCGCGGAGATGTTCGCGACCCGGATGCGGTATTCGGGCGCCTCGATCGGGGCCCAGTTCTCCTCGGTCGCGGCCGGCGCGCCCGCCCCGCTGATCGCGACCGCGCTGCTCGCCGACTTCGGCAGTCCGGCGCCGATCGCGCTGTATGTCATCGCCGCGGCCCTGCTGACCCTGCTCGCGGTGGGCGTGGCGCGCGAGACCCGCAGCCGGGATCTCGCTGCGGTGGAGGGCACGGCGAGGGCCGGTGCGCTTCGTGCGACGGCAGCGGGAGCGGCGCAAGGCGGGTCGTCGTCGGCCGTACCGTCCTGAGGGGGGCCGGCCGAGGGCCTGTCGTCACAGTCCCGTCGTTCGCCCGTGAGGCAGGCGGGACGTTGACGCCAGGCCCCAGGAGCCCCGGGGGCCCTGATGTTCGGCGGGGGCGTGGCGGGCCCGGGGACGCTCCGGGAGACGGGGCAGCAGGTCCGCCACGCCCCCGCCGGGCGTCAGGAGTGGTTCTTGCTCTTCAGGGAGTCCTTCATCCCCTGGATGTTCTCCTTGGCGTTGCCCATCGCGCCCTTGGCCTTGCCCTTGGCCTCGTCCGTACGGCCTTCGCTCTTCATGCGCTCGTCGCCCATGATCTTGCCGGCCTTCTGCTTGGCCTTGCCCTTCATCTTGTCCATGGCGCCTTTGTCACCCATGACGAACTCCTCTGTGCGGTGGGAAGGGGGAAAGCTTCGGCCCCCACGCTGCCGCAGGTCGCGGCGGCGCGCACCCGGAGGCGGCTATCGGTACGGACCGACCGCGGGCACGGCGCGGAGCACCGTCCGCGTCTACCCGCCGGTATCGCGCGCCACGGCGGAGGACAGCTGGTGCAGCCGCAGCGCCAGTTGGATTTCCAGCGCACGAGCCGGGGTCTGCCATTCGGGGCCCAGCAGCCGGCTCACCCGCTCCAGACGCTGGGCGACGGTGTTCACATGGACATGCAGGGCGTCCTTGGTACGGGCCGGGCTCATCCCGCAGGCGAAGTAGGCGTCGAGGGTGCGCAGCAGCTCCGTCCCGCGGCGGGCGTCGTAGTCGGCGACCGCGCCCAGGGTGCGGTGGACGAAGCCGTCCACATCGCGGGTGTCGGCGAGCAGCAGGCCGAGGAAGCCGAAGTCGGCAGCGGCCGCGCCCTGGCCCGCCCGGCCCAGTACGCGCAGCGCCTCCCGGCAGCGCCGGGCCTCGGCGTAGGCCGCCGCGACCGCCGCGGGGCGGGCGGCGGGGGCCGGGACCGGGGCCGAGGCGCCGACCGTGACGGGCTGGTGCAGCGCGGCTCCGAGCCGGGCGGCGATCTCGCGGGCGGTGTGCGCCGGATCCCCGTCGGGGCCGAGCGGCAGCAGCAGAACGGCGCCGCCGTCCCGTTCGGCGGCCAGTCCATGACAAGTGGCGGCGAGGTGGGAGGCCGCCGACCACAGGCGGCGGCGGTCGGCACCGTCGGGCGGGGAGGCCCCGTGGGGTGCGGAGGCGGCACCGGGCGAGGAGGAGGCGCCGGGCGGGGAAGCAGCCTTGGGCAGGGAGACGGCCCGGGGCGGGGAGGCGGCGTCGCGGTCGGCTATCGGCGTTCCGTGCAGCAGGGGCCCGCTGTCCCCGTGCGCCGGGAGTGCCCCCTCCCCGCGCCCCGGTGGTCCGCCATCGGTCCGGGCCGCCAGGACGACATGCGGCGCATCGAGGTCCGCGCCGACCCGGGCCGCGCGTTCGCCGAGCAGGCGGGGGTCGCGGTCGGCGGCGTCCAGCAGGTCGTCCAACAGCTCGCCGCGCACGCGCTGTTCGGCCTCGCCCGCGGTCCGCCGGGCGAGCAGGAGCAGCGAGGTGACCATGGCGGCCCGCTCCAGGGTGCGCTGGTCGACCGGGTCGAGGGCCGGGTGACCGCGCAGCACGAGGGCGCCCAGGACCTCACCGCCCGCTCCGACCGCCGCGACCCATTCGGTGCCCTCCCGTACAGCGTGGCCGTCGGCGCGCGAGCGGTCCAGTGCCCCGGCCGGGGCCCGGCCGGGCTCGGCGAACTCGACCTCGCCGTGCAGGACCTCCGCCACCGCGTCCGCCACGTCCACGACCCCGCCGCCGCGCAGCACCAGTTCGGTCAGCCGGTCGTGGATGTCCGCGGCGCGCTCGACGGCCGCACTGCGGTCGCGGATGATCTCGTTGGCGGTCTCCAGTTCGGTGAGTGTCTTACGGGTCCCGGCGAGGAGGTTGGCGGTGTCGATCGCGACGGCGGCATGCGCCGCATGGGCGGCGAGCAGGGCGATCTGCCCGTGTTCGAAGACCCGCTCGCGGCGGTCGGCGGCGAAGAGGACGCCGATCACACCGCTGCCGAGCATCAGCGGCACCCCGAGGATCGCCACCAGGCCCTCGTCGTGGACGCCCGAGTCGATGGTGCGGGTGTGCCGGAACCGCTCGTCGTGGAAGTAGCTGTCGGTGACGTACGGGCGGGCGGTCTGCGCGACCAGCCCGCCCAGGCCTTCGCCCATGCCGAGCCGCAGCTGCTGGAACCGCGCGGAGACCGAGCCGTCGGTGACCCGCATATAGGTGTCGCCGGCGGCGGTGTCGTGCAGGGTGAGGTAGGCGACCTCGGTGCCCAGCAGGGACCGGGCCCGGCGCACGATCGCACGCAGCACCGCGTCGAGGTCGCGCAGCCCGGCCAGGTCGTGCGCGGTGGCGTAGAGCGCGGACAGCTCGGCCTCGCGCCGTCGGCGGTCCTCCAGCTCGGCGCGTACCCGCAGCGCGAGGAGCTTGGCCCGCTCCAGTGCGGCGAGCCGGCCGGCCGACGCGCCGTCGGCCCGGGCGCGCAGCACCGGCCGCTCGTAGTCCTCGGCGGGGGCGCCGGTGGCCAGGAGTTCGAGGAAGGGGTTCTCGGCCGGGGCGGGGGCGGACGGGCCGGCCGGGGCGGAGGCGAACGGATCGGCCGCGGTGGGGCCTTGGCCGTAGAGGTCGAGCGGTTGCAGACCTCCGTCTACGGGGCCGGGCACCGCCGGAGGTGCCGGCGGGGGCGCGTCCACGGGCTCGGGGGGCTGCTCGGACGCAGGCTGATCGGTGGGCATGGTCACAGGGATACCTTCGGTGCGTCACGGTGCGCCAGCCTCCGCGGCCGGGAACCGGGAGCCCCGAGCTGCGCACCGGGAACCGTGAGCCGGAACCGCAAGTGGCGAGCCGGACACCGGCCCGGCGGGCCGCTCAATGCGCGGTCCAGCCGCCGTCCATCACCAGTGAGGTGCCCGTCATGAAGGAGGCCTGCGGGGTGCAGAGGTAGGCGACGGCCTCGGCGACCTCCTCCGGTTCGAGCAGCCGCTTGAGGGCGGAGTCGGCGAGCAGGAGGTCGGCCAGTACGCGTTCCTCGGGGATGCCGTGCGCCGCGGCCTGGTCGGCGAGCTGCCGCTCGACGAGGGGGGTGCGGACATAGCCGGGGTTGAGGCAGTTGCTGGTGACGCCGTGCGCGGCGCCCTCCAGGGCGGCGGTCTTCGACAGCCCTTCGAGGCCGTGTTTGGCCGCGACGTAAGCGGACTTGAAGGGCGACGCCCGCAGGCCGTGCACGGACGAGATGTTGACGACGCGGCCCCAGCCCTGCGCGTACATATGGGGCAGCGCGCCCCGCAGCAGCCGGAAGGGCGCCTCCAGCATGACGGTCAGCACCTGGTGGAAGACCTCGGGCGGGAACTCCTCGATGGGGCGGACGAGCTGGAGGCCCGCGTTGTTGACGAGCAGATCGGTGCCGGCCGCGGCCCGTTCGGCCGCGTCCAGATCGGTGAGGTCCAGCGGGCGGGGTTCGATGCCGCCGCGGGCGCCGGCCGGGTGGGCCGCCACGAGGCCGGCCAGGCCGTCGGCGTCCCGGTCGACCGCACGTACCGTGGCGCCGGCCGCCGCCAGCCGCAGGGCGCAGGCGCGTCCGATGCCACTGGCCGCGCCGGTGACGAGCGCGGTGCGGCCGTCGAGGTCGAGGGATACCGGGCCTGGGGTGCCGATCACGGTCATGTCCGCACCCTAGGCAGCGGACGGCCCCGCCTCCGATGTGCCCCGGCGCCATACTTCGCAGTCCCGAGGTGGCGTCGGCCCACGTCAGATGTGAGGCCCGCCCCCGCCCGCCCCCGCCCGCACCCGGTATGACGGGCCACGAGCCGCCGCTCCCCGCCCCCGCCCGCGTCACCCGATCGGTCGCCCCGGATCGCCGGGCCCCCGGGTGGGGCCCTAGCGTCGTACGACGCAGCGTGCCGTCTGCGCACCGCCGCCCCGAGGGAGGCCGACATGCGGAGGCTCATCGCCGTGCCGACGGTGCTGCTCGCCCTGGCCGCGGCGGGCTGCGGGGACGCGGAGAACGACCGGAGCCCGACGGCCGCGGCCTCGTCCGCCGCGGGCAACGGTCCGGCACCGGGCAGAACTCCGGACGAGGGCGCCGGGTCCGCCTCCCCCACCATCCCTGGGCAGCCGCTGGACTGCGGCGAGCTCCCCGACGCGCTGGGCAAGGCAGGGGACGTCGTCCTCTATGCGGACCCCGGGGCCGGCGGCACCGTGGGCTGCGACGAGGCCCGCCGGGTGATGTCCGAGTTCTTCGTGCGGGCGCCGCACGAGGCCCGGGACGACCGGGGCACCCTGGCCGTCCGGGGCTGGTTCTGCCAGTACGAGAGCGGCCCCACCGGCACCTGGATCACGGCCTGCCGCAAGGACAAACGGGAGATGCACACCGAGGAGCCGGCCGATCAGCCCTCCGCCCCGGGGTCGCCCCGGGAACCCGGCGGACCGGACGGCCCCGACGGATCCCAGCTGCCGTCGATTCCCGGCGAGCCCTCCGGTCCGATGGACGATCCGTCGACGGAGGAGCTGTAGGCCCCCTCGGGCCGCCGGAGCCGCTGTCGGGCCTCTCTCAGCCGGCGGGAGGAGGCCGGCCGGGTGAAGGAAGACAGGGGCCCCGGTATCCGAGGCGCCCCGGCCCCGGATACCTCAGCCCTGTGGCCCCTCCGGTTCGGCCGTCGTCTCCGTCTCCGGCTCCGCCTCCATCGTGTGGAACCACGTCGGCCCGGCCTCCAGCGCCCGCTTGATGCGGGTCAGTGCGTACTCCTCGAGCTCCGGCAGGGCGTCCACGGCGAACCAGCCCACCTCCAGCGACTCGTCGTCATTGACCTTCGCCTCGCCGCCGACCGCCCGGCAGCGCAGCGTCACGTCCATGAACTGGCAGACATCGCCATTGGGGTAGTGGGTGGGCGGCATGGTCTCCACGAGGACGACGCCCTCGGCCACGACCCGCACCGCGGTCTCTTCGTAGACCTCACGCATCGCCGTCTCGGCGGGCTGTTCGCCGGGCTCGGGGATGCCGCCGATCACCGACCAGCCACCGGTGTCGGCCCGCTTGCCCAGCAGGACGCGGCCCTGGTCGTCGAAGACGACCGCGCTCACCCCGGGCAGCCAGAGCAGCTGCCGGCCGATGGAGTTCCGGAGGGCGCGGATGAATTCGGGGGTTGCCATGCTCCGACCCTACGGGACAGGTCCCCGGCCCCACGGCCCACGTGCGGTTCCAGGGACAGGCCGCATGCATGCCGGACGGGGACGGGCCGCATGCCCGGCCCCCTCGGTGTTCAGGCGCCCGCCGGGGTCCCCTTGCGCGGCCGCAGCCGGCCCCGGATGGCCCGGACGGCGCCTTCCGCGTCATCGACGGTGACGGTGAAGTCACCTCCGTCGCCGAGTCGCACCACCACGCCCTCGCCGCGGCGGACGACCACCGCCGTGCCCTGCTCGGGGCGCCAGCGGTAGCCCCAGCCGCCCCAGTGGCGTGGAGTGACCTGGGGCGTGAAATCGGCGCCGACGACGGTGTCGAGGGGGATCCGGCGGCGTGGCACCCCTATATGGCCGCACCGCACCTCCAGCCAGTCCTCGTCGATGCGTACCGCGACATGGACGTAGGCGAGCGTGCCGAAGAGCACCAGCAGGCCGACCGCGACACAGCCGACCACCGACATCACCAGGGGCGCGAGGCCCGCGGTCCAGTTGCTCTCGACGGCGAGCTCGATGCCCAGCGCGAGGCAGCCCGCACCGACCGCGGCCAGCAGCCACTGGATGCGGTTGGTGGCACTGCCGTGCCAGACCTCGGGGATCTCCGCGTGGGAGCCGCCGGCGGGGCGCGCTCCGCTGTCGGCGCCCTCGGCCGTGCCGGAGTCGTCGGGGGCTGCTGCCCCCTCGTGGGGGTGGTCCCTCATGAGACGCAGCGTACGCGTCTTTGCACGCTACGGCAGCGCGTCGGACGGCCGTTCACGGCCCGGATTGCGGTGCCGCCGTCGTCATGGCCGGCGCCACGGCCGACGTCATGACGGCGTCAGCGGCGGGCGGCAGCGGCGACCCCGTCGGCGGCCGGGGCGCCCTCGTCCGGGGTTCCCGGGGCGAGGTCCGTACGGCCCTGGGCCAGCAGCCGGCCCTCGGCGAAGGTGAGCGCCTCGGCCGGCAGTCCGGCGGGGCGGCCGCTGAGGATCACGCTCAGGGCGCCGGTCGGGGCGGCCGCCGGTGCCGGCTCGGCGCCGATGCGGCGCAGCGCCTGGGCGGCGACCGCCTCGGCGGAGCCGTACAGGACGAGCACGGGGGCAGCGGGCTGCTGGAGCGCGGCGCGGATGCGTCCGGCGACCAGTTCGTAGTGGGTGCAGCCCAGGACGACGCTGCGCACATCGCGCGGGGTGTGCTGCGCGGCGGCCGCGATGGCGGCGTCGATCGCGGCCTCGTCGGCGGCCTGGACCGCGTCGGCGAGCCCGGGGCAGGGCACCCCGGTGACCTCCACGCCCTGCCCGAACCGCTCGATCAGATCCCGCTGGTAGGGGCTGCCGGTGGTCGCGGGGGTGGCCCAGATGGCGACCGGGCCGCCACCGGCTGCCGCGGGCTTGATGGCCGGGACGGTGCCGATCACCGGGACCTGGGGTTCCAGTTCGGCGCGGAGGGCCGGCAAGGCATGCACGGACGCGGTGTTGCAGGCGACGATCAGGGCGTCGGGGCGGTGGGCGGCCGCGGAGCGGGCCACGGCCAGTGCGTGTGCGGTGACGTCGTCGGGGGTGCGGGGGCCCCAGGGCATACCGTCGGGATCGGAGGAGAGGACCAGATCGGCGTCCGGCCGCAGTCGCCGCATGACGGCGGCCGCCGCGAGCAGCCCGGTCCCGGAGTCCATCAGCGCGATCTTCACCCGGACACTTTACTCAGTGGTGCGTCCGGCTTGTCATACCGGGCGCGGCACGGGCGGCCCGCCGCGGCCTCGGGCGGGCGAAGGCCCAGGCGGGCGGCGCCCCGCGGTCTCCGGCCCGGACCGGGTTCCGTGACACCGTCCCGATCACCGGTGCGCGCCGGCCGTGGTGCGGCAGACTGCGGCCGTGAGCGCGATGGAGTGGATCGGTGCCGGGTCGCTGTCGGCCTGGGTGTGGCTGCTGCTGGGGCAGGGCTTCTTCTGGCGGACGGACGTCCGGCTGCCGGAACGCCGGGATCCGGAGCGCTGGCCGTCGGTCGCGGTGGTGGTCCCGGCACGGGACGAGGCCGCGGTGCTGCCGGACAGCCTGCCGTCGCTGCTCGGGCAGAAGTACCCGGGCCGGGCGGAAGTCTTCCTGGTCGACGACGGCAGTACGGACGGGACCGGCGCACTGGCCCGGGAGCTGGCGGCCGCGCGCGGGGGGCTGCCGCTCACGGTGGCCTCGCCCAGCGAGCCCGGGCCCGGGTGGACGGGGAAGCTGTGGGCCGTCCGCCACGGGATCACGCTGGCGCGGCAGCGTGTCGCGCCGGAGTACCTGCTGCTGACCGATGCGGATATCGCGCACGAGCCGGACAGTCTGCGGGAGTTGGTGGCGGCGGCGCGGTCGGCGGACCTGGATGTGGTGTCGCAGATGGCGCGGCTGCGGGTGGTGACCTTCTGGGAGCGGCTGATCGTGCCCGCCTTCGTGTACTTCTTCGGGCAGCTCTACCCCTTCCGGTGGGTCAACCGCCCCGGGGCACGGACCGCGGCGGCGGCCGGGGGCTGTGTGCTGCTGCGGCGGGAGGCGGCGGAGCGGGCGGGCGTTCCGGAGGCGATCCGGCATGCGGTGATCGACGATGTGGCGCTGGCCCGTGCGGTGCGGCGCTCCGGCGGCACGGTATGGCTGGGACTTGCGGACCGGGTCGACAGCGTGCGGCCGTATCCACGGCCGCACGAGCTGTGGCGGATGGTCTCGCGCAGTGCCTACGCGCAACTGCGGCACCGGCCGCTGCTGCTGCTCGGCACGGTCCTCGGTCTTGCGCTGGTGTATCTGGCCCCGCCCGTCGCGCTGGTGGCCGGACTGGCCGACGGCGATACGACGGCCGCCGCGCTCGGCGGGGCGGCCTGGGCGGTGATGTGCGGGACGTACCTGCCGATGCTGCGCTACTACGGGCAGCGGCCGTGGTGGGCGCCGCTGCTGCCGTTCACCGCGCTGCTGTATCTGCTGATGACCGTGGACTCGGCGGTGCAGCACTACCGGGGGCGCGGTGCGGCCTGGAAGGGACGGACGTATCCAGCGCCCTGAGCGGGCCCCCGGTGCCGCCGTCATTTGCGGGCCGGTGACCAGTCCAGGCCCCAGCTGTAGGCGTGGTCGACGGTGCGCTGCGGGCTGACGCCGGGCTCGGGCACGAGGTAGCGGGCCTCGCGCTGGACGACGAGTTCGCCGCCGGTGTGGGTGATCAGGGCGAGCGCGCAGACGGTGGAGGGCACTGTGCAGGCGTCGAGCGAGAAGTCGACGGGGGCGCCGTGCTGGGGCTGGAGGGTGACCGTCGCGCTCAGGCCCTCGAAGCTGCGGGCGCCGGCGTAGACGGTGACGAAGATCAGGATGCGCTTGATGCGTGCCTGGTGGTCGAGGTTGATGGTCAGGTTCTCGCCGGCCGCGACGGCGCCGGTGCGGTCGTCGCCGTCGAGCTGGATGAACGGCGGCGCGTGCAGGGCGCCGAAGTTGTTGCCGAGCGGGTGGACCACACCGGCGGCGCCGTCGGTGAGTTCGTAGAGCGCGCACAGGTCGAGGTCGAGCTCGCCGGACGGGGGCAGCAGCGCGCCGCGGGCGCCCATGGCCTGCATCGCCTTGCGGCCGAGCGTCTTGCCGAGCCGCTTGCCCGCCGAGCCGCCGCTCCAGTTGAGGTTCACCCGCATCGCCCCGGAAGTGCCGCCCTGCTTCGTCAAGGAGACGGCGGGGGCATCCTTCGTGAGGGTGACCTTTGTCAGACGAACGGGAGGGGCCGGCGGCGCGGGAGCCGGGGTCGGGGCAGGGGCCTGGGCAGGGGCGGGCGGCGGGGGCGGCGCCGCCGGTTCCTCGACGCTGATGCCGAAGTCGGTGGCCAGTCCGGCGAGACCGGTGTCGTAGCCCTGCCCCACCGCGCGGAACTTCCAGGCGCCCTGGCGGCGGTAGAGCTCGCCGAGCACGAAGGCGGTCTCAGGGCCGGCGTCCCGGCTGTCGAAGCGGGCGATCTCGGCGCCGCTCGCCGCGTCCAGCACCCGGATGTGCAGCCCGGGGACGTTCCCGAAGGGGCCGCCGTCGGCGGAGGCGGCCAGCACCACCGTGTCGACGGCGGGTTCGACCGAGGCCAGGGCGACGGTGAGGGTGTCGGTCATCGCGCCGCCGGCCGCGCGCTTGCCTTCGTGGCGTACGGCGCCGGAGGCATGCGCGGCCTGGTTGTAGAAGACGAAGTCTGCGTCGTCGCGGACCTTTCCGGACACCAGGAGCAGGGCGGAGGCGTCCACGTCCGGTGTCCCCGGGGCGGCCTGCCAGCCCAGTTCCACCCGGACCTCCGGGGCCGGGACCGGAACATTGCCGCCCTTGAGCATCGTCATCGCCGCGCCTTCCTCTCGTCCGCCGCGCCCCCTCTCCGGTGGCCTCTCCAACCTACTTGGCCCGAACCGCTCCGAACGCCCCTTGTTCACCTGCGAGAAGCGGCGTCTTTACACGATCCCTACGGGCGATCGCGACCGATTTCCACAAGTTCGCTCCCATTAGCGCTCCAGAGCCGCTCCGAACACGCAAAACAACCCTCTTTCCAGGCTCCCCAATCGGCACATCGTGGGCTTAACTTATGAGGTATGACCTCCCCCCGCTCTACCTACGGCGGCTACTACGCTTCGCCCTCCTTCCCGGACACCCCGATCTACGACAGCCTCGTCGCCGAACGTGGTACGCCGCAGATCGCCCCGATCCGGGTGAACCCCTCCCCTTACGAGACGGGTTCGTCGTATTTGCCGGCACTCCCGTCGGCGCTGCCGGCCCTTCCGGCCGCGCCCTCCCACCCGTCGCCCGCGCAGGGCTATCCGGGTGCTGCCGCACAGCCGGTCGCCCCGCTGCAGCAGGCTCCGGCGCCGTACATCCCGCAGCAGGCGGGCAGTCGCGGCTATCCGTCCCCGCAACAGCAGCAGCCCCAGCGTCCGCCCATGGGCACGGGGTACGAGGCGATGCGGCCGGCCGCTCCGGTCGCGCCCCGGCCTGCCTCGCCGTACGACGACCCGTACGGCCGGCAGTATCCGCGCGGGTACTGACCCGGCCGGTCGGTCAGCCGTCCGAGGCCGCTGGCAGGATGGACGGCATGCCGAAGCCTGCACTCCAGTCGATCCATCTCTACCCGGTCAAAGCACTGGCGGGGCACGGTCCCGGCGAGGCGGTCGTGGAGCCGTGGGGGCTCGCCGGGGACCGACGCTGGATGCTGGTGGACACGGCAGGAAGGATGATCACCCAACGGCAGCAGCGGACGCTCGCGTTGGCGCACGCCGAGGCGCTTCCGGGCGGCGGCCTGCGGTGCACCGCGCCCGGAAGGGAGCCGCTGACGGTCGAGGTGCCCGCCTCCGGGGAGACGATCCCGGTCGAGGTCTGGAAGGACGAGGTCGAGGCGGTGCCCGCCGGGCCGGCGGCGGCCGCGTGGTTCGGCGGGTACCTCGGTGCCGAGTGCCGGCTGGTGTATCTGGACGCCCCGGAGAAGCGCCGGCCCCTCTCCCCGGACTGGGGAGCGCCCGGTGACACGGTCAGTTTCGCCGACGGCTTCCCGCTGCTGCTGACCACCACCTCGTCGCTGGACGCCCTCAACTCCCTTGTCGCGCAGGGTGATCACGCCGATGAGGGGCCGCTGCCCATGAACCGTTTCCGGCCCAATGTGGTGGTGGACGGCACCGCCCCCTGGGCGGAGGACGACTGGCGGCGGGTCCGCATCGGCACGGTGGACTTCGAGGCGGCCGAGCCCAGCGCCCGCTGCGTGGTCACCACCACCGACCAGTGCACCGCCGAGCGCGGCAAGGAGCCGCTGCGCACCCTCGCCCGGCATCGCCGCTTCGGCGACCGGCTGCTCTTCGGCCGCAATCTGATCCCCCGCGGCGCCGGCACGATCCGCGTCGGCGACCCGTTCGAGATCCTCGGCTGACCAGCCCGCGCAACCGTTCGCCGTCGTCGCGCCGGCCACGCCGGGGCGGGCCCCGGACACGTGTCATACGTCCGGTTGTCGCTCTTTGTACGGGGGGAAGTTGCTCGCTCTTCGCAGAACTCTCGCGTGGACCACCCCTGATGAGGTATCCACGGAGACGGAGAGGGGGCACGATGCGAGCGATGAGAGGCGTATGGCGCTGGCGGCGCAATCCGCTGCGGCGCCGGACCGATCGGATCGAGGCCTGGGTGGCGCTGGCCGCCGCCGTGCTGATCGTCTTCGGGGCGACCTCCGTGGGCTGGTTCGCCGGACGGACCGCACACGGCGCGCTGCTGACGACCGTACGGATACAGCACCAGCAGCGGCATCTGGAGTGGGTCACGGTCGACCGCCTGGTCTCCCGGACCCCGCTCGACCCCGATCCCGAGACCTCGTCGCAGCGCGATGCGCACCGCCGGGTCCTCGCCCGCTGGACGGCCCCGGACGGCACCGCGCACCTCGGGCAGCTCGCGGCTCCGCGCCCGGTGGAGACCGGTGAGCGGTTCCGGATCTGGACGGACGGCCGCGGCCGGGTGGTGCCGCGGCCGATGGACGCCGACACGGCGGCCACGCATGCGGTGCTGGCCGGTCTGGGCACCACGACCGGCGTCGGCATGATGATCGAGGGTGCCCGGCGGATGGTCGTCTGGCAGCTGATGGTGCGTCGTTTCCGCCGCTGGGACGAGGAGTGGGAACGGGCCGGACAGGACTGGGGCCGGGCCGGCGCGGGGAGTTGATCAGGCCGCCCGCCGGGGCGCCCGACCGTGTCAACTGCCGCCCGCCGAGCGCGCTACGGTGGTGGCGCCAGCCTCTCGGCTGGGGCCCCGCAGACCGGAAAGCGGACATCCGCGGACGAATGGTGCCGGGCCGACAACAGCCGCACGAGGTGGGGGCACGACAGCGCCATGGCACAGGGCTCGGTCCAGGTGACGCACTCCGGAACGTCGCGTTGGCGACGCCGCACGGGGGAGTACAGCTCGCTCGCCGCCGCCCTGGAGGCCGCCGGGGACGGTGATGTGCTGACGGTCCCGGCCGGCACCTACCGCGAGAATCTGGTGCTGGTGCGCGCGGTGACCCTGCGCGGCCCGGACGGAGCACGCGGGTCGGTGCGGATCGCCCCGGCCGACGGTGTGGCGCTGACGGTGCGCGCCTCGGCCACCGTCCACGATCTGCATCTGGAGGCGACGGACTCCGCCTCGCCCGCGCTGCTGGTGGAGGACGGCGCCCCGGAGCTGACCGGTCTGCGGGTGGTCACCCGCTCGGCGTCCGGGATCGAGGTCCGCGGGGGCGCCCGCCCGACGGTGCGGCGCTGCACGGTCGACAATGCGGGCGGCGTCGGCATCAGCGTCCTGGACGGCGCGGGCGGCGTCTTCGAGGAGTGCGAGGTGATGGCCGCCGGGCAGACCGGGGTGGCGGTGCGCGGCGGGGCCCATCCGCGGCTGGAGAACTGCCGGATCCACCATGCCTCGGGCGCCGGCCTGTCGGTCAACGGCGAGGGCAGCGCGGTCGAGGCGGTGGGCTGCGAGCTGTACGAGATCAAGGGCGCCGGGATCCAGGTGGCCTCGCGGGCCACCGGCCACCTCACCGACTGCACGGTGCACCGCACCTCCGCCGACGGCGTCACCCTGGACACCGATGCGGTGCTCACGCTCGCCGACTGCGACATCCACGACGTCCCGGAGAACGCGGTCGATCTGCGCTCGCGTTCGGTGCTGACGCTGACCCGCAGCACGGTCCGGCACTTCGGACGCAACGGCCTGTCCGTATGGGACCCGGGCACGCGGGTGGACGCCAACCAGTGCGAGATCCATGACAGTACGGGCGACTATCCGGCGGTATGGGTCAGTGACGGCGCCACCGCCCTGCTGGACTCGACGCGGGTGCACGATGTGCCGGACGCCCTGTTCGTGCTGGACCGGGGCTCCCGCGCCGATGTCGTGGACTGCGACCTCGCCCAGGTCCGCAACACCGCGGTGTCGGTCAGCGACGGGGCGACCGTTCAGCTCGACGACTGCCGGATCCGGGACGCGGCGACCGGGGCGTGGTTCCGCGACCACGGCAGCGGCGGCACGCTCGCCAACTGCACCATCGACGGGGCGCAGACCGGGGTGATCGTCACCAAGGGCGCGGACCCCACCATCGAGGGCTGCACGGTCAGTTCCCCGGCCGAGGCCGGTTTCTACGTCTCCGCCGAGGGCCGCGGCACCTTCCAGGGCTGCCGGGTCACCGGGAGTTCAGGGTTCGGCTTCCATGTGATCGACGGCTGCCGTACGGCGCTGACCCGGTGCCGTACGGAGCGGTGCGCGCGCGGCGGCTACGAGTTCGCCGAGGGCGGCGCCGGTCAGGGCGACGGGCCGACCGTCCAGGACTGCACCAGCGACGAGAGCCGCGCCGTGCAGACGCCGGCCGCCGGGGCGGTGGCGGCCCCCGCGGTGCAGCAGGCCACGCAGACGGCGGGGCTGCTGGGCAACGTCCCGGCGCAGGTCCCGCCGCCGGCCGCCCCGGCAGCCCCGGAACCGGCCGTCAGCAGCCGGCCCTCCGACGAGGTGCTGGGCGAGCTGGACACCCTGGTGGGGCTGGAGAGCGTCAAGCGTGAGGTGCGCAGCCTGATCAACATGATCGAGGTGGGGCGCCGGCGCCAGGAGGCGGGCCTGAAGGCCGCGTCCGTCCGCCGCCACCTGGTGTTCACCGGCTCCCCCGGCACCGGCAAGACCACCGTGGCGCGGCTGTACGGCGAGATCCTGGCGTCCCTGGCGGTGCTGGAACGCGGGCATCTGGTCGAGGTGTCCCGGGTGGACCTGGTCGGCGAGCACATCGGGTCGACGGCGATCCGCACCCAGGAGGCGTTCGACCGGGCGCGCGGCGGAGTGCTCTTCATCGACGAGGCCTACGCCCTCTCCCCCGAGGACTCCGGGCGGGACTTCGGGCGGGAGGCCATCGACACCCTGGTGAAGCTGATGGAGGACCACCGGGAGGCCGTGGTGGTCATCGTGGCGGGCTACACCGCCGAGATGGAGCGCTTCCTGGCGGTCAACCCCGGCGTGGCGTCCCGTTTCTCCCGCACCATCACCTTCGGCGACTACGCACCCGAGGAACTGCTGCGGATCGTCGAGCAGCAGGGCGAGGAGCACGAGTACCGCCTCGCCGAGGGGACCGGCGAGGCGCTGCTGAAGTACTTCACGGCACTGCCCAAGGGACCGTCGTTCGGCAACGGCCGCACCGCACGGCAGACCTTCGAAGCGATGGTCGAGCGGCACGCGGGGCGGGTGGCGGAGCTGGCCGCCCCGAGCACCGACGACCTCTCCCTGCTCTACCCGGACGATCTGCCCGAACTCCCCTGAGCGGGACGGCCGTCGGCACTGCCGTCGGTGGAGTCGTCGGCGGGGCCCTCGGCAGCGTGACGGCCCGTGCGGTCGTCGATGGCGCCGCGTCCCGTGCGGTCGTCGGTGCCGCCGCGTCCCGTGCAGTCGTCGGCGGGCCGCTGTCCCGGCAGGCCCGGACCGAGCCGGGCGATCAGCTCGGCGCGGACCCGGCCGAAGACCGGGTCCGCCTGGTAGTCGCCGTGGCCCAGGATCTGGGCGGGCAGCGGGTTCTGCAGGGACCGGCCGAAGGCCAGCGGGTCGCGCAGCGGGCCCTCGTCGATCCGGCGGCCGTCGTCGCAGGTGAGCCGGATCGGACCGCCGATGGGGTCGGTGAAGCGCCACAGGTTGCGCCAGTCGTCCATCTGGCGGTGCAGGCCGGTCAGCGCGGGCGGCCCGAAGAAGGCGGGGAACCAGCGTCCGTAGAGCCGTTCCAGGGGGCTGCCGTACGTCAGCAGCGCGACCCGGCTGCGGGTGACCAGGTCGAGCTGCCAGACGGCGGCGGCCGCCAGCACACTCCCCTGGGAATGCCCGGAGAGCACCAGCCGGCCGTCGAACCGCTCGGTCCAGGTGGCCATCCGCCAGGTGAGGTCGGGGACGGCGCGCTCGGCGTAGCAGGGCGGCGCGAAGGGGTGGGCGGCGCGCGGCCAGAACGTGCCGACGTCCCAGAGGATGCCGATGGTACGGCGGGCGGAGTGGTCACGGTAGGCGCGCCGGCCCATGGTGATCAGCAGTATGACGCCGGCGCTCATCAGCCACGAGCCCAGGGATTCCGCGGTCTCGGCGGCGGCGTGCACGACCGGCGGCGCGCCTTCGGTGGCGCGGCCCGGCGCCCGGTCGCTGAGCCAGGCGCCGGCCACCGCGCCGGCGCCGAGGACGAGGGTGACCGCGGCGATGGCCGCGACCAGGACCGGTGCGGAGTCGGTGAGTCCGGCGCCGGCGATGGTGCCCGCGATCCGCTTCGTACGGCGCTCGTCGGGATGCTCCCGCGGGTCGTAGAGCCCGGGCACGTCCTTGGCCACCCGGCCGCCGACGATCACCACGCGGACGGCGGCGAGCACGGTCACGATCGCGACGACGACCAGCAGGACGGGGATGACCGACGCCTGCCAGGACAGCAGCACCGGCGGTCCGGGGATGGGGGCGTGGTCCTGGCCCGGGGTCGCCCCGCCGTCCAGCCAGTCCGCGAAGCGCTGGGCCACTCCCCCGGACAGCACCCCGCCGACCGCGCAGGCCAGCAGGGCGACGGCGGGCCCGCCCATGCCGCGCAGGGCGCTGCGCGTGTCGTCGCGGGCGGCGCGCTGCAGGACCCAGGCGGTCAGTGCCAGCGCGAGGACCAACAGGCCCTGGAAGACGGCGATACCGCCGAAGGCGGCGGCGCCGGGCAGCGCGCCGTGGCTGTGCGAGCCGGGGCGCGCCCAGCCGGTGTGCACCACGATCAGCGCCAGCGCACCGAGGGAGGCGAACGGCAGCGCCCGCACGACCAGATGGTCGGACTCGTCGTCCGGCACGGCCTCGCTGCGGGCGGTGCGCCACACGACCACGACGGTGGCGGCCGCGAGCACGATGACCAGGGCGGTCAGGGCCCGGCCGGTGACCGCGAGGGCGGTGTCGCCGCCCGCCTGCCCGTCGGCCTGTGCGCCGGCGGCGCGGAGGACGGCAGCGACGGTCAGCACGCCGGCCGTGGTGTGGGCGGCGCGCAGCCGGGCGACCAGCCGGCGGCCGTACCAGAAGCCGTCGAGGCTGAGCGGGGTGCGTTCGGCGACCGGGGTGTCACGGGAGGTGCCGGGCCTCCGGGGCGGCGGCGAGGCGGATTCGTAGGCGCTCCAGGTGCGGCGCGAGAGCCACCACAGGAAGCCGATGACGAGCAGCGGCACCACGGAGGCGAGTGCGAGGCGGCGGCCCGGGGCGCTCCACCAGCCGGAGTTGTCGGGGCTGAGGAAGCCCATCCAGGATTTGCCGGCGGCACACACGGTGGTGCCGGCGCACTGCCAGGCCGTGAGGTCGAGGGCGACCTCGCAGGCCGCGGCGGCGAGCAGGACGGTGAGGGTGAGGGCCAGGATGCGCACCAGCAGGTCGTAGAGCCGCTGGGCCGGGTGCTCGGACGGGGCGGCCGGGCGCATCCAGTGGGCGAGGTTGGCGACCATGAAGGGCACCAGGAGCAGCCACAGGGCACGGGCTCCGTTGCCCGAGGTGAGGTTGGACCAGCAGTACGCCTCACGGACCGGCTCACCGCGGTAGTCGTCGGGCCGCCGCTCGGCGTCCGCGTCGTCCGTGCGGCGGTAGCAGGCGGCGGTGTCGTCGCCGGTGATCAGCTGGACGCGCGGGTCGCCGAGCATCTCCTGTGCGGTGGTGCCGCCGACGCCGTGCACCAGCAGTTCCAGGGAGAGGTGCGGTGGCGCGGCGGGCGGTGGTCCGTCTGCGGTGCTCTCACGGTCCGTTGGACGGGCGTGCGGTGTCGGGTCCGCGGTCTCCACTGTTGTCCCCCGTAGTCGTGCCCGGACGTCGCGCTCGGCTGTCGCGCGCGGACGTCGTGCTCTGAGATCGTGCTCCGAGGTCGTACCCCGTATATCGGTGCGGTGCGGTACGGCGCCGTGCGGTGCGGCGGAGCGGTGTGCCGTGCGGTGCCGTGCGGCGGTGTGCCGTGCGGCGCGGCGCCGGATTCACGCTCCCCGATTGTGTCTTCCCCCGCGCGGCACATCCAGCACCCACTCCGGCCACCGGCCCTCGCTTCCCCCGTCATCGGCATCACTGTCAGTGCCTCGTGCGAGGATGAGGGCACCAGTGATCGCAGGCGGCAGCCAGCGCGTACGACCCGACGCAACGAGCCGGGGCGGAAGGGACGGGCCGGGGTGAGCGACAACCAGAACCTCCTCGCGGAGCAGCGGCGGGCCCTGATTCTCGACGAGATCAGGCGGCGCGGAGGGGTGCGGGTCAATGAACTCACCCGCAAGCTGAACGTCTCGGACATGACGGTCCGCCGTGATCTGGACGCACTGGCCCGCCAGGGCATGGTCGAGAAGGTGCACGGCGGCGCGGTACCGGTCAGCGAGCCGAGCGCGCACGAGCCCGGTTTCGAGGTGAAGTCGGCGCTGGAGCTGAGCGCCAAGGAGGACATCGCCAAGGCGGCGGCCGAAATGGCGGCACCGGGCAGCGCGATCGCGCTGGCGGGCGGCACGACCGCGTTCGCGCTGGCACAGCAGTTGCTGGACGTGCCGGATCTGACGGTGGTGACGAATTCGGTGCGGGTGGCCGATGTGTTCTACGGCGCGCAGCGGGCGGCGGCCGGCGGCGGCGCGGGCCCCCGCGCGGGCGCCGCGACGGTGGTGCTGACCGGCGGGGTGCGTACGCCGTCGGACACCCTGGTGGGCCCGGTGGCGGATGCCGCGATCCGGTCCCTGCACTTCGATGTGCTCTTCCTCGGGGTGCACGGCATATCGGTGGAGGCGGGGCTGTCGACGCCGAATCTGGCGGAGGCGGAGACCAACCGGCATTTCGTGCGGTCCGCGCGCCGGGTGGTGGTGATCGCCGATCACACCAAGTGGGGCACGGTCGGCCTGAGTTCGTTCGCCACGCTGGATCAGGTGGAAGTGCTGGTGACGGATGCCGGGCTGTCCGCCGAGGCGCGCGCGGAGTTCGCCGAGCTGCCGCCGGAGCTGGTGGTGGCGGGCGAACCGTTGACCGGCACAGACATGTGACGCCCTGTCAGCTATGGTGAGCGACGCAGGCCCGCCGACCGTCCCGTAGGGGGTGCTCGTCCCATGGCACGCCGACTCCGCCCCGTCGAGCTGGACTTCACCGCATCCGCCCCGCTGCGGCTGGTGTTCACCGCGGAGGTCACCGCGCCGCCGGAGGCGGTGTATGCGGCACTGGCGGACGATGTGGCGGGCTGGTCGCGCTGGTTCACGGGTGTGGCACGGTCGGCGCCGACGCACGGCGGTAAGCGCCGGGAGGTGTGGCTGACCGGCGGCACCCGCTTCACGGAGACGGTCCTGGCGGCCGAGCCCGCCGCGCATTACGCCTACCGGGTCGACACCACCAACGCCCCTGGCCTGCGGGCCCTGTTGGAGGACTGGCGGCTGACGCCCGCGGACGGCGGCACCCGGCTGCGGTGGATGTTCGCGGCGGACGGCCCGGCGCCGTTCCGCTTTCTGCTGACACTGGCCAGGCCCGGCCTGGGTCGCGCCTTCAGGGAGTCGGCGCGGGCCCTGGACCGCAGGCTCGCCGGAACCTGACTTCAGACGGGCCAGGAACCGGTGGCCAGGAACGTGTCGAGAGTGCGTGCGTAGGGCGTGATGTCCAGCCCCTGGGAGGCCAGCCAGTCGTCGGAGTAGTACTTGTCGAGGTAGCGGTCACCGGGGTCGCACAGCAGGGTGACGACCGACCCCCGTTGGCCCTCGGCGACCATCTCCGCGACGATCTTCAGGGCGCTCCACAGCCCCGTGCCGGTCGAGCCGCCCGCCTTGCGGCCGATCGCGGTCTCCAGGGCGCGTACGGCGGCGATGCTGGCCGCGTCCGGCACCTTCATCATCCGGTCTATCGCGCCGGGCACGAAGCTCGGTTCCATACGGGGCCGCCCGATGCCCTCGATACGGGAGGCGGTGGCGCAGTCGGTCTGCGCGTCGCCGGTGAGCCAGCCGTCGAAGAAACAGGAGTTCTCCGGGTCGGGGACGCAGACGCGGGTGTCGTACTGCATGTAGTGGACATAGCGGGCGATGGTCGCGGAGGTGCCGCCGGTGCCCGCGGTCGCCACGATCCAGGCGGGCTCGGGATAGCGTTCGAGCCGCAGCTGCTGGTAGATCGACTCGGCGATGTTGTTGTTGCCGCGCCAGTCCGTGGCCCGTTCCGCGTAGGTGAACTGGTCCATGTAATGCCCGCCGGACTCCGCGGCGAGCCGGGCGGAGACCTCGTACACGGTCCGCGGATCCTGCACCAGGTGGCAGGTGCCGCCGTGGAACTCGATCAGCCGGGTCTTCTCACGGCTGGTGGTGGCCGGCATCACCGCGATGAACGGCACCCCGATGAGCGAGGCGAAGTACGCCTCGGACACGGCCGTGGAACCGCTGGAGGACTCGATGACGGGCTTCCCCGGTCGGATCCAGCCGTTGCACAGCCCGTAGAGGAACAGCGAGCGGGCCAGTCGGTGCTTGAGGCTTCCGGTGGGGTGTGTCGACTCGTCCTTGAGGTAGAGGTCGATGCCCCACTCCTCCGGCAGCGGGAAGCGCAGGAGGTGGGTGTCGGCGGTGCGGTTGGCGTCCGCCTGGACCTTGCGGACGGCTTCTTTGAGCCAGCTCCGGTAGGCCGGATCCGTGCGGTCGCCGTCCACGGTCGGCATCGGAGTACCGGCGACGGGCTCGGTGGACGCCGGGGAACCGGCCACGGCCCCGGCCGGCATCGGGGTACCGGCCACGGCCTCCTGGCCGGGCCGGCTCTGCGGCTGCTGTGCGGTGCTCACCGGCGCGCTCCTCTGCGGATCGAAGGCCCGCGCACAACGGCGGGCGGACTACGACTATAACCACCGCCCACACCCTTCTCACCTGCATAAACATCACTTTGGGATACCCCAAGGCGGTCGTGGGGCGGGGTCGTCGCGCGCCGTGCGCGCCAGGGGCACTGGTGCGACGGGCGCCGCACCGGCAGACTTCCCCTCAAGGGGCGGTGGAGGGCGACTGCCCGTCTCACCGAGGAGGTGCCGGCATGGCGGAACCCGAGTTCAACGCGACCGGCGTACGGATCGAGCGATGGCTGCGGTCCTTGACCCGCGCCGGACAGGTCGTCATCTCGGACGGCAGGCTGGTGCTGCTGACCAGCTACGGCACCGAGATCGACAGCGCCCCGCTGCAGGCCGTACAGGCCCACAAACCGCTGTTCGCGGCGCGGGACCGGGCGCTCGCCACCCTCAACGGCCACCGCTATTCGCTCACCCTGGGCACCCCGGAACTGTTTTTCAAGGCCCTGGAGGCGGCGCGTCCGCAACGCACCTGACGGGGCCCTCCGGACGTGGAGGTGCGGTTGCGGGAGCGCACCGGCTGACCGACCCTGGACTCGTATCACTGAGGGTTCACCAGCGGTGACGCTGTGGCGCAGCTGTGGTGCGGCAGGCATCGCTGGATCCGATCTTCGCCCCTGCCCGGTGAGAGGGGCGCCCGGCCTCATCAGGGAGTCGCGGTCGTGATCAGGCAGCCCAGCAGGCACTGCACGGTGGAGCTCCAAGCCGTTCCGGCTCGCATCGGACATGTGCGCAGAATCGTCTCCGCGCAGCTGCGGTACTGGCATCTCGACGCCTTGATAGACCCGGCGGCACTCGGAGTGACCGAACTCCTCGCCAATGTCCACCGGCACGCCCGCCCCAGCAAACAGTGCACCGTGGAACTGCGCGTTCTTCTGGATCAGTTGACGGTCTCGGTGCATGACGAGGATCCCCGGCTGCCGCGGATCCGGGTCGCGGAGAGCTGGGAGACCTGTGGTCGCGGCCTGGCGCTGATCGCGGCGCTCAGCGAGAGCTGGGGAACGCGTCCGGACGGCGGCGGCAAAGTCGTGTGGTTCACTCTTCCGGCCCTGACCGCCGCCCCCGAAGAGGCCCTTACGGTCCGCGGCTATCCGGCCCCCCTGCCGCTGGAGGGCACCGGCACGGCGGCCGGTGCGGCGACGGGTCCGTGCCCGCGGGTACGGGGCACGAAGGTCGGCTGACGGGGCGGGCCCGTGGCGGGCGCGCCCACGGTCATGCCGTGCCTCCCTTGGGGCCGGCGCCGAAGTGCTCCTCCACGACGGAGAGCCGGCGCCAGTACTCCTCCTCGCCGATCTCACCCGAGGTGAAGCCTGCCGAGCACGGCGACGGGCGAGGGCACGTCGGCGGAGACGGAGGCGCCGGAACCCCGGCGCCGGGGAAGACCGGGGTTCCGGTCTCCTTCGAGCCTCTCCCTCAGGAGCCGCCGGTCGCCGTACGGCCAGCGGCTCCTTCCGTACGACGCGGGGAGTACGCGAGGCGCCCTGCCCCCGCTCCGGCCGTACCGCTCGCGCCCGCCGCTCGGCCGTGCGCCCCGCTCCGGGCGCGACCTTCGTTGTCTCTGTAACTACTGGTATGTACAGTGTCTCCATGAGCACTCAGGACCCGCCCGGCGCGCAGGCATCACCCGGCACCCAGGAGCTGCCCGGCACCCAGCGCACCCCCAGCACCCCCGCCGCCCCCAGTGCTCAGGAACGCCTCGTGCGGAGCGCCCAGGAGCTGCTGTGGGAGCGCGGGTACGTCGGCACCAGCCCCAAGGCGATCCTGGAGCGCGCAGGCGTCGGCCAGGGCAGCATGTACCACCACTTCACCGGCAAGTCCGGCCTCGCGCTGGCGGCGATCCGCCGCACCGCAGAGGGCATGAAGGCGGCCGCCGAGGAGTGTCTGAGCACCCCCGGCACGGCGTACGACCGGGTCGCGGGCTATCTGCTGCGCGAGCGGGAGGTGCTGCGCGGCTGCCCGGTCGGCCGGATGACGCAGGACCGCGATGTGGTGCGCAGCGCCGAGCTGCGGCAGCCGCTGGACGAGATGTTCGGCTGGCTCCGGGGCCGGATCGGCGAAGTCCTCACCGAGGGGCAGCAGCGCGGTGAACTGGCCCCCGGCCTGGACCCGTCGGCCACTGCGGCGACCGTCGCGGCCGTCGTCCAGGGCGGCTACGTCCTGGCCCGCGCTGCCGATGACCCCGCGCCGTTCGACGCGGCCGTACGGGGCGTGCTCTCCCTGCTTGCCACACAGGTCACACCCGGCACGGGCGCCACCCGCTGAGCGCCCCTCCCCCGCACCGTACGGAGCCCGTCATGCACGCCATGCAGTATGCGATCACCCTGCCCGCCGACTACGACATGCAGATCATCCGGCACCGGGTGAAGTCCAGGGGCCATCTTCTGGACGACTTCGCCGGACTCGGCCTCAAGGCGTACGGAGTACGGGAGCGCGGGGTCGACGGCTCACCGGTCAATCAGTACGCGCCGTTCTACCTCTGGGCCGATCCGGAGGCCATGAACCGCTTCCTCCTCGGTGACGGATTCCGCGGGGTGGTCCGCGACTTCGGACGGCCGGTCGTCCAGCACTGGCAGGGCCTCTACCACCGCCCCGGCCCGGCCGCCGACGCCCCGCCCCGCACCTACACCCGGCGGACGGAGACGCTCGCCGAGGACGCCGACGCCGCCACCGTCATCACCCGCGCGGTGGCCGGACACGAGGAGCTGGCCACGACGGACGGAGTGCACACCACCGCACTGGCCCTGGACCCACGGCACTGGGAGCTGGTCCACTTCACCCTCTGGGCGCACGCCTCCCCCGGGGCCGTCGGGGACCGTTACGAGGTGCTGCATCTGTCCGCCCCGGGCACCGGCCGGCTCGGCACGGGACGGCAGTGGTGAACGGGACCCTGCCGGGCACACCGGGTACACCGGGTACACCAGACACGCCGGACACACCGGCCGCCTCCAACGCCCAGACGGCCCCCGGCGACACCGCGCCCGCCGTTCCTGCGCCCCTCGGCGACACCGCCCCCACCATCCGTACGGTCCTGGGCGACATCACCCCCGCCGGTCTCGGCGTCTGTGACGCACACGATCATCTCTTCCTGCGCAGCCCGCAGTTGCCGGGCCAGGAACTGGACGACCCCGGGGCCGCGGCCGCCGAGCTGCGCGCCTTCCGCGCGGCCGGCGGTTCGGCGGTGATCCAGTGGACGCCGTACGGCATGGGCCGGGGTGCCACCGAACTTCCCCGGCTGGCACGGGAGTCGGGAGTGCACATCGTCGCCGCCACCGGGCTGCACCAGGCGGCCCACTACGCACCCGAGGTGCTGGAGCGGCTTCGCGACGGGCCGGCCGAGCTGTTCGTCGCCGAACTGACCGAAGGAATCGGCGGCACCGGCCCGCGCGCCGGGATGATCAAGGTGGCCGGAGGCTTCCACGGTCTGGACGCGCACGCCCGGCACACCATGGCAGCGGCCGCCGAGGCCCAGCGGGCGACCGGGGCGGTCATCGGTGTCCATCTGGAGCTGGGCACCGGTGCGTCGGCCGTACTCGACCTGCTCTGCGGCGAGTTGGCGGTCCCCCCGGACCGAGTGGTCCTCGGCCACCTCAACCGCTCGCCGGACCTCGTCGCCCACCGGACAGCCGCGGAGGCCGGGGCATACCTGGCGTTCGACGGTCCCTCGCGGGCCCATCACGCGACCGACTGGCGCCTCCCCGACGCACTGGCCTCGCTCGCCGAGGCGGGCTTCGGCGACCGGATCCTGCTGGGCGGCGACACCACGACGGCCGGCGCCCGGTCGGTGAACGGCGGCCCCGGCATGCCCCATCTGCTGCGCCACCACCGGGAACGTCTCGAAATCGCCCTGGGAAAGGACCTGGTGACACAGTTCCTGACGACGAACCCGGCCCGCGCCTTCGCCGCCGACTGGGCGCGGGCCCCGGGGAAACCGCACCGAAGCCGGGAGGCGCGGCGGGCGCCTACAGCGTGACCGAGATCCCCACATGCGGGCGCTTTCCGCCGCGTACCAGCGCACCGATGCCGTCCATCAGCCGGAAGCGCAGCCCGTATTTGCCCGCCATCGCCCGGCGCACCCGGTCGAGTTCGCCCTTCCCCTCCAGGAGCCGGCCGGTGCCCTCGACGGTCTGCGCACCCTCGGCGATCCGGCCCCGGACATCGCACGGGGTGACGGTCACCCGGCCGTCGTGACGCAGCCGCTTCACCTTCCAGCTGTCGTCCCGCGTCCACACCAGTAGCTCCTCCCCGTCGGCCACCGCCCACACCGGGGTGGCCACCGGCGTTCCGCTCTTGCGGTACGTAACGAGGCTGACGTAAGGACTGCGCGCGACCGCTTCGGGAATCATGGCCACAGCCTAGGACGGCGGCGGGACGTCGGCCGGGCACTGCACCTTGAGGAGCAGGAGCGCAGACAGCCCGCCCCCGAACCCCGCCCGTATGCCGCGGCCCCCCGTTGCCCCGTTACCTCGTTACCGCTCGAGGACGACCAACGGATCGTCCAGAACCGGCTGCCAGGCCAACTCCGCCGCGCCGACCAGGCTGTTGTGGTCGAGGGTGCAGGGCAGGATCGGCACCCCGCCGCTGCGGCCCCACAGGCTGCGGTCGGCGACCACCGCGCGCAGCCGCTCCGGATCGGCCTCCAGCAGGGCGCGGTGCAGTCCGCCGAGGACGATGAGGTCGGGGTTGAGGATGTTGACGAGTCCGGCCAGGCCGAGCCCGAGGCGGTCGATGAGGAGATCGGCGGCCGAGCGGACGCCCGGATCGGCGTACTCGTCCCGCAGCAGGTCGGCGGCCTGCTGGAGCAGGGAGACCTCGGGGCCCGGTTCGCGGCCCGCCGCGCCGAGGAAGGCGAGCGGGTCCGCCTCGACGTCCAGGCAGCCGCGGCTGCCGCAGTGGCAGGGCGCCCCCTCGGGGTTGACCGTCAGATGCCCGACCTCCAGCGCCAGGCCCGAACTGCCGCTGTGCAGGCGGCCGTCGAGCACCAGCGCCCCGCCGACGCCCCGGTGGCCGGACGCCACACAGAGCAGATCACGGGCGCCCCGGCCGACGCCGTGCCGGTGTTCGGCGAGCGCCATGAGGTTGACGTCGTTGCCGGTGAAGCCGATCTCCGTGGTGACTCCGGGGATGCCGGCGTCGGCCAGCGCGCGCAGGAAGAGTGCCCGCACGGGGGCGCCGGAAGGCCAGGCGAGGTGGAGCGGCGCAAGGGCCTCACCGTCCGGTTCGGCGACCGCGGAGGGCACCGCGAGGCCGGCGCCGAGGCAGCGCCTCCCGGTCTCGCGCAGCAGGTCCGAGCCGGCCGCGACCACATCGGCGAGGACATGCGCCGGGTCGGCGGGGATGGTGCCGCAGCCGGTCGAGGTCGCCACGATGCGGCCCCCCAGGCCCACCAGCGCGACCCGGAAGCCGTCGGCGTGGATCTGCGCGGCGAGCACGACCGGTCCCCTCTCGGCGACGAACAGCCGGTGGGAGGGGCGCCCCTGGGAGCCGGCCGAGGCGGTCGGCCGGGAGTCGACGGTGATCAGGCCGAGCGCTTCGAGCTCGGCGGCCACCGCCCCCGCGGTCGCGCGGGTCACGCCGAGTTCGGAGGTCAGGACGGCGCGGGTGGGTGCGCGTCCGGTGTGTACGAGCTCCAGTGCGGGTCCGAGGGCGCCACGGCCCCGCTCCAGCCTGGTTGTCCGAGTCTGGGTCACCCCTCTATTCTGGCTTTGTGCCGACACTAAACAAAATACGGGCGGCCCTGACGAAGGACCCGGGCCGCACTCCTCCCGCCGATCCGCACCTGACCCGCCTCCGCATCGCCCTCACGGCCTTCTTCGCCATGGACGGCTTCCTCTTCGCCGGCTGGGTGGTCCGGATCCCCGCGATCAAGGCACAGACCGGCGCCGGTGCGGGCGCCCTGGGACTCGCGCTGCTCGGCGTGTCGGCCGGCGCGGTCGCCTTCATGATGCTCACCGGCAGGCTGTGCCGGCGGTTCGGCAGCCACGCCGTGACGACCGCCTCAGCGGCCGCCCTCGCGCTGAGCATCGTGCTGCCGCCGCTCACTCACTCGGCGACCGCGCTGGGACTGGTCCTGCTGGTCTTCGGCGCCGCGTACGGCTCGCTCAACGTCGCGATGAACAGCGCCGCGGTCGACCTCATCAGCGCGCTGCGGCGTCCCGTGATGCCCGGCTTCCACGCCGCCTTCAGCCTCGGCGGCATGCTCGGCGCGGGCCTCGGCGGGCTGATCGCGGGCAGTCTCTCCCCCACCGTTCACCTGCTGCTGCTCGCCGCGATCGGCCTGCTGGTGACGGCCGTTGCGGGGAACTCGCTGCGCGCACACCCGGCCCCGGCCGTCCCCGAGCGGCTGCCGGCGGCGCAGGAGAGCGGACCGCGGCACGGCCGGGCGGGCCGCGGCCGCGGTCTGGTGCTGGTCTTCGGGCTGATCGCGCTGTGCACCGCGTACGGCGAGGGGGCCATGGCCGACTGGGGTGCGCTGCACCTCTCCCAGGACCTGGACGCCGGACCGGGTACGGCCGCCGCCGGATATGCCGTGTTCGCGCTGGCGATGACCCTGGGGAGGCTGTCCGGGACGGCGCTCGTGCAGCGCTTCGGCGCGGCGCGGGCACTGATCGCGGGCGGGACGACGGCGACCGCCGGCATGCTGCTGGGCGCGCTCGCCCCCTCGGCCGGGGCGGCCTGCGCCGGCTTCGCCGTGGCGGGCCTGGGGCTCGCCAACATCTTCCCGATCGCCATTGCCCGGGCCGGCGAGAGCGGCGGCCCGGACGGGGTCGCCGTGGCCTCCACGGTCGGCTACGGCGGCATGCTGCTCGGACCGCCCGCCATCGGCTTCCTCGCCGAAGCGGCCGGGCTGCCGACGGCCCTGACGACGGTGGCGTTGCTGGCCGCGGTCGCCGCGGTCATCGCGTACGCCACCCGCGGGGCGCACCGCGCCGGGCGGGCGTGAACCGGCCGGCGCGCCCCCACGAGCAGGCACGCCGTCCGCCCGCTCCCCTGCGTGTGGGCAACCGCCGCCCGGACCCGCGCGGGTTTGTTGTCAGTGGCGGCTGGCACACTTCTGACCATGGAGATCACTGAGTTCGTCGAATCGCTGCGACTGGACGGAAGCCTGCTCGCCGACGCCGCCGAGGAGGCGGGGCCGGATGCCCGTATTCCGGCCTGTCCCGAGTGGCAGATGCGGGATCTGGTCACCCACATCGGCCGGGTCCACCGCTGGGCGACGGAGTTCGTGACGCAAGGCGTGCAGCAGCCCAGCCGTCCCCCCGAGGCCCCGGAGCTGTCCGACGACGAGCTGGTGGCCTGGCTGCGCGAAGGCCATCACCACCTCGTCCTGGCGCTGCACTCCGCCCCGCAGGACCTGGCGGCCTGGACCTTCCTCCCCGCACCCTCCCCGCTGGCGTTCTGGGCCCGCCGGCAGGCGCACGAGACCTCCGTGCACCGCGTGGACGCACAGCAGGCGCTCGGCGCCTCCCTCACCCCGCTCCCGTCCGCCTTCGCGGCCGACGGAATTGATGAACTCCTGACGGGCTTTCACGGCCGTGACCGCAGCCGGCTGCGGACGGACGTCCCCCGGACGTTGCGGCTGCGCGCGACGAACGCACCCGGCGCCGACTGGACCGTCCGGCTCTCCGACGCGCCGCCGCACACGGTGCGTACCGCCACGGAGGACGGCGGCGACGGACCGGACACCGACAAGCCGGCGGACTGCACGATCGAGGGCCCGGCCGAGGAGCTGTACCTCGCACTGTGGAACCGTCTGCCGTGGGACGCGATGACGATCACCGGCGATGAGACCCTGCCCCAGCTGTGGCGGGAGCGCGCCGGGCTCTGAGAGCTGTGCTCACGGGTTTTACGGGCTCTTGATGCACGGCAGCCCCAACCGGCAGACAGCCAGGACGCGTTCCTCCGGAGACGGGCCGGAGTCCGGTGCCCCCTGGGAGACTGTCGGTATGTCACCCAGCCGTACGCAGGCCGAGCGCGACGCGGTCACCGTCGAGATCATGTTTGCCCTGGTCAGCGGCGCCTTCATGGGTGCCGCAGGTTTCGGGGTGCTGGGCAGCGCGGCCCTGTGGGGCCCGGTGCCGGCCTCGTGGCGCGGACCGTGGCTCGCGGTGAGCGCCGCTCTCGGCGGGGTGCTGTTCTGCGTCCAGGTGGTGCGCGTACTACGGCGTCTGCCGCACCGGCCGGGGGCCGGTCCGTCCCCGCAGGACGTCGTCTGGATTCAGCCCGGCCAGCCGGGCCGCACCAGCCCCGACTCATAGGTCGTGCCCGGCGAAGCCGGAGCCGGCCGGCACGAAGACCGTGACGGCGAGCGTCGAGAGCCATGGCAGCCGCGTGCCGGACCAGCGCCGGGGTTCCCCGGCCGGGGGCACCGGCCACCCCTCGGGGCCGAGGCCGCGCCGCGCCCACGGCGGCCATGCGTTCTCCATGACCGTCACGCCAGACCGGGGCGGAGGCCTGCGGCGTCAGCCCGGGGCGGTGATCCGCCGTACTCCCGGGGGAGTACGGCGGGACGTGGGCCGGGGGGGACGGACACGTCGCCCGGCCCACGGGAGACGTCGCCGGGCCCGCGGGAGGCGAAGGGGGCCGATACCCTCCGCGCCCCTCCCGCCATCGCCTGCGTGCGGCCGGGGCCGCGCCTCACCCGTGCCTCACGGCTCACCCCCGGTTCATCGCCTCCAGCGCCCGGCGCGCCATCGAATGGGTGCGCACGATCTCGGCCAGCGTGGTCGTCCCGCGGGTGATCTTCGCAAAGGCCTGCCAGGCCGGGCGGAAGCCGGTGACCGCGGCGTGCATCAGACCGGGGCGGCGCGTGAAGACCTTGAGCATCTGGCGCCCCACCCCCATCTCCACACCGAGGCCCGCCTTGATGGCGAAGGCGTAATTGAGCGCCTGGCGACGGGCGTCCACCGCGTCATGGGCCTCGGAGACGCGCACCGCCCACTCCCCCGCGAGCCGCCCCGACCGCAGCGCGAAGGAGATGCCCTCTCGCGTCCAGGGCTCCAGCAGCCCAGCCGCGTCACCGCACACCAGCACCCGGCCGCGGGACAACGGGGAGTCCTCGGCGCGGCAGCGCGTCAGGTGCCCGGAGGAAATGCTGGGCTCGAAACCGGCGAGGCCCAGCCGGCCGATGAAGTCCTCCAGATAGCGCTTGGTCGCGGCCCCCTCGCCCCGCGCGGAGATGACACCGACGGTCAGCGTGTCGCCCTTGGGGAAGACCCAGCCGTAGCTGCCGGGGATCGGACCCCAGTCGATGAGCACCCGGCCCGCCCAGTCCTCGGCGACCGGCGCCGGTACCGGAATCTCCGCCTCCAGGCCGAGGTCGACCTGGTCGACCTTGACCCCGACATGGGCTCCTATCCGTCCGGCGCTGCCGTCCGCACCCACCACGGCGCGGGCCAGCACCACCTCGCCGTCGCCCAGCACCACCGCGACGGTCCGCCGGTCCGGCACCTCGGCGCCGTGCTGCTCCACCCGCGAGACCGTGACACCCGTGCGGACCGTCGCGCCCGCGTCCTTGGCCGACTCGACCAGCCGCGCATCGAAGTCCGGGCGGTTGATCAGCCCGAACAGCATGTTCCGGGAACGGCGGGTGCGGGTCAGCCGGCCGTTCAACGAGAACGTCACCGCATGCACCCGGTCACGCAGCGGCAGCTCGAAACCGGGCGGCAGCGCGTCCCGCGAGGGCCCGATGATGCCGCCGCCACAGGTTTTGTAGCGCGGGAGCTCCGCTTTCTCCAGGAGCAGCACCCGGCGTCCTGTACAGGCCGCGGCATGCGCGGCCGAGGCGCCCGCGGGCCCCGCACCCACCACCACGACGTCCCACACCTGCTGGTTGTCCTCGGCTGCGTGCTCGCTGCTCACCTGTGCTTCTGCTCCCGTTCGATGCCTGGCTGCGCGTACCGCCCGCATCCTACGGGCCGCTGTTGAGCCAGAGGCCTGTGGGAAGATCGGGGGCACTGATGCCCGTACGTCCGGCCTGTCCGGCTCACGAGGCCGGACGGCCCGTACGCACAACGCCGCGCCCACAAGGAGCGTTCCATGTCTGACAGCCCGCTCGCACGTACCGTCGCCGCACTGCAGCCCCGCGCCAGGACCGAGCTGGCCGAGCTGGTGGCCTTCAAGTCGGTGGCGGATCCGGCCCAGTTCCCCAAGAGCGAGTGCGAGGCGGCCGCCGACTGGGTGGCCGGGGCGCTGCGGGCGGACGGCTTCCAGGACGTGGCGCTGCTGGACACCCCGGACGGCACCCGGTCCGTGTACGGCTTCCTGCCCGGCCCTGACGGTGCCCCGACGGTGCTGCTGTATGCGCACTACGACGTGCAGCCGCCGCTGGACGAGTCCGCCTGGATCTCCCCGCCGTTCGAGCTGACCGAGCGTGACGGCCGCTGGTACGGGCGCGGCGCGGCCGACTGCAAGGGCGGCCTGATCATGCATCTGACGGCGCTGCGTGCCCTGAAGGAGCACGGCGGGGTACCGGTCAACGTCAAGGTGATCGTGGAGGGTTCGGAGGAACAGGGCACCGGCGGCCTGGAACGCTACGCCGAGGCACACCCCGAGCTGCTGGCCGCCGACGCCATCGTCATCGGCGACACCGGCAACTTCCGGGTCGGGCTGCCGACGGTGACCGCGACGCTGCGCGGGATGACGCTCGTACGGGTCCAGGTCGACACCCTGGCGGGCAACCTCCACTCCGGCCAGTTCGGCGGCGCGGCCCCCGACGCACTGGCCGCGCTGATCCGGATCCTGGACTCGCTGCGTGCCGAGGACGGTTCCACCACCGTCAACGGACTGGCCGCGGACGCCTCCTGGCAGGGCCTCCAGTACGCCGAGGAGGACTTCCGCAAGGACGCCAAGGTGCTCGACGGTGTCGGGCTGGTGGGCAGCGGTTCGGTCGCGGACCGGATCTGGGCCCGTCCGGCCGTCACGGTGCTCGGCATCGACTGCCCGCCGGTGGTCGGCGCCACCCCCTCCGTCCAGGCCGGTGCGCGGGCGCTGGTCAGCCTGCGGGTGCCGCCGGGCACGGACGCGGCCGAGGCGACGAAGCTGCTGACCGCGCATCTGGAGAGCGCCGCCCCCTGGGGCGCGCGGGTCGCGGTCGAGCAAGTCGGCCAGGGCCAGCCGTTCCGCGCCGACACCAGCAGCCCGGCGTACACCTCGATGGCCGCGGCACTGCGCGAGGCGTACGACGGCGAGGAGATGCAGACCTCCGGCATGGGCGGCTCGATCCCGCTGTGCAACACGTTGGCCGCGCTCTATCCCGACGCCGAGATCCTGCTGATCGGCCTGAGCGAGCCGGAGGCCCAGATCCACGCGGTCAACGAAAGCGTTTCTCCGCAGGAGCTGGAGCGGCTTTCGCTGGCGGAGGCGTTGTTCCTCCGTCGGTACGCGGAGTGATTCCTGCGCGTTTTCGGCTTTCCCGCCGTGGGGGTCTCTCTTCGTTTCGCCTGCGGCGGGCCGGTTCGCTGCGCTTTGCCTCGGTCCGTTTTTTGCTTTCCCACCGTGGCGCCTGCGGCGGGCGGGTCCGCTGCGCGGGGCTGTGGGTGCGGTGACGGGCCTCCGGGGCCTGGTGTGTGGACTGCTTCGCTTTACGTCCACACACCAGG
>NZ_JBEYVM010000032.1:0-49653 GCF_040643995.1 Streptomyces sp. NPDC047049 | reverse complement strand
CCCCCACGGGAGGGGACGGGCCGGAGCGGGTGGGGTGCCGGACGTAAAGCGAAGCAGTCCGGCACCCCACCCGCGCAGGCCCGTCACCGCACCCCAACAGCCCCGCGCAGCGGACCCGCCCCGCGCAGCGGACCCGCCCGCCGCCAGGCGCAGGCGCCACGGCGGGAAAGCCAAAAACGGCGCAGGCAAAGCGCAGCGGACCGGCACCCCCTACGGAGAACCCGACAGCTCCGCGTCGATCAGCTTGGCCCATTGCTCGACCACCCGGTCACGACGGGCCGTGTCGTCCGTGAGGAGATTCGCGAGGCCCAGGCCGCGGGCCATGTCGAGCAGGCCCTGGACGGTTTCCCGGACGCCGGGCACCGCCTCGTCGGCGTCGAGCAGGGCCACCGCCGTGCGGTGCGCCTCGCGGCCGACCTTGGCCTCCAGGGCGGTGACCCGGTCGCGTAGCTGCTCCTCGTCGGAGGCGGCGACCCACAGGTGGAGCGCGGCGCGGAACAGCGGGCCCGTGTAGAGGCCGACCAGCTCCTCGACGATGATCCAGGTGCGGGCCACGGAGCCGGCCGGCGGCAGATTGCGGGCGACGGCCTTGACCGCGCCCTGCCGCTTCTCGGCGACGTGTTCGACGGCCGCCGTGAAGAGGTCTTCGCGGGTGCGGAAGTGGTGCTGCGCCGCACCCCGCGAGACGCCGGCGCGCTCGGCGACCACGGAGACCGTGCTGCCGCTCCAGCCGCGCTCGGCGAGGCAGGAGACGGCGGCCTCCAGCAGTTTGAGGCGGGTGGCGCGGCTGCGTTCCTGCTGGGGCTGTTTGGGGCCGCGGGCCGGGGTCACCGCGCCCATGCCGGGGCCCGCCGTTCCAGGAAGGCGGTCATGCCCTCGCGGGCCTCGGCGGAGCCGAAGAGCCGCGCGGACTGTTCGGCGAGCGCTTCGGTGTCGCGGTCGAAGGCGGCCAGCACCTCGGCGGTGACCAGCTTCTTCGACTCGGCCAGGCCCTGTGGTGAGCCCTTGCGCAGCCCGTCCAGTACGGGCGCGAGGCCGGTGTCGACATCGTCGGCCGCGAGGGTGACCAGGCCGATCCTGGCCGCCTCCGCCGCGCCGAACTTCTCGCCGGTCAGGTAGTAGCGGCCCGCGGCGCGCGGGTCCAGGCGCGGCAGCAGCGGCAGGGAGATGACGGCGGGGGCGAGGCCGAGGCGGGCCTCGGTGAACGCGAAGGTGGTGTCCGGGCCCGCCGCGGAGATGTCACAGGCGCCGAGCAGGCCCAGGCCCCCGGCCCGGACGTGTCCGGTGACCCGGGCGACCACCGGTTTGGGCAGCGCCACGATGCTGCGCAGCAGCCGGGCCAGGCCGAGCGGCCCGTCCTTCGCCGAGCCCGAGGTGGCCTCGGAGAGGTCCGCGCCGGCGCAGAACGTGCCGCCGGTGTGGGTGAGCACGACGGCGCGGGTGGCGTCGTCGGCGGCGGCGTCGGCGAGGGCCTGGCCGAGTTCGGCGACCAGGCGGGTGGAGAGCGCGTTGCGGTTGTGCGGGGAGTCCAGGGTGAGGGTGGTGATGCCGTGCTCGTGGGAGCGCGGGACCAGGGTCGTGGCGGGTGCGTCGGTCATCGGGGCGTCGAGCTCCTTTCCCTGGCGCGCAGTTCGCGCCGCAGGATCTTTCCGGTGGTGGCGCGCGGCACGCTCTCCAGGAATTCCACGCGGCGCACTTTCTTGTAGGGGGCGACCTGATCGGCAACGTACGCGATGACCTCGTCCTCGCTCAGGCTGGCCCCCCGCTGCCGGACCACGAACGCCTTGGGCACCTCGTTGCCGTCCGCGTCCACGACGCCGATGACCGCCGCGTCGGCGATGGCGTCATGCCCGAGCAGCAGCGCTTCGAGATCGGCGGGGGCGACCTGGTAGCCCTTGTATTTGATCAACTCCTTGACGCGGTCGACGACATACAGCCAGCCGTCGTCGTCCGCCCGCCCGACGTCGCCGGTGTGCAGCCAGCCCTCGGGGTCGATCATCGCGTCGGTTTCGGCGGGCCGTCCCAGATAGCCCTTCATCACCTGCGGGCCGCGGATCAGGATCTCGCCGCTCTCCCCCGGCGGCACGTCCTCGCCGGTCGCCAGGGACACCAGGCGCATCTCGGTGTTGGGGATCAGCTTGCCGACGGCGCCGGGCGGCGGGTTCGGCGCGTCGAGGGGGACGCAGTGCGTGCCCGGCGACAACTCGGTCATGCCGTACGCCTGCAGGACCGGCGGCAGACCGAGCCGCCGGGAGCAGGCCGCCGCCAGCTCGGCGTCCAGGGGCGCGGCGGCGGAGACGAGGTAGCGCAGGGAGGTCAGGTCGTAGTCGGCGACCAGCGGGTGTTTGGCGAGGGCGAGGACGATCGGGGGCGCGACGTAGACGGCCGTGATGCGGTGTTTCTCGATCGCGGCGAGGAACTGCCGCAGGTCGAAGCGGGGCAGCACCACGACGGTGGCGCCGTTGCGCAGGGGTGCGTTCATCAGGGCGGTCAGCCCGTAGATGTGGAAGAAGGGCAGCACCGCCAGCACCCGGTCGTCCGGGCCGCTGGAGACCAGCGGGGTGAGCTGGGCGAGGTTGGTGGCGATGCTGCGGTGGGTGAGCATCACGCCCTTGGGGGTGCCCGTGGTGCCGGAGGAGTAGGGCAGGACGGCCAGGTCGTCGGCCGGGTCGAGGGTGACGGACGGTTCCGGGTCGGTGCAGGCGACGAGGTCCTGGACGGAGCGGTGGCCCTCGGCCCGGTCGCAGACCAGGATCTCGGCGATCCCGCCGGCCTGCTGTGCGGCGGCGCGCGCGGTGTCCAGCAGCGCCGCTACGGTCACGATCCAGCGGGCCCCGGAGTCGCCCAGCTGCTTGGCGAACTCGCCCTCGGTGGCCAGCGGATGAACGGTGGTGACCGCCGCCCCGCAGCGCGAGGCGGCGTAGAAGACGACGGGGAAGAGCACGCTGTTCGGGCTGTGCAGGGCCAGCACCTCGCCCTTGCGGACCCCGGCAGCGGCAAGGGCGGCCGCGAGCCGGCGGCTGAAGTGGTCCAGCCGGTCGTAGCCGAGGGTGGTGCCGTCGAGCCCGTCGATCAGGGCGGGCCGGTCGCCGTACTCCACCGCCCGCCCGAGGACGGCCTCGTGGATCGGCAGCTCCACGGGCGCGACGTCGGCGTACTCGCTGCGGAAGACGTGGGATGCGGGGGCAGTGTGGGACGTGCGGGACGCGTGGGACACCATGCCGGGGCCTTTCCCTCAAGGGTGGGTACGGCGGGGCGGGGAGGCGACGAATCCGCCCGGTCGGCCGGTCTACAGCTGTCGGCCGGCCGGCACGGGGAGCAGCATGGCGCACTCAGTACGACTTGGGCAGGCCCAGTGACTGGTGTGAGATGTAGTTGAGGATCATTTCTCGGCTGACCGGGGCGATTCGTGCCACCCGGGCGGCGGTGATCAGGGAGGCGAGGCCGTACTCCTGGGTGAGGCCGTTGCCGCCGAGGGTGTGGACGGCCTGGTCGACGGCGTGGACGGCGGCCTCGGCCGCCGCGTACTTGGCCATGTTGGCGGCCTCGCCCGCGCCCATGTCGTCGCCCGCGTCGTAGAGGTGGGCCGCCTTCTGCATCATCAACCGGGCGAGTTCCAGCTCGATATGGGCCTGGGCGAGGGGGTGGGCGAGGGCCTGGTGGGCGCCGATGGGCTCCTTCCACACCTGGCGGGTACGGGCGTAGTCGAGGGCCCGGCCGAGGGCGTAGCGGCCCATTCCCAGGGCGAAGGCGGCGGTCATGATCCGCTCCGGGTTGAGCCCCGCGAAGAGCTGGAGGAGTCCGGCGTCCTCGTCGCCGACCAGCGCCTCGGCGGGCAGCCGGACCTCGTCCAGGGTCAGTTCGAACTGCTTCTCCGGGGCGGCGAGTTCCATCGCGATCGGGCTGCGGCGGAAGCCGGGGGTCTCGCGCGGCACGATGAACAGGCAGGGCTTGAGGCGGCCGGTGCGGGCGTCCTCGGTACGGCCGACGATCAGGGTCGCGTCGGCGATGTCGACGCCCGAGATGAAGACCTTGCGGCCGTTGAGGACCCAGTCCGTCCCTTCCCTGCGTGCGGTGGTCGTGATGCGGTGCGAGTTGGAGCCGGCGTCCGGCTCGGTGATGCCGAAGGCCATCTTGCGGGAGCCGTCGGCGAGGCCGGGCAGCCAGGTCCGCTTCTGTTCCTCGGTGCCGGACCGGGCGATGACCGTGCCGCAGATGGCGGGCGAGACGACCAGCATCAGCAGCGGACAGCCTGCCGCCCCCAGCTCCTCCAGGACGAGGGAGAGTTCGACGATGCCGCCGCCTCCCCCGCCGTACTCCTCGGGGAGGTTGACGCCGAGGTAGCCCAGCTTGGCGGCCTCGGCCCACAGTTCGTCGGTGTGCGTGCCCTCGGCCACGACGCGGGTGACGTAGTCGCGGCCGTAGCGCTTGCCGAGCGCGGCGACGGCGTCGCGCAGGGCACGCTGTTCCTCGGTCTCGATCACAGGGTTGCTCATGGCGGTGCTCATGGCGGCTCCTTGTGTGCGGCGGGTGAGGGGAAAGGGGGAGGTGCGGGGAGGTGCGGGGGGGGCGGTGCGGTGCGGTGGGTCAGCCCGTCGCGGTCATCTCGGACGCCTCGGCCACGACCGCCAGCAGCGCCCCCACCTCGACCTGTTGTCCGGTGCGGACGGGCAGTGCGGTGAGGGTGCCGGGGGCCGGAGCGGTGATCTTGTGTTCCATCTTCATCGCCTCCAGCCAGAGCAGGGGTTGGCCCGTCTCGACGCGGTCGCCCTCGGTGAGGCCTTCCGCGATCCGTACGACCGTGCCGGGCATCGGCGCCAGCAGCGAGCCGGGCTCCGTACGGGCCGTGGGGTCGGGGAAGCGGGGCAGGGCGGTGAAGGCGCAGGAGGCGGGCGCGGCGGTGGGCGCGCCGGGGGCGGGGGGCGCGTCGACGTGGACCCGGTCGCCGTAGCGGGCGACCGTGAACGGCCGCCGCAGGCCGTCGGCTTCGAGCACCACCTCGTCCGGCCCCAGGGCGAGCAGCCGGACGCCGGGGAAGTCCTCGGCCGACAGCCCGTCGCGGCCCAGCCGGTAGCGGATCTCGTACGCGGTGCCGGTGGCGGTGCCGGAGGTGGCGGTGCCGGTGCCCGCGCAGGCGTAGGTCTTGGTCTGCGGTCCGGAGGGGACGTTGCGGAAGCCCCCGAAGCGGGAGCGGCCGTGGGCGTCGGCGAGGGCCGCGGCGAGGGCGAAGAGGCCGGCCCCGGCGTCGGCGGGCTCGGTCAGTGCGGGGAGGTTGCGGTCGTAGAAGCCGGTGTCCAGCGCCGCGGGGTCGGTGAACTCCGGGTGGCGCAGGGAGCGTACGAGCAGGTCGCGGTTGGTGACCGGGCCGTGGATACGGGCCCGCTCCAGGGCGCCGGCGAGTTTCCGTACGGCCGCGTCCCGGGTGGGTGCCCAGGCGATGACCTTGGCGAGCATCGGGTCGTAGTGGACGCCGATGGTGTCGCCGTCGGTCACCCCGGAGTCCAGGCGGACGCCGTCGGGCAGTTCCAGGCGGTGCAGGGTGCCGGTCTGCGGCTGCCAGCCGGCCGCCGGGTCCTCCGCGTACAGCCGCGCCTCGACGGCGTGGCCGTGCGGACGCGGCGGTTCGGCGTCGAGGGGGTGGCCCTCGGCGATGCTCAGCTGGAGGGCGACGAGGTCGAGGCCGTGGACGGCCTCGGTGACCGGGTGTTCGACCTGGAGGCGGGTGTTCATCTCCAGGAAGTACGCACGTCCGTCCGCCGAGACCAGGAACTCCACGGTGCCGGCGCCCCGGTAGCCGATGGCGTGGGCGGCCTGTTCCGCCGCTTGATGGAGGGTGGTGCGCAGTGCGTCGGAGAGTGCGGGGGCCGGGGCCTCCTCGATGACCTTCTGGTGGCGGCGCTGGAGGGAGCAGTCGCGGGTGCCGAGCGTCCAGACGGTTCCGTGCGCGTCGGCGAGGATCTGCACCTCGACATGGCGGCCGCCCACCACGTAGGGCTCGACGAACACCTCCCCGTCGCCGAACGCGGACGCCGCTTCGGCCTTCGCTGCCGTCAACTCCTCGTCCAATACGGCGAGTTCGGTGACCAGACGCATTCCGCGGCCGCCGCCGCCCGCCGCCGCCTTCACCAGCAGCGGCAGATCGGCCTCGGTGGCCGCCGCGGGGTCGAGGGGGGCGAGCAGCGGCACCCCGGCCCCGGCCATCAGCTCCTTGGCCCGCGTCTTGGACGCCATGGCCTCGATGGCGGCGGGCGGCGGGCCGATCCAGGCCAGGCCCGCTTCGGTCACCGCGGCGGCGAAGGCGGCGTTCTCGGAGAGGAAGCCGTAGCCGGGGTGGACCGCGTCGGCGCCCGCGGACCGCGCGGCCCGCACCAGCAGGTCGCCGCGCAGATAGGTGTCGGCCGGGGCGTCGCCCGGGAGCCGTACGGCGGTGTCCGCCTCGCGGACGTGCGGGGCGTCCGCGTCCGCGTCCGAGTGCACGGCGACGGTGGAGACGCCCAGTTCACGGCAGGTGCGGAAGACCCGCCGGGCTATTTCGCCGCGGTTGGCGACAAGGAGGGAACGGATCACTTCTGCCTCACATCCGGAAGACGCCGAAGCCGCCCCGCGCGCCCTCGACCGGCGCGTTGTGGAGGGCGGACAGACACAGGCCGAGGACGGTCCGGGTGTCGCGCGGGTCGATGACACCGTCGTCGTAGAGCCGCCCCGACAGGAACATCGGCAGCGACTCCGACTCGATCTGCTGCTCGACCATGGCGCGCAGCCCGGCGTCCGCCTCGTCGTCGTAGGGCTGTCCCTTGGCCGCGGCCGAGGCGCGGGCGACGATCGAGAGCACCCCGGCCAGTTGCTGCGGTCCCATGACGGCGGATTTGGCGCTCGGCCAGGCGAACAGGAAACGGGGGTCGAAGGCGCGGCCGCACATGCCGTAGTGGCCGGCGCCGTACGAGGCGCCCATGAGGACGGACAGGTGCGGGACCTTCGAGTTCGACACCGCGTTGATCATCATGGCGCCGTGTTTGATGATGCCGCCCTGCTCGTACTCCTTGCCGACCATGTAGCCGGTGGTGTTGTGGAGGAAGAGGAGGGGGATGTCGCGCTGGTTGGCCAGCTGGATGAACTGGGCGGCCTTCTGGGACTCCGCGCTGAAGAGCACGCCCTGGGCGTTGGCGAGGATGCCGACCGGGTAGCCGTGCAGCTCGGCCCAGCCGGTCGCCAGGCTCGGCCCGTAGAGCGGTTTGAACTCGTCGAAGTCCGAGCCGTCGACGATCCGGGCGATGACCTCGCGGGGGTCGAAGGGCGCCTTGAGGTCACCGGGGACGATGCCCAGCAGCTCTTCCTCGTCGTACGCGGGGGGCGCCGCGGGCCCCGGATCGGGCTGTGGTTTACGCCAGTTGAGGCGGGCGACCACCCGCCGGGCCTGGCGCAGCGCGTCCGGCTCGTCCACCGCGAAGTAGTCCGCGAGCCCGGAGGTGCGGGCGTGCATCTCGGCGCCGCCCAGCGACTCGTCGTCGCTCTCCTCGCCGGTCGCCATCTTCACCAGCGGCGGCCCGCCGAGGAACACCTTCGCCCGCTCCTTGACCATGATCACGTGGTCGGACATGCCGGGGACGTAGGCGCCGCCCGCGGTGGAGTTGCCGAAGACCACGGCGACGGTGGGGAGGCCGGCCGCCGACAGCCGGGTGAGGTCGCGGAACAGCGCCCCGCCCGGGATGAAGATCTCCTTCTGGCTGGGCAGATCGGCGCCGCCGGATTCGACCAGCGAGATCACCGGCAGCCGGTTGGCGAAGGCGATCTCATTGGCCCGCAGCGCCTTCTTCAGCGACCAGGGGTTGCTGGCGCCGCCGCGCACCGTCGGGTCGTTGGCGGTGATCAGGCACTCCACACCGGCGACGGTGCCGATGCCGGTGACCAGCGAGGCGCCCACCTGATAGTCGCTGCCCCAGGCCGCGAGCGGCGACAGCTCCAGGAACGGGGTATCGGGGTCGAGCAGCAGCTCGATCCGCTCCCGGGCGAGCAGCTTGCCGCGCCCCCGGTGCCGGGCGACGTACTTCTCCCCGCCGCCCGCGGTCGCCTTGGCGTGTTCGGCCTCGACCTCGGCGAGCTTCGCGAGCATCGTCTCCCGGCGCTCCGCGTACTCGGCGCCCGCCGTGTCGAGCCCGGTTGCGAGCACGGTCACAACAACACCTCCGGTATGTCCATGTGTCGCGCGCGCAGCCACTCCCCCACGGCCTTGGCCTGCGGGTCGAACCGGGCCTGGGCCGCGACGCCCTCGCCGAGCAGCCCGTCGACGACGAAGTTGAGCGCGCGCAGATTCGGCAGTACGTGCCGGTCGACCGGCAGCTCGGCGGTCTCCGGCAGCAACTGCCGGAAGCGCTCGACGGTCAGCTCGTGTGCCAGCCAGCGCCAGGCCCGGTCGGTACGGGCCCACACCCCGACGTTCGCCGAGCCGCCCTTGTCGCCGCTGCGGGCACCGGCGACCAGGCCGAGGGGCGCGCGCCGGGTGGCCCCGGCGGGCAGCGGCTCGGGAAGCTCCGGATCGGGCAGTCTTTCCACCTCCTGGGTAGCGGAGGTGGCGGACGCGGGTGGGATGGCGACCCGGGTGCCGTCCGCCAGTACGGCCACCTGCGGTACCCCGGCCGCGTCCACCGCCACCGCCTCGAAGACCCCGTACGGGGTTCCCCTGCCGGGTGGCGCGGTGACATGGAAGCCGGGGTAGCTGGCCAGCGCCAGCTCGACCGCGGCGCCGCTGACCACCCGTCCCACCGCGTCCTGGTCGGCGTCCCGCACCACCAGTCGCAGCAGTGCGCTCGCCTCCTCCTGGACCTCGGCGTCCGCGTGGTCGGTGCGGGCCAGCGTCCAGCGCACCTCGGCCGGCCGGTTGCCCGCCGCGTCGAAGGCCGCCTCCATCTGCCGGCGGACCAGCACGGCCTTGGCCGTCACGTCCAGCCCGGTCAGGACGAAGGTGACCTCGTTGCGCCAGCCGCCGAGGCGGGTCAGCCCGGTCTTGAGGGCCGGCGGCGGCGCCTCGCCGCGCACCCCGCTGATCCGGACCCGGTCCGGCCCCTCCTCCACCAGCCGCACGGTGTCCAGCCGCGCCGTCACATCGGGTCCGGCGTAGCGGGCGCCGGACGTCTCGTACAGCAGTTGGGCGGTGACCGTGCCGGTGGTGACCGCGCCGCCGGTCCCCGGGTGCTTGGTGATCACCGCGCTGCCGTCGGCGGCGATCTCGGCCAGCGGGAAGCCGGGCCGCAGCAGGTCATGGGCGCCGAAGAAGGAGTAGTTGCCGCCGGTGGCCTGGGCGCCGCATTCGAGGACGTGCCCGGCGGCCACCGCCCCGGCCAGCTGGTCCCAGTCCCCGGGCCGCCAGCCGAAGTGTGCCTGGGCCGCGCCGCTGACCAGCGCGGCATCGGTGACCCGCCCGGTCACCACCACCTCCGCACCGGCCCGCAGACACGCCGCGATCCCTCCGCCGCCCAGGTAGGCGTTGGCGGTCAGCACCCCTTCGCCCCACCCCCCGCGCGCCAGCAGATCATCGCCCTCCACATGCGCCACGCTGACGGACACCCCGACCTTGTCCGCCAACTCCCGTACGGCGTCGGCGAGTCCGGCCGGATTCAGCCCGCCCGCGTTGGCGACGATCCGCACCCCGCGCTCGACGGCCAGCCCGAGCCCGTCCTCCAACTGCCGCAGGAAGGTCTTGGCGTAGCCGCGCGCGGGGTCCTTCAGACGGTCCCGGCCGAGGATCAGCATGGTCAGCTCGGCGAGGTAGTCGCCGGTCAGGACGTCCAGGGGGCCGCCGGTCAGCATCTCGCGCAGCGCATCGAAGCGGTCGCCGTAGAAGCCGGAGGCGTTGCCGATACGGAGGGTGGCGGGGTCGGCGCCGAGGGGGGAGGGGGGCGACGCCGGGGGCGGGGTGTTTGCCGTGGGGGGCGGGGTGTTTGCCGTGGGGGGCGTGCCGTGTGTGGGGGTGGCGTCGCTCACGGGGTGCCGCCCTTCCCGGACGGCTCCCGGCTGGCCTGCCCGGACGGGTCTTGGCCGCCCTTCCCGGACGGGTCCTGGTTGACCTCCCCGGACGGCTCCCGGCCCTTGCCCGGCGGGCCCGCGAAGGCCTGGGCGATCCCCAGCCACCGTTCCGCGTCCGCCCCTTCGGCCCGCAGGGACGGCAGGTCGGCGCGGTGCGCCCGCTGGGTCACCAGCAGACAGAACTCCAGCGCGTCCCCGGTCACCCGCTGCCCGGCGTCCGCGGGGCCGTACTCCCACACCGCGCCGTCCGGCCCCCGCAGCTCGACCCGGAACTCCTCGTCGGGCGGCGTGAGTTGATGCGTCGCATAGGCGAAGTCACGGGTCCGGACCCCGATCCGGGCGATATGCCGCAGCCGGGCGGTGGGCCGGCGGCCGGCCCCCAGCGCGTCGGCCACGTCCTGGCCGTGCGCCCAGGTCTCCATCAGCCGGGCGGTGGCCATCGAGGCGACGCTCATCGGCGGGCCGTACCAGGGCAGCTTCTCGCCCGCCGGACGGGCGGCGAGCGCCCGCAGCAGCTCTTCGCGACCGTCGCGCCAGCCGGCCAGCAAGGCGTCGGGCGGCACCTTCGCCCCCTCCTCGGCAGCCTCGTCGACAAAGGTCAGCGGCGAGGCCAGCGCCTCCCGCGCGGCCCGCGCGAACCCCTCCGGGTCGGTGGCCGAGAGCAGGGCCTGCCGGTCGGTCCAGGCGAGATGGGCGATCTGATGGGCGACGGTCCACCCCTCGGCGGGGGTCGAAGCCGCCCAGCGCTCCGCCGGCAGCCCGGCGACCAGCGCGTCCAACTCCTCACTCTCCGCCCTGAGATCGGCCAGTACGGCGCCGGGATCGGACACGCGACACTCCCCTCATCGACGCGACTGCCGTAACGGCAGGGCGTGTTGGCATGCGACGACGGCCGCGGCACAGGGCGGCGGCCCGTCGGTGGTGCGGGTGTGGTGTGGTGCGGGTGCGGTGCGCTCCGAGCGTGGCAGCGCCGACAGAAACAATCAAGCACGCCTGCATGATTTTCTGATCCATCGATGCCTTCGAGCCACGGCGCATGGCGTGGCCTGGCCACCCGCCACGACAAGACACCGGCCGGCTGCCTGGCGGGGCTTCAGCTGCACGGACCGGCCATCCGGCTCCGCAGCATTCACCCCGCCTGATCACGACTCCTCACAGGTCCTGGACCCGGCGGCTCACGGGTCCTGGGCCCGGCGGCTTTACAGGTCCCGGCCCCGGCGGCCCGCTGCGGAGGCGAAGCCGAGCCAGGTGTGCCGGTTGCCCGCCCAGCACCAGCCCACCTTGGGGGCATTGCGCCGCTCGCGGCCGTCCCGCCCCGTGCCATTACTGATCCAGAGGGCCGGCGTGCGGGAGTCCAGCGCGCCGTTGGCTTTGCGCAGCCGGGACCCGATGGTCATGAAGCAGTGGTTGCGCTCCAGGACCGCGGGCTGCTGCAGCACCCAGTGGATGCCCTCGGTGAGCAGCAACGGGGTGCGGGCCTTCGCCGTGAGGGCGGGCAACGCCTCGTCCGGACTCCAGTTGGCCATCTGGTCGCCGCGGTCGAGGCCGGTGAGGAGGTAGAGCGGGGCATCAGGCAGCGCGATCGTGTCGAGCGAGGCAAAGAGGTCGACGTCGGGCATGTCACTGACGACGAAGCCCGGCTTGCCGTCACGGCGGAGCAACGGCGCGAGGGCAGAGGCAGGGGCCTGATCCGGGTGGACGGCGAGCAGGGCATCCCCGTCGCCCGCACGGCATTCAGCGGCCTGGGCGAAGGCCCGAAGACCGGCGGTGGACAGCCCTGCCAACTCGTGCACCCCCAGCTCGATCAGTCGCTCGGCCTGTGCGCTCAGGGCCGGGAACACGGGGAGAGTGGTGGAGGAAACGGGCGTAGATTCGTGCACGATGCTCCTAGGAAAGCAGCGAGGACGGACCCGGGACCAACGAAACGACCCCGCCGGAACGTTCCCGCCTCTGGTGCGCTCGATAAGCGGTCAGCGCACGCCACCGAGCGGAGCCTCCTCTTCCCGCTCCCGGTGCTCCGCCTCGCCGGTCACCTGCCAAGGTGCTCCGAACCGCGCCAGGTAGTGCCACACCTTCTTGACCGCCTGCGGGTCATGACGACCGCTTCTGGCGGCGTCTCCCACGAGGCGCGGATCGAGCACGTCACCGACGGCGATCTGCGCGCCCAGTTCGATGAACTCCTGGCCCCGGTAGGCGGGATGCCGGCGAAGCTCCTCGACCGTGAGCCGGAAGCCGGGGTGCCATTCCACAGGGCACGGAAGACGGCCGGCAGCGTCCTCGACGGCCGTGCCCCGGTAGCAGCGGTCCAGGACCAGGGCCTCGACGTCGCGATCGAGCCGCACCGGTCCGTGCACCTGCGCTTCGATGCAGTCGTCGAGGGCGTCCCGATGGCCGGTCAGGGCCAGCTCGATGAGCCCCATGCGCTCCGCGGTACCGAAGTCCGAGGGCTCCAGGCAGCTGTCCGGATAGCAGAACGTCGTCCGCTCCAGCGTCCGGGCGGTGAGCCGGAAGTGGGAGGAGCCGAAGCGCGGCGCGGCGCCGACGGGATTCCGGCCGAAGTTCAACGCCCCATAGACGGGCCGCTCACCGGCAGCGGCATTGTCGTAGGCGCCGTTGAAGATCCGGCTCTCCCACCGCCACCGGTCCCCACCGGGGTAGGCGGTCAGGCCGCCGTTGCTCGTTTGGGTGACGAACTGTGAGACATAGGCACCGCACTCGGCCAGGGAGTCAAGGATCGGCTTGCCGCGCGTCAGACGGTCCGGATGGAAGTTGAGGGTCACCCGCAGCATCGGATCCAGCGGCGGACCGGCCGCCAGCCCGGCCACATGGCCAAGAGCCCGCTCCTGCGGTGTCCGGATGGCGTCGAAGCTCATGCCCGGAGTGTCCCCGAGCTGACCGGCCCGCGTACACAGGGTTCCGCGCCTGGGCTGAGCGGAGGCGCTTGACGGGCTGTCACGGAGGGAACCGCTCCGGAGCCGGTCACCCCGAGCGGGGAAATCCGGTGGCGGCAGTCCAGTGGTCCGCCCAGGTCGTCGAGCCGCCTACACCGCCGTGCCCCCTACTGCTCAGGCGCACGGCGGTGAGCGAGGACACCGGGGTCGATGTCGATCGGGAAGGGACGTTCGACGGCGGTCGTCTCCGCGGCCTGAACGAGGCGGTCGAGGTAGCCGCCGTTCTCCAGCTCGCCGAGGTAGAGGCGCGGTGCGGGCTCCAGCTCCAAGCGCCAGTAGTGGGCGATACCCGCCGCGGCGTAGAGAGCCGGCTTCATTTTGCGGTCGGTGACCCGGGTGGAGGGCGAGGCGATTTCCACGACGAGGAGCACGTCGTGCGCGGGCACGGTGAGGCCGGCGTCGGCTGCGGCAGCAGCGTCACAGACGGCGATGTCGGGGATCAGCAGGCCGTCGGGCACGACGAGGTTGATGGCCTCCAGGATCTCCACGGGGGCGCCCGCGGCGTCGGCGGCCGCTTCCAGGAGGGCGGCCAGGCGGCGGGAGGCCCGCTGGTGGGGGACGCCGGGGCTGGGGCTCATCACCAGGCTGCCTCCGACGAGCTCGATGCGGGAACGGGTGTCCTCGGGCAGGGCCAGGACATCGTCAAGGGTCCAGGGGCCCTGGTGGTCGGCGGCTGCAACGCTCATTCCTCTCACCTCCTTGGCTAAGGCCAGTGTGGCCCGGCTGAGGGGCGGATGTCGCCCCCGCAGGCAGGCGAGAGGCGTCAGGTCTTGCACCTGACCTTGGTGCAGGTGTCCCTGAACTCTGCCGGTCCGGCTGTTTCGTCCCACCGCTTTTGCGGACCGGCCGGGGAGTACAGGCACCGCCCCACACCCGATCAGGAAGTGGCGCGGCGCACGGCCCGAGCTGAGTGCGAGCTCGCCCGCCGCTCAGCGCGAGTCGGTCCCCGCACTCAGTGCGCCGCCGCGCTCCGTACCGCCCCCACACTCGCGACCACGACCAGCCCGATCGCCAGCACCTCGGCCCAGCCCAGCGCCTGGTGCAGGACGAGGAACCCGGCGGTGGCCGCGGCGGCCGGCTCCAGGCTCATCATCACGGCGAAGCCGGAGGCCGGGAGCTTGCGCAGGGCGAGGAGTTCCAGGGTGTAGGGCATGACGGACGACATCAGGGCGACGGCGGCGCCCAGCCCCAGCGTGACCGGGTTCAGCAGGGCGGCGCCCGCGCCGGCGATGCCGAACGGCAGGCTGAGCAGCGCCGCGACGGTCATCGCCAGCGCCAGCCCGTCCGCCTGCGGGAAGCGCTGCCCCGTACGGGCGGACAGCAGGATGTAGGCGGCCCACAGGCCACCGGCCGCCAGCGCGCACGCCGCGCCGGTGAGGTTGAGTCCGTCGAAACCCTCGCGCCCCAGCAGCACCACGCCACCGAGCGCCAGCGCCGCCCACACCAGGCTGAGCATCCGGCGTGAGGTCGCCACCGACAGGATCAGCGGCCCAAGGAACTCCAGGGTCACCGCGGCTCCCAGCGGGATGCGGTCGATCGCCTGGTAGAAGAGCGAGTTCATCCCGGCCAGTGCGACGCCGAAGGCGAGCACCGTGGCCCAGTCGCCCCGCGAGTGGCCGCGCACCTTGGGACGGCAGACGACCAGCAGCACCAGCGAGGCGACGACCAGCCGCAGGGTGACCACGCCCAGCGCACCGGCCCGCGGGAAGAGCAGCACCGCCACCGACGAGCCGAACTGCAGCGAGACGATCCCGCCGATGACCAGCGCCACCGACACGAGCCGCCCGCGCGTACCCGACGCCCCGGCGGCCCCGGCCTGGGCCTCCGCCGTCAGCACCTCGGGCGAGGGCGGCACGGGGTGCAAAATCCCCCCGTCGTCGCCGGCGGAGACGGTGTGGACGGGAGCGGCGGGGATACGGCCATCGGGGCTCTCGGACGATGCGTTCACGCCACCACGCTACGGGGCCTTCTTCCGGACCGTGAAATGCCTTTTCCCCTGTTGTTATGCTCCCCACGCATGAGCATCGAGCTGCGTCATTTCCGCTGCTTTCTCGCCATCGCCGACACCCTGAGCATCACCCGTGCCGCCGAGCGCCTGCACCTGACCCAGCCAGCCGTCTCCCGCACCCTGCGCCAGCTGGAAGCGGAACTGGGCCTCCGCCTCGTCGACCGCACCACCCACCACCTCGCGCTCACCCCCGACGGCCTCTCCTTCCGCGACCAGGCCGCGATCGCGGTCACCGCCTTCGACCGGGCCCTCGGCCACGCACCGCACACCGCCTGGCCGCTGCGCCTGGGCCACGCCTGGTCGGCCGCCGGTACGGACACCACCGTGCTGCTGCGCCGCTGGCACGAGGAGCACCCGGCGACCCCGCTCGAACTCCTCCGCATCGACGACCGCACGGCCGGTCTCGCCCGCGGCGATGTGGACGCGGCCCTGCTGCGCGGCGAGGTCCGCGCCCCCGGCCTGATCACCGACCAGCTCACCACCGAGCCCAGGGTCGCCGGGCTCCCCGCCGACGACCCGCTGGCCCACCACACCGCCCTCTCCCTCACCGAGCTGACCGACCGCACCATCGCCCTCAACACCGTCTCCGGCACCACCACCCTCGACCTGTGGCCCGCAGGGGCCCGCCCCGCCTCCACGATCACCATCGGCAACACCGACGACTGGCTGGCCGCCATCACCGGCGGCCGCGCCGTGGGCGTCACCACCTCCGCCACCGCCGAAATGCACCCCCACCCGTCCATGGCGTACGTCCCGCTGACCGACGCCCCGGCCGTCCCGGTGGTCATCGCCTGGCGCGACGGCCCGGGGCATCCGCGGATCCCGGACCTGGTCAGACTGGCCCACGAGGTCATGGGGAGGAGGACGGGCGGCACGGCACCGAGCACCGGCTGAGACGACGCCTGGCCTCTGCGGCCCGCATCCCGGATCATCGTGGGATGCAGCCACCGCCTTCGCTCCATAAGCTCGTAGGAGCAGGAGGAACGCTCACCGGCTGGCGGAAAGACCGACCCACGCTCCCGATGCCCTGACGTGGAGCCCTTCATGACCACACCGCGGGACCTGTTGTTCGTCGCCCTGGACTCGGAATCCAGTCGCCCTCTGGAGCGCGGCAATCTGTCGCTCGCGCTCGCGGGCGCCGAGCTGATCGACCTCCTGGAGGCGCAGGCCGTCAGCCTGGACGGCGACCGCATCGTCCCGGGCTACCGGCCGGCCGTGGCCGACCGCCTCATGGACGAGGCCGCATCGTCACTCGACCAGCAACCGCCGTACGAGTCGGTCGACGACTGGCTGTGGCGCCGAGGCCGCGGCCTGTCCACGGCCTACCTGACCGCCTTCGAGGCGGAAGGAGAGCTCACCCGGCAGCCCCGCAACCGCTGGATCCCCTTCCGTTCCGGCGGCGGGATGACCCTGGCCGACACGCCCGCACGCCGCGGGGCAGCGAGCCGCTGGACCGCGGGCGAACCCGTCCTCGCCGACCTCGCGGCGGCCCTCGGAATCCGCGGCGAGCGGACGGCGGAAGAGGAACCTGTGAACGTGGCCGACACCGCGGTGGAGACCGTGCTCGCCACCGTCACCGACGCCGTGAACGAGCTGGAATTCGAACGCCAGCGACGAGCCATCGACGACGAGGCCTTCAGCAACATCTGGCGGGGGCCGGGCGGATGACGACCGCACGAACGCCCGCAGCCGGTCAGCCGGCCTACAGCCCCGGACACTCATAATCCCTACGCACCCGATGCGGACTGCACGCGATCAGGTTGAGCGAGAGAAAACGGCCGCCGGTCACCCACCACCCGCCGACCCGGTCCTCACCGGCCGACAGCGCCCGCACGGTCTCCTCGTGCGACAAGCCCTCCGGGTACGAGCCGACGAAAAGCCCGGCGTACCGGGCGAGTTGATCCGCATACCAGCTGGCCCCCTCCTTCGGCTCGTCGAACGTCGCCTCGATCCGGGAGGCCGGCTTCAGCAGCCAGTTCGCGCACTCCAGCGGCATCACCTGAGCGGAACGGAACTCCGGATGGCTGGGGCGCCGGTGAGCGTCACCCGGCTTCACGAGCACATCGCCGCTGCCGAGCCAGACATAGGCGTGGTGGTGGGGTCCGGGCATCTCTCTCCCTACTGCGAACGCCTTACGTGCACTGGTCTTGCCTGCACTGGTCGCGTCTGCGCTGGTCTTGTCTGCGCTGGTCCGAACGGGCGACCCACACCCCGGTTACGGGACGAGGGCCGCCCGGCCACGGGGCTACTGACGGCCGCAGCCTTCGCCGTCGCCGCAGCCCCCGTTGGGGTTGCCGCCCTGGTTGTCGTCCTCATCGCCGCCGTACTTGACCGGATCGAGGCGGTATCGCATGGTGCTCTCCTCGGGTGCGAAGTCGCCGCGCGGTCGGTCCGCGCGCCGTCGTGCCCTTGCGAGGGCCCCTCGTGGGCCCACCCGCTCCGGCCGTGTCCTGCCAGGGAATGGCGGCCGGGGCGGGAGTCTTCACAGTTCGCCGCGGGCCCGACGGAACGCCGGCCCGCCGAGCAGCCGCTCCAGCGATCGCGTCAGCTACGAGCCGCCCGGATCCATGACGGGTTCGCCCCCGTAAGCGGTACGGCTTGCAGCTCTCCCGCCGCTTCACGGCTTCGGCTGGTGCCGCGCGCGGTGGCGGGCGATGAGGACGTTGAACCCTGCTGACGTCCCGGGCGGCTGCGGCCTGCTTCCGGCCGCGCTGAAGGTCAGCGCACTCGGGACAGCGGCGATGCACCTGGGGACGTGTCAGATCCGCGAGCGGCAGCTCGGACGCCACGTCGTTGCCTCGACGCGTCGGCAGGATGATCCCGCCGGTGGCCGACGCACCTGGTAGGAGTTGGGCCGCCTCGGAGGTGCCAGTCCAGTGCCGCCTGTCCTGTGTGGTCATGGACGGGACGTTAGGGAGAAGCCAGCTGGCGCCGCCAGGAAAGTTTCTCGAAGTTTCGCATGCCGTGCGCGGGCTTTCTCTATTCTTCTTACGCAGCCGGGAGCACCCTGTACCGCCGGGCTTCGAGCCCCTGAATGCTGGACGAGTCAGTCCGAACGAAGGGACACGATCATGAGGCGACTGCGCTTCAACGGCACCGGAAGCGGCGGCGACGGATGCCCTTCCGTCCATGAGGATCTGGACACGGGTGAGATCATCGTGCACGGCCCGCCGCTCACCGACCAGGCCGACATCACGCAGCTCCAACACCTGTCCGAGGGCGAGACGGCGATCGTCTTACCACGTACGTTGCTGGTTGACTTCGGCCCGAAGGAGGCCACCCGCGTGCCACGCATCATCGACCTGGCCGAATTCGGTCGACTCTTCACCACCTTCAAGCACACGGCGTGGCGGTTGGAGACTCGGCGTCGCTATGCGAGCGACGAAAACACCGAAACTTACGCCCAGTTCACCCGTGGCGAGGCCGTGGTGTGGGAGGGCGTCGACACGGAATGGTGCGACAAGCGGCGGGAGCAGTCCGCGCTCGGGAAGCGTTTCGAGCGAGTCCGCATCGTCGACAACCCTCCGACGGACGGGCAGCTCTACCTGCTCGACAACGCGAAGCGGAACAGCGCCGTCGGCGAAGACATTCGCAACCTCTCCCGTGCCGACGCCAAGCAACTCCAGCTGCCGGAAGAAGACTTCTGGATCTTCGACTCCCGGCTCGTCGCTCTGCTCAACTTCGACGACTCGGACAACCTGGTCGACGTCGAGCTGATCACCGAACCGGCCGCCGTCAACCGCTATGCCCAGGCACGTGACGCCGCCTGGCACTACGCCATCCCGTACCAGCAGTTCGCGGAATCGGCAGTCACAGCACAACGGTGACAATGGCCCGGTGAGTACTGACTTCCAGCAGGCGCGCGAAGCCCTGGGTGACCGACTCAGGGAACTGCGTCTCTCATGCCCCAAAGGTCGGCTCACCGGAGCCCAACTTGCCGAACGGCTGCACTGGCCACACTCCAAGATCAGCAAACTGGAGAACGGGCGGCAGACCGCCACCGCCGATGACCTGCAAGCCTGGGCAGAGGCCACCAGCCAACCGGAAGCTGCCGGGGAATTGACCTCCCGGTTGGCCGCCCTGGAATCCCAGGTGCGCTCATGGCGCCGTCAACTCGCCTCGGGCCACAGAGCTGTACAGGACACCCACAACGCGGAACACCTGCGAACTTCGGTCTTTCATGCATGGCAAGGGGCCATGATCGTGGGACAACTTCAGACAGCCGACTACGCGCGACACATCTTCACACGCTACGCCAACCTGCACGAGTCTCCCCGCGATACCGAGGAGGCGGTTCGAGCACGCCTGCAAAGACAAGAAGGCCTTTACAAGGCGGGGAAGAAATACCGGATCATCATGTGGGAAGCCGTCCTACACGCTCTGGTGTGTCCGCCCTCGGTGCTCGCCGCTCAACTCGACCGTCTCGCGGGCGTTATTGGCCTGGACACTGTCGAACTGGGGATTGTGCCGTTCAATGCCCCGCTGAGAATCCCGCCGGCAAACGGCTTTTGGGTACTGGATGAACGGATCGCGATCGTTGAGGACTGGCACGCGGAACTGTGGCTGGACGACGCCCAGACCATCGCCACGTACATGAAGGTATGGGACTCACTTCAGAGATCTGCGGTCTACGGCACCAAGGCGCAGAACGTCATACACGGGGCCCGCCGAGCCCTCAATGCAAACTGACTCCCCGCCATTCAGAGTGCTCACGGAAGACGCCTGTCGGCCCCACTGTTCCCCAATGACGCCAACTAATGGATACGTAAGGATGCGCGTAATGCCGCAGTCACCGAACTCCAAGTCGACGTACACCGAGTGGCGCCATCAGGTACGCGACGGGCTGGCGCCTCTCCAGAAAAGTTTGGTCCAGTTATTCGAAGAGACCCGGCTGTTCCGCATCTATTCCTCCACCCTCGTCCCCGGCCTGTTGCAGACCGAGGGGTACGCGGCCGCAGTGCTGCGCGCAGTCGTCGCAGAATTGCAGGAAAATCTTCCCTTCGACGACAGCGCGGAGGCCGCGAGGGACCGCGTCGAGCGCTCTCGCATCATCCATGAGCCGGGACGCCGATTCGTTCTGCTCGTCGAAGAAGCGGTGCTGTACCACCGGTTCGGAAACACCCAGGCGATGGCTGACCAGCTGGACTATCTGCTTACGGCCGACAGCCTGTCGTCCGTCTCGCTCGGGGTCATCCCGACGGCACGCGAGCGGGCCCAGCTGCCGCAGGAGACGTTTCACGTTTACGACGACGGTCTCGTCTCGGTCGAGCTGGTGTCGGCGAACGTGAGGATCACCCAGTCCTCCGAAATCGCCCTGTACCTCAAGGTGTTCGAGCAACTGGGCAACATGGCCGTGTATGGCGCAGAGGCGCGGGCGCTCATTTTGAAGGCGCTTGAGGCATTGCGCTGAGGCCTCGATCGACGGCAAGCGCCCCGACCAAGAGCTGGTCCGGAGCACTTCCATCGTTTGCGTGTGCTCGTGCCCGCCGGGGGTTCGGCGACCGCCTCAGCGGACCGCCGAGTCGCCCGTCTTGAGGTCAGGTGGTGGGGTTCTGGACACCCCTGACGTCGGCGGACGACTTCCCGTAGGGGAGGCGGGGGCGCCACACCCTGGCTGGGTCAGGGCCGCGCGTCGGGGCCGTTCGCCCGGATGGTGATGCCGTCGAGGAGGGAGTCGAGGCCGAAGTCGAAGATTTCCTGGAAGGTGTGGTCCCGGACCTCCAGGACGCGGCGGGCGAACTGGGGGTGGTGGCCGGCGGCGATGACCTCCTGGACGTAGGTGCCGACGCTGTTCCGCCACTGTTCCTCGGTCTGGCCGGTGCGGCGCTGCGCCTCCTGTTCGGCGAGTTCACGGGAGACCGCGCCGAAGACGTACTGCATGACGACGTCGACGGCATTCGAGGCCAGTGAGATGTCGTCGGTCAGGGCGGAGGCGGCGCCCAGGGCGGTGTCGATCTGGCGCAGCATGTTGGGGCCGAGCGCCGGGCGGGTGGACATCACCCCGCTCAGCCAGGGGTGCCGCAGCAGGACGGCGCGGTGCCGGCAGGCGGCCGCCCGCAGGTCGGCGCGCCAGTCACCGGAGAGCGGCGGCGGCACGTCCTCGCCCTGGGCCGCGTCGATCATCAGCTCCAGCAGCTCGTCCCGGCTCGCCACATAGCGGTAGAGCGAGGTGGTGCCGGAGCCGAGCGCGGTCGCGACCCGCCGCATGGACAGCGCTTCCAAGCCTTCGGTGTCCGCGAGGGCCAGTGAGACCTCGACGATCCGCCCGATCGTCATCGCCGGCCGCCTGGGGGCCCGCGGCTCCCGGCTCCATACCAGCAGCTCAGGGCCGTTTTTCTCGTCTGCCATGGTGCTCATTCTAACCTTGTGGCTACGGTGTACCCATTGCCGGGAACACTGTTCCCATTCGGAGAGGGGATGACGGATGGCGGAATTACGGGCAGGCGACGCGACGATGGATGCGCGGGCCGAAGTCCTCATCATTGGTGGGGGTTCGGTCGGGCTGAGTGCGGCTGTGTTCCTGGCGCATCACGGCGTCCGGGTGCATCTGGTCGAGCGGGAGGACGGCCTCCGGATCCACCCGCGTGCCACCGGGCTGGGCGGGCGGACCGTGGAGCTGTTGCGCGAGGTCCAACTGGCCGATGCGGTGAACGCGGTGGCCGTCGACGCCTCAGCCGGCAGCCTGGGCAAGATCAGCGCGGAGACCCTGGCGGCGGCTGATCTGTCGTCCAAGCCACCCGGCCAGGTCCGGAACCTGGCCACCGCGGACGCGCCCTGGACCCCCGGGACGCTGCGCGGCGCCTGCCCGCAGAACCGCCTCGACGCCGTCCTGTTGCCGGCCGCCCGGGAGCGCGGCGCGGTCGTCGAATTCGGTGTCGCCCTGGAATCCTTCACCCAGGACGGCACGGGGGTCAGGGCGCGGCTCTCGGACGGCCGGACGGTCGCCGCCGACTACCTCATCGCCGCGGACGGGGCCCGCAGTGCGGTGCGGCAAGCCCTCGGCATCGCCGCCTCCGGCCCCGGAGACCTGGGCGAGCCGAACGCCAACATCCTCTTCCGCGCCGACCTCGAACCGCTGCTGGGTGGACGGTCGTTCGTCCTGTGCGACATCACCCACCCCAAGGCCACCGGCATGCTCGTCACCATCGACGGGGCCAAGGAGTGGGTCTTCCACACCTCCCGCTCCCAGGAGCCCACCCCGGACCTGATCCGGACCGCCCTGGGCGCCCCCGGTCTCGACGTCGAGATCGTCAGCACTCTGCACTGGCGGATGCGCGGCCTGCTCGCCGACCGCTTCTGCGAGGGCCGGGTGTTCCTGATCGGCGACGCCGCGCATGTCGTACCCCCGCTGGGTGCCTTCGGGCTGAACACCGGGTTCGCCGACGCCCACAATCTGGCGTGGAAACTGGCCCTGGTGCTCCGCGGCACGGCCGGCGCCGCGCTGCTCGACAGCTATGACGCCGAACGCCGTCCGGTGGCCCGGCTCGCCCTGGACCAGGCGGTGCTGCGGCTGTCCGACCCCGGGCTGCACTGGGGGCACGGGCCGGCGGCAGCCCGTGCGCGGGCGGCCGCCGGAGTGGTCAACGCGCCTGTCGTGCACGCCGGTTACCGCTACGCCTCGGCCGCGGTCATCGACCCCGAGCCGGAGCTGCCCTCCACCGAGGAGATCGCCCTCGTCCTGGATGGCTCCCCCGGCTCGCGGCTGCCGCACCACTGGATCGGCGAAGGGCTCTCGACCCTCGACCTGGTCCGCTCCCGGTTCAGCCTGCTGACCGGCCCCGGGGACCGGGCCTGGGACGAGGCCGCCGGGCGGCTTGGACTGCCGGTGCACAGCGTCGCCATGCCCGAGATTCCGGCAGGCGGTGCCCTTCTGGTGCGTCCCGACGGCTTCATCGGCTGGCGGGCCCAGGAGAGCGCGCCCGAACGGCTCGGACCCGTCCTGGAACGGCTGTGGGGCAAGGGGCAGGAGCCGGGGCAGGGTGCCTGAAGGGGCCTCATCCGGGCCTGCATCCGGGCCTGCATCGGGCCTCCGTGCGGGCCTCCTTCCAAAGACATCGGGGATCCCACTCCGGGGCGGCCCCGGGAAGCCCCCGAGAACGGCCGGGGCCGCGTCTCGTCCGCGGGAACGAGGGAGTGACGGCGGGCGGGGACGACCATGGAACCGGCCGTCCGCGCGACATGCGCCCGCCATCGCAAGGCCCGTTGCGGGCCGTCCGCCCGGCCGCAAGCAGCCCTGCGCCCGGATCAGAGAGGATCAGCATGACCACCCCGATGCCGCACGCCGTCGAACCGACCAACGGAGACTGGCGCCATCCGCGCCTCCGGCGGGCGCTGCGCAGCGCCACGCTGCTCGTCGGCGGTTACGCCTTGCTCAGCGGGCTCACGCTGCTCGCCGTCATCCTGCTGCGCCACCACGCCGACCTGGTGACCGACGCAGTGTGGGTGCGCGCGTCCATCGTCGTCGCGACCTCCCTGCTCATGGTCTCGTTCGCGGTGCGGGCGGGACGTGGCCACAGCCGGTCCTATCTGCGGCTGCGGCTGGCGTCCGGCATCATGCTGGTGGCCATCGCGGTCATCGTCGCGCTGCCCGGCGCCTTCCCGGTGTGGCTGAGGGCCGAACAGGGCGTGTGCGGAATGCTCTTGCTCGGTGTCGTCGTGCTCGTGAACGGCAGGCGGATGCGGTCGGCGTTCGCCGCCCGGTAGCGGGAGCCCACGCCGCTCTTCACAACATCGCCCTCACGACACCCTCCTCACGACACCCTCCTTACGGCACCGCCCTTACGGCACCGCCCTTACGGCACCGCCCTTACGGGATCGCCCCTACGGGTCCGTCGGTGCGTTCCGCAGTACCGTCGCGGCGGCGCGGCGGATGGCGGCGACCGTGGGCAGGGTGCGGTTCCTTGCCGCCCAGGCCAGGGCCGCGGTGCCCGGGGGCAGGTCCGGCACCGCGACGTAGCTGATGCCGGGGCGGGGGAAGAGGCGGCGGGCGGCGGCGGGGAGGAAGGCCATGGCCTGGCCCCGGGAGACGGCGAGCAGCAGCGCCTCCATATCGGGAACCACCGGTCCGTACCGCACGGGAGAGCCGTCCGGACGGGGGTCGGCCGCCCAGAAGCGCCACCACGTCCGGGGGCACGGGGACGGGACGTCCACGACGGGACGCCCGGCCAGTTCGGCCAGCGTCACCTCGTCCCGGCCGGCCAGGGGGTCGTCGGCCGGAAGGCATGCCACCCGGGGTTCGGTGGCCATGGTCAGGGTCTCGATGCCGGGCGGCACCGGCGGGCGCAGGAACAGCACATCGACCTCGCCGCGCTCCAGCGCCTCGAAGTGGGTCGCGAGATCGAGGCCGCGGACGCTGGTCCGCAGCCGCGGATGGCAGGCGTGCAGTTCGTCGAGGACGGCCCGGGTGTACGGCATCGCGGCCTCGGCCCCGATGGAACCGATCACCAGTCGGCCCTCGATCTGCCGGGAGTGGCAGTCGGCGGCCCGGCAGAGCCCGGCCATCGCCTCCACCACGGCGCGCGCCTTGGGCAGCAGTGCCGCTCCTGCCGGGGTGATCTCGACATGACGACGGGATCGCCGCAGCAGGATGACGTCCAGCCGTTCTTCGAGCGCCCGCAGTTGGCGGCTGAGCGCGGGCTGCGTGACGAACAGCCGGGCCGCTGCCCGGCCGAAGTGCAGCTCCTCCGCCAGGATCAGGAAGGACTCCAGCTGCTGGACGCTCGGGGCCTGCCGGGAGGCCGTCCACGGAGTGTCGGCGGGCCCGGGTGCTCCCGGGTCGTCCGCGCCCTGACTGTGCTCCGTCATGCGAGGACGTTATCAATCGGTCGTGAACCCTCATCAGGCTCAGGGTTCCGCCGGACGGCCGTGGTGTCGGAGGATCGAGAGGTTGCGGAATCGGGGGACGGGCCGGCGCTGAGCCGACGCGGTCGGCGGGAGCCGGGAACGTCCGCTGGCGGAGGATGGAAACGTCACCGGCGGGGAACGGGGAACGTCCGCCCCCGCAACACCGTTGACGGAACTGACCACCCGTTCCGGCGGGCCGCCCGGCTCGCCGAAGGAGACGGACGGAGCGGTTCGACAGGGGAGAGCCGCTCCGTCACGCTCCGCTCCGTCCGGCGCCGCTGTGCCCCGCGCCGTCCGGCAGCCGTCCGCCCCGCGCGCCGCTGCGTCCCGCGCCGTCGAGCAGCCGTCGGCTCCGCGCCGTCCGGCAGCCGTCCGCGCCGTCTCGCCAGTTGCCGGGACCGCGCCCCAGGCCCCGCCGGTCCCCGCCCCGGCCCCGGCCCCGGGCTCGGCCCCCGCCCCGGCGTCTCACCGTCACCTCAGGTGCCCTCGTCCTCCTCCCCCAACGCCGCTTCCTCCAGAGCCTCCGCCAGCACCTCTGCCAGATGGCGGCCCGGGTGGTCGCCGAGCTGATCGAGCTGGGTGCGGCAGGAGAACCCGTCCGCAAGGACCTCCGTCCCCTCGGGGGCTTCCCTTACCGCGGGCAGCAGCTGGTCCTCGGCGCACGCCACCGAGACGTCGTAATGGCCGGCCTCGAAGCCGAAGTTGCCGGCCAGGCCGCAGCAGCCGCCGGTCAACCGGCCGGTGAGGCCCGCGCGCTCCCGCAGGCGGCGGTCGGCGGCGTCGCCGAGGACCGCGTGCTGGTGGCAGTGGGTCTGGCCGGCTACGGGGCGGTCGATGCGCGGGGGCTGCCAGTCGGGGGCCAGCTCCTCCAGGGCCTGCGCGAAGGTCCGTACGGAGCCGGCCAGTCGGGCGGCCCGGGGGTCGTCGGACAGCAGTTCCGGGAGGTCCGTGCGGAGGGCGGCGGCGCAGCTGGGTTCGAGGACGACCAGGGGGTGGCCGTCACGGAGGAGGGGGCTCAGGATCTCGACCGTGCGGCGCATCTCCGCGCGGGCCCGGTCGAGCTGGCCGGTGGAGACATAGGTCAGGCCGCAGCACAGGGGGCGGTGGCGGCGCAGGCCGGGCAGGCTGGGCTGGGGGAGGGTGCCGCCGGGCCGGCGCAGCGGGGCGGTGGGCGGCAGGAGCGGGCGCAGTCCGGCCGCCTCCAGGACGCGTACGGCGGACCGGCCGACCTCCGGGGAGAGGTGGTTGGTGAAGGTGTCGGGCCACAGGATGACCGTGCGGCCGCCGGCCGGGGCCCCGGCCCTGGCCCCCGGCTTGCGCCGGCGCCACCACCAGCGGGTGAAGGTCTCCGTGGCCAGCCGGGGGATCGGCCGCTCGGGCGCGATCCCGCCCAGGCGTTTGGCGACGGCGGCCAGCGGTGTACGGGCGAGGGCGTTGAGCGCGGGGGCGGCGGGGGCCGCGGCGCGCAGCCACTGGGGGAGGCGGCCCATGGAGTAGTGGGCGGCGGGGCGCAGCCGGCCCTCGTAGTGGTGGTGCAGGAACTCCGCCTTGTAGGTGGCCATGTCGACCCCTACGGGGCAGTCGCTGCGGCAGCCCTTGCAGGACAGGCACAGGTCGAGGGCGTCGCGTACCTCCGGCGACTGCCAGCCGTCCGTGATCACCTCGCCCGCCAGCATCTCGTGCAGCAGCCGGGCCCGGCCGCGGGTGGAGTGCTGCTCCTCCCCCGTGGCCCGGAAGGACGGGCACATCACGTCCGTCGAGCCCGGACCGGTCGCGGCATTACGGCACTTGGCGACGCCGACGCAGCGCCGTACGGCCGCGGAGAAGTCCCCGTTGTCGTGCGGGTAGCCGAACTCGACCGGGACCGGGCGCTTGGGCAGCAGCTCGAAGCGCAGGTTCTCATCGAGCCGGGCGGGACGGACCAGCATGCCGGGGTTGAGCCCGGCGGCCGGGTCCCAGAGCGACTTGAACCGCTCGAAGACGCCGACGAGTTCCGGGCCGTACATCTTCGGGAGCAGTTCGGCGCGGGCCTGGCCGTCGCCGTGCTCGCCGGAGAGCGAGCCGCCGTGTGCCACCACCAGTTCACCCAGGTCGTAGGAGAACTCCCGGAAGCGGCGGATGCCGGGGGCGGTCAGCAGGTCGAAGTCGATGCGGATGTGGATGCAGCCGTCGCCGAAGTGGCCGTAGGGCGTGCCGCGCAGGCCGTGCTCGGTCAGCAGGGCGCGGAAGTCCCGCAGATACGGGCCGAGCCGGGCGGGCGGGACGGCGCAGTCCTCCCAGCCGGGCCAGGCCTCGGAGCCGTCGGGCAGCCGGGTCGCGGTGCCGGAGGCGTCCTCGCGGATCCGCCACAGGGCGCGCTGGCCGGCCGGGTCGGTGACGAGGGTGTGGTCGGTGGCGCCGTCCGCGGCCGCCGCCCGGCACAGCGCCTCGGCCCGTGCCGCCGCCTCGCCGGGACTCGCGCCGCCCATCTCGACGAACAGCCAGGCGCCGCCCTTGGGCAGCCCGGCCACGTCGCCCACCAAGTCGGCGGCCATCCCCTCGACGGTCATCGGCTTGTGCGGCAGAAGGGTGTGCGCCGCCTCGGCGGCGGCGCTCTCGTCGGGGTAGCCGAGGACGGCCAGGGCCCGCGCGGCCGGGGTCTCCACGAGCCGTACGGTCGCCTCGGTCAGCACGCCGAGGGTGCCTTCGCTGCCGGTGAGGGCGCGGGCGAGGTCGGTGCCCGCTTCCGGCAGCAGTGCGTCCAGGGCGTAGCCGGAGATCCGGCGCGGGAGGTCGGGGTAGCCGGTGCGCAGCAGGGCCAACTCCGCGTCGACCAGCGCCTTGGTGCCGTCCCGCAGCCGCGGTGGGAGGCCGGTGGGGGCGCCGGTGCGGTCCGTCCCGCGGCCGGCCCGCACCTGCTCACCGCCGTAGGTCAGCAGCTCCAGTGCGCGGACGCTGTCGGCGGTGGTGCCCCAGGCCACCGAGTGCGAGCCGCAGGAGTTGTTGCCGATCATGCCGCCGAGGGTGCAGCGGCTGTGGGTGGAGGGGTCGGGGCCGAAGGTCAGTCCGTGTGCGCCGGCCGCCGCCCGCAGGTCGTCCAGGATGACGCCGGGCTGGACGACGGCGGTGCGGGCGGCGGGGTCGAGCGAGACGATGCGCCGCATGTGCCGGGTGAAGTCCAGCACCACCCCGACGCCGGTCGCCTGCCCGGCGATGCTGGTCCCGCCGCCGCGCGGCACCACCGGCACCCCGTGCTCCCGGCACACCCGCAGCGCCGCCGCGACATCCTCGGCGTCCCGGGGCGCGACCACCGCCCTGGGCACCCGCCGGTAATTGGACGCGTCCATCGTCATCAGCGCCCGGTCGGCCGCGGCGAACGAGACCTCCCCCCGCACCGCGGCCGCCAACTCCTTCTCCAGGTTCCGCTTCTCCGTCTCCGTGCGATCAGCCATGTCTCCAGCCTGCCCACTGGGGCGGGTTCATGGGCGGTCGGCGGGGCCGATCGTCGGGGGGCGAGCCGCGGGCGGCGGGCGAGGCCGAGCCGCGGGCTGGGGGGCAGGACGAGTCGCGGACCTCAACCGGAGAGGGACGGCCGTCAACCGGAGTGGCAGCCGTCAACCGGAGAGGGACGGCCGCCAGCCGGAGAGGCGGCCGTCAGCCGGGAGGGGAGCGGCGACCGGCGTCCGGCCGCTCCCCGTGGCCGCCCCGGCCGGGTGGAAACGAAAGACGTTCTGCGGGTCATGGCGGGCCTTGAGCCCGGCCAGCCGCCGGTGCGCGTCGGCGTCGTGCACACTGCGCGCCACCTCCGCGGCGTCCGGCCGCTCCCCGTGCCCGCCGAGGAGGAAGTTCACGCTCCGGCCGAGCCGCCAGGGTGCGACGGCCGCCAGCGCCTCGGCGTGCAGCGCCCGTACGGTCGCGAGGCCGGCATCGGGCCGTCCTTCGGAGCACCGCGTATCGGGGGCGCCGGGGCTCCCCTCCTGCCGCTCGGTCAGCGGCGACAGCAGCCGCAGGGCGAACCGGGCGTCCCGGTGGCCGACGGACCCGGCCGCCTCATCCGGCCCGCCCGGCTGCGCCATCGCGCCCCCGAGATGGTTGAGCTGGACCACGCACATGACCGGGGCGGCCGGTCCGGTCAGCGCCGCCACTCGCTGCAGCGCGGCCGCGTCCAGGCCGCTGAGCAGCGCGTTGTCGCCGTCGTAGGCATGCGGATCGCTCGGATCGCGGTGAATGGTGTGCGACTCGGCGTACGGCATCTCGCGCAGGTCCTCGCTCACCCGCGGCCCCACCGCCCGCAGCGGCGCCACCAGCCGCTCACCCTCCGCGGCGCTCCCCGTATAGGCGATCCGGAGGTGCGCGAGATAGCGGCCGCGCAGCGGTTCGGGCAACTGCGGGAGGTCCGGGTACGCGATCAGCGCGAGCGACGACGCCAGCTCGTCCGGGACGGTCGCGGTCCAGTCCAGATACGCCGCCAGCGCCGCGTCGATCCGTTCGCCGCCGAACACCAGCTGCCCGCCGTACAGCCGCGCCACCGGCACCAGCCCGAACTCCATCGCGGTCACCACCCCCAGGCCGTGGCCGCCGCCGAGCAGCGCCCGGAACAGCCCGGGATCGGTCTCCGCGGTGACGTGCCGCAGCCGGGCGTCGGCGGTGACGAGGTCGACGGACCGCACGTGATCGGCGGCGAAGCCGTACGTACGGGCCAGCACCCCGACGCCGCCCCCGAGGGTGTACGAGATGACGCCGACGCCCGGGGAGGAGCCGTTGAGCGGCGCGAGCCCGTAGGGGGCCGCCGCCTCGATGACCTGTCCCCAGACGGCGCCCGCCTCGACCCGCGCGGTGCCGGCCGCCGCGTCCACCCGCACCCCGGCCATCCGCCGGGTACTGATCAGCAGCCCGCCGTCGGTGGCCGCGGACAGCCCGTGCCCGGTGGCCTGGACGGCGACCGGCAGGCCCTGGCCGCGGGCGAAGCGCACCGCCGCGACGACGTCCCCGGCGTACTCCGCGCCGACGATCACTGCGGGCCGGTGCCGGTACGCCCGCTGGAACCCGGACCGTTCGGCGTCGTAGCCGTCGTCACCGGGGACGAGGACGGGGCCCCGGGACCCCCGGGCCAGGGCGGGGAGGGCGGCGGGGTCGAGTGTGTGCGCGTCGGAGTGGGCCTGGGCGTAGGCGTCGGCGTGGGCCTGGGCGTCGCGGGTGCCGCCGTCGACGTCGACGAGCTGCGTGGGAGACGGACGACAGCGGTACCGGAACGGAAACGGCCGACACCGAAACCGACTGGGCCGTCATCGAGCTGGCCTACCCGGTCATCGGCGCCGTCCGTCAACTGCTCCAGTTCGGCGACTCCCTCGAAGTGCTCGACCCGCCCGAGGCCCGCCGGGTGATGGCCGAGGCCGCGGCCGCCCTCACCACCGTCTACGCGGACGACAGCCCCGAGCGCCCCACCACCGGGTAGCTCCCCGAGCCCCCACCAGGGCTCCTCCGGAACCGTCCACCGTACGAGCACCCGGCATCTCATCCGCTGGACGTGCCGCCGAACCCCGCAGCACAACGGATTAGGCTTCCCCCGTGGCTGATATCCAGATCCCCGCTGACATCAAGCCCGCCGACGGACGCTTCGGCGCGGGCCCCTCCAAGGTGCGTACGGAGGCGCTCGGCGCCCTCGCCGCCACCGGTAGCTCCCTTCTCGGCACCTCCCACCGCCAGGCCCCGGTCAAGAACCTGGTCGGCAAGGTGCGCGACGGCGTACGCGACCTCTTCCAGCTCCCCGAGGGCTACGAGGTCGTGCTCGGCAACGGCGGCTCCACCGCGTTCTGGGACATCGCGACGCACGGCCTGATCGAGCGCAAGTCCCAGCACCTCAGCTTCGGTGAGTTCTCCTCGAAGTTCGCCAAGGCCGCCAAGCTGGCGCCGTGGCTGGACGAGCCCACCGTCCTCTCCGCCGACCCGGGCAGCCACCCGGACCCGCAGGCGGAAGCGGGCGTGGACGTCTACGGCTTCACCCACAACGAGACCTCGACCGGTGTCGCCGCCCCCATCAAGCGGGTCGCGGGCGCGGACGAGGGCGCGCTGGTCCTGGTCGACGCCACGTCCGGCGCCGGCGGCCTGCCCGTGGACATCGCCGAGACCGACGTCTACTACTTCGCCCCGCAGAAGTCCTTCGCCTCCGACGGCGGTCTGTGGCTGGCGGCCTTCTCCCCCGCCGCCCTGGAGCGCGCCCGCGCCATCCACGCGTCCGGCCGCCACATCCCGGAGTTCTTCTCGCTGCCCACGGCGATCGACAACTCCCTCAAGAACCAGACGTACAACACCCCCGCGCTCTCCACCCTCTTCCTGCTCAATGAGCAGCTGGAGTGGATCAACGGCCAGGGCGGCCTGGACTGGGCGGTCCGCCGCACCGCCACCTCTTCGCGCACCCTCTACGGCTGGGCCGAGGACTCCAAGTACGCCACCCCGTTCGTCACCGACCCGGCCAAGCGCTCGCAGGTCATCGGCACCATCGACTTCGACGACAACATCGACGCCGCGGCCGTCGCCAAGGCCCTGCGCGCCAACGGCATCGTCGACACCGAGCCGTACCGCAAGCTCGGCCGCAACCAGCTGCGGATCGCGATGTTCCCGGCGATCGACCCGTCGGACGTCGAGGCCCTGACGGCCTGCATCGACCATGTGATCGGCAAGCTGTAACCGGCTGACGGCACCCCGCACCACCACGGGCCCCGGCGGGCGACCGCCGGGGCCCGTGTGCTGCCGGGGCCCGGTCCACGGCCGGCAGCCCGGACGCCTCGCCACCGCCTTCACCGGGGGAAAGGGCGAACCGGCCGACGCCCCGTCAAGCCGCGTGGCCGTGTAGCCGCACGGAGGGAGCAAGGGTCCCGTAGCCGCCCGAACGGACGCACCATGAGGTGACGAAACAGGCCGGATGTGCCTGTATGGGAGCCATGACGAACCCCCCGAGCCCAGGCCTCGCCCCCTTCGAGCGGCAAGGGGCGATCCTGCTGACCACGTACAAGCGGGACGGCACCGGTGTCGGCACGCCGATGAACATCGCCGTCGACGGTGATCACGCCTATCTGCGGACGTACGGCAGCGCCTGGAAGGCCAAACGGATGCGGAACTTCCCCGAGGTGGAGATCTGCGCCTCCACCTGGCGGGGACGTCCCACCGGGCCCGCCGTCCCGGCGCGGGTGCGGCTGCTGGACCCGCAGACCCGGGAGTACCGGCGGGCCGAGCGTTCGCTGACCCGGAAATACCCCCTGATCCACGGGCTGTTCGTACCGCTGCTGCACCGGCTGAAGAAGGAGCGGACGCTGCATTACGAGCTGCGGCTGGCCGAGGGCGGGGCCGGAGAACAGGGCGACCTCGGGGAACGGGCCGGGGCCCACTGAGACGGCCGCGGCGACCGTGCCGGCGTCCCGAGTGGGCCCGCGTGTCACCTTCGCCAGAACAGGTGGTGCGTCACGCCGCTCGGGCTGGGTACGACGTCGAGGTGGAAGCGGTCGAGCAGTTCATCGGGGGACTCCCACAGGCGGACCCCGGATCCGAGTTCCACCTGCGAGACGGCCACATGCAGGGTGTCCACGAGGTCGGCGTCAAGGAACTCCCGGATAGTCGTGGCCCCGCCACCGAGCCGGACGTCCTTGCCCTGCGCGGCCTCCCGCGCCTGCTCGAGGACCGTGGCCGGGTCGCCGCCGACGAAGTGGAACGTGGTGTCGGAGAGTGTGAGCGAAGGACGCTCGTGGTGGGTCATGACGAACACCGGGGTGTGAAACGGGGGCTCGTCACCCCACCAGCCGTTCCACTCGTGATCGCTCCAGGGCCCGCGATAGGGCCCGAACTTGTTGCGGCCCATGATCTCGGCGCCGATGTTGCGTGCGAAGTCCCGCGTGAGGTAGTCGTCGAGGCCGCGACTGCCTCCGGGGTCGGTGCGCATGGGCCAGCTCGCCGTGGCGCCGGCCCAGGCGAACAGGGCTCCGGGGTCCGCGTGGCCGAACGGTCTCTCCAAGCTCTGGTGCTCACCGGCACCGAACCCGTCACGCGAGACGTTGAAGTTCTGGACCCTCAGCAGCTGGGCCATGTGTTTCCTCCTGCCGTTGTCGATACCGGTGTCGGCATCGATGCCAGTGAGACTGCCGGGGCCGGGCAAACTCATCGCTGCGGCTGTGACAAAGCCCCGTCCTACCGCCGCCGCAGCAGCCTGCGCAGCCCGACGACCAGTGCCGTGGCCACCGCGAGGACCATCGCCCCCTTGATGAAGCCGGGGTCCAGGTCCGTCCCCTGACCTCCCTTGCCGCCCTGGCCGCCCGCGCCGTCGCCGTTCGACGGGTCGTCCTTCGCCGAGTCCGGCAGCTGGCCGTCGCTCAGGCCGACCGGTTTGACCTCGCTGTCGTTGCCCTCCGAGCCGTACATCAGGGTCCGGCCGTCGAGGGTGAAGGTGACCGATTCGCCCTGCTGCTGGACCGGTACGCCCACACTGCCGAGGTCCTTCGGACGGCCGTCCTGCCAGCGGAAGATCCGGGCGCCGAAGTAGCTGCGCAGCACCAGACGGGTCCCGTCGGGGGAGAACGCACCGTCGGTCACCCACAGATCGACGGGCGCGACCTTGCGGAAGACGTTGGTGCTTGAGGTCGTGAGCCGCTGCGGGCCCGCGTAGAGGGCGCCGCCGCCGTCCTGCTTCTTGCTGGCGATATAGACCCGGCCGGTCCTGGGGTGCACCATCAGCGCTTCGGCGTCCCGCGGCCCGTCCGCGTACTTCACATCGAACTGGGTCGCCGTCACCGTCGCGTCGCGCAGCTTCTCCGGTTCGGGGAAGCGGTAGATCCAGACGTGGTTCCAGCTGCCGCCGAGGTTGTCGCCGATGTCGCCGACGTAGATGTTGCCGTCCGGGCCGGTCGAGATGGCCTCGACATCGCGCGGCCTGCCGATGCCGCGCAGCGTGATCCGGGCGACCGTACGGCCGGAGCGGCCGTCGACGGCGTAGACGTAGGGGCCGTCGTCGCTGTCGTTGTGGGTCCAGTAGATCCCGGGGTGCGCCCGGCTGGCGGCCAAGCCGCTGGACTCGGTGATCCGGGGATCGCCGATGGTGAAGCCGTCGGGCTCGTCGGCGGCGGCCGGCACCACGGCCGCCGACCACAGGATTCCCGCGGCACCGGCCGCGCACAGAAGCGAACGCATGGGCACAGACTGCCATCTGGGACCACCGGACGTGGCCGCAAGCCACCGGCCGCCCCACCGCCGGCCGCACCACATCGGCACACCGTCACCGCCCTGCGGACCGGGGCGTGTCCAGCGTCACGTACCGAGCAGTAGGGGGTCTCGGCCATCATGGCCGGATGAGGATCATGTTCGTCGGTGACTCGATGACCATTGGGAGCACCGGCGATTTCACGTGGCGCTACCGGATGTGGCAGCACCTGAACGCGACGTTCGACGGCCCGTACCGCATCGTCGGACCACGCCACACGCTCCACGACCCGGCCACGGACGCCCCCACCTCCGCCGCCTACGCCGACCCCGGCTTCCCCGAGGAGGCCCGCCGCCACCTCGCCGGCTGGGGCGAGGGCTGGCTGCACATGGCGCCGCTGATCGGTGACATGGTGCGCCGGTACGACGCCGACACCCTGCTGGTCTCGCTCGGCCTGATCGACCTCGGCTTCTACACGAACGCCGAGCAGACCGCTCAGAACGTACGGGAGTTCGTGGCACGGGCCCGGACGGCGGCGCCGCACCTGCGGGCGGTGCTGATGCCGGTGATACCCAATGTGCGGGCGGTCGCGGACCCCGCGTTCGGCACGGAGTGCGAACGCTTCAACGAACTGCTGGCCAAGACCGTCGCCGATCTCTCCACCCCCGCCTCGCCGTTGCTGCTGGCCTCCGAACCGGACGGCTGGGAGATCGACCGCGCCACCTACGACGGGACGCACCCGTCGGAGTGGGGGGAGCGACTGCTCGCGGGGGCGTTCGCCGGGGCGATGCATCAGGCGTGGGGGGTCGGGGCGGCGTACGGGGTGCTGTCCTCGCACTGAGGCGCCACACCGGCACCACTCGTCCCGTGGAGCGCCCGGCCCCACCCGACCCGGCCCGGGAAGCACGAGGAGTCCGCCCGCCACCCCGCGCGGTCCTTGCGTCGAGCGCACTCCAAGGCGTTGGCTGGACCACCATGAAGTACACGCAGCTCGGACGCACCGGACTCAAGGTCAGCCGACTCGTCCTCGGGACGATGAACTTCGGGCCTCAGACGGACGAGGCCGCCAGCCACACCATCATGGACGCGGCGCAGGGCGCGGGCGTCAACTTCTTCGACACCGCCAATGTCTACGGATTCGGCGCCGACAAGGGCCGTACCGAGGAGATCGTCGGCAGTTGGTTCGCCAAGGGCGGCGGCCGGCGGGACAAGACCGTGCTGGGCACCAAGGTCTACGCCAACATGGGGGTGGAGGGCGACAAGGTCTGGCCCAACCACGACAAGCTCTCCGCGCTCAACATCCGGCGCTCGGTGGAGGCCAGCCTCAAGCGGCTGGGCACCGACTACATCGACCTCTACCAGTTCCACCACGTCGACCGGGACACCCCCTGGGACGAGATCTGGCAGGCCATCGACGTCCTCGTCCAGCAGGGCAAGATCCTCTACGCCGGCTCGTCCAACCACGCCGGCTGGCACATCGCCCGCGCCAACGAGGCGGCCGCCCGCCGCGGTTCGCTGGGCCTGGTCAGCGAGCAGTGCCTCTACAACCTCGCCGAGCGGCGCGCCGAGATGGAGGTCATCCCGGCCGCCCGGGGCTACGGCCTGGGCGTCATCCCGTGGTCCCCGCTGCACGGCGGACTGCTGGGCGGGGCCCTGCGCAAGGAGCGCGAGGGCGGCGCGGGCCGCTCGGCGGTCGGCCGCTCGGCCGATGCGCTCGCCAACTCGACGATCCGTGCCCAGATCGAGTCCTACGAGAACCTGCTCGACAAGCACGGCCTGGAGCCCGGCGAGGTCGCGCTGGCCTGGCTCCTGACGCGTCCCGGCGTCACCGGCCCGATCGTCGGCCCGCGCACCACGGACCAGCTCGCCTCCGCGCTGCGCGCCGTCGAGCTGTCCCTCCCGGACGAACTCCTCGCCTCGCTCGACGAGATCTTCCCCGGGCCCGGCCCGAGCCCGGAGGCCTTCGCCTGGTGACCTTCGCCTGGTGAGCGGGCCGCGCGCCCGGCGGCCGGTCGGACCGGCGGCCGGGCGCGCGGCAGCGGCCACGGCGTACTCAGTGCAGCGCCGCCGCCACGGCTACGACGATGAGCAGGACGGCGAGCAGGCCGGACATGATCCGGTTACGGGTTTTGGGGTCCACCCCTTGAGCGTAACCGGGACCGGTCCGCGCGTTTCGGCGGCCCGGGGCTGCCCGGCCGCGGGACCGCCCGGCAGGGCGGCAGCCCGTCGACGACTGGCGGCCGTTCAGCGGCTCGCCGACCCCGCCGCCGTTCAGTGGCCCAGCGGCCCAGCCGCCGTTCAGTGGCCCAGCGGCCAGGACCCCACCGTTTCGTAGCGGGGATGGGTGCCCGCCGCCCCGGGGACGGGCGGATGGCTGCACACCAGGGCCAGGGCGTCGACCGTCCAGGGGGCACCGGCGAAATCCTTCAGGGCGGCCGCGTACGGGCGCAGGTCCAGGCCGGGGACGCGGTTCCGGGCGAGGGTGAGGTGGGGGGTGTACGGGCGGTGCTCTTCCTCCATGGCCACGCCCGCCCGGCGGCCCGCTGCCGATGCCGCGCCCGCGAGTGTGCGCATGGCGGGCCGGTCGCCGTCGGCCCCGGCCCACACCACCCGGTCCGAGAAGCGGCCGCCGCCGGCGATCCGCAGGGGGTAGGAATCGCGGCGGCCGGCGGCGCGGCCCAGGCGTTCTCGCAGGCCGGGGATGATCTCCTCGGGCACCTCGCCGTAGAAGGCAAGGGTGAAGTGCCAGCTGTCCCGGCCCGTCCACCGCAGCCGGTCGGCGGCCGGCAGCTTCTTCAACCGCGCTACCTCGGCGGCCAGTTCCTCGATCGCGGGCGCGGGGGGCAGGACGGCGGCGAAGAGTCTCATGCGGTCAGTGTGGCGCAGGGCTCTCCCGCCGTCCGGCAGATCGCGGCCCGGAAGGGCGCGGGCCCGCCGGCCGGGCCTGGCGGGCCGGCGCACCGCCGTCCGACGTCACCGCCCCGGCCCTGCGTCACCGCCGCCCCTAAGCCGCCGGAGCCAGGCTCCGCTCCGCCGAGGCAGCCGAGGCAGCGGCGCCGGCGGCGGAAACCCGGGGAACGAACGCGACGTGCTGATGCCCCCGGCGCAGATCGATCTTCAGGCGCAGGCCGCCCACCCTGGCGAGGATCAGGCCGATGACGACCGCGGACACCATGGAGACCAGGCCGCCGGCCAGGAAGCCGATCCGGGCGCCGAAGGCGTCGGTGATCCAGCCGACCACGGGTGCGCCCAGCGGGGTGCCGCCCACGAAGACCATCATGAACAGGCTCATCACCCGGCCGCGCATCAGCGGGTCGGTGGCCATCTGGATGCTCGAATTGGCGGTGACGTTGACCGTCAGACCGACCATGCCGATCGGGGCGAGGAGGGCCGCGAAGACCCAGAACGACGGGGCGAGCGCGGCGGCGATCTCCAGGGCGCCGAAGAGGACGGCCGCGCCGACGAGCAGCCGCAGCCGGGAGCCGGCGCGGCGGGCGGCGAGCAGCGCGCCGATCAGTGAACCCGCCGCCATCAGCCCGTTGAACAGCGAGTAGGTGCCGGCTCCCTGGTGGTAGACGTGGTAGTCGAACGCGGTCAGCCAGATCGGGAAGTTGAAGCCGAAGGTCCCGATGAAGCCGACCAGGACGATGGGCCAGAGCAGGTCGGGGCGCCCCGACACATACCGCAGCCCCTCCCGCAGCTGGCCCTTGCTGCGTGGCACCCGGTCGACCTTGTGGAGTTCGGCGGTCCGCATCATCAGCAGCCCGGTGAGCGGGGCGATGAACGAGAGGCCGTTGAGCAGGAAGGCCCAGCCGCTGCCGAAGGCGGTGATCAGGACACCGGCGACGGCCGGCCCGATCAGCCGCGCGGACTGGAAGTTGGCGGAGTTGAGGCTGACGGCGTTGCGCAGCTCGTCCTGGCCGACCATCTCGGAGACGAAGGCCTGCCGGGAGGGGTTGTCGAGGACGGTGACCAGGCCGAGGACGAAGGCGACCAGGTAGACGTGCCAGACCTGCACCTGGCCGCTCAGGGTGAGCGCGGCGAGGGCGAGGCCGGTCAGGCCCATGGCGGACTGGGTGAACAGGAGCAGCTTGCGTTTGGCGAAGCGGTCGGCGATGACGCCGCCGTAGAGCCCGAAGAGCAGCATCGGCAGGAACTGCAGCGCGGTGGTGATGCCGACCGCGCCGGACGAGCCGGTGAGGCTGAGCACCAGCCAGTCCTGGGCGATGCGCTGCATCCAGGTGCCCGTGTTGGACACCATCTGGCCGGTGGCGAAGAGGCGGTAGTTACGTATGCGGAGCGAGCTGAACGTGCCCTTGCGCGGTGTGGCGGCGGGGCCGGTGGCGACGTCCGGGGCGGCGGGGCCCTGCGGGGTCGCGGTCGCGTCGTCGGAAACCGTGTCGTGTGGGGAGTTCGGTGCGGGGGCGGAGTGTGCTCCGGATCCCGTACTCAAAGTGGGTTCGCCTCCTCGGCCTCGGGGTCTACAGCTGTGCGAGCTTCTCCAGTACGGGCGCGGCGGCCCGCACCTTCGCCCACTCGTCCGCGTCCAGCCCGGAGGCCAGCTCGGCGAGCCAGGCGTTGCGCTTGCGGCGGCTCTCTTCGAGCATCGCCTCTGCCTGCTCGGTCTGCGTGACGACCTTCTGGCGGCGGTCGTCGGGGTGGGCTTCGAGCCGGACCAGTCCCTTGGCCTCCAGCATGGCCACGATGCGGGTCATCGACGGCGGCTGCACATGCTCCTTGCGGGCCAGCTCACCGGGGGTGGCGCTGCCGCAGCGGAACAGGGTGCCGAGCACCGACATCTCGGTGGGGCTCAGCGATTCGTCGACCCGCTGGTGCTTGAGGCGGCGCGACAGGCGCATCACGGCGGACCGCAGAGCGTTCACCGCGGCCGCGTCGTCTGGGGGCGTCTCCCGGCCGTCAGGCTGGGGGCGGGACAGTTCCGGCATGGTCTTTAGCGTAACTCATTACCCATTCTAAGGAAAGCCTGGGGGTGCTGCCCGTCGGGCTTCACCCATACGAGTGAGGACGCGGCCGAAAGCGACGCACCTGACCGCGTGCGGACGGGACCGTTTCCGCATGGGATCGCGAGTGCTCAGCCTGCGCGTGGACGGGGAGCTGCTGGACCGGATACGGCAGCACGCCGCAAAACGCGGAATGAGCGTCCAGGACTATGTGGTCCGGACGCTCATCCGCGAGGATTTCGACGAGCGCTTCCAGTCGTCTCTCGACAAGACGGAGAAGCTGACGGAGGCGCTGGGGGTGCGCCGGCCCGCTACTTGACCCCGAGCGCCTGCTCGATCGGGTCGAGCAGGAAGTAGACGAGGAAGCAGAGGCCGACCACGTTCAGCAGCCAGGGGATTTCCTTGAAGCGGCCGGTCGCGGTGCGCAGCAGGATGAAGGCCAGCACGCCGATGCCGATGCCGTTGGTGATGCTGTAGGTGAACGGCATCGAGACCATCGTCAGGAACGCGGGAATGCCGATGGTGAAGTCGCCCCAGTCGATGTCCCGGACGTTCGAGGCCATGATCAGGAAGCCGACGACCAGCAGGGCAGGCGTCGCGGCCTGCGAGGGGACGACGGTCGCCACCGGCGCGAAGACCAGCGCGAGCAGGAAGAGGCCACCGGTCATCAGGTTCGCGAGACCGGTGCGGGCGCCCTCGCCGACACCGGCCGTGGACTCCACGAAGCAGGTGTTGGCGGAGGCCGAGCCGAAGCCGCCGCCCGCGACCGCGATGCCGTCGACCATGAGGATCCGGCCCATGTTCGGCAGCTGGCCGGTCTCGTTGTTCAGCAGGCCGGCCTCCTCGCCGACGCCGATGATGGTGCCCATCGCGTCGAAGAAGCCGGACAGCAGCACGGTGAAGACGAACAGGCAGCCGGTCAGCACTCCGACTTCCTTGAAGCCGCCGAAGAGGCTGATCTGACCGATCAGGCCGAAGTCCGGGGTGCCGATGATCTTGTCCGGCACGTTGGGGACCGCCAGACCCCAGGACGCGTCCGGGATCTGCACCAGCGCGTTGATGACGATCGCGACCACGGCCATGCTGACCATGCCGATCAGGATCGCGCCCCTGACCTTCCGCACGACCAGCACGAACATCAGCACCAGGCCGAGGACGAAGACCAGCACCGGCCAGCCCTTGAGCTGTCCGCCCTGCCCCAGGCCCAACGGCACGGTGGTGTGCGCGGCGTCCGGGTTACGCGTGACGAAGCCGGCGTCGACCAGGCCGATCAGCGAGATGAACAGGCCGATGCCGATGGCGATGGCCCGCCGCAGCCCGTTGGGGATCGCGTCCATCACCCGCTGCCGCAGGCCCGAGGCGACCAGGATCATCAGCACCAGGCCGGCGAGCACGACCATGCCCATCGCGTCCGGCCAGCTCATCTTGGGCGCGAGCTGCAGGGACACCACGGCGTTGATGCCCAGGCCCGCGGCGACGGCGATCGGGACGTTGCCGACGACGCCCATCAGCACCGTGCTCAGCCCGGCCATCAGCGCGGTGGCGGTGACCAGCTGGGCATTGTCGAGATGGTGGCCGAACTTATCGACTCCGGAGCCGAGAATGATCGGGTTCAGCACGATGATGTAGGCCATCGCGAAGAACGTCGCCAGGCCGCCGCGAAGCTCGCGACCGACCGTCGACCCCCGCTCGGAAATCTTGAAGAAGCGGTCCAGGCCGTTCTTGGGGGGCTTGGGACCTGGGTTTTCGAGGGTGTCGACCGGCGTGGTGGCCGAGGGGGGCATGCGGGGACCTCAGTCGGACGGGCCTGGGCAGGCGTGGGGGCCCGGGGGCCCGGGACACATACGGAAAAGGAGACAACCGGATCGGGTTGGATGAAGAAACGAGCCGAACCAGCCGTATCCAGAAAGGTTCAGTATGAATAAACAAGCCACTGATCACCATCTCCGCGCGTAGACCCTTGTGGCGCAAGGTCGGAGCAGGTCACCCCACCGGCTTCCGGGCCTGCCCACCGCCGCCGCGGCCCCCGCACCCCCTCCCCGTAAGCTGGCCACCATGTGGAAGAAGTCCGAACTGCGCGAGGCCCCGGCGCCTCTTGAGGGCCCCGTCGTCGGCACGATCACCGGCGGCACCATCATCTGGTTCGTGCTCTTCCTCGGCCAGCTCCCCTTCTACGGCTGGTTCGCCGACCACGGCCACAGCTGGTGGGTGTGGACCTGCCTGGCCGGCGGCGGCCTCGGACTGGTCGGCATCTGGTACGTACGGGCCCGGGACGCCGCGATCAAGCGCTCCGCCGCGACGGCCGGGCAGCCCGCCGACCAGCACTGAGCGCTCGCCCCCACCGCCCCGCCCGAGCCGGCGGGTGAACCGCCCTTTCCGCCCGTAACGTCTAGGGCATGACGGAGCGGGCGAGCGCCGAACCCGAGCACTCCGGACCGGGCCGCGCGCCGGCCCGGCGGACCGCCCGGGAACCGGTCACCCCCGGACTGACCGCCGCCGAGGTCGCGGAGCGGGTCGCCCGGGGCGAGGTGAACGACGTCCCCGTACGGTCCTCCCGCTCGGCGGCCGAGATCGTCCGCGCCAATGTCCTCACTCGCTTCAACGCCATCATCGGCGTGCTCTTCGTGATCATCCTGATCGTCGGCCCGATCCAGGACGGCCTGTTCGGCTTCGTCATCGTCGCCAACACCGGCATCGGCATCGTCCAGGAACTGCGCGCCAAGAAGACCCTGGACAGCCTGGCGGTCATCGGCGAGGCACGGCCGACCGTCCGGCGCGACGGGACCGCCACCGAGATCCCCACCTCCGGCGTGGTCCTCGACGACGTCATCGAACTCGGGCCCGGCGACAAGGTCATCGTCGACGGCGAGGTGCGGGAGAGCGACGGCCTGGAGGCCGACGAGTCGCTGCTGACCGGCGAGGCCGATCCGGTCCTGAAGAAGCCCGGCGACCCGGTGATGTCCGGCAGCTTCGTCGTCGCGGGCAGCGGCGCCTTCACCGCCACCAAGGTCGGCCGGCAGGCGTACGCGGCCCAGCTCGCCGAGGAGGCCAGCCGCTTCACCCTGGTCCACTCCGAACTGCGCAGCGGCATCAGCCGGATCCTCAAGTACGTGACCTGGATGATGATCCCGACCGCGACCGGCCTGGTCCTCAGCCATCTGCTCACCCTCGGCCTGCCGGGCGACGCGGCCATCCGCCGGATGGTGGCCGGCATCGTGCCGATGATCCCCGAGGGCCTGGTGCTGCTCACCTCCGTCGCCTTCGCGATCGGTGTCATCCGGCTCGGCCGCAAGAAGTGCCTGGTCCAGGAGCTGCCCGCGATCGAGGGACTGGCCCGGGTCGATGTGGTGTGCCTGGACAAGACCGGCACGCTGACCGAGGGCGGGATGGACGTCCACGGCCTGCGGTCCCTCGACGGCGACCAGGCGCACCTCGAACAGGTGCTGGGCGCGCTGGGCGCATCCGATCCACGGCCCAATGCCTCCCTCCAGGCGATCATCGAGGCGTATCCGGCGGACGACGCCTGGCGCTGCACCAGGGCGCTGCCGTTCTCCTCCGCACGCAAATACAGCGGCGCCGCCCTCAACGGCCCGGGCGGCGAGAGCAGCACCTGGCTGCTCGGCGCCCCGGACGTCCTGCTGCCGCCCGGCGACCGTCACCTCACCGAGACCGACGGCCTCAACGCCCAGGGCCTGCGCGTCCTGTTGCTGGCCCGCGCCGCACGGGAGCTGGACGACCCCGAGGTCACCCGGGGCGTACGGCCCGCCGCGCTGGTCGTCCTGGAACAGCGGCTGCGCCCGGACGCCCCCGACACCCTGCGCTACTTCGCGGGGCAGGACGTCGCGGCCAAGGTGATCTCCGGCGACAACGCGGTGTCGGTGGGCGCGGTGGCCGGCAAGCTGGGGCTGCCGGGCGCGGGCGGTGCGGTGGACGCGCGCGAACTGCCGGGCGACCGCGAGGCCATGGCGGCCGCGGTCGAGCAGTCCGCGGTCTTCGGCCGGGTCACCCCGCAGCGGAAACGAGAGCTGGTCGCCGCCCTGCAGGTGCGCGGTCACACCGTCGCGATGACCGGCGACGGCGTCAACGACGTGCTCGCCCTCAAGGACGCCGACATCGGCGTCGCCATGGGCTCCGGCTCCGAGGCCACCCGCGCCGTCGCCCAGATCGTCCTGCTCGACAACAGCTTCGCCACGCTGCCCTCGGTCGTCGCCGAGGGCCGCCGGGTCATCGGCAACATCACCCGCGTCGCCACCCTCTTCCTCACCAAGACCGTCTACTCGGTCCTGCTGGCGATCCTGGTGGCCTGCTGCCAGATCCCCTACCCCTACCTGCCGCGGCACCTGACCCTGCTCTCCACCCTGACCATCGGCATCCCCGCGTTCTTCCTCGCCCTGGCCCCCAACAAGGAGCGCGCCCAGCCGCACTTCGTCCGCCGGGTGATGCGCTACGCCGTGCCCTCGGGCCTGATCACGGGCCTCGCCGCCTTCACCACCTACCTGCTCGCCCGCGCCTACTACACCGGCCCGGGGTCCCTGTCCGCCGAGACCAGCGCGGCCACCCTGACGCTCTTCCTGGCCGCGATGTGGGTACTGGCGATCATCGCCCGCCCCTACACCTGGTGGCGGATCGCCCTGGTCCTGGCGATGGGCCTGGCCTTCCTCGCGGTCCTCGCCACGCCCTGGCTGCAGCGCTTCTTCGACCTGCGCCTGGTCGGCACGACGATGCCGTGGACGGCCGTCGCCATCGCGCTGGTGGCGGCGGTGCTGCTGGAGTTCACCTGGCGCTGGGTACGGCGGCGCTTCCCGGCCTGACGAACGGGCGCGGGCCACCTGACGCCGTGGGCCCGTCGCGTCAGCCCGCCCCGCCTCCCCTAGAGTCCATGTCCATGACATTCCACCCGGGACCCCGCGCCGTCGACATCCTGGCGCGCTCGCACCACAGCATCAGCCACCACATCAGCCATTACGGCGGCCACTACGATTCCCACTCCCCCGGCGTCTCGTTCGACGGCGCGTGGTGGATGATCCCGCTCGGCACCGTGCTCGGCGTCGGCTGGGTGTTCGTCAAGCGGCGGTTCCGGTCCGCGTGACCGCACACCACGACGCCTCCGCCCGCGGCGGCTCGCCCGAGGAGATCGCCGCCGCCATCTGCTTCCTCCTCGGTGACGACGCGGGCTTCATCACCGGACAGACCCCGTGCGTGGACGGCAGCGGCAGCATCCCCGGCAGCTGACGGCAGCACCGCCCGCCTCCGGGCCGAAGGGAACCTGCCCGGCCGATACCCCGGTCGCTGCCGCCGTACTACGCTCCAGCCCCATGACACTCCACGGGGACCTGCCGTACAAGGTGCTGGCGAGCTCGCACCGCCACTACCACCACACCGGCAGCCACTACGGCGGCACCGGCGACGGCACGCTCGACTGGTGGGTGTGGCCCCTCCTCGCCCTCTCCGCGATCGTCGTCATCTGGAGCCTGGTCAAGAGGCTCCGCTCGAACTGACGGCGCGGTCCGCATCGTGCGGACGGCCCGGCGCGAGTGAGGGTGGGGCGTCGGGTCTCCCGCCGGGCCGTGCTAGCGGACCCCGTACGAGGCCAGGTTCGCCGGGTCCTCCGTCGCGAGCGCCAGATATCCGTCGGGCCGTACGAGAAAGAGTCCCCGGTCCCCGTACGCCTTGTGTGCGTGCCCGTCCACGTCGATGACGTCGGCCTGCTCACCCGGGCGGCCGACCCGGACCAGCTGGTAGCGCTCGGAGGCCGGGGCATCGGTCCCGCCGAACGCGAGGAGCGTGGCGTGCGGGCCGCGGAAGAGGTCGAAGAGACGGGTGGGCCCGCAGGGGGCGTCAGGAGCACGGTCTCCGGCGCGCAGTGCGTCATCGGCCAGGCCCTCGCGGCACTCGCGGGTCAGGGGGCTCGCGCGGTAGCCGAGGCCCAGCTGGAGGGTCTCGCCGCCGCGCCGGGAGAAGCCGCGGTCGGTGTCCACGCGGTCCTGCTCGAAGACCTGGGTGGTGAGGGCCAGCACCTGCTGCGCGACCGGCCACCGCTCGGCCTCGTAGGTGTCGAGGAGCGCGTCGGAGGCGCCGCGCAGCGCGGCGCCGAGCTTCCAGCCGAGGTTGTACGCGTCCTGGATGCTGGTGTTGAGGCCCTGACCGCCCGTAGGAGAGTGAATGTGCGCGGCATCGCCCGCGAGCAGGACGCGGCCGACGCGGAAACGGTCGGCGACCCCGGCCTTGATGCGCAGCACCGAGGACCACCGCACCTCGTGCACCCGCACGTCCTCGTGGCCGGTGCGCTCCACGAGCAGCTGCTGGACGGCCTCGGGCGTGGCGTCGGGCGTGAAGTCCGGGCCCGCGCCGCCGAAGTGGACGAGCAGCTGGAAGAGGTCCGCCCCTTCGAGCGGGCGGAGCGCGACGCGCCCGCCCGGCGCGGTGGGCCACACGTGCCAGTGCCCGCGGTCGATTCCGTCCACGAGGACGTCCGCGATCAGCGTCGGGTCGGTGACGATGTCGGTGACGGGGAAGCCCACGCCGAGGGCCTTGCGCACCGTGCTGCGTCCACCGTCGGCCGCGACCAGATAGCCGGCCCGCACGGCCGACTCGGTACCGTCCGGCCCGCGCAGCCGCGCCGTCACCCCCTCCGCGTCCTGTTCGAAGCCGGTCAGCTCGCAGCCGAACTCGACGCTGCCGCCCAGCTCTTCGAGGCGCGCCTGGAGGATCTCGACGGTGCGCCACTGCGGGAGCATCCACATCTCGCCGTACGGGACGTGGGGCGAGGGCTCGGAGCGCTCCCCCATCTCCCACTCGGCGACACGTGTGGTGCCGTCCCAGCTCTGGAGGCGCTGGACGGGGCCGCCTGCCGTCCGTATCGCGTCGATGACGCCCAGGTCGTCGAAGACCTCCAGGGTGCGCGGCTGGAGGCCGGAGCCGCGTGAGCCGGGAAAGCTGCGGCTCTCCCTCTCCACGACGCGGCAGGCGATACCGCGGCGGGCGAGGTCGCAGGCGAGCACGAGGCCGGTGGGCCCGGCTCCGGCGATCAGAACTTCCGTGGTGGCGATTGCGGGCAGGCTCATCACAGGTCCCTTGACGTCGTGAGGCCGCCCCCCGGCACAGGAGGGGCGACCCGCCTCACAGCGAGGCGTGCCGGTACGTCATATACGAGGCGCCCGAGGGGCACGAAACGGACCGATTGGGAACCCCCGGTGCCCTGGGGCAGCGCCCTTGCCGCCCTCCGTCAGTCGAACCACCGCGCCCGCGCCAGTTCCTCCCCCCGCTCCGGGTCTTCCAGGAGGGCGGCGACCTCGAAGCGGCGCGGCCACTGGCCCGCTGCCCAGGCCAGGCCCGCCGCCACGCCCTCCAGGGTCGCGGCGTGCACGGTGCCGTCCGGCGTCCGGCGCCAGTCCAGCTCGGTGGGACCGTCCGGGCCGTCGACCAGCAACTCCTCGTGTTCCACGTACGCCTCGGGGGTGGCGGCGCCGAGCAGTACGCGGACGGCCTCCGGCACCTCGTGGCGGACGCCCTCGGAGCGGACCCCGGCGCCGGCCGCCTCGCTCAGCCGCCGGACCTGCAGCAGGTCCGCCAGCTCCGCGGCGCGGGCGGGCCGCACCGGGAGCAGGGCGAGGCCGGAGGCGAGCGGCACCAGATCCGGTGCGTCGGCGACCACCGCGTCCGCCGCGTCGACCACCCTGACCTCCCGGTCGCGCACGGCCCGCAGCTCGTCGGGCAGTGTCACCTGCTCGGGGTCCAGGTCCGCCAGCAGGCCGTAGATCGCGTGGAGTTGGGCGGCGCCGACGGGCAGCTCCGGGTCCGCGAGGCGGGTCAGCAGCTCCGCCGCGCCGCCCGGCTCGTCCAGGAGGGCGGCGACGGAGGTGCGCACGCCGAGCGCGCGCAGCACCTGCGCATCGACCTCGCCCGCGTCCGCGGACTCGTACAGCCCGGCCAGCAGCGGATCGCCGCCCGCCGAACGCAGACCGGCGGGCCGGCGGCCGTCGAGCACCGGGTGTCCGCGCAGCCACCAGGCGGTGTACGGGCGGACGGATTCGGTGGTGCCGTCGGGGAGCAGCACCCGCACCGGTGCGGTCAGGGCGTCGCGCAGCGGCGGGCGGGAGAGCATGGCCAGCACGTCCGGCCAGGCGTCGTCGTCGACCAGATCGAGGTCGCGCACCGCGACCAGTTCGGTCACCACCGGCGGTACGGGGGTCTCGGGCAGGGCGTCGAGGACGTCCTCGCACCACACGTCCACCGCGTCCAGCAGCCCGACGTCGTCCGGCTCGGCGAAGTCGCCTTCCCGGGGTTCCATTTCGTCCGGGTCGAGGACGACATCGGTGGCCCGGACGAGCGCGAAGTCGGCCATGACGCCCACGGCCGTCAGCGGCTGCTCGCCCCAGCGTTCGGCCAACTCCCCTTCGCAGGCCGCGAGTTCACCCTCGCGGATGACCCGCTCGAAGGCACTGCCCGGGTACACCAGCTCACCCGCGGGCGCCAGTTCGCCGTCCTCGTCGGGCAGGGCGAGCGCCCCGAGCCACGGCTCGTCGCCCGGTGCGAGGCCTGCGTCCCTGACCAGGCCGAGGACCGCCTCCGCCAGCTCCTCGGCGCCCAGCGGGGCTCCCGGCCCGCCCTCGATCCCGTCGGCGAAGACGTCGTAGGCGTCCTCGTCCGCGTCCAGCGAGTTCGCGACGGCGGCGCGCACCTGCGGCGTGGTCAGCACGGCACGGGGCTGGGCCGGGGTGGCGCCCAGCTTTTCCAGCAGCGGGTGCACCGCGTCGGGGTGGGCGACCTTCAGCCCGAGCCGGGCCAGCGTGCGGTGCCGGGCCGCGGCGTCCTCGTCGCCGCCGCCGGGCAGCGGCAGCAGCACCTGGCGGGGCCCGATCGTGGTCCGTACGCCGCCGCCCCCGCCGGGGCCCTGGGCCGCGGTGCCCGCCAGCGGGACCGGCAGCCCGCTGAGCCGGTCCGGGTCGGTGCCGGCCAGCGCGTCGTAGAGCCGCCACCACCAGCCGGGCGAGCGTTCGACGCCGGCCAGCCGGTCCACCATCTCGCCGAGCCCCACCCGGGCCACGCCCAGCGCCCGCAGCTCCGGACGGCGTTCGAGGCCGGCCGGCAGCAGGCTCGGGAACAGTTCGGCCAGCACGCCGACCGTCGCCGCGCCCGCGCCCTCCACCAGCTCGGCGTCCACCGGGCGCAGCACGAAGCGGTCCACCCCGCCGTCCTCGTCCCACTCGCCCCCCTGCGCCGCCGGCTCGGCGGCCCGGCCACCGGGTGCACCCGCGCTCGGCAGGAACCGCACCCGCGGCAGCAGCTCCAGCACCTGCCGGCGCAGCTCGCCGTCCAGACCGCCCTTGCCCAGCGGCCCGGGCACCAGGTCCAGCGTGCCGACGGACACCGGCTGCCAGTCGCCCAGCAGTGCCGTATAGGTCGCGGCCGCCCGCTCCACCAGGAAGTCCGCCAGCGGGCCCGGCGCGACATGCCGCCGGGTCGGCTCCAGCGGGAACGAGGCGATCAGCAGCGCGGGCAGCCCCAACTGCTCGTCCGTGGGCGTCGGCGCATGCACCACCGGCGCGGTTCCCGGCCGCGCCGGTGCGCCCTCGCCGTCCACCGGCACCGCCCAGGTAACCGACCAGGACGGCCGCAGCCGCTCCTCGACCGGCCGGTCCGCCAGCAGCGCCGGGTCCAGCGGACCGCCGTCGCTCGCCACCCGCCAGCGGGTGGCACCGCGCTCGCTGTCCTCGATCAGGACGTACGGACCGTCCTGGCTCCGCCGCAACTCCCGTACGTGCTCAGGAGTCTCGATCACGACCTCGGACAGCCCCGGCAGGGTCAGCAGCAGCGCCGCGTCGACCGCGTCCAGCAGCCGTTCGGCGAGATCCTGCGCCGCGACGTCCCGCAGCGGCAGCACGACCGCGGTGTCGTACCCCTCGGGCGCTCCGCCCTCCGCGGGCAGCGGCAGCCGCAGCAGCGGTACATGGCCGTCGCGCCGCCGCAACTCACCGCCCAGTCCGGGGCTGTGCGCCGCGACCTCCTCCGCCATCGCCCGCGCCTCGGCCAGCGACCAGCGCACACCGCCGGTACGGCCCACCAGCGCCGGCTCATCGCTCACGGACAGCACCGCGGCGAAGCCCACGCCGAACCGGCCCACCGCACCGGCCGACACACTGGCCTCCCGCTTCGCGGACGCCCGCAGCGTCGACAGCGACTCGACGCCGGTGGCGTCCAGCGGGGCGCCGGTGTTGGACGCGACGAGCACGGCGGGGGCGTCGCCGTTCGCCGCGTGCAGGGTCAGCCGCAGCCGGCCGGGGACGCCGGCCCGCGCCGCCGCATCGGCCGCGTTCTGCGCCAGCTCCACGGCGAGCCGGTCGCGGTAGCCGCCGAGCGCCAGGTCCTCCTCGGCGTTGGCATCCTCCCGGAACCGGGCCGGCGAGGTGGCCCAGGCATCCAGCACGCCACGCCGCAGCCGGGCCGTCCCGAACGGGTCTCCGGCTGCGCCTCGCACCAAGGACGTAGCGATCACTGTCCGTCTCCCTAAGCGTGTGTCGGTGGCCCGACGGTATCGCCCCACGTTGTCGGGTGCCCCGCCGTGCCTGTTTCCCGCCTTCGGCGGGGCCTCGCCTTCGGCGGGAGGGGTTGTGTGGGGTGGGGTCCCGGCTGGGCGTTGGGTGCCGGGTTCGGGGCCTCCGGGGTGGGTGTTCGGACTGCTTCGCTTTACGTCCGAACACCCACCCC
>NZ_JBEYVM010000031.1:0-49663 GCF_040643995.1 Streptomyces sp. NPDC047049 | reverse complement strand
CCGGAGCGGGTGGGTGTCCGGACGTAAAGCGAAGCAGTCCGGACACCCACCCGCGGAGGCCCGTCACCGCACCCGACAGCCCCGCGCAGCGGACCCGCCCCGCGCAGCGGACCCGCCCCGCGCAGCGAACCCGCCCCGCGCAGCGAACCCGCCCCGCGCAGCGAACCCGCCCCGCGCAGCGGACCCGCCCCGCGCAGCGGACCCCGCCCGCCGCCAGGCGCAGGCGCAACGGCGGGAAAGCCAAAAACGGGCCGAGGCAAAGCGCAGCGAACCGGCGGGAAAGCCAAAAACGGGCCGAGGCAAAGCGCAGCGAACCGGCGGGAAAGCCAAAAACGTGGGGAGAACTTCTCCGGCAGGAAAGATCCCCTTGGCCCCCTCCACGCACCGCACGCCGAGAACAGCGGTATGCGTGTCGTCCTGGTCACCGAATCCTTCCCGCCCGATGTCAACGGCGTCTCCCACTGCGCCCTGGAAACCGCCCGGCACCTCGTCCGGCGCGGCCACGATCCGCTGGTCATCGCGCCACTCGGTGGCCCTTCGCCGGCCGCCGGTACGCACGAGAGTCCCTGTCCCGTCGTCCGGGTGCCCTCGATGCCGCTGCCCGGCTATCCGCAGGTGCGGATCGCGCTTCCCGGGCGCCGGCTGTCCGCGGCGCTCGACGGGCACCGGCCCGATCTCGTGCACCTGGCCAGTCCGTTCGTGCTCGGTGCCCGGGGGATGGCGGCCGCCGCTCGCCGCCAGGTGCCCGCGGTCGCCGTCTACCAGACCGATCTGGGCCGCTACGCCCGTACCTACCTCGGCGGCGGCGCGGCCACGGCCTGGCGCCGCATCCGGGCGGTGCACGGCGCCGCCGACCGCACCCTGGCGCCCTCCAGCGCGGCGCTGCTGGATCTGACCGAGCACGGGGTGCCCCGGGTCCATCTGTGGCCGCGCGGCGTCGACTCCGAACGGTTCCACCCCGGGCGGCGCGACGCGGTGCTGCGCAGCTCGCTCACCGCGGGGCGGGAACTGCTGGTGGGGTATGTGGGACGGCTCGCGCCGGAGAAGGACGTGGGACTGCTGGCCGAGACCTCGCGGCTGCCGGGTGTACGCACCGTCGTCATCGGCGAGGGGCCCAGCGCCGCCGGGCTGCGGACCGCGCTGCCCGGGGTGCGCTTCCTCGGCCGCCGTACGGGTGATGAACTCGCCCGGCTCTACGCCTCGTTGGACATCTTTGTCCATACCGGGCCGTACGAGACCTTCTGTCAGACCGTGCAGGAGGCGATGGCCTCCGGTGTGCCGGTGGTGGCGCCCCGGGCGGGCGGCCCGCTCGACCTGGTGGACCACGACCGTACGGGGCTGCTGGTCACACCGGGGGACGGCGGCGCGTTCCGGGAGGCGGTGCAGCTGCTCGCGGGCAGCGCCGAGCTGCGCGTCCGGTACGGTGCCGCGGCCCGCAGAGCCGTGCAGGACCGTACGTGGGCGGCGGTCGGCGACCAGCTCCTGGGCCACTACGAGGCCGTGCTCAGCGACCGGACGGCGGTGGCGGCGTGAACGTGCGACACGCCCGTGGGGCGGGTCTGCGGATCGTCCGGATCGCCAACTTCGTCACGCCGGCCTCCGGCGGGCTGCGCACCGCGCTGCGGGAACTCGGCGAGGGCTACCGGGCCGCCGGGCACGAGCCGGTGCTCATCGTGCCGGGGCCGCCGGGGGTGCTCGGCCCGGCCGGATGGTGTGACGAAGCCACCGCACAGGGACGGGTGATCACCCTGCCGGGGACGGCGCTGCCGGGCAGCGGCGGCTACCGCGTGCTGACCGACCGCCGCAGGGTCCAGCAGCTGCTGCACTCCCTGGCCCCCGACCGGCTGGAGGTCTCCGACCGGACGACGCTGCGCTGGACGGGGGAGTGGGCGCGCCGGGCCCGGACCCCCGCGGTGATGGTCTCGCACGAGAGCGTGGACGGGGTGCTGCGCACCTGGGGCGTACCGCAGCCGCTGGCCCGCGCCGCCGCTGACCGGCTCAACCGCCGTACGGCGCACGCCTACAGCCGGGTCGTGTGCACCACGGCCTGGGCGGCGGCGGAGTTCACCCGGGCCGGTGTGCGCAATGTGGTGCGCGCTCCGCTCGGCGTCGATCTCGCCGCCTGGCACCCCGGGTGCCGCAGCACGGAGCTGCGCCGGCGCTGGGCGGGCCGGGCGGAGGTCCTGCTGCTGCTCTGCTCCCGGCTGTCGCAGGAGAAGCGGCCGGGGCGGGCGCTGGACGCGCTGGCGGAGCTGCGGCGGCGCGGGGTCGACGCGACGCTGGTGGTGGCCGGTGACGGGCCGCTGCGGGCCCGACTGGAGGCCCGGGCGCGGTCCGAGCGGCTGCCCGCGGCGTTCCTCGGGCACCTCGCCGACCGGTCCCGGCTCGCCGCGCTGCAGGCCGGTGCCGATGTCGCACTGGCGCCCGGCCCGGCCGAGACCTTCGGGCTGGCCGCCCTGGAAGCGCTCGCCTGCGGTACCCCGGTGGTCGCCAGCGCGGCATCGGCGCTGGCGGGGCTGGTCGGCAGCGGCGGCGATACGGCGCTCGACGACGGGTCCTCGTTCGCCGATGCGGTCCAGCGCGTGCTGGCCCGGCCCGGTCCCGCCCGGCGCGCCGCCGCCCGCCGCCGCGCCGAAGGCTACGGCTGGCAGCCCGCCGTCGAGGCCTTCCTGGCGGCGCACGACGCGCCCGCCCCGCTCGGCAGGCCGCGCACCGCCGTGCCCTTCCCGTCCCCTGCCGGCCCGCTGGGCGGGTGGTGACGGTGCGGCCCGAGGGAGTGGTGATACCGGGCGGCGGAGGAGTGATACCGGAGAGGGGAGCAGCGGTGGCACCGGGCGGGGGAGCCGTGGCCCCGGGCGGGCCGGCCGTGAGCCCGGGCGGGGGAGCGGCGATCCCGAGGCGGGCACCGGGCGGCGGCCGTTCCCCGGCCCCGGTCCTGGCCCTGGCCCCGTCCCTGTCCCCGGCCCGCTTCGTCGCGCTCGGCGACTCGTTGACCGAAGGCCTCGGTGACCCCGTACCGGGCGGCGGCTGGCGCGGCTGGGCGTCCCTGCTCGCCGGGGCGCTGGGCGAGCGGCCGGGCGGTGTGGAACTGGTGAACCTGGCGCGCAGCGGGGCGCTGGCGGCGGAGCTGGCCGAGCGGCAGCTGCCCGCGGCGCGCGCCCTCGGGCCGCGCTTCGCCTCGCTCGTCGTCGGCGCGAACGACACCCTGCGCGCGGCCTTCGCCATCGAGCGGGTCGCGGCCGCCCTGGACCGGGCGCACGGCGCACTGAGCGCCGACGGGGCCGTGGTGCTGACGGCGTGCCTGCCCGATCCGGGCCGGATGCTGGGCCTGCCCGCGCCGCTGGCGCGTCCGCTGGCCCGCCGGATGCGCGCCGTGAACACCGTCGTCCATGCGGTGTCCGCGCGCTACCAGGGCGTTCATCTGCACCTCGCCGAACACCCCTGGGTCGCCGAACGTGCCTGCTGGAGCGTGGACCGGCTGCACCCCAGCGAGCGCGGCCACCGGCTGCTGGCCCGCGGTTTCCATGCGGCGCTGGCCGCCGCCGGCCTGCCCGTGGGACCGCCGCCCGCGCTCACCCTCGACGGTCCGCCGCCGACCCGCGCCGGATCGGCCCGGTGGATGGCGACCCGCGGCACCCGCTGGGTCGCCGACCGGTGCACGGACCTGCTGCCCGGCCTGCTGGGTCTGGCGCTCCAGGAGTGCCGGCACGGGGTGGCGGGATCCGGGCGGCTGCTGGACGCCGCGGCCGACCAGGCCACGCGTACCGCGCTCGCCGCACTGGACGGGGCGGATCACGGGTCGGACGGGGCGGACGGGGTGGACGGGGTGGAGGGGATGAACGGGGCGGATCACCGGCCGGGCAGGGCCGGCGCCCCGGACAGGGCCGACGCCCCGGACAGCCCCGGCGGACCGGACGATGCCCCGCCGGGGAAAACCGCCGCGACGGCGAAGGGCGCTGCGACAATGACAGGATGACCGGACGCTGGGAGTTCTGGATCGACCGCGGTGGCACGTTCACGGACGTCGTCGGCAGGCGCCCGGACGGACGGCTGGTCACCGGCAAGCTGCTCTCGCACCACCCGGAGCGCTACCGCGACGCCGCGGTGGCCGGTATCCGGATGATGCTGGGGCTCGGCCCGGACGAACCGGTGCCCGCCGAGCGGGTCTCCGTCGTCAAGATGGGCACCACCGTCGCCACCAACGCCCTCCTGGAGCGCAAGGGCGAACCGACCGTGCTGCTGACCACCGAAGGGTTCCGGGACGCGCTGCGGATCGCCTACCAGAACCGGCCGCGGATCTTCGACCGGCACATCGTGCTGCCCGAGGCGCTGTACGACCGGGTGATCGAGGTGCCGGAGCGGATCGGCGCCCGCGGTGAGCTGGTCCGGCCGCTGGACGCCGACGCGGTCCGCCGGGCGCTGATCCGGGCCCGTGCGGACGGCCTGCGCAGCGCCGCCGTCGTCCTGCTGCACGGCTACCGCCACGCCGACCACGAACGCACCGTCGCCGAACTGGCCAGGCAGGCAGGCTTCTCCCAGGTCAGCTGCTCGCACGAGGTCAGCCCGCTGATGAAGCTGGTGCCGCGCGGCGACACCACCGTCGTCGACGCCTACCTCTCCCCGATCCTGGGCCGGTACGTCGATGACATCGCCGCCCAACTCCCCGGTATCCGGCTGATGTTCATGCAGTCCAACGGCGGGCTGCGCAAGGCGGCACACTTCCGGGGCAAGGACGCGGTGCTGTCCGGGCCCGCGGGCGGTGTCGTCGGCATGGTGCGTACCGCCGCCGACGCGGGCGGCGGTCACGACCGGGTGATCGGGTTCGACATGGGCGGCACGTCCACCGATGTGTCGCACTACGCCGGTGAGTTCGAGCGGGTCTTCGGCAACGAGGTCGCGGGCGTACGGATGCGCGCGCCCATGATGAACATCCACACCGTCGCGGCCGGCGGCGGCTCCGTCCTGCACTTCGACGGCCGCCGCTACCGGGTCGGCCCCGACTCGGCCGGTGCGGACCCGGGGCCGGCCTGCTACCGGCGCGGCGGCCCGCTCACCGTCACGGACGCCCAGGTGATGCTCGGCCGCATCCAGCCCGCCCACTTCCCCGCGGTGTTCGGACCGGACGGCGACCAGCCGCTGGACGCCGAGGTGGTCCGCACCCGCTTCGCCGAGCTGGCCGCGCGGGCGGCCGCCGAGACCGGGGACGACCGCGGCCCCGAGGAGGTCGCGGCCGGCTTCCTCGACATCGCCGTGCTCAACATGGCCAACGCCGTCAAGAAGATCTCCGTCCAGCGCGGCCGCGACATCACCCGCTACGTCCTCACCAGCTTCGGCGGCGCCGGCGGCCAGCACGCCTGCGCGGTCGCCGACGCGCTGGGCATCGACACGGTGCTCGTCCCGCCGCTGGCCGGGGTGCTCTCCGCGTACGGCATCGGGGTCGCCGACGCCACCGCGATGCGCGAGCAGGCCGTCGAGGCGGAGTTCACCGATCCCGCGGCCGTCGAGCGGGTGCACGAGGTGTGCGAGGCCCTTGCCGGACAGACCCGGCGCGAACTCCTGGACGACGGGGTGCCCGAGGCCTCGGTGACCACCCGGGCCCGGGTGCTGATCCGCTACGCCGGGACCGACTCCACCCTCGCCGTCCCGCTGGCCGACGCCGACACCATGACCGCGGAATTCGTCCGGGCACACCGCGAGCGTTACGCCTTCACCATGGACAAACCGCTGGTGGCCGAGGCGGTGTCGGTCGAAGCGCTGGGCGCGGCCGGCGGCGCGGGCGGGTACGAGGCCCGAGCCGGCAGCAGGGAAGGAGAGCTGACTCCGGCCGCCACGGTACGGATGTACACGGACGGCCGATGGCAGGACACCGGCCTCTACCGCCGCACGGATCTGTGCCCCGGCGACACCCTCACCGGTCCGGCCGTCATCGCCGAGGAGGACGCGACCACGGTCCTCGATCCGGACTGGCAGGCGGCCATGGGCGAACACGGGCACCTCCTGCTGACCCGGGCCCGGCCGCGCACCGGCCGCGTCGCCGTCGGCACCGAAGCGGACCCGGTGATGCTGGAGGTCTTCAACAGCCTCTTCATGGCCATCGCCGAGCAGATGGGCGTCCGGCTGGAGAACACCGCGCACTCCGTCAACATCAAGGAGCGCCTGGACTTCTCCTGCGCCCTCTTCGACGCCGACGGCAACCTGATCGCCAACGCCCCGCACATCCCCGTGCACCTGGGCTCGATGGGGGAGTCCATCAAGGAAGTGCTCCGGCGCCGCGGCGGCGACATGCGGCCGGGTGACGTGTATGCGATCAACGACCCGTACCACGGGGGCACCCACCTCCCCGACGTCACCGTCGTCACCCCCGTCTTCGACGCCGACGGGGACGAGCTGCTGTTCCTGGTGGCCTCCCGCGGCCATCACGCCGAGATCGGGGGCATCACGCCGGGCTCGATGCCCGCCTTCAGCAGCACCATCGAGGAGGAGGGCATCCTCTTCGACAACTGGCTGCTGGTGCGCGACGGCGCACTGCGCGAGGACGCGACCCGCGACCTGCTCGCCGCCGGGCCCTACCCCTCCCGCGCCCCCGACGCCAACCTCGCCGATCTGCGTGCCCAGATCGCCGCCAACGAGAAGGGCATCCAGGAACTGCGGCGGATGACCGACCAGTTCGGGCTGGACGTGGTCCGGGCTTATATGGGACACGTCCAGGACAACGCCGAGGAATCGGTGCGGCGCATCATCGCGCGGCTGTCGGACGGCAGCTGCCGCTACGAGACCGACAGCGGGGCCGAGATCCGGGTCGCGCTGACCGTCGACCGTGCCGCCCGCAGCGCGGTGGTGGACTTCGCCGGCACCTCGCCCCAGCAGCCCGGGAACGCCAATGCGCCCAGCTCGGTGGTGATGGCCGCCGTGCTGTACGTCTTCCGCACCCTGGTCGCCGACGACATCCCGCTCAACAGCGGCTGCCTCAAGCCGGTGGAGGTCCGCATCCCGGAGGGCTCGATGCTCGCGCCCGTCTTTCCCGCGGCCACCGTCGCGGGCAATGTGGAGACCTCCCAGGCGGTCACCGGCGCGCTCTACGCCGCGCTCGGTGTCCAGGCCGAGGGCTCCGGCACGATGAACAACCTCACCTTCGGCAACGACCGGGTGCAGTACTACGAGACCGTCGCCAGCGGCTCGGGCGCGGGCGACGGCTTCGACGGCGCGGACGCCGTACAGACCCACATGACCAACTCCCGGCTGACCGACCCCGAAGTGCTGGAGTGGCGCTACCCCGTCCGCGTCGACGCCTTCGCCATCCGCTCCGGCAGCGGCGGCAGGGGCCGCTGGCACGGCGGCTGCGGCGTCGATCGCCGGCTGCGCTTCCTGGAGCCGATGACCGTCGCCCTGCTGACCAACCACCGCAGGGTCGCGCCGTACGGCATGGCCGGCGGCGCACCCGGCGCACTGGGCGCCAACTCCGTGGAGCGGGCGGACGGTTCACGGTCGGAGCTGGCGGGCTGCGACGTGGCGGACGTCGGCGTCGACGACGTACTGGTGCTGCGCACTCCGGGCGGCGGGGGATACGGGGTGCCGGACGGCGGCTGACCGGGCGGCCGTTGGCCCGAGGGCAGGGCTAGCCCCTGCGCAGGAAGCGGACCGGTGTCCCGGGGACGGCCTGGGCCGCCGGGGCCAGATAGCGCTCGGGGACCACGCCGATGACCGGATAGCCGCCGGTCGTGGGGTGGTCGTGGAGGAAGAGGACCGGCAGGCCGTTGGGGGGGACCTGGAGGGCGCCCAGGGGCATGCCCTCGCTGGGGAGTTCGCCGCTGCGGGCGCGCTCCAGGGGCGGGCCCTCGGTGCGCAGGCCGATACGGTTGCCGGCCGGCGAGACGCGGAAGCGGCCGGTGGTGAGGGTGTGCAGGCCGGCGGCGGTGAACCAGGCGTCGCGGGGGCCGGGCAGGAACGGCAGGACGAGCTCCGTCACCGGGCCGGGGTGCGGGACGGCGTCGGCGGTGGACGGCGGGCCGTGCGGGGTGCCCAGCGGGAGGACCGCTCCCTCGGTGAGCGGGTCGGGGCCCAGGCCGGAGAGCAGATCGGCGGCGCGGCTGCCGAGGACCGGTTCGGTGTCGATGCCCCCGGCGAAGGCCAGATGGGAGCGCAGGCCGTAGGTGGCGGGACCCACGTCCAGGACGGCGCCCGCCGGGACGCGGACCGGTGCGCCCCAGGGGGCGGGGCGGCCGTCGACGGTCACCGGGCAGGGCGCGCCCGTGACGGCGACGGTGGTGGCCGTACGGACCCGCAGGGCGCAGCCGGTGAGCGTGGTCTCCAGGGCGGCGGCGGACTCGGGGTTGCCGACCAGGCGGTTGGCGAGCCGGTGCGCGGGCTCGTCCAGGGCGCCGGCCCGCGGCACACCGAGGTGGGCGTGGCCGGGCCTGCCGAGGTCCTGGACGGTGGTGAGCGCTCCGGCCCGGACGACCGAGAAGGCGCGGTCGGTCATCGGGTGGTCTCCTGCGGGACGAAGCGGACACGGGTGCCGGGGGCGAGCAGCGCGGCCGGCTCGCGGCGCGGGTCCCACAGGACGGTGTCGGTGGTGCCGATCAACTGCCAGCCGCCGGGGGAGGAGCGCGGGTAGACCCCGGTGTACGGGCCGGCCAGGGCGACCGAGCCGACCGGGACCTTCGTACGGGGAGTGTCCCGGCGCGGTACGTGCAGCGGTTCGGGCAGTCCGGTCAGATAGCCGAAGCCGGGGGCGAAGCCGCAGAAGGCGACATGGAACTCCGTCGCGGAGTGCCGGCGCACCACCTCGTCGGCGGTGCAGTCCCACAGGGCGGCGACGTCGGCGAGGTCGGGGCCGTCGTAGCGGACCGGGATGTCCACGGTGGGCCGGTCGCCGGCGCCGATCGGCGGGATGTCCCAGGCGGCGAGCTCGGCGAGGAGCCCGCGGGGGTCGGCGAGGCCGTCGAGGAGCACCGTACGGGCGGCCGGCACGATCTCGCGCAGCGGCGGCAGGGCGCCGTCGGCGGCCCGGCGCAGCAGTTCGGCGTGCAGCGCCTCGACCTCCTCGGCGCTGTCCAGCTCGATCAGCAGACCGTGTTCACCGACCGGCAGCGGCCTCATGCGAAGCTCCGGATGCGGACGCCGGCCGCGGCCAGCTCGGACCGTACCCGCCGGGCGAGGTCCGCGGCGCCAGGGGTGTCGCCGTGCAGGCACAGCGAGCGGGCCGTGAGGGCGAGGCGCCGGCCGCCGCGGGAGGTGACGGTGCGGTCGCGGGCCATGCCCAGCGCCCGCTTGACGACCTCGTCGGCGTCGTGGACCACCGCGCCCGGTTCACGGCGGGGGACGAGGGTGCCCTCGTCGGTGTAGGCACGGTCGGCGAAGGCCTCGCCGACGACGGGCAGTCCGGCCCGCCCGGCGGCCTCGTGCAGCCGCGAGCCGGGCAGCCCGAGGACCGGCAGGCCGCCGCCCGCGGCGCGGATGCCGTCGATGACGGCACCGGCCTGCTCCTCGTCGTGGACGCAGCGGTTGTAGAGCGCGCCGTGCGGTTTGACGTAGCGGACCCGGGTCCCGGCGGCGCGTGCGAAGACGTCCAGCGCCCCGATCTGGTAGGTGATCTCGGCGGACAGCTCCTTTGGCGGCACCTCCATCGCGCGGCGGCCGAAGCCCGCCAGGTCGCGGTAGGAGACCTGGGCGCCGATGACCACACCGCGCCCGGCGGCCAGTTCGCACACCCGGCGCATGGTGGCCGGGTCGCCGGCGTGGAAGCCGCAGGCGACATTGGCGCTGGTGACGACGGAGAGCAGGGCCTCGTCATCGGTGAGCTGCCAGCGGCCGAAGCCTTCCCCGAGGTCGGCGTTGAGGTCGATGACGGGAGGGGTCGCCGGGTCGCTCATGTGGGTCCGTTCCATGGGGCTCGGGCCGGCCGGGCGCGTGGGGGCACCGGTGCGGCGGCTCGGGCGCGGGCAGGGGCGGGCGGGACGTTCCGGCCGGCCCGTATCCGTAGTGGCTCTCCCCCGAGGGCACTCGAGCCGACCGGCGTCGAGGACAACGTAGAGGATTGTTCAACGATCCGACAAGAGGTGTTCGGGGTGCGATCACGGATGCGTTGTTTCGTTCTCGCATCTGGGATTGACTTTCGCTCATACGACTCCGGGACGGCCCCGACTGCCGCCCGGTACGGCGCGAGAACGGGGAGCGGTATGGCGGGCGGAGCGGCGAAGAACGATCAGTGGCGGCTCACCGAGGTCGCGAGCCTGGAAGGCGACCGTGCCCTGCTCGGGCGCTCCAGCACGGCCGAACGGGTCGCCGACATCCTGCGCGACCGGATCACCGAGGGCTACTTCCCGCCCGGCGCCCGGCTCTCGGAGGAGAGCATCGGCGGCGCCCTGGGCGTCTCGCGCAACACGCTGCGCGAGGCCTTCCGGCTGCTGACGCACGAGCGGCTGCTGGTGCACGAGCTCAACCGCGGGGTGTTCGTCCGGGTGGTGACGGTCGAGGACCTGGAGGACATCTACCGGGTGCGGATGCTCGTGGAGTGTGCGGCGGTACGGGGTCTGGGGCCGGGGCCCTACGGCGCCGCGGCGGCCGGCGCCATCGCGGCGATCGAGGCCGCGGTGCAGGCCGGTGAGGCCGCGTCCGAAGACCGGGAGTGGCAGGCGCTCTCGACCGCCAACATCCGCTTCCACCAGGCAGTCGTGGCGCTGGCGGGCAGTCCGCGCACGGATGAGCTGATGCGGGGCGTGCTCGCCGAGCTCCGGCTCGTCTTCCATGTCATGGCCGACCCCCGGCGCTTCCATGCCCCCTATTTGACCCGTAACAGGCAGATTGTCGAGGCCCTGCAGGCGGGCGATACCGCCGAGGCCGAGCGGCTGTTGCTGTCGTATCTGGAGGACTCGCGCACGCAGTTGTCGGGGGCGTACGCGCAGCGCATCGCGGAGGGGTGAGGCCCCGCGAGGGCCGGCGGGGCCGCATGCCGCCCTGGTGACGCCCTCCGTGCAGCCCGCCTGAGATCCACCCCGGCAGACCCCTTGTCGGATCGTTGAACAATCGCCTAGCCTCCGCTGCAATCTCTTCATCTCCCTGTGGACCCGGGCGGGTCCCCGTACGCGGAAGGCGGACCCATGATCGTGCTCCTCGGCGTGCTCGTGGTCGTGATCGGCTTCGCCACGAAACGCAATCCCCTGCTGGTCGTGGGGGTGGCCGGCATCGTGACCGGCCTCCTCGGAGGGCTGTCGCCGGGCAAGGTGCTCGCCGCGTTCGGCAACGGCTTCGCCGGCAGCCGGGCGGTGACGATCTTCGCGATCACCCTCCCGGTCATCGGCCTCCTGGAGCGCTACGGCCTCCAGGAGCAGGCCCGCAACCTCATCGCCCGGTTCGCCGGGCTCACCACCGGCCGTTTCCTGGCGCTCTACCTCGGACTGCGGCAGATCGGCGCCGCGGTCGGGCTGACCAATGTCTTCGGTCCCGCCCAGACCGTCCGCCCGCTGGCCGTCCCGATGGCCGAGGGCGCGGCCGAGCGGAAATACGGCGAACTCCCGGACCGGACACGGGAGAAGGTCAGGTCGTTCGCCTCCAGTGCGGACAACGTCGGCCTCTTCTTCGGGGAGGACGTCTTCCTCGCCGTCGGCTCGATCCTGCTGATCACCGGCTTCGTCAACACCACCTACGGGACCCACCTCGAACCGCTGCACCTTGCGCTGTGGGCGATCCCCACCGCCGTGTGCGCCTTCGTCGTCCACGGCTGGCGACTGCTGCGCCTGGACCGCCACTTGGAACGCGAACTGCTCACCGCCCATGTCCACGACACCGCCGCAGTGGAGGCCGCCAAGTGATCAAGGCAGAGTGGTTCTACTGGCTGGTGGGCTTCAGCTTCCTGGTGATGGCCGCCCAGATGGTCACCGACCGCAGCAACCCCAAGCGCCTGGGCACCGGCACCTTCTGGGGCCTGATCGGTGCCGGCTTCATCTACAGCAGTTGGGTCGTCACCAAGCAGGCGCCGGCCGAGCCGCTGGGCGCCGCGGTCCTCGTCATGGCCTGCCTGGCCGGCTTCGGCTTCACCGGGCGCGGCACCCCGCGCACCACGACCCCCGAACAGCGCACCGCCAGTGCCGCCAAGCTCGGCAACAGGCTGTTCGTCCCCGCGCTCACCATCCCCGCCGTCGCCATGGCCTGCGCGATCGGCGTCAAGCACCTGTCCTTCGGGGGTGAGCCGGTCCTCCAGGAGGGCAGTGAGACCATCCTGGGCCTGGGGATCGGTGCCGTCGTCGCCCTCGTCGTCGCGATGATCATGCTCCGGGAGAAGCGGATCTCCGTGCCCGTGCAGTCCGGCCGCTCGATGCTCGAGGCGATGGGCTGGGCGATGCTGCTGCCCCAGATGCTGGCCACGCTGGGCGCCATCTTCCAGGTCTCCGGCGTCGGCAACCAGGTCGGCAAGCTCACCACCTCCGTCCTGCCCGAGGGCTCGCTGTACATCGCGATCGTCGTCTACTGCGTGGGCATGTTCGCGTTCACCGTAATCATGGGCAACGGTTTCGCCGCCTTCCCCGTGATGACCGCCGCGGTCGGCTGGCCGGTCCTGATAGGCCACTTCCACGGCAACCCCGCCGCCGTCCTGGCCATCGGCATGCTCGCCGGCTTCTGCGGCACCCTGGTGACGCCTATGGCCGCCAACTTCAACATCGTTCCGGCGGCCCTGCTGGAGCTGAAGGACCAGTACGGGCCGATCAAGGCGCAGTTGCCCACCGCGGGGATACTGCTCGGCTGCAACATCCTGATCATGGCGCTGTTCGCCTTCTGAACCCGCTCCGGGCGCGCCTGCCGCACTCCGGCGGCACCGTGCTCCGCCCCGCCCTTGCGTCCCCCGCCCATGGTGCGGTACGCACCGTCCTGCACCCCTCGCACCACCCGCCTCGCCTCGCACCGCACCGCACCAAGGATGACCGTATGACCCGGGTACTGCTGACCGGATTTGCGCCTTTCGACGGCGAATCCACCAACCCCTCCTGGCAGGCGGTACGCGCCGCCGCGGACGAACCGCCCACCGGCATCGAGGCCTTCGCCGTCGAGCTTCCCTGCGTCTACGGAGCGTCGGTGGCGGTGCTGCGCGCCGCGATAGAGGAGACCCGCCCCGGGATAGTGGTGTGCGTCGGCCAGGCGGGCGGGCGCCCCGACATCACCGTCGAACGCGTCGCCGTCAACGTCGACGACGCCCGGATCCCCGACGCCTCGGGCGCCGAACCGGTCGACGAGCCGATCGTGCCCGGTGGCCCCGCCGCCTACTTCTCCACCCTGCCGGTCAAGGCGTGTGTGGCCGCCGTCCGCGCCGCCGGCCTGCCCGCCTCCGTCTCCAACACCGCGGGCACCTTCGTCTGCAACCACGTCTTCTACGGCCTCGCCCACCTCATCGCCACCGAACTGCCCGGCCTGCGCGGCGGATTCGTCCACGTCCCCTACACGCCGGAGCAGGTGGTCGACCGCGCCCAGCCGTCGCTGCCGGCCGACGCGGTCGCCCGCGCCCTGCGGGAGATCGCGGTCACCGCCGCGCACACCCGCACCGATCTCCGGATCGCGGGCGGGGCAACCCATTGAGCGCCCCATTGAGCGCCCCATTGAGCGTCCTGTTGAGCACCGGCACGGGCTCCGGCGCACCCGCCGCGGGACCTGGCGCCGGGCCGCCGCCGGCCACGCCGTAGACTGATCCGCCGGCCCGGCGAGTGGTCCGTCAACGGATCCACCAGCGGTTCCACCCATGAACGGATCCGCGCCGTTTCGTCCGTTGTCAGTGCGACCGCCTACTCTGTGCGACGTGACTTTTTCCGCCCCGGGGCCCGCTGCGCCCCAGCTCAACGGGCCGAACCGGCCCGCGCCGGGCCCGGCAGCCGACGAAGGCCTGGCCCGTCGGCTGCGCGCCCTCGCGTGCACCGCGCCGCTGCACGACCTCGACGTGCGCAAGGCCAACCTCGCGGGCGAGTACGGCATCTATGCCATGGCGGAGGTGGCGCTCGCCGTCATCGATCTCGTCACCCTCCACATGGACTTCGACACCGGCGCCGACCATGAGGAGATAGTGGCGAAGGTCCTCCCGCGGGTCGCCGCCCAGGCCCCCCGCCGCTCCACGGGCGAGCACGAGCGGGTGGCCCGCTGGGTGCTGGAGAACCTGATCAACGTCGGCAGCGTGGACCGCGGTTTCCGGGCCGTTTACGGCACCTTCACCACCGAGGGCCAGTACGTCCGCCGCGACTACGACTTCAAGCTCATCGAGGAGGTCCCCGGCACCGGCGGCACCGTCTTCCTGCGGGCCACCGACGAAGCGGTCAACGTCCTCGTCGGCGCGCTCGACACGGACGTCACCAGCGCCCAGATCGCCGCCGAGGTCAAGCTGGAGGTGCTGATCAACCGCGGCCGGCTGGCTGACGCCCAGCTCGCCGCCGAGCAGGCCCGCTACCGCACCGTGCAGTACGCCGAGACGCTGCGCAGGACCCTGGACGCCACCCGCCGCAACGTCCGCGCCGTGGACTGGCTGGAGTCCGTCCCGGACATGATCAACGAGGCGCTGGACCACGTCGCGGACCGCTACCGCCACGAGAACGCCATCCTGACGAACATCCGCAAGGCCCGGGACGAGACCGAGGAGCCCGAGCACAAGCGCCGCGCCGCCGAGCTCGTCGACATCGTCAAGGACTGCATCCGCCGCCACACCCAGCTGCAGTCCCGGCTGCTGGAGGCCGGACCGCTCTTCCGCGCCGAGCAGGACCGGCAGGCCTTCGCCACCCCCGTCGCCCGCTCCGGACTCGACCTCTACGGCCAGCTCGTCGCGCCTCTGCTGCCGCTCCCCGCCGAGCAGGCCATCCGCGTCACCGACGCCTTCTTCGCCCATGGCACGGGCCTGCGCACGCCCTCGGCCGTCCGGGTCGGCGACCTCGTCGAGGTGCTGCTCACCCCGCCCGTGGAGCGCGAGCACCTGGGCGCCGAGATGCCCGAGCCCGATCTGGTGGCGACGCCCGACGACAGCCGCTTCAGCGAGGCGCAGCTCGACGCCGCGATGACGCTGCTCGACCTGCCCGCCGACGCGCCCCGAAGGCTCTCCGGACTGCTCGCCGACGCACGCCGCAGCGATCCCGAACTCCCCTATCTCGTCGCCCTGCTGGCGGTGCACGCCGCCAGCCCGCCGGTCGGCACGGCGTACCGGCAGGGCGAGCAGCAGCTGCTGTTCGCCGTCGACGACGGCACGGAGCTGACCGACCCCGAGTTCGGCGGCGCCGACCTCATCGTCGGCACGGCCCTGCTGGACTCCGCAGGAATGGCCGCGGACCGTTCGGAGGTGGCGTGATGGCGGACCGTGTCCAGGGCGGGCGGCCGGCGAGCAGCGTGGCGCGCCCCGTCCGGCAGCGCCCCGGCCCGACGCCGCCCGGCCGCCCGGTGCCGTGCCGGCCAGAGAATTCCGAGACCGTCCCCAGCAAGGAGCTTGTTCCGTGACCCAGTACGACGAGACGCCGCAGCCGGATCCGGCGTCCGCGGCCGGTGAACCGGGCTGGGGCGCACCCACCGCCGACACCGAGCCGGCCGCGGCGGGGCCCGCCCCCGAGCTCTCGGCCGCTCCTCCGCTCTCGCCGTCGCTCGACCGGGGGGACTCCCCCGAGCAGGGGCGGCCCCACCCCCTCACCCCGGCCGACGCCGCCGATGCCGCACGGCTGGTGTCCTTCGGCCTCCAGCCCAAGCTGCTGCCCGCCCGTGACGCCGAATACGGCGAACTGCTGCGCCGCTATCGCGACGAGCCCGCCTTCGCCCGGCTCGCCGACGCCGTCGCCACCGGCCTCGGCCTGGTCGTCCTGGAGGTCTCCACCCGCGCCGGGATGGCCGTCACCGCCCAAGAGGACTCCGTCTTCGCCGTACGGATGGGTGACTACGCGCGTCGCGCCTCCGCTGACTCCGCCGACCGCTTTCTGCACGGCCTGGCCCACCTCGCCGTCGCCGCACTGGCCTTCCCGCGCCCCGAAGACCTCGCCGACGACGGCTATATCGGCCGGATCACCGTCAATGGCGTCGACGCCTTCGTCCGGCAGGCCTGCCGTCGCCTGGAGGAGCGCGCCGAGCAGGAGGGCGAGAACACCGACCCGGCCACCGATGCCCCCGGCCTGGAATCCGCCTGGCGCCTCTACGCGCGGCGCAGCGCGACCGGTGCCACCAAGGACGCCCGCCGGCTGGCCGGCTCGACCACGGGCATCATCGCCAAGGCCGTCACGTTCCTCGTGGACTCCGGCTTCCTGCAGCGCACCGGCGATGACTCCGGTGGCGCCTACCGCACCACCGCCCGCTACCAGCTCCAGGTCCGCGACATGGCCGGCAGCGCCGCCATGGCCGAGTTGCTGGAGCTGGGCATCGTCCCCGTCGCCGACGGCAACGCCGCGCTGCTGCCGGGCGAGGACACCGAAGACCTCGACCTGGTCGCGGACGCCGGACTGCCCTTCCACTCCGGATGACGCACCGGCCCCACGACCGCTGACCTCCCGGCCGGCGGGCCGGCGACCGCGCTGGCCGGCCTGCCGCCGACCGAGCCGGCCGACAGCCATCGACGGCTCCGACCAGCTATCCGATCCCGACCACCGACCGCCGACCGACGCCGACCGCCTCTCGCTCCCCCACCCCCGAACCCACCCCCGCCCCCTCCCCCGAAGGGGGAGGGGGCGGGGGCGGGGGAGCGGCGCCGCCCCTCCCGACACGCCAACTTCCCGACACGACAACGAGAGTCCGCCATGTACGAGCTGTCCCGGGTCCGCCTCTACTCCATCGGGCCCGCCGGTGCGCGCTATGCCGACACCGTGCTGGACCTGCGCGGAGTCGGCGCGCCCGTACCCCGACCGGCCCCGGCCCAGGCGGACTTCTTCGAGGACGAACCGGTCGGCCCGCCGCGCCGCCCGGCGCCCGCGGGCGTGCTCTTCCTGGAGAACGGCGGCGGCAAGTCCGTCCTGCTCAAGCTGATCTTCTCGGTGATGCTGCCCGGCCACCGCAACACCCTCGGCGGCGCCAGCTCCGGCGTCCTGCGCAAATTCCTGCTCGCCGACGACTGCGGCCATGTCGCCCTGGAGTGGCAGCACGTCCTCACCGGCGAGAGCGTGGTCGTCGGCAAGGTCAGCGAATGGCGCGGCCGGCAGGTCTCCAACGACCCCCGGAAGTTCGCCGAGGCCTGGTACAGCTTCCGGCCCGGTCCGGGCATGAGCCTGGACTCCCTCCCCGTCGCCGAGGCCACCATCGTCCGCCCCCGCCAGGAGAGCGGTGAGGGCAGCTCCGGCGCCCAGGGCCGCCGGCGCACGATGAAGGGCTTCCGCGACGTCCTCACCGAGGCCGGGAAGAACTACCCCAATCTGGATGTGGTCTGGGAGGAGGGCCACGAGCGCTGGAACGTCCACCTCGGCGAGCTGGGCCTGGACCCGGAACTCTTCCGCTACCAGCGGGAGATGAACGCCGACGAGGGTGAGGCGGCCGGCCTCTTCGCGGTCAAGAACGACTCGGACTTCACCGACCTCCTGCTGCGTGCCGTCACGGACACCCGGGACACCGACGGCCTCGCCGACCTCGTGCACGGCTTCGCCCACAAGCTCGGCCGGCGTGCCGAACTCACCGCCGAACGGGACTTCACCGCCGGTTCCCTCGACCTGCTCTCCCGTATCGCCGACGCCGCCGAGCAGCGCGAACGCGCCCGCGAGGTGCATGCGGGCGCCGAGCGCCGCACCCGCGCCCTCGCCCAGCGGCTGCACGCCCGCGGCACCGAGGAGCGCGGCCGCGCCGCCGAGCTGGCCGAACAGGTCGCCGCCGCGGCCCATCGCGTCACCGACGCCGAGCGGGGCCGCGAGCGCCGCTCCCTGGTCTCCGCCGAACTCGCCTACCGGCACGCCTCGCTGGCGCTGGCCGCCGCCGAGAAGGGCGCCGCCGCCCAGCGCCGTGAGCTGAACGACGCCCGTACGCTGCACAGCGCCTGGCAGGCCGCCGAGACCGCGCTGCGCCACCGCGCCGCCGCCGACCGCTCCGCGCGGGTCGCCGCCGCCATCCGCGAGGCCGAGCGGGACGCCGCCCCCGCGCTCGCCGCCCGGGCCACCGCTGCCGCCGACCTCGTACGTGCCCTGCACAGCGCGGCCGAGGCCGGAGAGCAGGTCGCCAATGAGGAGGAGGAACGCTCCGCGGCCCTCCAGGAGGCCGGTGAATCCGCGCACCGCGACGCCACCACGGCCGCCACCCACGCCCAGCGCGCCCGCAGCGAGGCCGACCACCTCAAACAGCGTCTGGCGGAGGTCACCGAGGAGACCGCCGAAGCCGTCCGGGCCGGCTGGCTGGACGACAGCGCCCCCGACGCCGACCCGGCCCGTGCCGCGCTCGCCGCCTCGGACGCCGAGAAGACCGCCGTCGAGGCCTGGGACTCGGCCCGGGAGACCGCCCGGCAGGCCACCGACCGCGCCCGCGAGGCCACCGCGCGGCACTCCGCCGCCGAGCTGGCGGCGGCCCGTGCCGACGACGCCGCGCAGGCCGCCGGGCGTGCCTACGACGCCGAGCGCCTGGCCGCCGAGTCCATCGGCGCCGAGCAGCGGCTCGCCGACCTCCTCGGACTCCCGCAGTCCGAGGCCAAGTCCCCGGGCGTGCCCGGCCCCCGTACGGCCACGCCCGGCACGGACCCGGTCACCCCCCGCCGTCCCACCGCGGGACCGCTCACCGCCGAGGAGCTGGACCGCAACGCCGACGAGCTGCACGCGCTGCTGGAGGAGGGCGTCGCCGCCGCCGAACGGCAGCTGTTCGACCTGCGCACGGCCGCCGCCGACGATGCGCGGATCCTCGGCGCGCTGGGTGACGGCGGACTGCTGCCTCCGGGGCCCGATGTGCTGGCCACCGTGGAATACCTCGGTGAGCACGGCGTCCCCGCGCTGCCCGGCTGGCGCTATCTCGCCCAGTCCGTCGACCCGGCCGACCACACCCGGGTGCTCGCCGCCCGCCCCGAGCTCGTCGACGGCGTGATCATCACCGACCCGGACACCCATGCGCGGGCCCGCGACGTGCTCGCCCAGGCCGCGCTGCTGCCGCGTTCGGCCGTCGCGGTCGGTACCGCCGCCGCGCTGCTCGCGCCCACACCGGCCCCTGACGAGCGGGAGAGTGGCGTCTTCCTCGTCCCGCCGAACCCGGCGATGCACGACGAATCCGCCGCCGACGAGGAGCGCCAGGCACTGCGGGCACGCGCCATAGAGCGCGACGACGAGATCCGGGCGCTGGCCGCCCGGCTCGCCGGGGACCGGGCGCTGGCCGCCCGGCTCGGCTCGTGGCGGGCGGGCTGCCCGGCCGGCCGGCTCGGGGAACTGGCCGTCGCCGCGGACGAGACCGCCGCGGCCGCCGAGGAGGCCGCCGCCGAGCTGGCCGAGGCCCGTGCGGCCCGCGCCGAAACCGAGGAGGTCGCGGCCGAGGCCACCCGGGTGCGCGACGAGCGCCAGGAGACCGCACAGCGCGCCCGCCGCGCCGCCGACCTGCTGGCCGGACTCGCCCACCGGCTGCGGGAGCGCGCCTCCTGGCAGTCCCGGATGCGTGAACTCGCCGATGAGGCAACCGAGTTCGAGGCCCGCGCCGAGGAGTGCGTGGACCGCGCACGGGCCGCCGACGAGGACCGCAGGGCCGCCCAGCGCGCCGCCGACGACGCCCGCCGTACCGCCCGTGCACTGCGCGCCGAGCGTGCCGAGATCGCCGGTGTACCGGACGAGGTGGGGGCGGCCCCGGAGGGCGCCGGCGCCTCGCTGCCCGCGCTGCGCGAGGCCTACCGCGCCGCCTCCCAGCTCTACGAGAAGGTGGGCGTCGGCGCCGACCTGCGCGCCGAACAGGCCCGCGCCGAGGGCGACGAGAGCGCCGCCCTGGCCGAGCTGAACCGCCTCACCAACAAGGTCCGCACCCGCGCGGAGGCGCTGCTGGAGAGCCCGGACGCCGCCGACGGCCCGTCCCGGCAGGCCGCCGCGGCCCGCGCCGAATCGCTGGTGCACATGCTGGAGACCCGCGCCTCGGCCGCCAGTGAACAGCTCGGCCGGCTGCGTGGCGAGGCCGAGCGGCTGGCCCCCACCGACGGCGAGGCGCACACCGAGCTGCCCGACGAGCTGGTGCCCAAGGACGCCGACCGTGCCAAGGAACTGCTGCGCGCGGCCTCGGGTGAACTGGCCACCGCCACCGACACGCTGGCGGCCGCCCGGGCGCAGCACGAGGAGCTGCTGCGCGCCCACCGCGCCGCGGAGGACGCCGCGGGCGGCTTCGACGAGACCGCCGCCCTGCTGCGCGACCTGCTCCGCGACCACCAGGACGCCGAGGACACCGCCGACGGACAGATCGAGCCGTACGCCGGCCGGGTGGAGGACGCCCGGCAGGCCGCCGCCGAGTCCCGCCGCTCGCTGCGCGGCTGCGCCGCCGACCTCTCCACCGCCGAGTCCGCGGTGCGCGAGGCGAGCGACATCCTCGTACGGCACGCCAACTCCACCCGCTACGAACAGGTCCGTACCCCCGCCCGGCAGCAGATCCGCGAACTGCCCGCCGCGGCCCTGCCGGACCATGCGGCCAAGTGGGCGGAGGCCTTCGCGCCCCGGCTGCGGGTGCTCACCGACGAGCTGGAGCAGCTGGAGCGCAACCGCGACTCCATCGTCGACCGGCTGCGCGGCCTGGTCGAGTCGTCGCTGACGACGCTGCGCTCGGCCCAGCGGCTGTCCCGGCTGCCCGAGGGGCTGGGGGAGTGGTCCGGGCAGGAGTTCCTGCGGATCCGCTTCGAGGACCCCGACCAGGCCACGCTCACCGAGCGGCTGGGCGAGGTGATCGACGAGGCGACCCGTGCGGCCGTCAAGAAGAACAGCGATCTGCGCCGGGACGGGATGTCCCTGCTGCTGCGCGGGGTCAGCGCGGCGCTGCAGCCGCGCGGGGTGGCGGTGGAGATCCTCAAGCCGGACGCGGTGCTGCGCGCCGAGCGGGTACCGGTCGGACAGATGGGTGATGTCTTCTCCGGCGGCCAGCTGCTGACCGCCGCCATCGCGCTGTACTGCACGATGGCGGCGCTGCGCAGCAACGACCGGGGCCGCGACAAGCAGCGGCACGCCGGCACGCTGTTCCTGGACAACCCCATCGGCCGGGCCAACGCGACCTATCTGCTGGAGCTCCAGCGCGCCGTCGCCGATGCGCTGGGCGTCCAGCTGCTCTACACCACCGGCCTCTTCGACACCACGGCGCTCGCCGAGTTCCCGCTGGTCATCCGGCTGCGCAACGACGCGGACCTGCGGGCCGGGCTGAAGTACATCAGCGTCGAGGAGCATCTGCGGCCGGGCCTGCCGCAGCCGGACCCCTCCGGTGAGGCGATCCACGGCCAGATCACGGCGACGCGGATGTACCGGCGTCCGGAGGATCCGGCTCCCGAGGAGGAGGCGGATCCGGCCGGCGGGTGAGCCGCGGCGCGGGAGGTCCTGCGGACGGTCACACCACCACGACCGACCGCAGGACCTCTCCGCGCTGCATCTTCGCGAAGGCCGGTTCGACGTCGTCGAGCGTGACGGTCTCGCTGATGAACCGCTCCAGATCGAGCTTGCCGCTCAGGAACAGATCGATCAGCACCGGGAAGTCCCGGCTGGGCAGACAGTCGCCGTACCAGGACGACTTGAGCGCGCCGCCGCGGGAGAAGAGGTCGATGAGCGGCAGTTCGATCCGCATGTCCGGGTCGGGCACGCCCACCTGGACCAGCGTGCCGGCCAGATCGCGCATGTAGAACGCCTGCCGGTAGGTCTCCGGGCGGCCCACCGCGTCGATCACCACATCGGCGCCGTGCCCGCCGGTGAGCGCGCGGACCGCCTCGACCGGGTCCGTACCACGGGAGTTGACGGTGTCGGTGGCGCCGAACCGCTCGGCGGCGTCCAGCTTGCCCTCGTCGAGATCGACGGCGATCACCCGCCGGGCGCCGGCCCGGGAGGCGCCCGCGATCGCGGCGTTGCCGACGCCGCCGCAGCCGATGACGGCGACGGTGTCCCCGCTGCCCACCCCGCCGGTGTGCACGGCCGCGCCGTACCCGGCCATCACCCCGCAGCCGATCAGGCCCGCGGCCTCCGGGCGGGCCGAGGGATCGACCTTCACCGCCTGTCCGGCGGCGACCAGGGTCTTCTCGGCGAAGGCCCCGATGCCCAGGGCCGCGCTCAATTCCGTGCCGTCCAGAAGAGTCATGGACCGGCCGGCGTTGCGCGAATCGAAGCAGTACCAGGGGCGGGCGCGGCGGCAGGCCCGGCACTGTCCGCAGGGCGCCCGCCAGGCCAGCACCACATAGTCACCGGGCGCCAGGTCCGTGACCCCGGCGCCGACCGCCTCGACGACCCCGGCCGCCTCATGGCCGAGCAGGTACGGGAAGTCGTCGCCGATCGCGCCGTCGCGGTAATGCAGATCGGTGTGGCACACCCCGCAGGCCTGCACGGTCACGAGCACGTCGCCCGGACCGGGATCGGGTACGAGGATCGGCAGCACCTCGACGGGGGCGCCCTTCTTGAGGGCGACGACGGCGCGGGCTTCGTGCGGCATGTCTCACTCCTAAAACAGCGCCTGCGGGGCAGCAGGGCGGGTAGCACGCGTGAGGTGGCACGGATGCCTGTGAGGGGTTGGAGTGGTGCGCGGTGCGGGGGACCTGGGGACCAGATACCCGGGACGGGGGACAGCGGTGGCGAACGGCCCACCTCTGTCGCCGTGTTGCCTATAGTGCGATGGGTTGCGCTATAGGAGACATGCTGGAAGTCGGGTCAGGATCCGTCAAGGGGGATTTTTCGCTAGGGAGACACCCTCTCGGGGCAGACACCGCCTGGGGTGCAGGCACCCCGGCAGGGCACGGCCCCCGGCGGGCTCAACCCGGGTACCCCATCAGGCGGGAGAGTTCCGCGGCCGCCTTCGCGGCCCGCTCCGCCAGCTCCGGCAGCAGCTCACGCTCCATCCGGTACGCCGGTCCCGAGACGCCGATCGCGCCGATCACCGCACCGTCGTGCGCATGGACCGGTGCCGCCACCGCGTTCAGGCCGATCTCCAACTCCTCGCTGGTGCAGGCGAATCCGTCCGCGAGCGCGGCAACGAGCTGCGCGCGCAGACCGGCCGCCGTGGTCAGGGTGTGCTCCGTGAACCGCGGCAGCTTGCGGGTCACCAGGGTCTCCCGGCGCTCCGGCGGCAGATGCGCCAGCAGGACCTTGCCGCTGGCGGTGGCGTGCAGCGGGGTGCGCCGGCCCAGCCAGTTGTATGCGGTGACCGCGGCGGAGCCCCTGGCCTGCATGATGTTGACCGCCGCATCGCCGTCGAGCACCGCGATGTTGGCGGTCTCCCCGGTGTCCTCGGCGAGCGCGCGGCACACCGGCTGGCCCTCCTGCGAGATGTCCAGCCGGATCGCGGCGGCGCCGGCCAGCCGCAGCACCCCGGCGCCCAGGTAGTACTTCCCGCGGTCCCGCTCCTGCTCCACCAGCCCGCGGTGCTCCAGCACCCCGAGGATCCGGAACGCGGTCGATTTGTGGACGCCCAGCTCCTCGGAGATCTCGGTCACCCCGGCCTCGCCCAGCTTGGCCAGGATCTCCAGCACGCTCACCGCGCGGTCCACGGACTGGACGGATCCCGCCCCGCCGCGCCGCTCCTCGGACCGGTCGTCTGCCGTATCGGAAGTGTTCGACATGGGTCTTTGCGTCACCACCCGGTGGCCCCGCGGGGCACGTCTGAGGGCATCTGTCGGGAAGCCCTTGACGGCCCGCTCCCCGGCTTGGATTCTGTTGCGCATCGCGCTCTGCGATGCGTTATTCAGAACACATGATACCGATCAGCGAGAGGGGGGCCAGATGATTCCCGTCTGCCGCATCGAGGACCTGCCCGAGGGCGAGTCCGTCCGGATCGAGATCGACGACCTCACACCGGCCATCGCGGTCTTCCATGCCGAGGGCGGCTACTACGCCGTCGACGACACCTGCAGCCATCAGGACGCCTCGCTCTCCGAGGGCTGGGTCGAGGGCTGCTTCGTCGAATGCCCGCTGCACGCGGCCCTGTTCGACCTGCGCACCGGCGCACCGACCTGTCTGCCCGCGCGCCGGCCGGTGCGCACCCACGAGGTCAGTGTCCTGGACGGCATGATTCACGTCCGGCCCGCCGTACGGGAAGAGGCGGTGGCGTAACGACCGGCGGTGGCGTGCCGACCGGCAGCGGCGTGACGACCCGGCCGCTCAGGCGGCCGCCCGGTCGATCGACGGGCCCTCCCGCGAGGCCCGGCGCTGCCGGCGGCGTGCCCTGCGCCGCTCGCGGCGCAACTCCCGGGCCGTACTGCTCGGCTGCGACTGCACCCCGTTGCGCTGCACCCACACCTGCCGGGTCACCCAGACGTCCAGCACCGCCCAGGTGGCGACCACGGTGCTGGCGACCGTGCCGATCACCGCGGGGAACGCGAACCAGGAGCCCGCCAGGGTGCACAGAAAGGCCACCATCGCCTGGATCAGGGTGAGTGCCACGATGATCACGGCACGCACCGCCGCGGTCCGCACCGGGTCCGCCATCCGGCGCCGGACCGCCGGTTCCTCCTGCCACAACGGCGCTCTGCCGGTGTCCATGAACGCGTCACTCTCCCCGCACTCTCCCCGCGTGTCCGACTCCTCGGTGGCTGCCCGGGTTTCGCCGGGTACATGCCCTCGGTGTCGTACCCCGTCCCCCCTCATCGTCACGTACCGGAGCCGCGCAGAGTGACCCGGGGTAGAGCAAAACCGGCCAACCGTCCGGCATATCGCCGGACGTCAATCACGTGGTCCGGGGCGTGGACGCGGGCAGGTTGTCCGGGAATCGGTGGACAACGGACGGCGATCCTGCCCCGGTTGCTTCCCGACGGCAGGAGAGGTCTTCGGCTTGGTCCCCCGACAGTAGTAGGCTCGCGCCGTTTGTTGACGGAACACCACCCCCGTGCGCCGGGGTTGACGTAGGGGAGGCCATGCGCTTTCGCGGGAAGTCGGTCCGCCGGAAGATCGTGGCGTTGCTGCTCGTACCGCTGGTGTCCCTGACGGCCCTGTGGGCGTTCACGACCTATATCACCGGGCGCGAGGCGAATCAGCTGCTGGACGTCGGCAACGTCGTCAAGAACCTGGGCTATCCGGTCGAGGACGTCATCCAGGCCCTCCAACGGGAGCGCCGGCAGAGCCTCCTGTACCTCGCCGACCGGCGTGGCGCCAACGCGCTCGACGAGCTCCACCGGCGGACCCGGGCCACCGACGAGGCCGTCAATCAGCTGCGCGCCGGCATCGACCTGCGCGACATCCGCGAGGACCTGAGCGCCGGCAACGCCGACCGGATGAACGGTGTCCTCAAGGGTCTGGGCACCCTCGGCGCCCTGCGGGCCCAGGTCGAGGACAACACCGTCTCCCGCGACGAGGCCATGGAGAGCTACAACTCCCTCGTCGACCCCGGCTACGACTTCCTCTCCGCACTGCACGCCCTGGAAAACGTGGAGATGGACAAGCAGGCCCGGGTGCTGGTCAACCTCACCCGGGCCCGGGAAGCGGTCTCCCGCGAGGACGCCCTGATGTCCGCGGTGCTCCTCTCCGGCAGCATGAGCAAGCGCGATCTGCGCGCGCTGTCCGACCGGGTCGCCGAACGCCGGGTCCTCTACAGCACCGGCCTGCCCGGCCTCCCCGCCAAGGACCGCGCCCTCTTCGGGGACTACTGGCGCTCCGCGAAGGCCCGCGAACTGACCTCGTACGAGGACCGGGTGATCGCGGCCGGCGCACAGGACGGGCCGCATGCGGTCAACGCCGAGCGCTGGGACGCCACGGCCGGCAAGGTGCTCGACGACCTCCAGCGGATGGACAAGGACGCCGGCGACCGCTACCAGGAACGCGTCGCCCCCGTCGCCATGCACGTCCTGCTCAAGGCCGCCATCGCCGGTGTCCTCGGCTTCGTCGCGCTGCTGGTCTCGGTCGTCGTCTCCTTCCGGATCGGCCGCCGGCACGTCCGGGACCTGATCCGGCTGCGCAAGACCGCCCATGACGTCTCCGGGGTCCGGCTGCCCAGCGTCATGCGCCGGCTGGCGGCCGGTGAACAGGTCGATGTGGAGACCGAGGCGCCCCGGCTCGCCTTCGGGCCGGACGAAACCGGCCAGGTCGGACAGGCGCTCCACACCCTCCAGCGGGCCGCGATCGAGGCCGCCGTCAAACAGGCCGAAATGCGCCGCGGCGTCTCCGAGGTCTTCGTCAACCTCGCCCGCCGCAGCCAGGTCCTGCTGCACCGTCAGCTGACCCTGCTCGACGCCATGGAGCGGCGCACCGAGGACACCGACGAACTCGCCGACCTCTTCCGGATCGACCATCTGACCACCCGTATGCGGCGGCACGCGGAGGGCCTGGTCATCCTCTCCGGCGCGGCGGCCTCCCGGCAGTGGCGCAAACCGGTCCAGCTGATGGACGTGGTGCGCGCGGCGGTCGCCGAGGTGGAGGACTACGAGCGGGTCGAGGTGCGCCGGCTGCCGCGGCTCGCGGTGGAGGGCCCCGCCGTATCGGACCTCACGCACCTGATCGCCGAACTCCTGGAGAACGCCACGGTCTTCTCCCCGCCGCACACCGGCGTACAGGTCCTGGGCGAGCGGGTCGCCAACGGCTACACCCTGGAGATCCACGACCGCGGGCTGGGCATGGCCCCCGACCTGCTGCTGGAGGCCAACCTCCGGCTCGCCGAGACCCCCGAGTTCGAGCTCTCCGACACCGACCGGCTCGGCCTGTTCGTGGTCAGCCGGCTCGCCCAGCGGCAGGACGTACGGGTCTCCCTGCAGCCCTCGCCGTACGGCGGCACCACCGCCGTGGTCTTCATCCCGGCCCGGCTCCTCACCGACGCCGCCGGCGGCCGGGAGGACGACGGCGCGGCAGCGGACGGTCTGCCCGGCGGTCCGGTCGGCAACGAACTGGAGCATGCGGCGGGCAAGCTGGCCGCACTCTCCCAGGCACAGTCACCGCCCCGGCGGGACCGGCGCACCCCGTCCGTCATCGACGGACCGGTCGAACTCGAGGCGCCGCTCGGCCCGGACGAGCCGGTCCCGGCCGACGACGAGGACGTGCCCCTGCGGAAGCGGAACCGCGGCGGCGGCCGGAAGAAGCCCGCCATCCCGGGCGGCCCGGACGGCGCACCGCGCGGCATCGCACCCGTGCCGCCCGTCCCCGACGGGGAACAGCATCAGCAGACCCAGGACCAGGCGCCCGGCGGGCTGGCACCGCTGCCGCGCCGCCCCCGCCCGCCGGTGCTGGTCTCCGACCACGGCAGAACGGTCGACGACCGTGAGGGGAACGCGGGAGGGAACGGGAAGCGGGCCGCGGGACGCCCCGGCCCCGGGCGCCCGCGCCCCGAGCACGCCGGCACCGCGCGGCGCGCCGCCGAGCGCACCGGCTCCCCAGAGCCCGCCGGCGAGCGCCCCGACGCCCGGACGTCGACGTCCGCCGCGCCGCAGGACCCGGCCGCGGACGGCTCCCGGACCGCCGGGGACCCGGAGCCGCCCGCGCCCACCACGGCCCAGGGCCTGCCCCGCCGGGTACGGCAGGCGAGCCTCGCGCCCCAGCTCAAGGCCGATCCCACCGGGCAGAGCGAAACGCAGGGGCGGCGGGCGCCGGACGCGGACGACCGCGACGCGGAGGCGGTCCGCGCCCGGATGGCCTCGCTGCAGCGCGGCTGGCAGCGCGGCCGCCGCGACAACGGCGAGGACCCGCGCCCGACCGGAACGCCACCGGGTGAGAACCCGCCGGCCGACGACACGGCACCGGCCGGCAGCACGCTCCCGGACACCACCGGTCCTGACACCACCGGACCCGAAACCCTCGGTCCGGACACCACCGACCCGGGCGTCACCGGTCCGGTCACCACCGACCCGGACACCACAGACCCGGGCGCCCGTGACACCGCCACGCACCACGGCAACGGCACGGGCACCACAGCACCACCAGGAACCACATCGGGAGGGGACGGTCCATGACCGCACCGAAGGCAGCAGCTTCCACCGCACCGGCCTTTGAGAGGGGATCCGGGGAGCTGAACTGGCTCCTGGACGACTTGGTCGAGCGGGTGGGTTCCATCCGCAAGGCGCTGGTCCTCTCCAGCGACGGCCTGGCCACCGGCGCCTCGAAGGACCTGACCCGCGAGGACGGCGAGCACCTGGCCGCCGTCGCCTCGGGCTTCCACAGCCTGGCCAAGGGCGTCGGCCGGCACTTCGACGCGGGCCACGTCCGGCAGACCATGGTCGAACTGGACGAGGCCTTCCTGTTCGTCAGCGCGGCCGGCGATGGCAGTTGCCTGGCCGTACTGGCCGACGCCGACTCCGATGTCGGGCTGATCGCGTACGAGATGACGCTGCTGGTCAAGCGTGTGGGCACGCACCTGGGCACCGCGCCCCGGTCCGGCCTTTCCACCTGAGCACGACGACGGTGACGCCATGAGCGAGCGCGGCGAGCGAAGCAGCGAGAGGTGCGCGCCGCGCGAGTGCGAGGCCGAGCGAAGCGAGGTTTCGGCATGAGCGAGCAGGACGGCCGGCCGGCCCGGGAACGGGAGGCGGCCCGCTGGTTCGACGACGACGCGGGCCCGGTCGTCCGGCCGTACGCCATGACGCGCGGGCGCACCCGTACGGCCGCGGAGGGGCGCCTCGATCTGATCGCGCTGGTGATCGCCGAGAGCCGCGCGCAGGAGACGGTCGACGACCAGACCCTGTCGCCCGAGCATGTCGAGATCGTCGAGCGGTGCCGGGAGGAGCCCCTGTCGGTCGCCGAGCTGGCGGCCGAACTCGACCTGCCGGTCGGCGTCGTACGGGTCCTGATCGGGGATCTGCTGGATGCCGGGCTGGTCCATGTCAGCCGTCCGGTGCCGCCGGCCGAGCTGCCGGACGAGAAGGTGCTGCGCGAGGTCATCGACGGCCTGCGCGCACTGTGACCCGCCGGGCCCGGCGGCCGCCGCCGCCCCGGCGCCGGTCCGCCGGCCCCGGGCGGGGTGGCCGCCGCGCCGAGTGCCCCGGGTACGGTGCCTGTTGATCACTTGTCAACAGGAGGAGATCCGCCGCCATGGCCACGGACGAGACCCCGGCACCCGTTGAACACCTGGAGATCCAGGCCGGCCCGCACACCTACGACGCCCTGGCCTGCGGCCCCGCCGACGGGGAAGTCGTCCTGCTGCTGCACGGCTGGCCCGAGTTCGCCGACTCCTGGGGCGCCGTGCTCCCCGCCCTCGGTGCGGCCGGCTACCGCGCCGTCGCCGTCGACCAGCGCGGCTACTCCCCGCGCGCCCGCCCGCCCCGGATCGCCGACTACGCCGTCCCCGAACTCGTCGCCGACGCCCTCGCCTTCGCGGATTCCCAGGGAGCGGACCGCTTCCACCTCGTCTCGCACGACTGGGGCGGCATGGTCGCCTGGGCGCTGGCCGGCGCCCACCCCGAGCGGCTGAAGTCCCTGACCGTACTGGCCACTCCACACCCGGACGCCCTCAACCGGGCCGCCGCCGAGGACCCCGTCCAGCACCACCGCCTCGACTACGTCCGCTTCTTCCGCCGCGACGACGGCGCCGCGGAGACCGCACTGCTCGCCGACGACGCCGCCCGGCTGCGCGCCGCCTACGCCGGCAAGGTGCCTGCCGCCCTCGTGGACGACAATGTCCAAAGGCTCTCCGCCCCGGGCGCGCTCACCGCCACGCTGAACTGGTACCGCGCCCCGGAGTCGGTCATCTCGGTGCCCGCGGGCCGGATCACCGTCCCCACCCTCTTCCTGTGGGGCAGCGAGGACACCGCCCTGGGCCGCGGCGCCGCCGAGTCCACGGGGGAGTGGGTGGACGGCCCCTACCGCTTCGAGGCCCTGGAGGGCGCCAGCCACTGGCTGCCCGAAGAGGTCCCCGACGTGGTCACACCCAAGATCCTCGACCACCTGGGGCAGTACGCCTGAACACCGGGGCGGGGGACGGGCGCTGCCCGGGGAAGCTCGGTGGCGTCTGCTCTCCGGCGTCCCCCTGGTCCCCCCCCGGGAGCCCCTGCGCCGTGACGCATCTCAAGTGGGCGCCGTGCCGAGCACGTTGTACCGTTCCCTTGCGCCTGCTGCCCCGTGCACCGTCGCCCGGGTGACACAAGCGTGAGCTCCCCCCGTATACACGGCAATTCAGGAGAAGAATCCCATGGCCTTCGGGCGATCCGATCGCCGCCGACGGTCCACCGCCGTCGAGCCGGTGACGCTCAAGATCCTGGTCGCGGGCGGATTCGGGGTCGGTAAGACCACCCTGGTCGGTGCCGTCAGCGAGATCAAACCACTGCGTACCGAGGAGCGGCTGACCGAGGCGGGGCGGCCGCTCGACGACCTCGACGGGGTGGAGAGCAAGACCACCACCACCGTCGCCATGGACTTCGGGCGGATCACCGTCCACGACGAACTGGTCCTGTACCTGTTCGGCACCCCGGGGCAGGACCGCTTCTGGTTCCTGTGGGACGAACTCGCCCGGGGCGCGCTCGGTGCGGTGGTGCTGGCGGACACCCGGCGGCTGGCGGACAGCTTCGCCGCCATCGACTACTTCGAGCGGCGCGGACTGCCCTTCACGGTCGCCGTCAACTGCTTCGACGGCGCCGACCGCTACCCGCCGGAATCCGTACGCGACGCCCTGGACCTCGACCCCCAGGTGCCGGTGATGCTGTGTGATGCCCGCCGCAAGGACTCCGCGCGGGATGTGCTGATCTCCGTCGTCGAGCATGCCAGGGAGGCCGGCGCCCGCCGCCGGGAGCCCGCGCTCCCCTGACGGGGCGCGGAAGTACGCCCCGTACCCCGCCGTCCGGGGTACGGGGCGTACGTCTGCGCGCTGCCGGCGCCGTTACCCCGCCGAGCCGTCCTCGGCCAGCCAGCCGAAGCTGCGCTCCACGGCCCGGCGCCAGTTGGCGAACTCGCGGTCACGGGTCTGCGCGTCCATCCGCGGGGTCCACTGCGTGTCCCGCTTCCAGTGGGTCCGCAACTCGTCGAGATCCTGCCAGACACCGGTCGCCAGACCGGCCGCGTACGCCGCGCCCAGACAGGTGGTCTCCGAGATCACCGGGCGGATCACCGGTACGTCCAGCACATCCGCCTGATGCTGCATCAACAGGTGGTTGGCGGTCATGCCCCCGTCGACCTTGAGCTGGGTGATCCGCACGCCCGAATCCTGGAACATGGCGTCCACCACCTCCCGGGTCTGCCAGCTGGTCGCCTCCAGTACGGCGCGCGCCAGATGCGCCTTGGTGACGAACCCGGTCAGACCGGTGATCACGCCGCGGGCGTCGGACCGCCAGTAGGGCGCGAACAGGCCGGAGAACGCCGGCACGACATACGCCCCGCCGTTGTCCGGGACGCTCGCCGCCAGCGGCTCGATCTCCTCGGCCGACGCGATGATGCCCAGCTGATCGCGGAACCACTGCACCAGCGAGCCGGTGACGGCGATGGAGCCCTCCAGACAGTAGACCGGCGGCTCGCCGGCGAGCTGGTAGCCCATGGTCGTCAGCAGCCCGTTCTTGGACGGGACCGGGCGGTTTCCGGTGTTCAGCAGCAGGAACGAGCCGGTGCCGTAGGTGTTCTTGGCCTCGCCGACGCCGTAACAGGTCTGGCCGAAGACGGCCGCCTGCTGGTCGCCGAGGGCGGACGCCACCGGCACGCCGTGCAGTTGCCCCACGGCCGTGCCGTACACCTCGGCCGACGACCTGATCTCCGGCAGCATCGCGGCCGGCACATGCATCGCCGACAGGATCGCCGGATCCCATTGGAGGGTGGCGAGGTTCATCAGCATCGTGCGGCCCGCGTTGGTCACATCGGTGACATGCACCCCGCCGTCGGTGCCGCCGGTCAGATTCCAGATCAGCCAGGAGTCGATGGTGCCGAACGCGATCTCGCCGCGCTCGGCCCGGGCCCGCAGCCCCGGCACCTCGTCCAGCAGCCAGGCGGCCTTCGGCCCGGAGAAGTAGCTGGCCAGGGGGAGTCCGGTGGCCGCACGGAACCGGTCCTGGCCGTCCGCGCCGCCCAGTTCCGCGCACAGCTGGGAGGTACGGGTGTCCTGCCAGACGATCGCGTGGTGCACCGGCCTGCCGGTGACCCGGTCCCACAGGACCGTGGTCTCCCGCTGGTTGGTGATGCCCAGCGCACTGAGCTGGTCCGCGCGCAGCCCCGCCCCGGTCAGCGCGCCCGCCACCACGGCCTGCACCTTCGACCAGATCTCGGTGGCGTCGTGCTCCACCCAGCCCGGCCTGGGGAAGATCTGCCGGTGCTCGCGCTGGTCGACGGCGACGACCGCCCCGCTGTGGTCGAAGATGATGCAGCGGCTGGAGGTGGTGCCCTGGTCGATCGCGGCTACGTACTTCTCGGTCTTCCCGGTTCGCTCCGTCATGCCGTCACGCCTCCTGAAGTCCTGGTGAGTGGGTGCAGCGGGGCCTGGGCGCCGGGGGCGGGGCCCGTGCCCGGTCCCCGGTGCCCGGTGCCCCGGGGCATGGGATCGCTCGGGCTGACACGCCCCGGCCGGGGTCAGAACGCCGCGTTGTAGACCAGGCCGGACAGCACCGCGCCGATCAGCGGCCCGGCCACCGGGATCCAGGAGTAACTCCAGTCCGAGGAACCCTTGTTGGGGATCGGCAGCAGCGCGTGCACCAGACGCGGTCCGAGGTCACGGGCGGGGTTGATGGCGTAGCCGGTGGGCCCGCCCAGCGACAGCCCGATCCCGACGACCAGCAGGGCGACCAGCAGCACATTGATCCCGGAGCCGTAGACGCCGACGTGCTCGCCGGGGACCTGGCCGATACCGATGCCCGGGTTCCGGCCGAAGAACAGCAGCGGCAGCACCAGACCGACGGTGGCGATGATCTCGGTGACGAGGTTGGCGGCCGGCTTGCGGATCTCCGGGCCGGTGGAGAAGATCCCCAGCGTCGGCTGGGCCTTGTCCCGTTCCGCGTTGGCGGCGAACTGCGCGTAGTACAGCCCCCAGGCCAGTACGGCGCCGATCGCCGCACCGGCCATCTGGGCCACGATGTACAGCGGCACCTTCGACCACTCGGTGCCGCCCGTGACCGCCGAGCCGAGCGTCACCGCGGGGTTGAGGTGCCCGCCGGACAGCGGCGCCGCGGTGTAGGCGCCGGCCAGTACGCCCATGCCCCAGCCGAAGGCGATCACGACCCAGCCGGCGTCCTTCGCCTTGGAGTAGTGCAGGGTGACGGCGGCGCACACACCGGCCCCGAAGAGTATGAGTATCGCGGTGCCGATCACTTCACCGACGACGATGTCCCCATTGGAATACATGACGGCTCCTTGGCCCTCGCCCGGGGACGTCCCCCGGTCCTCCGTGCAGGGTGCGTGCCACCGGCGGGCAGCGGACAACCGCTGCCACCCGGCCGGGGTGTGCCTGAGTGCGGCGATGTCGAACTGGCATCCGGAAGTGTTCACCGGTGATGAGGGGGCGTCAAGGTCGCGCACCGGGAGGCTGCTGATGCCATCGATGGTTTCCGACGGCTGCCGACGGGCTGCGCGGGGGCCGTGCGTCGGGTCGTCCGCGGGTTCTCACGCCACGCGCGTCCACCACGGTCACGGCGTCGCGCACCGCCGGGTCACCGCACCGCTGGGACACCGCACCGCCGGGGCACGGCACCGCCGGGTCACCGCACCGCGACCACCGCCGACCCGTGCCCGAAAAGCCCTTGGTTGGCACTCACCCCCACCCGGGCATCCGCCACCTGCCGCGCGCCCGCCTGCCCCCGCAACTGCCAGGTCAGCTCACAGACCTGGGCGATGGCCTGGGCCGGTACCGCCTCCCCGAAGGAGGCCAGACCACCACTGGCATTCACCGGCAGCCGCCCACCCAGCGCCGTCGCCCCGTCCCGCAGCAGCTTGGCCGCCTCACCGGCGCCGCACAGCCCCAGGTCCTCGTACCACTCCAACTCCAACGCGGTGGACAGGTCGTAGACCTCGGCCAGGGACAGATCCTCGGGTCCGGCCCCGGCCTCCTCGTAGGCGGTGTGCGCGATCGATGCCCGGAAGCCGGCCTCCGGCTCCGGAACGGCGGCCGCGGAATCGGTGGCGATGTCCGGCAGATCCAGTACGGTCCGCGGATACCGCGGGGTGGCGGTGGAGACGGCACGGATCCGAACCGGATCCGTGACGCCGTGCCGCCGGGCGAAGTCCATGCTGGTCAGGACCAGCGCCGCGGCGCCGTCGGAGGTGGCACAGATGTCCAGCAGCCGCAGCGGATCGCAGACCACGGCCGACGCGGCGACCTCCCGTACGGTGACCCGCTTGCGGTAGCGGGCATACGGATTGGCCGCGCCCGCTGCCGAGTTCTTGACCTTCACCTGGGCGAAGTCGTCGGTCGTCTCCCCGTACAGCGCCATCCGGCGGCGCGCGTACAGCCCGAAGTACGCCGGGTTGGTGGCGCCCAGTACCCGGAACCGCAGCCAGTCGGGATCGTCGGGCCGGTCGCCGCCCGCCGGGGTGAAGAAGCCCTTGGGCGCGGCGTCGGCGCCCACCACCAGGGCCACCTCCGCCATCCCCGAGAGGATCTGTGCCCGCGCGGCGCCGATGGCCTGCGCGCCGGATGCACAGGCGGCGTAGACGCTGGTCACCCGGGCGCCCTGCCAGCCCAGCGCCTTGGCGAAGGTCGCGCCCGCCACATAACCGGGGTAGCCGCCACGTACCGTGTCGGCGCCGACGACGCTCTGCACGGCGCGCCAGTCGAGCCCGGCGTCGGCAAGCGCCTCCCTGGCCGCCTTCGTGCCGTACTCGACGAAGCTGCGCCCCCACTTGCCCCAGGGGTGCATACCGGCGCCCAGTACGGCCACGTCGCCGGGCATGGCCGTGTCTCCGGCCATGGCCAGGTCTTGGGCCACGCCCATGTGGCCGGAGGAGGCGGTTTCGGGGTGCTCCGGGCCTCCCCCTACCCGCCGCCCACCCCCGCCCTTGGTTTTTTCCCCGCCGCCCACCCCCCTTCGGGGGGTGGGCGGGTGTAGAGATGCGGTCTCCGCCCGCGGCCCGTCGCTCGCGCTCTCCGCCACAGCCCCCGGACCCCGCCCGCACGGCCGCCAATGCCACGTCGTCCGCACGTCCCCGTCGTCCCCCTCGCCCCCGGCGACGGTCCCGGGCACCAGCTCGACCTCCATGCCCACGCGCAGATCCGCGGCGCGGACGCCCGGCGCAGCCTGCCCGAGGACCACCATCCGTTCCTCCGCCAGCTCCACGGCGACCAAGGCGTACGGCCGCCACTCGGCCTCCGGACCGGAGACGTAGGGGGAGGGCGGACGGTAGCGCGCGTCGGTGTAGGACCAGACCGTGCCGCGCCGGGACAGCGGCACCTCCGCCAGCTCGTCACCCCCGCACGCGGGGTTGCGGCAGAAGGCGTCCTCGCGGGGGAAGAACACCGCACCACAGGCCCGGCAACGCGTCCCCAGCAGCCGGAATCCCGCCGCGTCCTGATCGAACCACCCCGGCACCACCGGCTTCCGTGTCTGTGCCACAGACCCTCCCCGACCGCAGACCGACCACAACGAAACGCAACGAAGCAACGAAAGCAACGAAGCAACAAAGCAACGGAACAACGGAACGAACTGATGGAACTGATGGAACTGATGGAGCTGATGGAGCTGATGGAGCTGATGGAGCTGATGGAGCTTGACCGAACTGACGGAACTGACGAACTGACGAACTGACGGTCCGTCAGGAGTGTGACACGCTGCCGCCCCGCACGGAAACCCCGGTACAGTCGCCGGGCGATCAAGCCGTTCACGAGGGGGAGCGCCCGTGACCGAAGCCGCCCGTACCGACGCCCGTCCCGCCCCCACGGCAGCCGCGCCGCCCGCCGTACGGCTCACCGCCGTCACCAAGGAATTCGGTGCGCTACGTGCCGTCGACGGCGCCGAGCTCACCATCCGGGAAGGTGAGTTCTTCTCCCTCCTCGGCCCCTCCGGCTCGGGCAAGACCACCCTGCTGCGCCTGATCGCCGGCTTCGAACGGCCCGCCTCGGGCCGTATCGAACTCGCCGGCCGCGAGGTCACCGCACTTCCGCCCAGCCGCCGCGACGTCCACACCGTCTTCCAGGACTACGCGCTCTTCCCCCATATGACCGTCGAGCAGAACGTCGCCTACGCCCTCACCGTCGCCGGGGTGCGCAAACCCGAACGCCTCGCCCGTGCCCGTGCGGCCCTGCGCACCGTACGCCTCGACGACCACGGCCCGCGCCGGCCCGACCAGCTCTCCGGCGGCCAGCGCCAGCGCGTCGCCCTGGCCCGCGCCCTGATCGACGACCCCGGTCTGCTGTTGCTCGACGAACCCCTCGGCGCGCTCGACCTCCAGCTGCGGCAGGAAATGCAGCGGGAACTCCAGCGCATCCAGCGCGCCACCGGCGTCACCTTCCTCCTCGTCACCCACGACCAGGAGGAGGCGCTGACGCTCAGCGACCGCCTCGCCGTGCTCGACCGCGGCCGTATCGTGCAGACCGGCTCGCCGCTGGAGATCTACGACCGTCCGGCCACCGCGTTCGTCGCGGGCTTCATCGGTACCACCAACCTGCTGCGCGACCAGGCCGCGGTCCGTGTGATCGGCGCCCCGGGCACGTACAGCCTCCGCCCTGAGCGGATCCGGATCGTCGCTCCGGATGGCGGCCCGAACGGCGGCCCGGACGTCGCCCCGGGGCCGGGGGAGCGGTGTGTGCCCGGCCGGGTCACCGAGATCGCGCACGTCGGTGCCCATACGCGCGTGGTGGTCCGCCTCGACGCGGGCGACGACCAGCTCACCGTCGTGCGGCTGAACTCCACGGACCTGCCGGACGCCGCCCGGCCGGGCGCCGCCGTCCATCTACTGTGGAACGCCGCCGACGCCCTACCGCTGCCGGGCTGAGGCCGTTGCCGGGCCGAGGCCGGTGTCCGGCGGGGCCCGCTGCCCAGGAGAGGTCGATACCGCAGCTCAGGCGACTTGTTCCGCCGCGGCCGATGCCTCCTGAGTGATCGTCGTACAACGCACCGGGGCGCATCCCGGTTCCCGACGCGCTCTGGTGGCAGACGGTCAGCTTCCGGATACTGGCGGGGCTCGACAGCCGGGTGCGACAGCGGGAGTTCACCATGCGCAATGCGAATCCGTGGAAGGCCGCAGTGGCGGCCGGGGTCCTGGCGCTGGCCGCCGCCTGCAGCTCCGGCGGCGGAACGCACGGCGGGGGAGCCGCCGAACAGCGGAGCGTCGGCAAGGGCGAGGGCCGCGTCGACATCATCGCCTGGGCCGGCTACGCCGAGGACGGCTCCAACGACCCCAAGGCCGACTGGGTACACCCCTTCGAGCAGCAGACCGGCTGCAAGGTCAACACCAAGACCGCCGGAACCTCCGACGAGATGGTCTCGCTGATGAAGACCGGCCAGTACGACACCGTGTCCGCCTCCGGCGACGCCACCCTGCGCCTGATCGCCGCCGGGGACGTGGCGCCCGTGAACACCCGTCTGGTACCGAACTACCGCGACGTCTTCAGCGGCCTGAAGATGCGCCCGTTCAACTCCAAGGACGGGAAGATGTACGGCATCCCGCACGGCCGCGGCGCCAATCTGCTGATGTACCGCACCGACAAGGTCTCCCCGGCCCCCGACTCCTGGAAGGCCGTCTTCGACGGCGCCGCGAAGTACGCGGGCAAGGTCACCGCCTACGACTCGCCCATCTACATCGCCGACGCCGCTCTCTACCTGATGAAGACCCGTCCCGCGCTCGGCATCAAAGATCCGTACGCCCTGGACCGCACCCAACTCCACGCCGCCGTGGCCCTGTTGAAGAAGCAGCGGCAGCAGATCGGTGAATACTGGAGCGACTACCAGAAGGAGGTCACCGCCTTCAAGGGCGGTGACAGTGTCCTCGGCACCACCTGGCAGGTCATCGCCAACACCGCCGCCGCGGAAAAGGCCCCCGTCAAGGCGGTCCTCCCCAAGGAGGGAGCCACCGGCTGGTCCGACACCTGGATGGTCTCCGCCAAGGCCGCCCACCCCAACTGCGCCTACAAGTGGCTCAACTGGATCGTCTCCCCGAAGGTGAACGCCCAGGTCGCCGAGTACTTCGGCGAGGCACCCGCCAACGCCAAGGCCTGCAAGGAGACCGCCGACCCCCGGCACTGCGCCGTCTACCACGCCGATGACGAGGCCTACTACCGCCGCGTCCACTTCTGGACCACCCCCGTCCCGCAGTGCCTCGACGGCCGCAAGAACGTCAAGTGCACCGATTACGCGGAGTGGACCCGCGCCTGGACGGAGATCAAGGGCTGAGCGCGGGCGCCCGGGTGTCCGCCCCGCGCCACGAGCCCCGCGCCCGCGGCCGGCTCGCCGCGCTCCTCGCCCCGCCGCTCCTGTGGCTGGTCCTCGCCTACCTCGGCTCCCTCGCCGTCCTCCTGCTGTCCGCCTTCTGGACCACCGACCCCTTCACCTCGGATGTCGTCCGCACCTGGACCACCGACAACTTCCGCGACGTCCTCACCACCACCGTCTACCGCACCGTCGCGCTGCGCACCCTCGGTATCGCCGTCGCCGTCACGCTCCTCGATGCCCTGCTCGCGCTGCCGATGGCCTTCTTCATGGCGCGGGTGGCGGCCGGGCGGCTGCGCCGCGCCCTGCTGGTGGCCGTGCTGACCCCGCTGTGGGCCGGCTATCTGGTCAAGGCGTACGCCTGGCGGGTGATGCTCGGCGAGCACGGCATCGTCAACGCGGCACTCGCCCCGCTCGGCCTGCACGGACCCGGATACGGCGCGGCCGCCGTCGTGCTCGTGCTCGCCTACCTCTGGCTGCCGTACATGATCCTGCCGGTCCACGCCGCCCTGGAACGGCTGCCCGCCCACCAGCTGGAGGCCTCCGCCGACCTGGGCGCGGGCACCCTGCGGACCCTGCGCTCCGTCGTGGCCCCCGCCGTCCGCCCCGCACTCCTGGCGGGTTCCGTCTTCACCTTCTCGCTCTCCCTCGGCGACTACCTCACCGTGCAGATCGTCGGCGGCCGCACCCAGCTCCTGGGCAATGTCATCGCCTCTCAGGTCACTCTCGATCTGCCGCTCGCCGCGGCGCTCTCCGCGGTCCCGGTCGCCCTCGTCGTCTGCTACCTCGCCGCCGTCCGCCGGGCCGGCGCGCTCGACTCGCTCTGACCGGAACCGAAGGAGGCAGCCGGATGCACCTCACCCGCACCGCCCGGATCGTCCTCGGCTGCCTCACGGCCGCCGGTCTGGCCCTGATCTACCTCCCCCTGCTCCTGGTCCTGCTCAACTCCGTCAACGCCGACCCCTCGTTCGCCTGGCCGCCCCGCGCGCTGACCGGCGAGTGGTGGAGCCGCGCCCTGCACAGCGCGGGCGCCCGCGATGCCCTGTGGACCTCGCTGCGGGCGGGCCTGGGAGCCACCGCCGTCGCCCTGCTCCTCGGCTCGCTCGCGGCCTTCGCCGTGCACCGCCACCGCTTCTTCGGACGGCAGACCGTCTCGTTCCTGATCGTGCTGCCGATCGCCCTGCCCGGCATCGTCACCGGCATCGCCCTCAACGCCGCCTTCCGCACCGTCCTTGCGCCGCTGGGCATCGGCTTCGGCCTCTTCACGGTCGTGGTCGGCCATGCCACCTTCTGCGTCGTCATCGTCTTCAACAACGTCGCCGCCCGACTCCGCCGCATCGCCCCGTCCCTGGCCGAGGCCTCCGCCGACCTGGGCGCCCGCCCCTGGCAGACCCTGCGGTACGTCACCTTCCCGGCGCTGCGCCCGGCGCTGTTCGCCGGCGCGCTGCTGGCCTTCGCGCTCTCCTTCGACGAGGTCGTGGTGACCACCTTCACGGCGGGCGCGGGCACCAAGACGCTGCCGATCTGGATCTACGAGAACCTGGCCCGCCCCCACCAGGCGCCGGTCGTCGATGTGCTCGCCGCGCTGCTGATCGCCCTGTCGGTCATCCCGGTGTACGCCGCCCAGCGACTCTCGTCGGACACCGCGGGCGGCCGGCTCTGAGCGTACGGACCGGCGTCCGGCTCCCGGCCGGACGCGCACGAGGACGCTGGTTCCCCGAAAGGGTGACTCCGCGGACGTCCGTCGAACCGGACGCGGTCCGGCCGCGTCCCTCACAGCAGGGTCCGGGGCACGGGATCGACGGGGGTGATTCGGTGCCCCGGCCCGTCGGCGGCGCGCGCGCCCGGTCAGTGCCGTACGAGCGACCGCCACGCGACCGGGAAGTCGAAGTAGGTGTCCGGAAACGTCTCCGGGGTGAAGGTGTAGTGCCACCACTCCTTGTCGTAGTTGACGAATCCGGCGCGCTCCAGGCCGTCCTTCAACAGCAGCCGGTTGGCCCGCTGTTCGCCCGTGATCCGCGGATCGAGGGTGTGCGCCAGCGTGTCGAAGCAGTCGAAGCCGGTGCCCATGTCCAGCGAATTGTCCGGGAAACGGGCCGCCTTCGGGCCGTAGCACGAGGACAGCGGCTCCCCGGGGACGTACGGCCGGGTGGGCAGGGCCGGCAGCCGCACCAGCGTCAGATCGAGGGTGCTGCCCCTGCTGTGCCCGGACTTCTTTGCGATATAGCCGTCCCGGAACAGCGTCGACTTGTCGACCCGCGGATAGAACTCGGCCTTCATCCGCTGGTCGCCGAGGTCCTTGGCCCAGGCCACGAAGTGGTTCACCGCGCGCTGCGGCCGGTAGCAGTCATAGACCTTGAGGGAGTACCCGCGGCGCAGGAACGAGCGCTGCGCCCGGTGCAACGCCCGTGCCGCGTCCCGGGTCAGCAGGCACATCGGCGCCCGGTAGCCGGTCACCCGCTCTCCCATGAAGTCGTGCGGGGTGAAGTAGCGCATCTCCTGGAGGACGGTGGGATCCACGTCCCGCAGCGCGACGAACTCCTCCGGCGCCTCGGTCCCGTTGCCCGGATGCGACGACGGCGCCGGGCGGCGCGGGGCGGTGTCCGCCGCCGCACCCGAAGGGACAGCGGCCACAGTGATCAGCGCGGCGGCAGCGGCGGCAAGGCCGCGCAGCGCGGCAGCAAGTCTCGGCATGGCCCCCGTCTACCAGGCGCGGCAGGGGGAGGGAAGCCCCGCCGCACAACTGCTCGACCCGCGCAGCCGCTCAACTGCTCAACGACTCCGGCGGGCAGCCGCTCAACCGCGCAACCACTCCGCCGCGCAGCCCGCTACGCCTCCACCTCGTCCTCCAGCCCCCGCACCCGCACCGGATACCCCACCGTGCCCCCGTCCCGCCGCTCCACGACCACCCGGTCGCCCTCCCACCGCGAGGTGAACCGCTCCACCGTCGGCCGCTGCCAGCCGTCCCCGGCGTCCGGCACCACCAGCCCGCTGCCCCCGCGCCCGGCCGCCGGCGCCCAGACCTCCAGCTCCGTCCCGCCGTCCGCCCCGGTCACCGGCAGCACGGCACCGGCCCGCGCCAGTACCGGTATCCGCGACAGCGGCGCCTCCACCCACACCTGCCCGGGACCGTCGTACGCCCGCCCGGTCGCGGTGTCGTACCACCGGCCACGCGGCAGCCGCACCGGCCGCCGGGTGACGCCCGCCGCCAGCGCCGGCGCCACCAGCAGCGCATCCCCCAGCAGAAAGGCGTCCTCGCAGTCCCGCAGCGCCCGGTCCCGGGGCGCGCTCCACCACACCGGCCGTACGTACGGCGCGCCGGTGAGCCGCGCCAGCTGGCCCAGCGTCCCGAAGTACGGCAGCAGCCGCTGCCGTTCGCGCAGCGCCGTACGGGCGTGTCCCAGCACCTCGTCCCCGTACTCCCACGGCTCCCGCCGCCCCGCCCCGAGCGCCGAATGCGTACGGAACAGCGGCAGGAAGGCCCCCAGTTGGAACCACCGCAAATACAGCTCGGGGGACGGCACCCCGGAGAACCCGCCGATATCGGGACCGCTGTACGGGACCCCGCACAGCCCCAGCCCCAGCACCAGCGACAGCGAAGCCCGCAGCCCCGCCCAGCCCGTCGCCACATCGCCCGACCAGCTGCCGCCGTAGCGCTGCAGTCCCGCCCAGCCCGAACGGGAGAAGAGGAAGGGCCGCTCGGCGGGCCGCAGTTCGCACAGCCCCTCGAAGCCGGCCCGTGCCATGGCCAGGCCGTAGACGTTGTGCGCCTCCCGGTGATCGCCGCCCCGGCCCTCCAGGGAGTGCCGTGCCGAGCGTGGCAGCGTCCGCTCCCCGAACGCGGCGAAGGAGACCGGCTCGTTCATGTCGTGCCACACGCCGGAGAAGCCCTGCGCCAGCCGTTCCGCGTACAGCGCCCCCCACCACTTGCGCGCCCGCGCATCGGTGAAATCCGGGTACACCGACTCGCCCGGCCACACCACCCCGCGCACCTCCCGCCCGCGCGCGTCCCGTACGAAGGCATCCGCCGCCACCCCGCCCTCGTACACCGTGTCCCCCGGCTCCGCCTTCACCGCCGGATCCACGATCGACACCAGCCGCACCCCGTCCGCCCGCAACTCCCGCGCCAGGCCGGGCAGATCCGGATAGCGCTGCCGGTCGACGGTGAAGACCCGGTGCCGGTCGTAATGGTCGATGTCCAAATGGACGGCGGACAGCGGAAGCCCGCGCTCCTGGTAGCCCGCCACCACCCGGCGCACCTCGGCCTGACCGCCGAACCCCCAGCGGGCGTGCTGGTACCCCAGTGCCCACTGCGGCGGCAGCGCGGGCGCCCCGGTCAGCGCCGTCCAGCCCTGCAGCACCCGGGCCGGGGTGCCCGCCAACACCCAGTAGCGCAGCGGTCCGCCGTCCATCCGCACTTCACAGGTGCCCGGCCGGTCATGCCCCGAGCCCGCACCCTCCGCGCCCTCGCGCAGCGTCACCCGGCCGTCCCAGGAGTTGTCGTGGAAGACCAGATGCGTACCGGCGTCCGCCACCACCAGCTGCACCGGCATCGTCAGCGACAGCGGATCGTCCCCCGGTGCGAAGGCGCCGCCCGGATCCGTGTTCCACAGCCGGTACGCCCCGTCCCGCAGCCGCGGCCCGTGCGCCCGGCCGCCGAGCCCGAAGAACCGGGCATCGGCGGCGACCTGCGCCCGCTGCACCCAGCGCGAGGCGCCGCTCCCTCCGGGCCGCCCGCCCGCTCCCTCCGCGGCCGTGCGGTCCCACCAGCGCGGCGGCAACTCCCGCCGCAGCACCGCCCCGCCGGGCGTCCGCACCTCCACCGCACCGTGCCGGGACACCACCACCAGCACCCGCTCCGAGACCACCCGCCAGCCGCCCTCGGTGTCGGGTTCCAGCACCACCCGGGCGTCCACCTCGGGACACGCCCCGGCCAGCGCGTACGACGGTTCCGGCTCGGCACCCTCCCAGCCGCAGAACACCGCACCGCCCGAGGCCACCCGCACCCGCAGCGACGACCGTTCGAAGTGGATCAGCCCGCCGCCCGGCTGGGGCTCCGCGCCGCGAGCCGCCCCCGGCACCCGGGCCCGCTCGGCGGTGCGCCGCGGCAGCGCCAGCGCATCCGCCCGCCGCGCCCGCCACGCCGTACGCACGGACCGTAGCCCCTGCGCCGGCCCGACCGCCTTGATCATCCGTACCGACCGCACCAGATCCCGCCCGTCCATGCCGGTCAGCCTCCCATTGACGGCGGGGTGCGCGGGCACCGTTCAACTGCCGTTCACCTGCACGGGGTCACGCTCGGCCACCCTCAGGCCCGCGGCTCGTCACCCGATGGCCGAATCCCGCCGTATGTCCCCCCACGATCCCCGGAACCGGGCCGCGGCACGTGCCGGCACCACACCCGCCACCCCCCGAATGTGGGCAGCCCACCCTGGTGCACAAGTCGATCACGTGGCATCGTCCAGGCAAGCCGTGTCGCGCGCACACGCCCACCCACTGGGCCGGGGGAACCTCACCGCCGTGCGCGCCCGACGCCCACGACGCGTAACCGCCCGGGAGCCGCATCATGACCACCGCACCGCAGTCCGCCCCGCAGCCGGAACCCCTCTGGCAACCAGGCCCGGACCGGATCGCCGGCGCACAGGTCACCCGCTTCCACACCTGGGCGGCCGCGCACCACGGCGCGCCCGCCCCCACCCCCGGCGACCCCGCCACGAGCTACGCCGCCCTGCACCGCTGGTCCGTCGACGACCTCCCCGCCTTCTGGCAGGCCACCGCCGAGTGGTTCGACGTCCGCTTCGCCACCCCGTACGAAACCGTCCTCGCCGACCGCGCGATGCCCGGCGCCCGCTGGTTCCCCGGCGCCACCCTCAACTACGCCGAGCACACCCTGCGCGCCGCCGAGGACCCGGCCCGCGCCGGCGATCCCGCGCTGCTGTACGTCGACGAGACCCATGAGCCCACCCCGGTCACCTGGGCGGAGCTGCGCGACCGGGTCGGCTCGCTGGCCGCCGAACTCCGCCGCCTCGGCGTCCGCCCCGGCGACCGGGTCAGCGCCTACGTCCCGAACATCCCGCAGGCCGTCGTCGCCCTCCTCGCCACCGCCGCGGTCGGCGGCGTCTGGACCTCCTGCGCCCCCGACTTCGGCGCCCGCAGCGTGCTGGACCGCTTCCAGCAGATCGAACCCGTCGTCCTGTTCACCGTCGACGGCTACCGCTACGGCGGCAAGGAGCACGACCGGCGCGACACGGTCGCCGAACTCCGCGCCGAACTCCCCACCCTGCGCGCCGTCGTCCACATCCCGCTGCTCGGCACCCCCGCCCCCGAAGGCGCCCTGAACTGGTCGGACCTGACCTCGAACGACACCGAACCGGCCTTCGAACAGCTCCCCTTCGACCACCCCCTGTGGGTCCTGTACTCCTCCGGCACCACCGGCCTGCCCAAGGCCATCGTCCAGTCCCAGGGCGGCATCCTCCTCGAACACCTCAAGCAGACCGGCCTGCACTGCGACCTCGGCCCCGACGACCGGTTCTTCTGGTACACCTCCACCGGCTGGATGATGTGGAACTTCCTCGTCGCCGGCCTCCTGGTGGGCGCCACGATCGTGCTCTACGACGGCAGCCCCGGCCACCCCGACATCTCCGCCCAGTGGCGGGTCGCCGAAGCCACCCGCGCCACCGTCTTCGGCACCTCCGCCGCCTACGTCATGGCCTGCCGCAAGGCCGGCATCCACCCGGCCCGCGACCTCGACCTCTCCGCCGTCACCTGCGTCGCCACCACCGGCTCCCCGCTCCCGCCGGACGGCTTCCGCTGGCTGCACGACTCCTTCGCCGAGAGCGGCGCCGACCTGTGGACCGCCTCCGTCAGCGGCGGCACCGACGTCTGCAGCTGCTTCGCCGGCGCGGTCCCCACCCTCCCCGTCCACATCGGCGAACTCCAGGCCGCCTGCCTCGGCACCGACCTCCAGGCCTGGGACCCCCAGGGCAAGCCGGTCATCGACGAGGTCGGCGAACTCGTCGTCACCCATCCCATGCCGTCCATGCCCACCCGCTTCTGGAACGACCCCGACGGCACCCGCTACCACGACAGCTACTTCGACATGTACCCCGGCGTCTGGCGGCACGGCGACTGGATCACCGTCACCTCCCGCGGCAGCGTCGTCATCCACGGCCGCTCCGACTCCACCCTCAACCGCCAGGGCGTCCGGATGGGCTCCGCCGACATCTACGAAGCCGTCGAACGGCTCCCGGAGATCCGCGAATCCCTGGTCATCGGCCTGGAACTGCCCGACGGCGGCTACTGGATGCCGCTCTTCGTCCACCTCGCCCCCGGCGCCACCCTCGACGACGCCCTGCGCGACCGCATCAAGCGCACCATCCGCGAACAGCTCTCACCCCGCCACGTCCCCGACGACATCATCGAGGCCCCCGGCGTCCCGCACACCCTGACCGGCAAGCGCATCGAGGTCCCCGTCAAGCGCCTCCTCCAGGGCACCCCGCTCGACAAGGCCGTCAACCCCGGCTCCGTCGACAACCTCGAACTGCTCCGGTTCTACGAGCGGGTGGCCCGCGACCGCACCGCCGACAGCGCGCAGTAGGCCCCCGCCGCGCCGGACCGCCAGGGCACCACGCCCTTCGGTCCGGCGTCCGGCCGCGTTGTCAGACCCCCCGATTACTCTCAGTGACAAGTGATGTTCGGCCGCCACCGCTCACACCGAGCCGGCGCATCTCACTCAGGGGGAGTCATGACAGCAGCATCCCGGCCCACCGACCCGTCCACCGCCCGCCGCGCACTACGCCGCGAAATCCCGAGCAGCGCCGCCGTCCTGGCCGACGAACAGGACTTCACGGCCATGCGCCGCTACCCCACCTTCCCGTTCGACGACCACCGCAGCTACCTCCAGCAGGTGGAGACCCTGCTGCGCGGCCTCGCCGCCCAGGGCGTGCTCACGACCCTCAGCCTCTTCGACCCGGCCGCCTACGAGAAATACTGCGCGGACCTCGCCCTGGACCCGGACCGCCCCGACAGCCGCAGCCGCTACACCGCCGAAGTCGCCCGCACCGGCGCCACGCTGACCTACCAGGGCGAACCGCTCGCCGAACTGCTGCCGCTCCTCGTCGAAGAAGCCGACCGCCAGGCGACCTGGGACCACGCCTCGGGCGTCCTGGCCCGCGCCGGCAGCTGTGAGGAGTGCGGCGAAGACCTCGCCCGCTTCGCCTTCGCCCGCGCCACCCAGGCCCTCCAGCAGCTCCTGGCCTCCCTCGGCGAGGGCACCCACCACCTCGTCTGCTCCGTCGCGGCCGGTGAGCCGTCCCTCCTGGCCGTCCTGCACGCCACCGGCCGCGACGGCGCCCGGCCGCAGCTCGCCGAATCCGAAACCCTGGTCTTCTGCACGGTCCTCGCCGCCGGCTTCGCCCTGCGCAGCCCCGGCGGCCTCGTCTCCCGCACCACCACCCCCACCGCCCGCGACGCCACCGGCGACCACCCCCACGACACGGTCCGCGGCTGGACCCTCGGCGACTCCTGGCCCCGCCCCCTCGGCGCCGCCGAGGTCTTCACCGCCTACTGCACCGACGCCGACACCGGCGAACCGATCCCGCCCGAGCACGGCGTCGACTACGCCCCCGGCCTCCCCCTCACACCCCCACCCGACCCGCACAGCCACTGACCGGGCCGCCCGGCCCCCCCCCAAACACCATGGCCGCCCCGCCACAAGGGCGGGACGGCCATCAACACTCCTGACACCTACGACGCACCGCGCCGCGCGGGATCACTCCCCGGAGAGCACCGCCTGCGCGGCGGCCCGCGCATCGTCGGCGGTGTCCGCGGCACGCGCCGCGGCCGCCGCCCGCTCGCACTGCGCCAGCGTGTGCTTGGACAACGTCGTCCGTACGTAAGGAATCGACGCCGCCCCCATCGAAAGGCTGGTGACACCGAGCCCCGTCAGCACACACGCCAACAGCGGATCGGAGGCCGCCTCACCACACACGCCACAGCTCTTGCCCTCGGCCTTCGCCGCCTCGGCCGAAGCCGCCACCAGGTCCAGCAGCGCCGGCTGCCAGGGGTCCTGCAGACGCGAGACCGCACCCACCTGACGGTCCGCGGCGAAGGTGTACTGCGCCAGGTCGTTGGTCCCCAGCGAAAGGAACTCCACCTCCTGAAGAATCGACCGCGCCCGAAGCGCCGCCGACGGAATCTCCACCATCGCCCCGAACTTCGCCCGCAGCCCGGCCTCCCGGCAGGCATCCGCGAACGCCTTGGCGTCGATCCGGTCCGCCACCATCGGCGCCATGACCTCGAGATAGACCGGCAGCCCCGCCGCCGCCCTGGCCAGCGCGGTGAGCTGCGTACGCAGCACATCCGGATGGTCGAGCAGGGTCCGCAGCCCCCGCACACCCAGCGCGGGATTCGGCTCATCACCCGGCGTCAGGAACTCCAGCGGCTTATCGGCCCCGGCATCCAGCACGCGCACGACCACGCGGCCCTCCGGAAACGCCTCCAGCACCGCCCGGTACGCCGCGACCTGCTTCTCCTCGGACGGCGCCTTCTTGCTGTCGTCCAGGAACAGGAACTCCGTACGGAAGAGCCCGACACCCTCCGCCCCGGCCTCGACCGCCGCGGCCACATCACCGGGACCACCGACGTTCGCCAGCAGCGGCACCTTGTGCCCGTCGGAGGTGGCACCCGGACCGGACGACGCCGCCAGCGCCGCCCTCCGCTCCGCCGCAGCCTGCTCCAGCGCCGCCCGCTTCTCGGCACCAGGCTCGACGAAGACCTCACCGGTACTGCCGTCGACCGCGATGACCGTGCCCTCGACGAGCTCACCCGCGCCCGGGAGCGCGACGATGGCCGGCACCCCCAGCGCCCGCGCAAGAATCGCGCTGTGGCTGGTCGGCCCGCCTTCCTCGGTCACGAACCCGAGCACCAGCGTCGGGTCCAGCAGCGCGGTGTCGGCCGGCGCCAGGTCCCGCGCGATCAGCACATACGGCTCGTCGCTGTCCGGCACACCCGGCATCGGCACACCCAGCAGCCGGGCGACGATCCGGTTGCGCACATCATCGAGGTCGGCCACCCGGCCCGCGAGGTACTCACCGGCACCCGCAAGCAGCGCCCGGTAGGCGGCGAACGCGTCGTACACCCCGCGCTCGGCGGTGGAACCGACGGCGATCCGCCGCTCGACATCAGCGATCAGCTCGGGGTCCTGAGCCATCAGGGCCTGGGCCTCCAGCACGGCCTGCGCCTCGCCGCCCGCCAGGTTGCCCCGCGCTATCAGGTCAGCGGCGACAGCCTCCACGGCCTGGCGGGCACGCCCCTGTTCGCGCTCCGCCTCGTCCGCCGGAATCTGCTTGGCCGGCGGCTCCAGGACCGCCGTGCCCATGTGCCGCACCTCGCCGATCGCCACGCCGTGGCTGACGCCGACGCCTCGCAGCGTTGTCTCCATTGCACCCGTCTCCGGTTGATGCGGCGGTCCGGGCCGCCGCGGTGGATGTCGTACCTGCCGTACGGAACGGCGCCCGGCTACTGCCAGGAGAAGAGCTGGTCACCGGCCTTGATATCGCCGGCCTCGCTCACCTCACCGAGCGAATCGGCAGTGGCCTCCAGCGCGACGACCGGGCACACCGGCGACTTGCCGGCCGCCTCCACCGCGGCCGGGTTCCAGCGCACGATCTCCTGCCCACGAGCGACGGTGTCACCCTTGTTCACGAGCAGCTCGAAGCCCTCGCCATTGAGCTGAACGGTGTCGATCCCGAGGTGGGTGAGCACACCGTGCCCCTCGGAGTCGACGACGACGAACGCGTGCGGGTGCAGAGATACGAGAACGCCGTCCACGGGCGAAACCGCAGCAGACGGCTCACGCACCGGATCGATGGCGGTACCGGGACCCACCATCGCTCCGGAGAACACGGGATCGGGCACAGCCGCGAGTCCGATGGCGCGTCCGGCAAGAGGGGACGTCACGGTGGTCATGGGAAGCCTCCCAGGGGTGGAGATTCATCAGGCCGCCGTCACTACCTGTCCTGGACGGCGCACCGTTCAGAAGCGTAAGTCATAAGAACTGACGGTTCCGCATGAGAGACGCCGGTTGCCCACCGCGCGGCACGCCGAATCGATTTGCCTCGCCCACAGCAGAGCTGTACTGTCTGAGACCTGCCCCGGACAGCCAGGACGCAATCAACTGCGTCCGGTTGAGGTGGGCGGCACTCCCAGCGTCTTGATCGCGACAAGAATTGCGCGCTTCTGCATGTCTGCAGAAAAGCGGCGGTTCGAAAGCCGAAAAAGCCCTGATAGAGTGTGAAACACCGAAGGGAAGCGCCCGGAGGAAACCCGAGAGGGAATCCAAAGGAAGCGTCCGTTCCTTGAGAACTCAACAGCGTGCCAAAAGTCAACGCCAGA
>NZ_JBEYVM010000030.1:22729-53538 GCF_040643995.1 Streptomyces sp. NPDC047049 | reverse complement strand
GGAACCTCATCTCCATGATGGAGACGGGGTATCAACATATCTGGCGTTGACTTTTGGCACGCTGTTGAGTTCTCAAGGAACGGACGCTTCCTTTGGATTCCCTCTCGGGTTTCCTCCGGGCGCTTCCCTTCGGTCTTGCGTTTCCAACCTTACCAGATCCGTTTCCGTGTCTGGCACCCTGTTGGAGCGGGTCGTCCGTTCGGCTTTCGCTTTCCGGCCTTTCCGACTCTAGCAGATCCGGTTTCTTTTCGATTCCGGGTCCGATATTCGTCGGAGATCCGCCGCGGGCAGTTATTTACTGCTGCCCTTTCGGCGTGGTTACTACTTTAGCGGCTTTCCCTGGCGACTCATAATCGAGGCGCCGGATCAAATTTCGGCAACGCGAAATAAGACCCGTCAGGGAGTCGATCGAAGTAGTTGGTTGTACCGCCTGGCGGTCTGCGCCAATAGCGCTGCCCGTCTCCAGCGGCTCGGGCTACGTTAGGCGGTCGTCGACACAGAGTCAAGTAGCGGTGGTGGTGCGGCGCCGGGGGGTGTGGGGGCGGTAGGGGCTGACCGTGGGGTCGTCGGCGATCCAGTAACGCCAGGGGTGATCGGCTCCGCCGCCGCCGACGCCGGTGCGCGGGCCGCTGCGTACCAGCTCGGGAGCGGGCGGGCGGCCGTGCAGGACCGAGAGGGGGGCGGTGGCTTCCCCGCACAGGTCGGTGCCGTCGAGGGTGCGGTCGATGTCGAGGGCGGTGGCCAGGCGGGCCGGGCCCTTCGCCAGTTCGTGGGTGTTACGGGCCTTGGGGCGGCGGGTGGCCGCCAGGGACGCGCCGGTCAGGATCTCGCCGGCGCGCAGGAGGACACCGCTCGCCTTGTCCTCGGGTCCGCAGACCGCGTTGAGGCTGAACCACATCCCGTAGATGAAGTAGACGTACGCATGGCCGGGCGGGCCGAACATGGTGGCGTTGCGCGCGGTGCGGCCGCGGTAGGCGTGGGAGCCGGGGTCGGTTTCGCCGTCGTACGCCTCGACCTCGGTGAGGCGGAGCTCGATCGGGCCGTCGGGGGTGTTGCGGAGGAGGATGCGGCCCAGCAGGTCGGGGGCCACGTCCACCACGGGACGGTCGAAGAAGTCATGGGTGAGCGGCATACGTTCCGGTACGTCGGTCATGCGGACCGAGAGTAGTGCAGCCGTTGGGGAGGCCGGTTGGCCATGGGGACGCCTGGGTTGGGAAAGTGTGGGCCGTGGAACCGGGTCGTACGGTTTCGCGTTCGTAGGGATCAAGCCGAGAGCTCGGCGTGCAATACACAGCACAGGCGTTCCGCCTGGGGAGGACGAGCATGGGATTCAAGAAGCTGCTGGCGAGCCTGGGCGCCGGGGGTGCGTCGGTGGAGACGGTGCTCTTCGAGGAGAACGTCGTCCCGGGTGGGGTCGTACAGGGCGAGGTGCGGATCCAGGGCGGGTCCGTGGCTCAGGACATCCAGGGGCTGTCCGTCGGACTGCAGGCGCGGGTCGAGGTCGAGAGCGGCGACGAGGAGTACAAGCGGAACATCGAGTTCACCAAGGTGCAGCTGGGCGGCGCCTTCGCGGTGCAGCCGGGGGCGGCGCACACCGTGCCGTTCGGGCTGGAGATTCCGTGGGAGACGCCGATCACCACGTTCCTGGGGACGCATCTGCACGGGATGAACGTCGGGGTGACGACGGAGCTGGCGATCGCGCGGGCGGTGGACTCCGGTGACCTGGACCCGGTGAACGTGCATCCGCTGCCGGCGCAGCAGGCGATCCTGGACGCGTTCGGGCGGCTGGGGTTCCGTTTCAAGGCCGCCGATCTCGAGCAGGGGCACATCAGGGGCACGCGACAGCGGCTCCCCTTCTACCAGGAGATCGAGTTCTACGCGCCGCAGCAGTATCGGGGCCTGAACCAGGTCGAGCTGTCGTTCGTGGCGGACGACCGGGAGATGGACGTCGTCCTGGAGATGGACAAGAAGCCCGGTCTGTTCAGCGAGGGATCGGACACCTACCGGTCTTTCACGGTCGGGCTGAACGACTTCGAGGGGACCGACTGGGCGGGTTACCTCAACCAGTGGCTGGCGGAGGTCGGCGGTAAGCGGAACTGGCTCTAACCTGGCCGGACAGGTGTCAGCAAGCGACCAGGAGGTGTTGCAGTGTCCGAGCTGAAGCGGCGGCCGCTCCCGCACGATTTCCATCCGCCGGTGCCGGAGTTCACGGTGCTGAGCGACGAGGTGGAGCCGGGCGGGACGCTGCGGCCGGAGCAGGTGTTCGCCGAGGGGAACCGTTCGCCGCAGCTGCGGTGGGAGGGTGCGCCCGCGGGGACGAAGAGCTACGCCGTCACCTGTTACGACCCGGACGCGCCGACGGGCAGTGGGTTCTGGCACTGGTCGCTGTTCGACATTCCGGCGTCGGTGACGGAGCTGCCGGCCGGCGCCGGGTCCGGGGAGATGAAGGGACTGCCCGAGGGCGCCGTGCATGTCCGTAACGACTACGGGACGCGGGACTTCGGGGGCGCGGCGCCGCCGCCCGGGGACGGTCCGCACCGTTATGTGTTCACGGTGTACGCCGTGGACCAGGAAAAGCTCGGTCCGGACGGGGAGGCCTCGCCGGCGGTGGTGGGCTTCAATCTGCGGTTCCACACGCTCGGGCGGGCTCAGCTGATCGCCGAGTACGAGATTCCCGCGGCGGGCTGAGCGCCGTAATTCCGTTGCGCCCCGGCGCTCCCCACACGACAGTGGTTGCCGTGCCGCCGCCCCGTAAATAGGAGCGGCGGGCAGCAGGTACCGCAGTGGCGGGAGCGGCGGGGCGCAGGTGTGTCGCCCGCTGTTCGCCGGAGCCCGTATGTGTCTCGGGTGTCCTCATCGGCTGCCGTTCGCTCCGGGTCCCGGTAATTCACGGGGGTGGGACCCGGAGCGCACTCTTTTCCGCGGTCCGTGGGTACCGCCGGTCCTTCTTTTTCATCTGCTGATCGCCCTCCATTTCCCTTGTGGCATGCGGAAATTGCGTTGTTCGGGGAATACCTGCCGCTGCACAGTGGAGCAGCTTCGCCGCGGGGGCGGAGCAGGTCCGGGAGGTGGGCGGGATGCGCGAGACGCTGGTGCTCAATGCGAGCTTCGAGCCGCTGTCGACGGTGTCGCTGCGGCGTGCGGTGGTGCTGGTCATGCAGGACAAAGCGGTCATCGAACACGCTCACCCGGGGCTGCGGATCCGTGCCGCCGCGGTGGACGTACCGGTGCCGCAGGTGATCAGGCTCTGCAGGTACGTACGGGTGCCGTTCCGACAACGGGCGGCCTGGTCGCGGCGCGGGGTGCTGGTGCGTGACCAGCACCGGTGTGCGTACTGCGGGCGCCGGGCGACGACCGTGGACCATGTCGTGCCGCGGTCGCACGGCGGTGGGGACACCTGGCTGAACACCGTGGCCTCGTGTGCGGAGGACAATCACCGCAAGGCGGACCGTACGCCCGAGCAGGCGGGGATGGAGCTGCTGCGGCGGCCGTTCGAGCCGACGCCGGCCGATGCGCTGCTGTCGACGCTGGGGGTGTCGGTGCGCGAGGGACTGCCGGAGTGGCTGGCGCTGCCTGCGTAGGGCGCGGCCGGCCGGGCCGTCGGATGCCGGGCCGTCGCCCGACTCGCCTTATTTAAGGAGGAGTTGGGCGATGGCCAGCAGGCCGACGATGACGATGACGGCGCGCAGGGCGGTGGGCGGCAGACGGCGGCCCACCTTCGCGCCGACCTGGCCGCCGAGGGCGGATCCGACCGCGATCAGGCCGACGGCGGCCCAGTCGAAGTGCGCGACGAAGAGGAAGAAGACCGCGGCGACGCCGTTGACGATCGCGGCGAGGACGTTCTTGAGGGCGTTGAGGCGCTGCAGGTCCTCGGGGAGCAGCAGCCCCATCAGGGAGAGGTAGAGCACGCCCTGGGCGGCGCCGAAGTAGCCGCCGTAGGCGCTGGCGAGCAGGAGTCCGGCCGGCAGGACGATGCCGCCGTCGCGGTGGGGGGTGGTGCCGTTGCGCTCGCGGCGGGCGCGGAGCGCGGCGGCCAGCTTGGGCTGGACGATGACGAGTACCAGCGCGACGGCGATCAGGACGGGGACGATCGCGTCGAAGGCCTTCGAGGGCAGTGCGAGCAGCAGGATCGCGCCGGCCAGGCCCCCGATGAGGGCGACGGCGCCGAAGCGGAGGATCCGGCGGCGCTGGCCGGCGAGCTCGCGGCGGTAGCCGATGGCTCCGCTGATCGAACCGGGCACCAGGCCGAGGGTGTTGGACACGTTGGCGGTGACGGGTGGCACGCCGAAGGCGAGCAGCACCGGGAAGGTGATCAGGGTGCCGGACCCGACGACGGTGTTGATCGTGCCGGCGCCGATTCCGGCGGCGAAGATGGCGACGGCTTCCCAGATGGTCACGCGGATCCCCCCGTGCATGAGCGGTGCGGTTTCGCCCGATCATGCACCAGGGCCCGGTGGTGTCGGTCGATCGGGGGTGTCAGTCGATCGGGGGTGCTTCGCGGTTCGGCGAGCTGGGCTTGGGGATGGAGCCGCCGCCGGTCGGCGGGGTGAAGTTGCCGATGGCGCCGCCGAGGCCCTTGAGGGCGTCGCCGATCTCGCTCGGCACGATCCAGAGCTTGTTGGCGTCGCCTTCGGCGATCTTCGGGAGCATCTGGAGGTACTGGTAGGAGAGCAGCTTCTGGTCCGGGTCGCCGGCGTGGATCGACTCGAAGACCACCCGGATCGCCTGGGCCTCGCCCTCGGCGCGCAGGGCCGCGGCCTTGGCCTCACCCTCGGCGCGCAGGATCGAGGACTGCTTCTCACCTTCGGCCGTGAGGATCTGGGACTGCCGGACACCTTCGGCCTGGAGGATGGCGGCGCGCTTGTCACGGTCGGCGCGCATCTGCTTCTCCATCGAGTCCTGGATGGAGGTCGGCGGCTCGATGGCCTTCAGCTCGACGCGGTTGACGCGGATGCCCCACTTGCCGGTGGCCTCGTCGAGCACGCCGCGCAGCGCCGCGTTGATCTCCTCGCGGGAGGTCAGGGTCCGCTCCAGGTCCATGCCGCCGATGATGTTCCGCAGGGTGGTGACGGTCAGCTGCTCGATGGCCTGGATGTAGCTGGCGACCTCGTAGGTCGCGGCGCGGGCGTCGGTCACCTGGTAGTAGATGACGGTGTCGATGTTCACGACCAGGTTGTCCTGGGTGATCACCGGCTGCGGCGGGAACGGCACGACCTGTTCGCGGAGGTCGATGCGGTTGCGGATGGAGTCGATGAACGGGACGACGATGTTCAGGCCCGCGTTGAGGGTGCGGGTGTAGCGGCCGAAGCGTTCGACGATGGCGGCGCTGGCCTGTGGGATGACCTGGATCGTTTTGATGAGTGCGATGAACACGAGCACCACCAGGATGATCAGGACGATGATGATCGGTTCCACAGCGGCTCCCGTGCCCTTCGTTGCTGGTCCGCGCCGGCCGGTGACCGGCTTGCCATTGATCAGTCTTTCAGAGTCCTGGCTCGTCGCGCAGCGTGTTCGGGTCAGATGACGACGGCGGTGGCGCCTTCGATCTCGACGACGTCCACCTGCTGGCCGGGCTCGTAGACCTGACTGCCGTCCAGGGAGCGGGCGGACCAGACCTCCCCGGCGAGCTTGATCCGGCCGCCGACCCCGCCGTCGACCCGTTCCAGGACCGTGGCGCTCCTGCCCTTGAGCGCGTCGATGCCGGACGCCAGTTGGGGGCTCTGACCACGGTGGCGGGCCGCGAGGGGGCGTACGACGGCGATCAGCGCCACCGACACGGCGACGAACACAAGGAATTGCGGGACGGTGCCGCCACCGAGGCCCGCGGTGACGGCACCGGCGACGGCACCGACCGCGAGCATCCCGAATTCGGGCATCGCGGTCACGACGAGGGGAATGCCCAGTCCTACGGCGGCGATCAGCCACCACACCCATGGATCCACGGCTTCATGGTAGGTCCGCGCGGCGGCCCGGGACAGGGCGCGACCGGGCAGCGGCCGAAAGCGCGCGGTGCCGCGACCGGGCCCCCCGGACGAGCCCGGGGGACGGCCCGTTGGGGAAGGCGGTCCGGCGACGGGCGGTCAGGTCAGGGGCAGGCCCTGCGCGGTCCAGCGGTCGTTGCCGTTGCGCTCGACGACCAGCGGGAGGCCGAAGCAGTGGGAGAGGTTGCTGGAGGTGAGTTCGAGCTCCAGGGGGCCGGCGGCCAGCACCTTGCCCTGACGGATCATCAGGACGTGGGTGAAGCCGGGGGCGATCTCCTCGACGTGGTGGGTGACCATGATCATCGAGGGCGCGTACGGGTCGCGGGCGAGGCGGCCGAGGCGGCGGACCAGGTCCTCGCGGCCGCCGAGGTCGAGACCGGCGGCCGGCTCGTCCAGCAGCAGCAGCTCGGGGTCGGTCATCATGGCGCGGGCGATCAGGGTGCGCTTGCGCTCGCCCTCGGAGAGGGTGCCGAACTTCCGGTGGAGGTAGTCGTTCATCCCGAGACGGTCGAGGAAGGCGCGGGCGCGCTGCTCGTCGACGTCCTCGTAGTTCTCCTGCCAGTGCGCGGTCATGCCGTACGCGGCGGTGAGCACGGTCTGCAGGACGGTCTGGCTGCGGGGCAGCTTGTCGGCCAGTGCGATGCCGGCGACGCCGATGCGCGGGCGCAGGTCGAAGACGTCGACCCGGCCGAGCTGCTCGCCGAGGATCGAGGCGCTGCCGGAGCTCGGGAAGAGATAGCTGGAGGCGAGGTTGAGCAGGGTGGTCTTGCCGGCGCCGTTGGGGCCGAGGATCACCCAGCGCTCCCCTTCCTTCACCGACCAGGAGACCTGGTCCACCAGAGCCCGTCCTTCGCGGACCACGGATACGTCCACCAGCTCCAGCACATCGCTCATGAGCGCGTTGTCTCCCATTGCTTCTCGGTCGTCGCGTACACCTGTAGGCGCAGCCCCCCTGCAAACCTACGCCACTCGTTGTCGGTGCTCTTCCCTAGGCTGGGGACCATGCTCGATGAACCACGTTCAGGACGGCTCGCGGCATGGGGAAATGCCCTTTTGGCCGGACTTGTCTCACCTGATGAAGCCGCGCACCGGATCGCGGACGACGACGCGGTGCACCGCGTGGCGGGCCTGCCCGGGGAGGAGGCGCCGGTCGGCCTGACCCTCGCGCTGGGGCGGCTGCGGACACTGGGGGCGAGGGGCCTGTGGGTGGCCCTGCCGGCTCCCGGGCACCCACTGGGTCTGTGCGGACCGCCGGAATTCAATGCGCGGGCGCTGGAGGCCGAGGAGGCGGTGCTCGCTCCGGGGGCCGGTCTGGGACTGATTCCGGAGAGGTACGAGGCCGGGCCGGAGGGCGGCACCGGACCCGATGTGCATGTGGAGGTGGTCTGGCGCTGCCTGCCGGTGCGGGAGGCGCCGCCGGCCGATGTGCCCTCGCTGGGCGAGGCCGAGCGGGAGCTTGCGGAGGCGCTGCGGGAGGCGACCGAACTGCTCTCGAAGCTGGATGTGGCGGGGTCGGGACCGGTGGCGCAGGCGGCGCTGGAGGCGTACCGGGCGCGGGCGGAGGCCGGCCGGCAGGTGCTGGCTCCCGGATATCCGCCGCGGGCGGTGCGGGTATTGGAGCTGGCGCAGCGTGTCGGCGCGCTCATCGCTATCGCGCAGCAGGCCGGCGGGGACGGCAGGGAGCACGGTGCGGCGGTGAGTTCGTCCGAGATCGCGGCGCGCGCCGAGGCGCTGCGGCCGGTGGAGCGGACGGCCCGGCGGGCGCAGGTGGCGGCGTACAACTCCGCGGTGGAGGAGCGGGAGCGGCACCGGGGGTGAACGGAAGCGGCCCCGCCGGACCATTGTGTGGTCGGCGGGGCCTGTGCCGAACGGGCCGGGCGCCTCTGGGCAGGCGAAGCCGGCCGGCCCGTTCGGACAGCCTCAGTTGTTCGAGGTGGTGTTGCCGAAGGCGGGGTTGAGCACGCCGATGACGTTGGCGGTGTTGCCGGTGGCGTTCACGGGGACGTGCACGGGGACCTGGGCGAGATTGCCCGAGCCGATGCCGGGGGAGAGCACGGCCGTGCCGTCGGCCTGCGCGCCACTGGTCGCGAAGGCGGATCCGGCGGCCGCGCCGAGGGCGATCCCGGTGGCGGCGAGGACGAGTGCGGCCTTCTTGGCGGTGTTCATGGGGGCGTGTTCCTCACGTGGTGGCACAGGGCCGTAAGACGATGGCGGAGGGTGGGGGACCGGCCGCGCGTCCGAGACAGGACGGGGCCGGTCCGGCCCGACCCGCGCGGACGATGGCATCGCGGGGGTCGGACGAGGTCCTGCGGGCGCCTGGGATCAGACGTTGGCGCAGGGGTTGCCGAAGGTGGGGTTGAGCGCGCCGATGACGGTGGCGGTGATGCCGCAGGCGTTCACGGGGACGTGCACCGGGACCTGGACGACGTTGCCGGAGACGATTCCCGGGGAGTGCATCGCACCGCCCTGGGCCTGGGGGGAGTGGGCCGAGGCGACGCCGGCGCCCGCGAGGGCGAGACCGCTCGCCACCATCGTGATGGCCGCTGCGCGCTTGATGTTCTTCACTTCTCTAGCTCCTCGTTGCCGTTGCCGTGGCCAGCCGCCACGACTGCACTGGACAACGGCACGGGCCGAGAAGGGATACGCCGAATGGGCTATGGCTACACGACAGTATGAATCTCGGATCTGAAGACGACATTCCGCTTGTGTCGGCGGTAGAGGAACGCCGTCGTACCCGGCGCTCCCCCATGGGCGTTCAGGCCCCGATGCCGTGCCGTACGGCCCACAGTGCGGCCTGCGTCCGGTCGGCGAGGTCGAGCTTCATCAGGATGTTGGAGACATGGGTCTTGACGGTCTTCTCGGACAGCACCAGCGCGCGGGCGATCTCGCGGTTGGAGCGGCCGTCCGCGATCAGGCCCAGGACCTCGCGCTCCCGGTCGGTGAGGGAAGTGCCGCGCCCCTGGCCGCCGTTGTTCTCCTCCTGGGACAGCAGTGCGCCGGCCACCTCGGGCTGCAGCAGGACATGGCCCGCGTGGACCGAGCGGATGGCGCCGGCCAGCGCGTCCGGGTCGATGTCCTTGTAGACGTAGCCCGCCGCGCCCGCGCGCAGCGCCGGGACGACGGTGCGCTGTTCGGTGAAGCTGGTGACCACCAGCACCCGGGCGGGGTTGTCCAGTTCGCGCAGCGTACGAAGCGCCTCGATGCCGTCCATGCCGGGCATCTTGACGTCCATCAGGACGACGTCCGGGCGCAGCTCTTCGGCGGCGGCGATGCCCTCGGCGCCGTCGGAGGCCTCCCCCACCACCTCGATGTCGTCCTGGACCTCCAGGAACGTCCGCAGCCCGCGGCGCACGACCTGGTGATCGTCGACGAGCAGTACGCGGATCGCCGGTCCGCCGCCCGCGGTCCGCCGCCCGGCGGCCGCCCCTGATCCGTCCGCGGGAATCCCCATCGTGCCGCTCCTGTCCGTGTCAGCCACCGGGCACCTCCATCTCGACAGTGGTGCCCTTGCCGGGCTCCGATTCCACGGTGAGCTTTCCACCGACGCCGCTCGCGCGGTCGCGCATCGAGACCAGGCCCAGGTGGCGGCCGGCCCGGCGGACCGCGCCGGGGTCGAATCCGCAGCCGTCGTCGGCGATCCGCAGCAGCGCGCCCTGGCCGTTGCGGGTGAGGGTCACCTCGACCAGCTCGGCGCCGGAGTGCCGCAGGGCGTTGTGCAGCGCCTCCTGGGCGACCCGGAGCAGCGCCTCCTCCTGGGCGGCGGGCAGCGCCCGGACGCTGTGGGCGGCGAAGGTGACGCGCGCGCAGTGGGCCCGGTCCAGGACCTGGGCCTGGGAGCGCAGGGTGGCGACCAGGCCGTCCTCGTCCAGGGCGGCGGGGCGCAGTTCGATGACGGCGGCCCGCAGTTCGTCGGCGGCCTCCGCGGCCAGCGCGGTGACCTGGTGCAGCTCGTCCTTGGCGCGTGCCGGGTCGCGGTCGACCAGGGCGGTGGCGGCCTGGGCGGTGAGGCGGAGCGAGAAGAGCTTCTGGGCGACCGCGTCGTGCAGTTCGTGGGCGAGCCGGGCGCGCTCGCCGGCGATGGTCAGTTCGCGGCTGCGCTCGTAGAGGCGGGCGTTGGTCAGGGCGATGGCGGCGTGCTGGGCGAGTATCCCGAGCAGCCGCTCGTCCTCCTCGGTGAAGCCGCAGTCGCCGGCCGGTTTGGAGCAGCGCTTGTTCGCCAGGAAGAGGGCGCCGAGGATCTCGTCGCCGTCGGCGACCGGCAGGCCGAGGAAGTCGGACATGTCCGGGTGGGCCGACGGCCAGCCGCCGAAGCGGGGGTCGGCGCGGACGTCGGCAAGCCGTTCCGGGGTGGCGTTGTGCAGCATCGCGGCGAGGATGCCGTGCTGGCGGGGCAGCGGGCCGATGGCCTTCCACTGCTCGGCGCTGACGCCGTCCACCACGAACTGGGCGAAGCCGCCGTGATCGTCGGGCACGCCCAGGGCGGCGTACTCGGCGTCCAGCAGCTCGCGGGCCGAGGCCACGATCGTCTTGAGGACGTCGCGCACCTCCAGATGCCTGCTCATCGCCAGGATCGCGGTGCTCACCGCGGGGATTCCGGCTCCCGGTCCGTTGGTCATGGGCTCACCGTACCGGCGGCGCGACCAGCGCGTATCGGTCCGGCGTCGGCCCCCGCCTACGCCGCCCGGCCTAGGCCGAATGCCCTGGCCACGGCCGGTCCGGCGGCCGACGTCCGGGGGCTCGCGGCGTTCCTACGGTGAGGACGGGCCGGGATCCCGGTCCGGACCGAAAGGGGACGCGATCATGCCGGTGGCGGTCATCACGGGGGCATCGAAGGGACTGGGCCGGGCGCTCGGCGCGGCACTGGCGGAACGGGGGTGGGACCTGGTCGTGGACGCCAGGTCGGCCGGGCCGCTGGAGGACGCGGCGCGGGAGCTGCGCGGGGCGGGGGTACGGGTGGTCGCGCTGCCCGGGGATGTGACGGACCAGGGGCACCGGGCGGCGCTGGTGGCCGCGGCCGGTGCGCTGGGCGGGCTCGATCTGCTGGTGAACAACGCGAGCGCACTGGGGGCCGAGCCACTGGCACGGCTGGCGGACCATCCGCTGGACGGGCTGCGGGCGGCGCTGGAGGTGAATGTGGTGGCACCGCTCGGACTCGTCCAGGAGGCTTTGCCGCTCTTGCGGAATTCCTCCTACCTGCACTCGTACGAGGAAGTTATCCCTTTCAGGGGGAACGCTCCTTATAGAGAGGATGCCGGAAATAAAACGGCATACGATTCATACCCTTACATCAAGAATGCCCGAAATGCCGGTACGTCCGATTCGCCCACTTATGGGGCAGTAAGCGGCGCGACCATCGGCACGAAAGGGACATTTGCCCGTAAGGGCGGGGCGGTGCTCAACATCAGCTCGGACGCGGCCGTCGAGGCGTACCCGGCCTGGGGCGGGTACGGCGCCACGAAGGCGGCGCTGGACCAGCAGTCGGCGGTGCTCGCGGTGGAGGAGCCGGAGCTGCGGGTGTGGTGGGTGGACCCGGGTGACATGCGGACCGATCTGTATGCGGCCGCCGTACCGGACGAGGACACGTCCGGGCGGCCGCTGCCCCGGGCCGTGGTTCCCGGGCTGCTGCGCCTGCTGGACGACCGGGCACCCAGCGGGCGGTATCACGCGGCGGCCGGGGCGGGCCCGTCCGGCGGGGTGCCCGCGTCCGGCGGGGGGAGCTCCCGGTGATCACGGAGGCGGTACAGGTCCCGGCGGAGCTGTCGGCCGCGGTGCCGGCCGAACAGCGGGGGCCCGGGCTCGGCCGGGACGCCGTACGGCTGATGGTGAGCCGGGGTGCGGCGGAGCCCGGCCACCACGGCTTCGGTGAGCTGCCGGATCTGCTGGCGGCCGGGGACGTGCTGGTGGTGAACACCTCGCGGACGCTGCCGGCCGCGGTGGACGGCCGGGCCGGCGACGGCCGGGGGCGCGGTGAGCCGGTGGTGGTGCACTTCTCCACGCGGGCGGACCGGTGGCACCCGGCGGGCCGGGCGGTGGACGGCTGCTGGGCGGTGGAGCTGCGGAGTCCGGACGGGCGGGGCAGCACCGTGCCGCGGGCGGGCGGCCCGGCCGGCACGGTGGTGCGGCTGCCCGGCGGGGCGCGGCTGGTGTTCCAGGCCCCGCTGGACCCCGGGAGCGCCCGGCTGTGGTGGGCGCGGGTGGCGGGCGCGGAGGTGCACGGGCTGCTGCGGCGCCACGGGCGGCCGATCCGCTACGGCTACACGGACCGGGACCAGCCGCTGGAGGCGTACCAGACGGTCTTCGCGGTGGACTCCCCCGGCGCCGGCAGCGCGGAGATGCCGAGTGCCGCCCGGCCCTTCACCGCCGCGCTGGTGGCGCGGCTGGTCAGCAAGGGGGTGCAGTTCGCGCCGGTGTCGCTGCATACGGGGGTCGCCTCGGCGGAGGCGTTCGAGCCGCCGTATGCGGAGCGGTTCGTGGTGCCGCCGGTCACGGCGTGGCTGGTGAACGCCGCGCGGGCCCGGCGCAGGGCGGCGGCGCGGCGGCGGCGTCCGGGCGCCCCGGCCGGGCGGATCGTGGCCGTGGGGACCACGGCCGTACGGGCCCTGGAGTCGGCGACCGGCGCGGACGGGCGGGTGCGGGCCGCGGCCGGCTGGACGGAGCTGGTGGTCACGCCGGAGCGCGGGGTGCGGGCGGTGGACGGGCTGCTCACCGGGCTGCACGAGCCCACCGCCTCCCATCTGCTGATGCTTCAGGCGGTGGCGGACGGCGGGGAGGCGCTGCGCCGGGCCTATGCGGCGGCGGTGCGGCGGCGCTATCTGTGGCATGAATTCGGCGATCTGCATCTCGTGCTGCCCGACTGAGTTCCGGGCGCGGAGGCCGTGCAGCGGCGCCCCGGTCGGGCCGGGTGGCCGGGGTAATCCAGGATTCCGTCGCAGCGTGCGGGCGGGGATTTGACGCATACGGACTGTGCGTTTGCAATTACGTCCGGCGAGACAAACACCGCCGCACTGTGACGCCGCGCATAGGACGCAGGTCACTTACGAGCCGGGTTAGTGGACCTCCCATTACTGCGTGAGCTGGGAAAGTCCTCTTCGGGACGCAATATCCGCCGCCAGGGTTCCACTAACCCGGATCGTACGTCACACCTTTGCCGGGGGAATTTCCGGCCGCTAAGAATGGCCCCGTCGCTCGGCGCCGTGAAGGGAATTACGGCGTTCGCCACCATTCCGGGCCCGTGCGGCGTCCCCCCATCGGAAGGTCTGTCCCGCCATGCCTCAGCACGCCACTTCTGGTCTCCGCCGCCTGACCCGGACGCAGAAGCTCTCCGTCGCCGGTGTCGCCACCGCCGGTGCCGCAGCTCTGCTCTTCACCACCGTTCCGGGTGCCGACGCCGATCAGGGCGCGGCGCAGGCCACCACCGTCGAGAACGTGAAGCCGGTCGCCTTCAGTGCGGTCGGTACCGCCGCCAAGGCCCAGCAGGCCACGATCGCCCGGCAGGCCGACAGCTCGGCCGCCAAGGGCCAGGCCGAGGCGGCCGCGAAGAAGGCCGCGGCCGTCAAGGCCGCCAAGGCGAAGGCCCAGGCCGAGAAGGCGCGCGCCACGAAGGCCGCCGCGAGCCGGTCCGCCGTACGCACCGCGATCCCCGCCGCGGCGAAGCCGGCCGTGAAGCCGGCGCCCGTGAAGACCGCCGCCAAGCCGGCCGCCAAGACGTACCCGGACAACCTGGACGGCTGGATCCGCGAGTCCCTGGCCATCATGGCCAAGAAGGGCATCCCCGGCTCGTACGAGGGCATCCACCGCAACATCATGCGCGAGTCCAGCGGTAACCCGATGGCCATCAACAACTGGGACATCAACGCCATCAACGGCACCCCGTCCAAGGGCCTGCTGCAGGTCATCGCGCCGACCTTCAAGACGTACCACGTCGAAGGCACCTCCTGGAACATGTACGACCCGGTCGCCAACATCACCGCCGCCTGCAACTACGCGGCCGCCAAGTACGGCTCGATGGACAACGTCAACTCGGCGTACTGAGCCACCGGTTCAGGCAGTCCGCCATCGCGCACACCGCCGAGGGGCGGCACCCGGGACCGGGTGCCGCCCCTCGGGCGTGCGGTGCGGTGCGCGGTGCTACTTGCGCATGACCTCGGGTTCGTGGCGGCGCAGCAGCCGTGCGACGACGAAGGCGAGGGCGACGCCCAGGCTGATCAGGATGATCATGTCCATCACGTAGACGCCGGTCTGGTGCTTCCACAGCGGGTCCGGGTTGCCCCGCTCCCAGGGCAGCAGGGCGTTCATGTCGGCGGTGGCGCCCATCGCGGCGACGGCCCAGCGCGACGGCATCAGCCAGGCGAACTGTGCGACGCCCGGCGTGTCGAAGAGCTGGAAGAGCACTCCGGTGAACACCACCTGGACGATGGCGAACATGACCAGCAGCGGCATGGTCTTCTCCGCGGTCTTCACCAGCGAGGAGATGACCAGGCCGAACATCATCGAGGTGAAGCCGAGCGCGATGATCGCCAGCGCCATCTCGATCTGCGGGGACCCCGCCAGAATCAGGCCCTCGGAGGGCAGTTTCCGGGGCCAGAAGCCGATCGCCGCGATGATCACGCCCTGGATGGCCGTGACCACGCCGAGCACGATCACCTTGGACATCAGATACGCCGACCGCGACAGGCCGGTGGCCCGTTCGCGCTCGTAGATCACCCGTTCCTTGATGAGTTCGCGCACCGAGTTGGCGGCGCCCGAGAAGCACATGCCGACCGCGAGGATCAGCATGATGGTGCTCGCATCGCGGTTGGTGCGGCCCTTGTTCAGCGGGCCGTAGCCGAAGCCGTAGTCACTGGGGATCAGTATCGAGACCACACCGAGCACCGCGGGCAGGATGAGCATCAGGCCCAGGAAGCCCCGGTCGGAGGCGAGCACCGAGACATAGCGGCGCATCAGCGTCCACAGCTGCGAGCCCCAGCTCTGCGACTTGGGTATCCGGGTCGGCGGCACCTGGACATTGACCGACTGCGGGGCGACGGAGTCGATGTCAGCGGCGTACATCTGGTAGTGCGGGGAGCCGCGCCAGCGCCCCATCCAGTCGTAGTCGCGGTAGTTCTCGAACGCCGAGAAGACATCCGCCCAGGTGTCGTACTGGAAGAAGTTGAGCGCTTCCTCGGGCGGGCCGAAGTAGGCCACGCCGCCGCCCGGGGCCATCACCAGCAGCTTGTCGCACAGCGCGAGTTCGGCCACCGAGTGCGTGACGACCAGGACCGTACGGCCGTCGTCGGCGAGGCCGCGCAGCAGCTGCATGACATCGCGGTCCATGCCCGGGTCGAGACCGGAAGTCGGCTCGTCCAGGAAGATCAGTGACGGCTTGGTCAGCAGCTCCAGCGCCACCGACACCCGCTTGCGCTGGCCGCCGGAGAGCGAGGTGACCTTCTTGTCCTTGTGGACGTGGAGCTTGAGCTCGTGCAGCACCTCGTCGATCCGGGCCTTGCGCTCGGCGTCCGCGGTGTCCCCGGGGAAGCGGAGCTTGGCCGCGTAGCGGAGGGCCTTCTCGACGGTCAGCTCCTTGTGCAGGATGTCGTCCTGCGGGACCAGACCGATGCGCTGGCGCAGTTCGGCGAACTGCTTGTAGAGGTTCCGGTTGTCGTAGAGGACATCGCCCTGGTTGGCGGGGCGGTAGCCGGTCAGCGCCTTGAGCAGCGTCGACTTGCCGGAGCCGGACGGGCCGATGACCGCGACCAGGGACTTCTCGGGGACGCCGAAGGAGACGTCCTTGAGGATCTGCTTGCCGCCGTCGACGGTGACGGTGAGGTGGCGGGCCGAGAAGGAGACCTCACCGGTGTCGACGAACTCCTCGAGGCGGTCGCCGACCATCCGGAAGGTGGAGTGACCGACGCCGATGATGTCGTTCGGCCCGACCGGCGCCTTGCCGGACTTGGGCACCGGCTGGCCGTTGATGTAGGTGCCGTTGTGGCTGCCGAGGTCGTGGATCTCGAACCGGCCGTCGGGGGTGGCGCGGAACTCGGCGTGGTGGCGGGAGACCTGGAGGTCGGAGACGACCAGCTCGTTCTCCAGCGCACGGCCGATGCGCATCACCCGCCCCGAGTCGAGGCGGTGGAACGTGGTCGGGCTGCGGTCGCCGTGGACCGGGGCGCCGGCCTGCGGGGACTGCCGGGCCTGCTGCGGGGGCACGGACTGCGAGGGCTGCTGGGCCTGCGGCGGCCGCTGGGCCTGCTGCGGTGGGACGTGCGGCTGCTGCTGGTCCTGCGGCGGCGCCTGCCAGCCCTGCTGGGCGGGCGGCTGGTGGTGGCCCGGCGGCTGCTGCGCGGGGGGTGCCTGCCAGCCCTGCGCGGGCTGCTGCTGCGGCGTCCTCGCGGCCTGCGCGGCCTGCGCCCCGAACGCGTCGGCGGCCTGCGCCCCGCCGGACAGGGTCACCCGGGGGCCGTCGGTGGCGTTGCCCAGATGCACGGTGGCGCCGGGGCCGATCTCCATCTGGTGGATCCGCCGGCCCTGGACATACGTGCCGTTGGTGCTGCCCTGGTCTTCGATGATCCAGCTGTGGCCGGCCCAGCGCACGGTGGCGTGCCGCCAGGAGACCCGGGCATCGTCGAGCACCATGTCGCCCTGCGGATCACGGCCCACGTTGTAGGACCGGGACGGGTCGAGCGTCCAGGTCCTACCGTTCAATTCGAGTACGAGTTCAGGCACTCCACGCCCCATTACATAGTCCCCCGAGTGACGCCCTGTATGGGAAGTCCAGGGATGGTGAACATCGTGAGGAACTATTTCAGGCTCGGCCCGTGTACCGGTAACCGGGACGGCGCCGGGGTGCAGGTGCGTGTGCCGGTGCCCGTCAAAGCCCCCCGGAGCGCGGGAAGCACCCATGGACACCCTGAGATCACCGGATAGCGGATGTTCCGGACGGAGGGGGCTCCGGCGGGAGCGGCACGGCCCGCCGTCGACGCCCTGCACGTCCGGGGCGGAGGCCGCATGATGGGAGGAAGCGGACGCGTACCTGACCGACCGCTCGGTCTGCCGTGTCCGTGCACCGCCGGCGTGCCGAACCCGTCGCCCCGGCAGGCGGGTTGGCGTGCCGGGGCAGATGTCCTGGTCGGGCGACGCGGGGTGAGCCGGACACGACTCGATAACGATCGACGGGCCGCCGGGGCCAGAGGCACAGGGGTGCGGGGCACGGCGGGACCGGGCCGCGCGGGTCCGAACCCCGGACACCCGTACGCCCGCCACCGCCCGGCGGTTACCGTAAGGGCACCATGAGCGCATCGCAGACCCCGCCTGCCACCCCCGTACCGGGCGATGACCTACCGACCCTTCTCGTGAAGATCTTCGGGAAGGACCGGCCCGGCATCACCGCAGGTCTCTTCGACACCCTCGCTGCCTACTCCGTCGATGTCGTGGACATCGAACAGATGGTGACCCGGGGGCGCATCACGCTGTGCGCGCTGGTCACCGCCCCCTCCCCCGCCGAGGGCTCCTCCGGCACCTCCGAAGGCGACCTGCGGGCCACCGTGCACAGCTGGGCCGAGTCGCTGAACCTCCAGGCGGAGATCATCTCCGGCCGCGGTGACAACCGCCCGCGCGGCACCGGCCGTTCGCATGTCACCGTGCTCGGGCATCCGCTCACCGCGGAGACCGCTGCCGCGATCGCCGCCGCCATAACGGCCACCGGCGGCAACATCGACCGCATCTTCCGGCTTGCCAAGTATCCGGTGACCGCCGTCGAGTTCGCGGTGTCCGGTGCGGCGACCGAGGCGCTGCGCAGTGTGCTGGCTCCCGAGGCCGCGCGGCTGGGCGTGGATGTCGCGGTGGTGGCGGCCGGGCTGCAGCGCCGAGCGCAGCGGCTGGTGGTCATGGACGTCGACTCGACGCTCATCCAGGACGAGGTCATCGAGCTCTTCGCGGCGCACGCCGGCTGTGAGGCCGAGGTCGCCGAGGTCACCGCCGCCGCGATGCGCGGTGAGCTGGACTTCGAGCAGTCGCTGCACGCCCGGGTGGAGCTGCTCGGCGGGCTCGACGCGTCCGTGGTCGAGGCCGTGCGCAAGGAGGTGCGGCTCACCCCCGGGGCCCGCACCCTGGTACGGACCCTCAAGCGGCTCGGCTATCAAGTCGGCGTCGTATCGGGCGGTTTCACGCAGGTCACCGACGCGCTCCAGGAGGAGCTGGGGCTGGACTTCGCCTCGGCCAACACGCTGGAGATCGTCGACGGGAAGCTCACCGGCCGGGTCACCGGCGACATCGTGGACCGGGCCGGCAAGGCGCGGCTGCTGCGGGAGTTCGCGCAGCAGGCAGGGGTGCCGCTCGCGCAGACCGTGGCGATCGGGGACGGTGCCAACGACCTCGACATGCTCAACACGGCCGGGCTCGGTGTCGCCTTCAACGCCAAGCCGGTGGTGCGGGAGGCGGCACACACCGCGGTGAACGTGCCCTTCCTGGACACCGTGCTGTATCTGCTGGGGATCACCCGCGAAGAGGTCGAGGCGGCGGACACGCTCGTCGGCTGAGCGGGCCGGTCCGGCCTGGTCCGGGGGTCCGGCGCGGCCGGGTCGGCACGGCCCGGTCGGCACGGCCGCGGCAGGGAGCGCCGCCCGGCGAAGGGCAACGACGGACAGAAGAGGGCCCCGGCACCTGTGTGCCGGGGCCCTCACGCGTGTGTCACGCTTCCCCCGCGCTCCCGGCGCGCGGGGTGGTCCTCAGCCTTATCCGTGGGGGGTCCAGTAGGCGACCAGGCGTCCGACGCCGTGCTCGACGGACTTCCAGGAGCCGTTGAAGGAGAGCACCGCAAGCGAGGCCGTCGGGAAGCCGCTGCGGTTCATCCGGGGCAGCAGATCGCCCTCGGCGTCGCCGGAGAGCGCGTCGGCGAGGGCGTGCACGCCCGGGTTGTGCCCGACCAGCATCAGGTCGGTGACGTCGTCGGAGGTCTCGTTCAGCAGCGCGATGAGCTCGCCCAGGGAGGCTTCGTAGATCCGCTCCTCATAGACGGTCTTGGGGCGCTGCGGGAGCTCGTGGACGGCGAGCTTCCAGGTCTCACGGGTACGCGCTGAGGTCGAGCACAGGGTCAGATCGGGGGTGATCCCGGCTCCGGCCAGCCAGCGGCCGGCGACCGGGGCATCCTTGCGGCCGCGCTCGGCGAGCGGACGCTCATGATCGCTGGTCTCCGACCATTCGGCCTTGGCGTGTCGGAGGAGGACAATCCGGCGGGGTGTATCGGCGCTCATGCGTCCCAGCTTCGCACGAAAGGCGGCACGGGGCGCGGGGTGTTGAAGTGCTCCCTCCGCGAGGTGGGACGCGGGCGGCGGGCCGGCGTCAGGCACCGCCGCGCACGATCCTGGCGAGGAGTTCCAGCAGGGCGACCAGGCCCTGCGGGGCGCTCGCGGCCCTCGCCTCGGCGGGAGCGGTGACGACTGCCAGCAGGGCCACGAAGGAGATCACCGGCAGGGCCAGTGCCCACCACGGCAGGCACATCCGCCGGCGGGGACGGCGGGCCTCGGCGGCGGCCGGCCGGCGGGACGCGGCGGACATGGGCATCGCCTCCGTGGCACCTCGAAGGGCGGCGCCACCGCGGGCCGCGGCACGCCCACCGCTGTGTGCGGTGTTCTTCGAAGCTACGGATTCCCGGCGGCCGTTCCTATCCGGGAAGCCCCCTACTCGACCCTGGCGCCGACCCCTAGGGGGCATGCCCGCCCACGCCCCGGGCCGGCCTCGGCCGACGGTCTGTCCCGGCCGGGGCGGCCCCGGCCGAGTACTCCCAGGGGGTCTCCCCTACGGCGCCGCGATACTCGCGATGATCGCGACGAGAACGGTCACGCCGAGCATGACGCCCAGCACGAGGAGCAGCTTCTTCTGGCTGCCCTGCGGATTCGGTTCGAGCACTGGCATGCGCCCAGTGTCGCACTCAGGCCTCGTCCTCGATCCGGCGGTCCCGCCCGGCCAGCACACCCACCACGATCTGCGGCACCATCAGCCCCGCCATCAGGGCGATCGGCAGCCCCCAGCCGCCGCTGTGCTGGTAGAGCGTGCCGACCAGCAGCGGTCCGGGCACGGAGATCAGATAGCCGACGCTCTGCGTGAAGGCCGAGAGCTTGACGACCCCGGCGGAGCTGGTCGAACGCATCCCGATCATCGTCAGGGCCAGCGGGAAGGCGCAGTTGGAGATGCCCATCAGCAGCGCCCAGGCCCAGGCGCCGGCGGCCGGCGCCAGCCACAGCCCGGCGTAACCGGCCAGGCCGCACAGGCCGAGCAGCACCGCGAGCGGCCCCTGATGCCGCATCCGGGCCGCCAGCCGCGGCAGGACGAAGGAGAGCGGGACGCCCATCGCCATGGTGACCGCCAGCAGCACTCCCGCGGTGCCCGCCGAGACCCCGGCGTCGCGGAAGATCTGCGGCATCCAGCCCATCGTGATGTACGCGGCGGTGGCCTGCAGGCCGAAGAAGACGGCCAGCGCCCAGGCGGTCGGCGAGGAGGTGATCCGCAGGGTGGTTTCCCCGGTGTGTGCCGCGCCGCCCGTGGCCGGCCCGGCGGCGGCCCTGCGCTGCCGTACCACCACGAGCCAGGGCAGCACGGCGACCGCCGCGAGCACCGCCCACACCGCCAGACCGGTCCGCCAACTCCCGCCGAGCGCATCGGTCATGGGCACGGTGAGCGCCGCGGCGAGCGAGGTGCCCAGGGCCAGCGCCATGGAGTAGAGCCCGGTCATCGGGCCGACCCGGTCGGCGAACCAGCTCTTGATGACCACCGGCATCAGGACGTTGCTGACCGCGATGCCGGCCAGGGCGAGCCCGCTGGCGGCGAGGAAGCCGCCGGTGCCGCCGGCGTACGGGCGCACCACGACGCCCACGGTGATCGCGGCCATACCGGCGCAGACGACAGCGCCCGGCCCGAAGCGCCTGGCCAGGCGGGGTGCGGCGATGCCGAAGGCGGCGAAGCACAGCGCGGGTACGGAGGTCAGCAGGCCGGCGACGGTGCCGCTCATGCCGAGGCCGTCGCGGACCTCCTCCAGCAGCGCGCCCAGGCTGGTGATGGCCGGGCGGAGGTTGAGCGCGGCGAGGACGAGACCGGCGATCACGATCCACCGCAGCCGGTGACCGGCCTGTCCGCTCGCCTGGTGGCGGCTCTCCGGAGCGGCTTCCCCGCGGCCCGGCTGCGGGCGTCCGGTGCCGTGGGCGGGCCGGTCGGCGGGAGTCGTGTGGGGCTCGGCGGCGGGGCCGAGGGTCGCGAGGTCGTCGTCTGCCATACGCGCCATCATAGAATCATGGGATGAATGCCTGTCCAGTCGATTTCGATAGCCTCTGCCGTCCCGGCCGGCACCGACGGCCCCCAGGCTCCGCCGGGCGCCGCACCGCCCCCGTCCGTCATCCCCCTCACCCCGGAGTGCAGCCATGCCTCTGACCTCGCCCCGCCGGTCCGCGCTGGCCGACCAGGTGATCGCGCAGCTGCGCGCCCAGATCACGTCCGGCGAGTGGCCGGTGGGCTCCCGTATCCCGACCGAGCCGGCGCTCGTCGAACAGCTCGGGGTGGCCCGCAACACCGTCCGCGAGGCCGTACGGGCGCTGGCGCACAACGGGCTGCTGGACATCCGGCAGGGCTCGGGCACCTACGTGGTGGCGACCAGTGAACTGGCCGGGGTGATGAACCGCCGGTTCGCGGCGGCCGAGCCGGGACACGTCGCCGAGCTGCGCAGCGCCCTGGAGACGTCGGCCGCCCGGCTCGCGGCCGAGCGCCGCACCGCGCAGGACCTGCGGCAGATCGACGCCCTGCTGGAGCGGCGCGAGCGGGCCTGGGAGTCCGGCGCGGCGGAGGCCTTCGTGGAGGCGGACGCGACCTTGCACATGGCGATCGTGTCGGCCTCGCACAACGAGGTGCTGGCCGAGATCTACGCCGACCTCGGGGGCGTGCTGCGCGACTTCCTGCGGGCCGATGTGGGCGAGGAGCTGCGGCCCGAGGCACATATGGACCATGCCCGGCTGGTCGAGGCGATCCGGGCGGGCGACGGCGACCGGGCCGCCGCCGAGGCGAGCGCCCACCCCTTCGGCTGCCGGCCCGGCCTCCCGGACCACGGCTGACCCACGGGACACCGCACGCAGCGGACACACCGCACGCACCACTTCCCGGCCTGCCCCGCCGGCTCACGCCCCGTAACCCCGCCCTGCCCGCCCGGTAACGCGTACTGCCCGCCCCGGCGGACCGGAACGGGCAGTACGGACGAGCAGCACGGACGGCAGCGCAAAGGCGCCGGTGCGTCAGGCGCCCATCATGTGCACACCGCCGTCGACGTGGACGATCTCGCCCGTCGTACGGGGGAAGAAGTCGGACAGCATGCCGACGACGCCGCGGCCGGCCGGCTCCGGGTCGGCGAGGTCCCAGCCGATCGGGGCGCGGTGGTTCCACACGTCCGCCAGCTCCTCGAAGCCGGGGATGGACTTGGCGGCCATCGACTTGATGGGGCCGGCCGAGACCAGGTTGCAGCGGACGCCCTTGGGACCGAGGTCACGCGCGAGGTAGCGGTTGGTGCTCTCCAGCGCCGCCTTGGCCACGCCCATCCAGTCGTACTTGGGCCAGGCGATCTGCGCGTCGAAGGTGAGGCCGACGACCGCGCCGCCGTGCTCCATGAGCGGCAGGCAGGCCATGGTCAGCGACTTGTACGAGTACGCCGAGACCTGCACCGCGGTCCCCACGTCCGACCACTCGGCCTCCAGGAAGTTGAAGGCGCCCTGCGGGCCGAAGGCGATGGAGTGCACGATGCCGTCGAGACGGGCGCCCTCGCCCTGGTGCTCGCGGATCTTGTCGGCCAGGCCGTCCAGGTGCTCCTGGTTGGTGACGTCCAGCTCGATGACCGGGGCTTCCTTGGGAAGCCGCTTGGCGATCCGCTCGACGAGGGAGAGCCGGCCGAAGCCGGTGAGGATGACCTCGGCGCCCTCGTTCTGGGCGACCTTGGCCGCCTGGAAGGCGATCGACGACTCGGTCAGGACACCCGTGACCAGGATGCGCTTGCCTGCAAGGATTCCACTCATGCTGATCAGTGACCCATGCCCAATCCGCCGTCGACGGGAATGACGGCTCCGGTGATGTACGCGGCCTCGTCGGAGGCCAGGAAGCGGACCGAGGCGGCGATCTCCTCGGGCTGCGCATACCGCGCGAGCGGCACCTGCTTGACGATGCTCTCCCGCTGCTCGTCGGTGAGCACACGGGTCATGTCGGTGTCGACGAAGCCCGGGGCGACGACGTTGACGGTGATGTTGCGGCTGCCCAGCTCCCGGGCGAGCGAGCGGGCGAAGCCCACCAGGCCGGCCTTGGACGCGGCGTAGTTCGCCTGGCCCGCGCCACCCAGCAGGCCCACCACGGACGAGATCAGCACGACGCGGCCCTTGCGGGCCCGCAGCATCGCGCGGTTGGCGCGCTTGACCACCCGGAACGTGCCGGTGAGGTTGGTCTCCAGGACCGAGGTGAAGTCCTCCTCGGACATCCGCATCAGCAGCTGGTCACGGGTGACGCCGGCGTTGGCCACCAGCACCTCGACCGGACCGTGCTTCTCCTCGATCTCCTTGTACGCCTGCTCGACCTGCTCGCTGTCCGTGATGTCGCACTTCACGGCCAAAAACCCCGCGGGCGGCTCGCCCGAGCGGTAGGTGATGGCGACCTTGTCGCCTGCCTCGGCGAAGGCACGGGCAATGGCGAGGCCAATGCCGCGGTTACCTCCGGTGACCAGAACCGAGCGGCTCAAGAGATCACCCTTTCCGTTTCCTGTCCGTCCTGCGTTCGATACGAAACTATCGGTCACGGAGCCTTGAGGTGGAATCCAGCACGGACAGGCACGGGCGCCGGTCACTGTCGGGTCTCCACAGAACCACCACCACGGCGCGCCCCCCCCGGCAGCCACCATGCGTGCCCGCGGCGCGCCCCCGGCGGCCACTTCCCGTGCCCGCACCGGCGCCCGGCAGCTGCGCACACCCTGGCCGACTCCCGGCGCCGCGCACCGCCGCGCCCTGGGCCACGGGCGCCCGGCAGGGCATGATGCAGGCGCCGACCACGGGAGGACTCCTTGCCTGCACGCCATGCCGTTGACGAAACATTCCTGGCGCTGCCGTTGCACGCGCTGGCCGATGCGGCGCTGGCCCGCGCCCGCGCGCTGGGCGCCGACCATGCGGACTTCCGCCTGGAGCGGATCCGCAGCGCGTCCTGGCGGCTGCGGGATGCCCGTACGTCCGGGACCTCGGACACCACCGACCTCGGGTACGCGGTCCGGGTGGTGCACGGCGGGGCCTGGGGCTTCGCCTCCGGGGTGGATCTGACCATGGACGCGGCGGCGCGGGTGGCCTCGCAGGCGGTGGCGATGGCCAAGCTGTCGGCCAAGGTCATCCAGGCCGCCGGTTCCGACGAGAGGGTCGAGCTGGCCGACGAGCCCGCTCACCCGGACCGCACCTGGGTCTCCTCGTACGAGATCAACCCGTTCGACGTACCGGACGCCGAGAAGAGCGGGCTGCTGGCCGAGTGGAGCGCCCGGCTGCTGGGCGCCGCGGGCGTGGCCCACGTGGACGCCTCGCTGCTGACCGTCCAGGAGAACAAGTTCTACGCCGACAGCGCGGGCACCCGCACCACCCAGCAGCGCGTACGGCTGCACCCCGAACTGACCGCGGTCGCGGTGGACCCGGTGACCGGCGACTTCGACTCGATGCGCACCCTCGCCCCGCCGGCCGGCCGCGGCTGGGAGTACCTGACCGGCGACCACTACGACTGGGACGGCGAGCTGGCCCGTATCCCGGATCACCTCGCCGAGAAGATGCGCGCGCCGCGCGTCGAGGCCGGCAGGTACGACCTGGTGGTGGATCCGTCCAATCTGTGGCTGACGATCCACGAGTCGGTCGGGCACGCGACGGAGCTGGACCGGGCGCTGGGCTACGAGGCGGCCTACGCGGGCACCTCGTTCGCCACCTTCGACCAGCTCGGGAAGCTGGCGTACGGCTCCGCGCTGATGAACGTCACGGGCGACCGGACCGTCGAGCACGGGCTCGCGACCATCGGCTACGACGACGAGGGGGTGGCCGCCCAGTCCTGGGACCTGGTGAAGGACGGGACCCTGGTCGGCTACCAACTCGACCGCAGGATCGCGAAACTGACGGGCTTCGACCGCTCCAACGGCTGCGCGTACGCGGACTCCCCCGGCCATGTGCCGGTCCAGCGGATGGCGAACGTCTCGCTGCAGCCGGACCCGGACGGCCCGTCCACCGAGGAGCTGATCTCCGGGGTGGAGCGCGGCATCTATGTCGTCGGCGACCGGTCCTGGTCGATCGATATGCAGCGGTACAACTTCCAGTTCACACAGCAGCGGGCCTACGCGATCCGGAACGGACGCCTGTGCGGACAGCTGCGGGACGTTGCCTACCAGGGAACCACCCCCGACTTCTGGGGCTCCATGGAGGCGGTGGGCGGGCCGCGGACCTACGTCCTCGGCGGGGCCTTCAACTGCGGAAAGGCCCAGCCGGGACAGGTCGCCGCGGTGTCGCACGGCTGTCCCTCGGCGCTGTTCAGGGGCGTGAACATCCTCAACACGGCGGAGGAGTCGGGGCGTTCCTGAGGGTCCCTCACGGGGCCAGGGCGTGTCTTCCGGTCAGCCTCACCACTTTGGAGGTCCCGAGCACCCGCCCTTGGGCGTCAAGTGCCCTGACCTGGAAGTACGGGCCCGGGTTCGCTGTCGTGAGCGCCGTCTCGAACCCCGTCCGGGGGGCGTGGGCGACGACCACGGACGCGGAACGGGGGTCGGGTCCGGCGAGCAGTTGCCACGCTCTGGTCTCCGTGGAGCCGTTCCACGAGGCGTACACGACGCTGTGCCCCTGCCTGCGCCGTGCCGCCGCGCTCGGCGGGTAGTACGGCCGGCCGGTCCACCGGTTGCGGAAGGCGCGGTACGAGATGTCGGAGCCCGGCATCTTCGCGTCGTAGAGCAGGCTCTGCAGGCCGTTGTGCTCGGAGTTCCCCGGATACGCGTACTCCGAGTAGTAGGAGTTCTGGCCCCACCCGATGAACTGGTTCCCGTTGGGCAGAGCCTGGGTGTTCCCCTCGGATGCGGAGAACAGGGGCGGCGCGTGGTAGTAGGTCTTCTCCACGGTCGCCCGGCGACGGGGGAAGTCAAGGTTGAGGATCAGACCGTGTGACTGCTGCTCCGGGGTGCCGTCCGGCTGGTTGCAGCAACCGTCATCGAACATGCTGATGCGGCTTCCGGGCCGGAACCTGGCGTCGTGCTGCCAGAAGAAGTCCGCGTTGGGGCCGAAGGTGAAGTCGCTCTTCTTCCCGCCGAGTTGCCAACGGATCCGGCCGTTCTTCCGGGAGATGTCGTAGACCGCCCACATGTTGCGTGCCGAGATCAGCAGCTCGCCGTCCGGCCCCTCGTCGATCGAGTTCATGTGGTAGGCGTCCCAGACCCCGCCGGACGAGGACGCGTCGGAGGCGGCCACCTCGGAGTCGGCCGGATTGACGTGATCCAGGATGTCCCACGAGAAGACGAGTTCTCCCGTGGCGAGGTCGACCTCCTGGACCTCGCTGTCCAGGATGGCGCCGTCCTTGGGACCGCCGTAGGGACGGAGGTCCATGGGAACCGGCTTGGTCGCGATGAACAGCGCGGTCCCTCTGCGGGTCAGGGTGAATTCGTGCTCGTCCGGATGGAAGCCGTGACGTGCGAAGACCGTCCTGACCAGGCGGTAGTGGCTGTCGTAGATGTAGTAGCACCCGCCCGGTTCGGGAGCGCCGCCCGGCAGGTTCGTGTACGCGGGGGGAATCGCGATGGATCCCTGCCACCAGGTCAGCACGGGCTCCGCGGTGTGTTTCCGGGAGTCGTAGTAGGTCTGCACCTTGAAGTCGGCGTTCTGGAGGCTGGTCGAGGGCAGCGGCCGGAACCAGAACGGCTCACCCGCGTTGTCGGAGATCAGTGCCCCGGTCTGGCCGATCATGGGGCTTTCGATGGTGTACGGGGAGACGAAGATCCTGCCGGGCGCCGTTCCGAGGCGCTGCGCGGTCACGGTGACCCGCATGGGATGCAGTCGTGGCTCGGAGACGAAGCTCCACACCCCGCTGCCCGAGGTGACCAGGTCCGGCGCGGGCGGGCTCCCGGTCGGAGGGGCCGGCTCCGTCGCACACAAGCGGGGCGGCGTCGGCCCGCTCGCCGCGGCGGGAAGTGCACAGTTCGCGACGGCCAGCCCCGCGGCCAGTGCGCAGGCCCCCGCGGTGCGGCTCATGCGCCTCACGGCCCTGCGGGCAGTCGGCTTCAGCTCCGCCATCGTCTCTCCGTTGCGGTGTGGTCGAAGGCCGCCCGGGAGCTCCCGGCAGCACGGGCAGGGCAGGAAGTCCTGCGCTCTTGGGTGACGCTAAGCACCACCGGCAGTCGATGCCTGCTGGCGGGTCCGTCCGGAGGACCCTCGTACGACCGGAATGCATGCTCGTGCCGCCGTGCCTGGTGGAGTCGGCTCCGACGGCTGTCGGGACCCGTCACACGGTGAGGACGGCGCCGTGGGCGGGGACGGGCTGGGGGGGGAGTTGGTGCCGGTGATCGTGATCGGCTCGCCGCCGGGCGTGGAGCCGGACCCGGGGTGGCTGGTGACGATCGGCCGGGCCCGGTGCGCCCTTGGCAGAGCAGGCCATGGCCGGGTAGACCGCTCGATAAGCTCTGCTCCCAGCCGAGACCAATGGCATCACCCCACCCCAGCAGTCCGCTTTCCACCAGGAGGCCGGTCGATGAGCACGCGTACACCGCGCAGGAACAGGCCGCACGAGATCGTCGAGCGGGCCCTGGAGCTCTCGCGCGGCGACGGCTGTGTGGTCATCGCCGATGAGCAGTCCAGCGCCAATCTGCGCTGGGCGGGCAATGCGCTCACCACCAACGGCGTGACCCGTGGGCGCACCCTGACGGTCGTGGCGACCGTGGACGGCGGCCGGGGCACGGCGTCCGGTGTCGTCTCGCGCTCCGCGGTGACCGCGGACGACGTGGAGCCGCTGGTGCGGGCCGCCGAGGCGGCCGCACGGGACGCCGGGCCCGCCGAGGACGCCCAGCCGCTGGTCGGCGGCGAGAAGATGTCCCCCGACTTCACCGAGGCGCCCGCCGAGACCTCCTCGGAGGTGTTCGCGGCGTTCGCCCCGGCGCTGGGTGAGTCCTTCCGGCAGGCCCGCGCGGGCGGCCGTGAGCTGTACGGCTTCGCCCGGCACGATGTCGTCTCGTCGTATCTGGGCACCTCGACCGGGCTGCGGCTGCGGCACGACCAGCCCACCGGGACGCTGGAGCTGAACGCCAAGTCCGCGGGTACCGGCGCGGCCGGACCCCGCTCCGCCTGGGCCGGCCGGGCGACCCGGGACTTCGCCGATGTCGATCCGCGGGAGATGGACGGTGAGCTGGGGCGGCGGCTGGGCTGGGCCGAGCGGCGGATCGAGCTGCCCGCCGGGCGGTACGACACCCTGCTGCCGCCGACCGCCGTCGCCGACCTGCTCGTCTACCAGATGTGGTCCTCCGGGGCCCGGGACGCCGTCGAGGGCCGTACGGTCTTCTCCCGGCCGGCCGACGGCGGCGCGGACGGCCGGCCCGGGGCGGGGACCCGGCTGGGCGAACGGCTCAGCGAGCTGCCGCTGACGCTGCGCAGCGACCCGCGGGCGCCCGGTCTGGAGTGCGCCCCGTTCGTGCTGGCGCACGCCTCCGGCGACGATGCGTCGGTCTTCGACAACGGGCTGCCGCTGACGGCCACCGAGTGGATGCGCGAGGGTGTGCTGCACCGGCTGCCGACCACCCGGCACAGCGCCGCGCTGACCGGCCTTTCGGTGGCGCCGGGCATCGACAACCTCCTTCTGGAGGGCGGTGGTTCCCGCTCGCTGGAGGAGATGGTGGCCGCCGCCGGGCACGACGGCCCGGCGCTGCTGCTGACCTGCCTGTGGTACATCCGCGAGGTCGACCCGGCGACGCTGCTGCTGACCGGGCTGACCCGGGACGGGGTCTACCTGGTGGAGCAGGGCGAGGTGGTCGGCGAGGTGAACAACTTCCGGTTCAATGAGTCGCCGGTGGACCTGCTGTCCCGGGCGGTGGAGGCGGGCCGTACGGAGCGGACCCTGCCGCGGGAGTGGGGCGACTACTTCACCCGGGCCGCGATGCCGGCGCTGCGGATCCCGGACTTCCATATGAGCTCGGTCAGCCGCGGGGTGTGAGGCCGGGGGCATCGGCCCGGCCGGTGGTGGCGGGCCGATGGCGCGCAGGCCGGTGGGGAAGCGGGCCGGTGGCAGGCGGGGCCCGGTGGCAGGCGGACGCCGGACGGCGCAGGCGCGTCCTCCGGGGCTAATAGACTGTCCGCTTGTCCACCCGTTCGGGAACCACGATCGATCAGGAACGCCATGACACGCCTCGGCGAATCCGTCGCCCGCGCCACCACCCTGCTCTCCGCCGACCTCTCCTCGGACGCCACGGTCCGGGAGCTGCTTCAGGAGACGGGCGCCCGGCGCTCTCTGGATCTGACGGACCTGCCCGCCAAGGAGCAGGCCGAGCTGATCGCGGCCCGTACGGTCGAGGTCCTGCCGGGCGTGGAGAAGCTGGCCGAGCGGATCGAGGAGCGCCGGGCGGCCGGCCAGGGCCTGCACATCAAGCTGGGCATCGACCCGACGGCCACCGATGTCCACCTGGGGCATGCGGTGCCGCTGATCGTCCTGAGCCGGTTCCAGCGACTGGGCCATGACGTCACCCTGATCATCGGTGACTTCACGGCCAAGATCGGCGACCCGTCGGGCCGTACGGCCGAGCGCCCGCCGCTGACCGACGAGGACATCGCGCACAACCTCGCCACCTACCGCGAACAGGTGCGGCCCTTCTTCGACTTCGAGAAGGTCAGCTTCCGGCAGAACAGCGAGTGGCTGGCGCCGTACACCTTCCCGGAACTGCTCACGCTGCTCGCCCAGGTGCCGGCCTCCCAGCTGCTGCAGCGCGAGGACTTCCGCAACCGGCTGGCGGCCGGCTCCGGTCTGACCATGACGGAGCTGCTGTACCCCATCGCGCAGGGCCTGGACTCGGTGGCGCTGGAGTGCGACGTGGAGCTGGGCGGCTCCGACCAGCTGCTCAATCTGCAGATGGGCCGCAAGCTGATGGAGCTGCGCGGGCAGCGGCCGCAGTTGGTGGTGACCATGCCGCTGATCGAGGGCACGGACGGCACCGGCGCCAAGATGTCCAAGTCCAAGGGCAATTACGTCGGACTGAGCGCCCCCGCCGACGATGTCTTCGGCAAGATCATGTCGGTGCCGGACCGGCTGATGGAGCCGTACCTGAAGGCCTGGACGGAGTGGACGGACGCGGAGATCGCGCTCGTCCTGGGCCGGGTCACCGACCGCTCGCTGCACCCGATGGACCTCAAGAAGGTCCTGGCGGGCGAGGTCGTGGCGGCGCTGTACGGCATGGAGGCGGCGATGGCGGCGCGGGCCGGTTTCGTCGCGCAGTTCTCCAAGAAGTCGTTCTCCGATGTGGACTCGCTCCCGGTCGTCGATGTCGCAGAGCACGGCACGGAGACGGTGGCGACGGTGCTGACCAAGATCCTGGAGTTCACGCCCAGCGCCTCGGCGGCGCGGCGGCTGGCCAAGCAGAATGCGCTGCGGCTGGTCGTGGAGGGCGAGGACGGGCAGCAGACCGTGACGCTCGCGGAGGCCGATTCGGTCCGTCCGCTGGGTGAGGTGCTGGCCGAGAAGCTGGCGGACACGGCCGGGGTCGCGTACCTCAAGGCCGGACGGAAGCTGGCTCAGCTCGACGGCCGCTGAGACGGCGGAGGACACGGGCGGCCGGTGCGCACGGGCCGCGTCGTCCAGCGAGACCTGACCGAG
>NZ_JBEYVM010000030.1:0-22719 GCF_040643995.1 Streptomyces sp. NPDC047049 | reverse complement strand
CGATGCGTTCCCGCACGTCATCGGCCTGCTCGACGACGCCGTACGGCTGGTCGCCGGTCTGGACGAGCCCGCGGAGTCCAACTTCGTGTGCGCACCGGCCGCCCGTGTCCTCCGCGTTCAGGGGGAGACGCCCCTAGGCATGTCTCTTGCGGCCCCGCATGGAGACCCAGAGACGGTCGCCGATGGCGACGATGATGACCGCGCCGGCCAGTTGCAGCAGGTGCCGGATCCAGTCGATGCCGTTGGTCTCGTTGACCCCCAGGCCGGTGGCGGCCCAGTTGCCGAGGACGCTGCCCAGCATGCCGAAGATCACCGTCAGCCACAGCGGGATCTGCTGCTTGCCGGGGATAATGGCCTTCGCGATCAGGCCGAGCACCAGGCCCACGATGATGGCCCACAACCACGTCATGTCGACTCCTTCTGCGGCACGGTGCAGATGGACACTCGCCCCGTAAGTGTCGCCCCGCACCGGCTGCGGCGCACGCCGGGAACCCGCCGTACTCACTGGGGGGCGGTACCCCCTGATGGCGATGACAGACCCGCCGGAACGGGGCATGACCCGGTCTCGAAGGCGCCGCGGCCGCGGCGTACCGTGGAAACCGACCGGATACCGGGGAGAATCCGGCACGACTGAGCAGGCGGTGGAACGTGATGCGGAAGCAGAGCAGCGGCCAGGCCTTCCGGATCACCGGGGCACGGCAGGGCCTGTCCGAGGATGTGCGCGGACGGCAGCGGCGGTATGTGATCTCGATGGCGGTGCGGACGGTGGCCGTCGTGCTCACCGTCGTGCTGTGGAACGTCGAACGGCCCATCGCCATCGCGACGCTGGTGCTCGGTCTGGCGCTGCCCTACATCGCGGTGGTGATCGCCAACGCGGGCCGGGAGAACGCCCCTTCGCTCCCGAAGACCTTTGTCGCGGGCCCGACCCGGCCGATGCTGACGCCGGGAGCCGGCGATGCTCCCGCGGAATCCGTTCCGGAGCGGCCGGCGGCGGGCTCCTCCGCCTCACCACACGATCCCAGCTGATCATCGGCCGGTCTGCAAAGCTCAAGAAAAGCTCAGATCAATCATGGAGTTCCGGTGCACCAGGCACCCTCCCCCGTGACATACTGCGTACGCGCTCCGCATCCCCCGTCGGAGCGACGGACCGACGCCGGGCGGCTCCCCCCGTGGCTGCCCGGCGTCGTCATGTCCGCAGGTCCGCGGGGTGCGGTAGCCGGGCCCGGGGCCGTGAGCGCAGGACGTAGGGTTGAGGCCGTGAACTCCCCGAATCCCCAGGACCCCGCCGAGGACACCGTCATCTGTTCCGCGAAGGGCTGCCGCGCCGCCGCCGTGTGGGTGCTGGCCTGGAACAACCCGAAGCTGCACACCCCGGACCGGCGCAAGACCTGGCTGGCCTGCGAGGAGCACCGGGAGCATCTGTCGAAGTTCCTCGGCGTGCGCGGTTTCCTCAAGGACGTCGTGACGCTGGAGGAGTGGGAGGCGTCGGCCGCCGGTCACTGAGGCCGGTCACGGACGTCAGCCACCGGCGCCGGCCGCTGACTCGCATCGCTGACGCCGGTCATTGACTCAGGCCGCGCACGCCGACCCGTCTCAGCCGCCGATCGAGGACATCGGGCGCTCCGGCTGCAGGAACGAGGGGTCGTCCAGGCCGGAGCCCGCCTTCTTGCCCCACATCGCGCGCTGCCATATGCGGGCGATCTCGTCATCCGGGGCACCGGAGCGCAGGGCGGTACGCAGATCCGTCTCCTCGGTGGCGAAGAGGCAGGTACGGATCTGGCCGTCGGCGGTCAGTCGCGTACGGTCGCAGGCCCGGCAGAACGGACGGGTGACGGAGGCGATCACACCGACGCGGTGCGGCCCGCCGTCGACGATCCAGCGTTCGGCGGGCGCGGAGCCCCGCTCGTCCTCGCCCTCGGGGGTGAGCGTGAAGCGGGTGCGCAGCGAGGTGAGGATGTCGCCCGCGGTGATCATGCCGTCTCGCTTCCAGCCGTGCTGGGCGTCCAGCGGCATCTGCTCGATGAAGCGGAGCTCGTAGTCATGGGCGAGGGCCCAGGCCAGCAGGTCGGGGGCCTCGTCGTCGTTGAGCCCCGGCATCAGGACGGTGTTGACCTTGACGGGGGTCAGGCCGGCCGCGCGGGCCGCCTCCAGACCGCGCAGGACGTCGTCGTGCCGCTTGCGGCGGGTCATGGCCTGGAAGACGTCCGGCCGCAGGGTGTCGAGGGAGACGTTGACGCGGTCCAGACCGGCGTCGCGGAGTGCGGCGGCGGTGCGCTGCAGGCCGATGCCGTTGGTGGTCAGCGACATCTGGGGGCGCGGGGCGAGGGCGGCGACCCGCTCGACGATGCCGGGCAGGCCGGGGCGGAGCAGCGGTTCACCGCCGGTGAAGCGGACCTCTTCGATGCCCAGGTCCCGCACGGCGATGCCGATCAGCCGGACGATTTCGTCGTCGGTGAGCAGGTCGGGCTTGGCCAGCCACTGCAGCCCCTCTTCCGGCATGCAGTACGTACACCGCAGATTGCACCGGTCGGTGAGTGAAACGCGCAGGTCGGTGGCCACACGACCGTAGGTGTCGATGAGCACTGGGCCCCCTCCCCAAGAGTGTCGGCTCGGTACCTCTCCTCCGGTGGATCAGTACGTCTTCGAGCCTACGCGATGGGTGTGACAGCGAGGAGGGAGGAGAAGCACGAGGTGGGCGGGGTGGCGTCGTAGGGATCTACGACGCCACCTTGCCCGGGACCCGGAGGGACGGCTCAGCCGGGCCGCCGGCCGGGCCGCCTCAGTGCGCTCCGGTGCCGGTGAGCGAGCGGACCTCCAGTTCGGCGTACTTCTTCACGTCCGGTTCCTCCTTGGACAGCAGGGACCCGAGCCAGCCGAGCAGGAAGCCCAGCGGGATGGAGATCAGACCCGGGTTCTCCAGGGGGAAGACGGCGAAGTCGACGCCGGGGAACATCGAGGTCTCCTTGCCGGAGACGACCGGGGAGAAGAGGACCAGGAGGACGGAGGAGACCAGGCCTCCGTAGATGGACCACAGGGCGCCCCGGGTGGTGAAGCGCTTCCAGAACAGGCTGTACAGGAGGGTCGGAAGGTTGGCGGAGGCGGCGACCGCGAAGGCGAGCGCCACCAGGCCGGCGACGTTCAGGCCGCGGGCGAAGACCCCCAGGACGATGGCGACACCGCCGATGCCGACGGTCGCCCAGCGGGCCGCGCCGACCTCTTCCTTCTCGGTGGCCTTGCCCTTGCGCAGGACGTTGACGTAGAGGTCGTGCGCGAAGGACGAGGACGAGGCGAGGGTGAGGCCGGCGACCACCGCGAGGATGGTCGCGAAGGCGACCGCGGAGATGACGGCGAGCAGGATCGCGCCCCCGGTGGAGCCCGCGCCGCCGCCGATCTCCTGGGCGAGCAGCGGGGCCGCGGTGTTGCCCGCCTTGTTGGACGCGGTGATCGTCCCGGGCTTGATCAGGGCCGCGGCGCCGAAGCCCAGCGCGATGGTCATCAGGTAGAAGACGCCGATGATGCCGATCGCCCAGTTCACGGACTTCCGGGCGGCCTTGGCGGTGGGGACGGTGTAGAAGCGGATGAGGATGTGCGGCAGGCCCGCGGTGCCCAGGACGAGGGCGAGGCCCAGCGAGATGAAGTCGATCTTCGAGGTGGCGGTGGCGCCGTACTTGAGGCCGGGCTCCAGGAAGGCGGCTCCCTTGCCGCTGTTCTCGGCGGCCGCGCCCAGCAGGTCGGAGAGGTTGAAGTGGAATTTGAGCGCCACCAGGAAGGTGATCAGCAGGGTGCCGGCGATCAGCAGGACCGCCTTGACCATCTGGACCCAGGTGGTGCCCTTCATCCCGCCGATGGTGACGTAGAGGATCATCACCACGCCGACGAGGACGACGACCAGGATCTTGCCCGCCTCGCTGGTGATGCCCAGGAGCAGGGTGACCAGGGCGCCCGCCCCCGCCATCTGGGCGAGCAGGTAGAAGATCGAGACGATGATGGTGGAGGTGCCGGCGGCGGTGCGGACCGGGCGCTGGCGCATCCGGTAGGCGAGCACGTCGCCCATGGTGAAGCGGCCGGAGTTGCGCAGCGGTTCGGCGACCAGGAGGAGCGCGACGAGCCAGGCGACGAGGAAGCCGATGGAGTAGAGGAAGCCGTCGTAGCCGAAGAGGGCGATGGCGCCGGCGATGCCCAGGAAGGACGCGGCGGACATGTAGTCGCCGGAGATGGCCAGGCCGTTCTGGAAGCCGCTGAACTGCCGCCCGCCGGCGTAGAAGTCCTCCGCGCCCTTCGTCTGCCGGCCCGCCCAGACGGTGAGGCCGAGGGTCGCGGCGACGAAGACCGCGAAGAGGGTGACGATCAGGGCGCGGTGCTCGCCCGCGCCGCCGGCCGCGAGGTCGAGCGCGAGGGGACGGTGCAGCGGGCTCATGCGTCACCTTCCAGACGGGACTTGATGGCCTCGGCCTTGGGGTCGAGCTGGGTGGCGGCGTGCCGGGAGTACCACCAGGCGATCAGGAAGGTCGTGACGAACTGGGCGACGCCGAGGACGAAGGCCACATTGATATGGCCGAGGACCTTGGTGCCCATGAAGCCGCCGGCGTAGCTCGACAGCAGCACGTAACCGAGGTACCAGAGGATGAAGGCGACGGTCAGCGGGAAGGCGAACGAGCGGTGTGCGCGGCGGAGTTCGGCGAATTCCGCACTCGACTGCACCTGGATGTAGTCGGGCGGCTCATGCGTCCCCGGGTCGAGGGTCGGTGCGGCGCTCACGGAATCTCCTGACGCGAAGGGGCGGCCCCCGGGCCGGCCCGGCGGACCGGCCCGGGAGGAGCCCGGCCGACGGTAAAGCTCACGTAAGTGATCTGGATCACGCATCGTAGAGGCGCATCAGACGATACGACAGGGGTTCGTTGGTTGAATCCCAGAAGAAACCGGGGGAATGCCCGCGCCGGGCCGCCACCGCGCGCGGGGCGCTTCGTTGAGCCCGGTGTGAATCCGCCGCCACAGCAGGCCCCGCAGCCCCCCGTTCCCCGCCGGCGCCCCTACGGCAGCATCCGGCTGCCGGCGCCGCTCCCCCTCGCCCCCTCGGAACCACGGCCGGGGACGGCCGTCGTCGCGCGCCGCTGGTACGGACCGCGGATCGCGCTGCCCCCGCTGAGCATCACCACCCTGCGACGCGACGGCTGACCGGGCCGGAAGGCGTCCAAGGCGGCCGACATCGGCTGACGCGCTATCAATTTCACACTGCTGGCGGGTTTTCTCCCCGTTTTTTCTCCGAAGTCCATTGCTGCACACGAGTGGTGGCCGATAACTTCACTTCTCATTGCAACCGCCCGTGCGCAACCCGCGCACGGGCGGTCTCACGGATGATGTGGAGTATCCATGGCACATCCCCGATCCAGACGCATGCGGGCGCTGGCCGTACCGCTCGGACTGGCTCTGACCGCGTCCCTCGGTTTCCTCCCGAACACGGCCACCGCCGCGTCCCAGGACTCCGCCCCGGCCGCAGCGGCCCCGGCCGACGGCCCGCTGCTGTCGTACGTCGTGAACACCACGCCCGGCCATACCGTGGTCGGCAAGGTGGAGAAGGCGATAGCCAAGGCCGGCGGGAAGGTGGTCATCGCCCATGAACGGATAGGCGTGATCGTCGTCCACTCGGCCAACCCCCAGTTCGCCACCACCCTGCGCACGGTGCCCGGTGTGCAGTCGGCGGGCGCGACCCGCACCGCGCCGCTGAAGGCGCAGGGCACCACCGACATCGGCAAGCCGCAGAAGATCGACCTGCCGAAGTCCCAGCTGGCGGCGGCCGGCAAGGCGGCGAAGGCGAACGGCGAGGAACCGCTCGAACCGCTGCAGTGGGACCTGCCCGCCATCAAGGCCGACCAGGCCGCGCAGGTGAACCCGGGCAGCAGGGACGTCACCGTCGGCGTCATCGACACCGGTGTGGACGACACCCACCCCGACCTGAAGGCCAACTTCTCCGCGAAGCAGTCCGCCAACTGCGTGGGCGGCGTGGCCGACACGTCCAAGGGCGCCTGGCGTCCCTGGAACCCGGACGAGGACTACCACGGAACCCATGTCGCGGGCACGATCGCCGCGGCCCGCAACGGTGTCGGCGTGGCGGGTGTCGCGCCGGGCGTGAAGATCTCCGCCCTCAAGGTCAGCGAGCCGGAGACGAGCCTCTTCTACGCCGAGAGCGTGGTGTGCGCCTTCGTCTTCGCGGCGGACCACGGCGTCGAGGTCACCAACAACAGCTACTACGTCGACCCGTGGATGTTCAACTGCAAGGACGACGCGGACCAGGCCGCCATCATCGACGCGGTCGGCCGTGCGGCGAGCTACGCCCAGCGCAAGGGCGTGCTCAACATCGCCGCGGCGGGCAACTCCGGCCTCAACCTGGCGGCTCCCCAGCTGCCCGACGCCTCCAGCCCGAACGACTCCACCCCGGTCGAGCGCACCATCAACCCGAAGACCTGCTGGGACGTTCCCACCCAGCTGCCGGGCACGGTGACGGTCGCGGCAGCGGGCGTCAACAAGCTCAAGTCGTACTACTCGAACTACGGCCTCGGCCAGATCGATGTGTCCGCACCGGGCGGCGACTCGCGGCAGGTGCCCGAACTGCCCGCCAAGAACGGCAACATCCTCTCCACCATGCCGGGCGGTGACTGGGCCTACCTGGCCGGCACGTCCATGGCGACCCCGCACGTCGCGGGCGTCGCGGCGCTGCTCAAGAGCACCCACCCGAAGTCCAGCCCGCAGGAGGTCCAGTGGCTCCTCAAGGAGCAGGCGGACAACCCCGGCTGCGCCACGGGTGACGCGACCTGCACCGGCACCAAGCATGTCAACAGCCACTTCGGCTACGGCATCGTCGATGCGCTGGACGCGGTGAAGAAGTAACTCCCGGACGTTTCCGGGACGTTGCGGGGGAGGGCCGGGTGGTGTGCCACCCGGCCCTTTGCCGTGCGGGTGGTGCGGGCGGCCCGGGGCGGGCCGGTCAGCCCGGGTCGCGGCCGGGGAGGACCGGGTCACGGCCCAGGAGGACCGGGTCACGGCCCGGGAAAGCCGGGTCGCGGCCGAGGAAGGCCGCCAGCCGGTCCGTGGCGTGCGCGCCGGGCGGGGCGGGGCGCTCGGGGGCGAACGAGCCGCCCTCGGTGCGCGGCGCGGCCCCGTAGATCCGGCGGGCCGCCGCCAGGGTCTCCTCGGCGACCGCGGGTGCCAGCCCGGTCGGCGCCCCCGTTGCCCGCGCCAAGTCCCACCCGTGAGCGAGGAGTTCGACCACCACCTGCTGGACGAGCATCGCGCCGGGTGCCTCGTAGGGACCGTAGGTGCGCCGGAGCATCCCGCTGTGGGTGAAGGCGGCGAGGGCGGCACGCGCCGAGCCCTCGAAGGCGGCGCGGTGATCGTCGCCGAGGTGGTCGGCGGTGTGGTCGGTGCGCGGGGCGTCCTCGGCGATCGAGGCGGCCATCAGGTTCTCCCACACCATGTGGTCGAGCAACTGCCGTACGCGCCACCCCGCGCACGGTGTCGGCAGGTCCAGGTCCTCGGGCCGTACGGCGGCGACCAGCGCGGACACGTCCCGGATCACCTGCTCGTAGGCGTGCATCACCCGGTCCGGGCCGGTGCCGTCGAAGGCGGACCGGTCCAGCTCGTACGGCTGGAGGTGGGCGCGCAGCGCGGCCGCGGTCCAGGTGCCGGCGAGGTCCCAGCGGGGCGGGGCGGGCCGGCCGGTGACGGTGCACAGCAGCTGCCAGTAGCGCTCGACGGCCGGCTCGGCGGCGGTCTCCAGTTGCTCCAGCAGCCGGCCGCGGGCCTGCGGACCGTCCCCGTCGGGCAGGTCGGGGGTGCCGGCCTGGGTGGGGAGCCAGGCGGCGATCAGCTCGGCGAGGAAGGGCTCCGCGGCCGGGGAGTCGGGGGCGATGCCGGCCGTGACGGCCTCCTCTCCGCGCAGCCGCATCAGCTCCGCGACGCGCATTGCGGCTTGCTGCTGCGCGGCTTGCTGCTGCGCCCAGGTCGCGCAGGCTGCGCACGATCTCCAGGCGGGCCGGGGCGTCCGCGCCGTACAGCCGGTAGCCCGCGGGGGTGCGGGCGGCGGGCGGCAGCAGGTCCTGGTCCGACCAACTCCTGATGGTCTTGACCGGAACGCCGGTCAGGCGCGCCAGCGCGCCGATGGTGAGCAGGCCCGTGCCGTCCTCGTACATGCCGTCCACTGTCGGGTCTCCCACGGGGGGAGACTCAAGCGGCGGTGCCGCCGGCCACCTCGGCCCGCGCCGCACCGGCCCCCGGTGCGGGCCGGGCAGCGGTGCCGGCCGCCCGCAGCACCCCGCCGGCCAGCGCGTACTGGGCCGCGAGGTAGGTGAACATGATGCAGAACTGCGGGGCGGGCAGCTGCGGCCAGTGGGCGATGCCGCTGGCGATCAGGGTGTCGGAGAGGAGGAAGAGCAGTCCGCCGGCGGCGGCCGGCAGGCCCGCCCGGAGCGCGCCGAACGCCATCGCGGTGAGCAGCAGGCTGTAGCCGGCGACCGGGATCCGCAGGTCGGCCGGGAGGTCCGGCCACAGGAGCACCACCGTGCCAACGAGCAGCACGGCGTACGCAGCGCCGGCGCCGGCCGTCCGCCCCCGCCGTCCGGCCTCCGGCGCCGCCCCGTGCCGGGCGAACAGCAGCAGGTAGCAGACGTGTCCGGCGGCGAACGAGCCCATCCCCACCAGGAAGGCGACGTCCCCGCCGATCTGGAGGAAGGTGTCCCCGCCGCAGCCGCACAGCAGCGCACCGGCGAGCAGCGGGGGACCGCCGCGCGCCAGCACGTAGGCGGCGAGCACCGGCATCAGCGCGGGCTTGGTGAGCTGCCCGACGGCCGGGACGCCGCCGAGCAGCGCGCCCAGGTGCACGAGGGCCAGTGCGGCGAAGACCCACAGCAGGGGCCGGACGGCCCGCGGCCACCGTGCCCTCATGCGGCCGGCTCTCCGACGGAGGGGCGCGCCTCGGCCTCCGGCCGGCCGGCCGTCGGGGCCTGCCCCGCGGCGGCCTGCCCGGCCGGCTGCCAGCCCGGTCCGCGGAACACCCGCCCGGCGCGCTCGCGCCAGCTGTCCGCGGCCCGTAGGTCGCGCGCGATGGCGGCGTACTCATGGGTGGCCACCCGCAGCGGGTTGAAGGTCTTGATGTTTTTGGTGAGTCCGAAGACCGGCCGCTCGGTTTCGGCCACGAACGAGCCGAACATCCGGTCCCAGATGATCAGGATCCCGCCGAAGTTACGGTCCAGGTAGCCGCCCTGCGAAGCGTGGTGGACCCGGTGGTGGGAGGGGGTGTTGAGCACGAACTCGAAGGGCCGGGGCAGTTTGTCGATCCGCTCGGTGTGCACCCAGAACTGGTAGACGAGGTTGGCGCCGGAGGTGAAGGCGATCACGGCCGGATGGACGCCGAGCGCGATCATCGGCACGTAGAAGGGCCAGACGGTCCAGGTCGTCCAGGGCTGGCGCAGGGCGGTGGTGAGGTTGAACTTCTCGCTGGAGTGGTGCACCACGTGGCAGGCCCACAGGACGCGGATGACGTGGTGGCCACGGTGCGACCAGTAGTAGAAGAAGTCCTGAGCGAGCTGCATCAGGGGCAGCGTCCACCACAGTACGGGGATCCGCAGCGGGGTGAGCTCGTAGACGGCGGCGTAGACCGCCACGATGGGGATCTTCCACAGCGCGTCGAAAACCAGGCTGCCCAGGCCCATGCCGACGCTGGTGGCGGCGTCCTTGGCCTCGTAGCCGGCCGCCTCCTCGTCGGGATGGAGGCGGTAGCTCACCATCTCGATCACGGCGAGCAGGACGAAGGCCGGTATGGACCACAACAGGACATCGGGCAGGTGCGGCATGTCCCGCACCATAAAGGCGTGGACGGCGGTGCCGCTAGGGGTTGTTACTGAGAAGTATGTAAGACGTGCCGTCAGCTGCGCCGCGACGACGGCCCGGCGGCAGGTCCCCACGACGTCCGGAATCGAGGTCCCATGACCCGCACACCCACGATCGTCCTGCTCGGCGGCGGCTTCTCCGACGACCCCGACACCCTGCTGGACGACTTCGTCCTGGAGAGGGCCGGCCGGGCCCGGCCGAAGGTCTGCTTCCTGCCGACCGCGAGCGGTGACGCACCGGCGTATACCGAGAAGTTCCACGCGGCGTTCGCCGGGCGCGGGTGCGAGCCGAGCCATCTGGAGCTGTTCCGGCGCACCGTGACCGATCTGCGGTCCTTCGTCCTCGCCCAGGACATCGTCTACGTCGGCGGCGGCAACACCGCCAACATGCTTGCCGTCTGGCGGGTGCACGGCCTGGACGCGGTCCTGCGCGAGGCGTACGCGGCAGGGGTGGTGCTGTGCGGCATCAGCGCCGGAGCGTGCTGCTGGTTCGAGAGCGCGTTCTCCGACTCCTTCGGCCCGCCCGTGCCGCTGGCCGACGGGCTGGGACTGCTGCCGGGCAGCCTGTGCCCGCACTACGACAGCGAACCGGAGCGCAGGCCCGGCTATCTCGCGGCCGTCAACGACCGTGTGCTGCCCGGGGGTTGGGCGGTCGACGACGGCGCCGCCGGGGTGTTCACCGACGGCCGTCTCATGGAGGTCGTCACCCGCAGACCGGGCGCCACGCTCCGCCGGGTGAGCGTCGACGGGGACGGCTCGGTGGCGGAGGAGGCGCAGCCGGCGCGGCAACTGGGGACGTAAGGGGCGCCTCCCCCGCGGCTTCGGCGACCGGCTTCCGGCCCGCCGTCAACTTCGCTGCCGGTCACGGAAAGAGGGGCGTCGTCGGCCTCCCCGCTGTCCGCCGTGGTGCCGGCCACCGAACCGGCGCGGGGCGTGCGACTGCCCCCGCGCGCCCCACGCCGGTTCGGTGGCTGTCAGTGGTGGCCCGTATCCTCAGTGACCATGCTCGAAGACCGTATGGCAGCAGCCGACCCGATCGCGCCGAAGATCGGGCAGCAGCCGGGCCCGCAGACGCCGCCGGCTCCCTGGCCGTCCGCATACCCCCAGGGGTACGCGGTGGTCGACGTCGAGACCACGGGCCTGGCCAGAGACGACCGGATCATCTCCGCCGCGGTGTACCAACTCGACGCACAGGGCGAGGTCCAGGACCACTGGTACACCCTCGTCAACCCGCAGCGGGACCCGGGGCCGGTCTGGATCCACGGTCTGACCAGCGCCGTGCTGGCCGATGCCCCGCTCTTCCCGGAGATCGTCCCGGAGCTGTCCCGGCGCCTGGCGGACCGGGTACTGGTCGCGCACAACGCGATGTTCGACTGGTCGATGATCGCCCGTGAGTACGCGCGCGCCGCGGCGACGGCACCGGTCCGGCAGCGGCTGTGCACCATCGCCCTGGCCAAGGAGCTGCGGCTCCCACTGCCCAATCACAAGCTGGAATCCCTCGCCGCGCATTACGGCGTGGTGCAGGAGCGCGCCCACCATGCGCTGGACGACGCCCGGGTGCTGGCCGAGTCGTTCCGTCCCGGTTTGCGGCGGGCCGCACAGGAGAATCTGCGGCTGCCGCTGATGAGCTGCCAGCCGCTGACGGAGTGGTCGGACACCCCCGCGCCCCGGCAGCACGCCTCGGCACCGTCCTACCGCCCCACGTCCTGGCGGCCCTCCCGTAAGCGCCCGGCGTGCCCGTACCCCAACCCGGGGCGCTACGAGGCGGGTGGCCGGCTCGTCCAGGGGATGCGGGTCGCCTTCTCCGGCGACACCTCCGTGGACCGCGAGCTGCTGGAGGACCGGGCCATCGAGGCCGGGCTCCATGTCGCCACGAGCCTGTCCCGGCTGACCAGCCTGCTGGTGACCAACGACCCCGACGCCCGGACCTCCAAGACGGCCAAGGCCGCCTCGTACGGCACGGTCGTGATCGATGAGGCGGCCTTCATGCAGCTGCTGCAGGATGTCGAGCCGGCGTCAGCGGCGCCTGCGTCCGGGTGAAGCCCCTCCAACACACCCGTCGGCACCTCGCCCCGCGGGGGCGCCGCCCGCACCCTGTGGCGCATGGCACGTTGTGAGGTCTGCGGAAACGAATACGGCATGACATTCGAGGTGCACGCGCAGGGCGCGGTGCACGTCTTCGACTGTTTCGCCTGCGCCATCCACCGCATGGCGCCGATCTGTGAGCACTGCCGGTGCCAGATCATCGGCCAGGGCGTGGAAGCCGACGGACAGTGGTACTGCGGTGCGCACTGCGCCCGGTCGGACGGGAGGGTGGGCATCGTCGACCGGGTCTGAGCCGGCGGGCCCGCCCGGTCCGGACCGGGTGGCCGCCCGTCCGGCCCCTCCCCCGGCCGCTACCGGGGACCCCCGGCTCGGGTGCGGTGGAGGCCCGGGTACCGTCGAAGCCGTGTACCGCTTCCTGTTGTCCCGGCAGTGGGTGATCCTCACCCTCGTGGGTCTCGTGCTGATCCCCGTCATGATCAAGCTGGGCTTCTGGCAGCTCCACCGCCATGAACACAAGGTGGCGCAGAACCAGCTGATCGCGAGCAGCCTGGCCGCCAGGCCGGTGCCGGTCACCGAGCTGACCGCACCCGGCCGGAACCTGCCCCACCACGACATGTGGCACACGGTCACCGCCACCGGCACCTTCGACACGGCGCACGAGGTCGTGGTCCGTCAGCGCACCGCCGCCGACGAGCAGAGCATCGGCTACTACGTCCTGACCCCACTGGTCCTCGGCGACGGCCGGGCCGTGCTGGTCAACCGCGGCTGGATCTCGGCGGGCAACGACCTCACCAAGTTCCCGGACGTCCCGGCCGCCCCTCAGGGCAAGGTCACCGTGACCGGCCGGATGATGGCCGACGAGACCACCGCGGTCAGCGGTATCAAGGACACCAAGGGCCTGCCCGCCCGCCAGATCATGCTGATCAACAGCAAGGAGCAGGCGAAGCGGGTCGGCCGGCCGCTGCTCGGCGGCTATATCGAGCAGACCGGGCCGAAGCCGCCCGGCGGCAAGCCGGAGCTGGTCCCCGAGCCGGACCACGACTCCATCGGGCCGCACATGGCGTATGCGGTCCAGTGGTGGCTGTTCGCGGCGGCGGTGCCGGTCGGCTGGGTGATCCTGGTCCGCCGGGAACACCGCGACCGGGTGGAGGCCGCCGCCAAGGAGAAGGAAGCAGCCGCGGCCGGACCGGACCCGGAGACTGAGGCTGCCGATACTCCCGAGGCTGCGGAGGCCGACGACACGGCGTCGGTGCCGGCCACGTCGTAGCCCGTACAGCCGCTACAGCGCGTGGCGCCCGCGCCGTGCGGGAAAAACCGCTGAGTGCCCCCACATATCGAGGACTATGCGCTCATCGGCGATCTGCAGACCGCCGCCCTCGTCGGCCGCGACGGCTCCATCGACTGGCTGTGCCTGCCCCGCTTCGACTCCGGGGCCTGCTTCGCCGCGCTCCTGGGCCACAAGGACAACGGCCACTGGCGGCTGTCCCCCCGCTCCCCCGAGGCCCGCGCGGTGCGCTCCTACCGCGGTGACTCGCTGATCCTCGACACGGTGTGGGAGACCCCCACGGGCAGCGTCCGGGTCATCGACTTCATGCCGCAGCGCGACCGCCAGCCCGATGTCGTACGGATCGTCGAGGGCCTGAGCGGCAGCGTCGAGATGCGGGGGGTGCTGCGGCTGCGGTTCGACTACGGCCGGGCGGTGCCCTGGGTGCGGGCCACCGAGGGCTGCCGGGTCGCGGTCGCCGGGCCGGACTCGGTATGGCTGCGCACCCCGGACCGGAGCACCACCTACGGCAAGGACTTCAGCACCCGCTCGGACTTCACCGTCGCCGCGGGCGAACGCGCCGCGTTCGTGCTGACCTGGCACCCCTCCCACGAACCCCGGCCGGTCCAGATCGACCCGTTCGAGGCGCTTCAGGACACCCTGGACGACTGGCACACCTGGGCCGGGCGCTGCCGCTACCACGGGCCCTACCGCGAGGCCGTGATGCGCTCGCTGATCACCCTCAAGGCGCTCACCTACGCGCCCACCGGCGGCATCGTCGCCGCCCCCACCACCTCGCTGCCCGAGGAGCTGGGCGGGGTACGCAACTGGGACTACCGCTACTGCTGGCTGCGCGACGCCAGCCTCACCCTGAACTCGCTGCTCTCCGCCGGATACCTGGAGGAGGCCGGTGCCTGGCGGGACTGGCTGCTGCGGGCGGTGGCCGGTGCCCCCGACGACCTGCAGATCATGTACGGGCTGGCGGGTGAGCGGCGGCTGCCGGAGGCCGAGCTGCCGTGGCTGTCCGGATACGCCGGCTCCGTGCCCGTACGCATCGGCAACGCCGCCGTCGAACAGCGTCAGCTCGACGTCTACGGCGAAGTGCTCGACTCCTTCCACATCGCGCGCACGGCCGGGCTGCCCTCGGAGCCGCACGCCTGGAGCATCCAGCGCGCGCTGGTCGACTATCTGGAGTCCACCTGGCGCGACCCCGACGAGGGGCTGTGGGAGATCCGCGGGCCGCGCCGGCACTTCGTGCACTCCAAGGTCATGGCCTGGGTGGCGGCCGACCGGGTGGTGTGGGCGCTGGAGGCCAATCCGAAGCTGGGCGGGGACGTCGACCGCTGGCGGGCGATGCGCGACGAGGTGCACCGGGAGGTGTGCGAGCGGGGCTATGACGCCGAACGCGGCACCTTCACCCAGTTCTACGGGTCGGCGGAACTGGACGCGGCAACCCTGCTGATCCCCCGGGTCGGCTTTCTGCCCGGGAACGACCCGCGGGTCGCCGGCACCATCGACACGGTGCGCCGGGAGCTGAGCCATGAGGGTCTGATCCGCCGCTACAGCACCGAGGGCGGCTCGGTCGACGGGCTGCCCGGCGACGAGGGCACCTTCCTGGCCTGCTCGTTCTGGCTCGTCGACGCACTGCGGATGAGCGGACGGCGGCACGAGGCCCGGGAGATGTTCGAGCGGCTGCTGGACCTGCGCAACGATGTGGGGCTGCTCTCCGAGGAGTACGACCCGGCGGCCGGCCGCCAGCTGGGCAACTATCCGCAGGCGTTCAGCCATATCGGGCTGGTGGGGACCGCCTTCGGGCTGCAGGACGGGGCCGGGGCAGACTAGGGCCATGGATCTTGGACTCACCGACCGGACGTACCTCGTCACCGGGGCGACCCGCGGCCTCGGTTTCGCCACCGCCCGCGAACTGGTCGCCGACGGCGCCAATGTCGTGCTCACCGGACGCACCGAGGAGAGCGCGGCAGCGGCCGCGGCCACGCTCGGCGAACGGGCCCTGGGGGTGGCGGCCGACAACGCCGACCCCCAGGGCCCGGGCCGCCTGGTGGCCGCGGCCCGGGAGCGCTTCGGCCGCTTGGACGGCGTGCTGATCAGCGTGGGCGGCCCGCCGCCCGGCGGCGCCCTCGACAACACCGACGAGCAGTGGCAGCAGGCCTTCGAGTCGGTCTTCCTGGGCGCGGTACGGCTGGCCCGCACGGCCGCCGCCGAGCTGGCGGAGGGCGGTGTGATCGGCTTCGTGCTGTCCGGCTCGGTACATGAGCCGATCCCGGGGCTGACCGTCTCCAACGGGCTCCGCCCCGGCCTCGCCGGCTTCGCCAAGTCGCTCTCGGTCGAGCTCGGCCCGCGCGGCATCCGGGTCCTCGGCGTCCTGCCCGGCCGGATCGCCACCGACCGGATGACCCAGCTCGACGCGCTCTCCGGCGACCCGGAGGGCACCCGCGCCCGTAATTCCGCGGCGATCCCGCTGGGCCGCTACGGCACACCGGAGGAGTTCGGCCGGGCCGCGGCATTCCTGCTCTCCCCGGCCGCGTCGTACGTCACCGGGGTGATGGTGCCGGTGGACGGCGGGGCCCGGCACGGCTTCTGACGGGGAGTCCCCCCCCCCGGCCCTCACCGATCGTCTTGGCCCTGGGGGTGTCTCCCCCTAACTGACCCGCTCGGGCCGGTGCTTGACCGCGCGCAGCCGGACATCCCCCGCCAGCCGGTCGAGCCCGGCCGAGCGGCGGGCGTGGGTCACCGCCTCGTCCGCCAGGCGGCGGACCACGGTGCCCGGGTCGGCGTGCGGGGCGAGGGACAGCAGGGCCCGGATGCGCGGTTCGCTCCGGCGGCCGGTCAGCAGCACCCCGGCCCGGTCGACGCCTTCCAGCGACTCGGTTTCGGCCGCGAGGACGCCCTCCAGCGCCCGGGCACGCAGGGTGGCGCCCTCGCCGTCGCCGCTGTCGACGAGGATGTCGTGCAGCCGGTGCCGCCGCAGCTGGGACAGCAGCCACCACAGCATCAGCAGCACGAAGACCGCCAGGGCGGCGATCACGGCGGGCCAGAACCAGCCCTGGCCACTCCAGCGGGTGCGCTGGTGCGCGGAGAGCAGGACGTCGCCGGGGCTTGACCAGGGCCAGTGGGCGGGCAGCCGCAGCCGCCATCTCGCGGGCAGGTCCAGGCCGCCGAACAGCACCAGGCCACCGGTGCCCAGCAGCACCACACCGGTCACGCCGAGCAGTACCCGGTTGATCGTTCTGCCGACCCTGCGCATCGCTGCCTCATCCCTTCTTCGGGCGCCGGACGTGCACGGTCAGGCCGAGCCGGTGCGCCAGCCCCAGCTGCCGCAGGCCCTCGCCCAGCGCGACGTCGAGGTCGGCGCGGACCTCGTCCAGCTCACGGAAGTGCGAGACGGCGCGCGCCTTCGCCTTGCGGCGGCCGACCTTCATCCGTACGGACTGGACGCCGGCCACCTCCATGGCGCGGTCGCGCAGCACCAGCGCGGCCGCCGCCCGGTCCAGTCCGGCCCGCAGGTCCTGCGCCGTCGGCCGCATCGGCAGCACCTGGCGCAGTCCGGGGGTGAGCGCCAGCACGATCAGCCAGATGCCGAGCACCACCGCGAGCGCGGCGGCGGCCAGCACCCAGGTGTTGTCGAGGTGACGGGTGGCCAGTTCGCGGGCGAGCCACCGGCGCCAGGCCATCGCGGGGTGGTGGGCGCGCACCGCGACCACGTCGTAGAGCAGCAGTCCGGCGGCGGCCAGCAGCACCAGCGCGACCACCGCGGCCGGGACCCGGCGGGCCGACCAGAAGCGCCCGGTGCGGTCACCGCCGTCGTCCGCCGCAGCCGGGTCCGCGGCGGAATCGCTCCGGCCGTCCGTGGCGTCGGGCGTCTTGTCGAGGGTGGGCATCCGCCGGGTGTCCGGCTGCTCCGCGTCGTCGCTCATCGCACCCTCCCTCGGCCCGTACGCTCCTCCAGCGGGGAATGCAGCCGCTCGACCTCCACGGCGACCTCGGGCACGTCCATGCTCGCCAACGCCTTGACCCGCTCGGTGACGTGACGGCGTACCACCCGGCACTGGGCGCCGATGTCGGAGGGGTAGCCCAGCTCCACGGCGATCCGCACCCGCGCCTCGCCGAAGTGCCTGCGGTCCTCACGCCGGTGCACGGTCACCGTCGCATGCGCCTGCGTGCGGGCCTGCGGGGACTGCCGGCGCAGCGCCTCCCGGGCCGCCTGTGCGGCGATCTTCGCCACCACCCGGTCCGCGATGCTGGTCGCGCCCCGCTCGCCGGCCGCCACGCCGGCGGCAGCGGCGGCCGGGGACACCGTCGCCACCCGGCTTCACCGCCGCCGTTCGTCGCGGTCGCCGCGGCGCGGACGGAAGAAATCGCCAGCTTCCAGATCCCCGTCCAGGAGTCTGCCGGCCACAAACCCGATGGCGCCCAGCGCCGCCACCAGGACAAAGGCGCCGAAGCCGCCGAAGTATCCGGCGAAGCCCAGCGCCATACCGGCCAAGAGGCCGACCACGGCCATGCTCATCGTTGCGCTCCTTCGCTACCCCTCCGGACCGATGCGGCTACTGGAGCCGCGGCTCCGCTCCCTCTTCTTCGTCTTCCTCGTCGGGCAGCTTCACGTCGCTGACCGCGATATTGACCTCGACGACCTCCAGGCCCGTCATCCGTTCCACCGCGGAGATGACGTTCTCCCGTACGGAGCGCGCCACATCGGCGATGGAGACGCCGTAGTCGACCACGATCTCCAGGTCCAGCGCGGTCTGCACCTCGCCGACCTCGGCCTTGACCCCGCGGGTCGCGGTCGCGGACCTGCCGCCGCCGGGCACCCGGTCGCGTACCGCGCCGAGCGTACGGGCGAGGCCGCTGCCCATGGCATGCACGCCGAGGACGTCCCGGGCCGCCAGACCGGCGATCTTCTCGACCACCCCGTCGGCGATGGTGGTCCGCCCACGGGTCGCGGGGTCGCCGCCACCCCGCTTGGCAGGAGTCCGGGGCCCCTCCGCATGCTGCTGGCTCTCGCTCATCGCCGTCGTTCCTTTCCGCGAGGAGAAGCGGTCCGCTTCCGCGGGGAGAAGCGGTCCGTCCGCTCCGTTGCCCACAGTAGGTCCACCTCCCCCGGGCCGCTCCGGGGACGTGGCAGCGGAGTGCTCCGCACGGCGACGCCCGGCACGCCGCCCTGCCGTACGGGCCGTGGGCGCGGGTCTGCGGCAGGCTGGTGGAGTGGTGCGGGAGGTGTCCGGAACAGGTCCGGACACCGCCGGGAAAGGGGTGACGCGGTGGCCGCGAACCAGTGGGCGCAGGCGGTGCGGGTACAGCTCGGGATCGGCCGGGTGCTGCCGCTCGGCGGGCCCGCGGACGGAGCATGGATCACCGAACAGGCGGCCGCCGGGGCGCTGCGAGCGGCCGCCGGGACGCCGGCCGGGGTGCACCTCGGCTCGCTGCGGCTGTCCGTCGCCGACCCCGACCGGGCCCCCCGGCCCGCGGTGCCGGCGCCGCCGAGCGCGCTGCCGCCCGGCCCGCTGCGGATCGAGGCGGATTTCGCCACGGTCGCCGGCCGGCCGCTGCCCACCGTCGCCGACCAGGTGCGCACCGCGCTGCTGGAAGCCGCGGTCCGGGAGCTGGGGCTGGTGGTGGGTGTGGTGGATCTGCAGGTCAGCGAGCTGCTGGACGAGGGCGAGGCACCGTCGCCGCCCGCCGGCCGTGTCCAGGAACCGCCTGCCCCGCCCGCACCCGATGAGCGCAGCGGTGCGAAACAGGAGGACCCGGAGGGGATCGCCGCCGTCGCGCGGGGCGTACCGGGGGTGGCCCGGCTGGCACCGGTGCTCGGCGGGGCGTCCCGTGCGGTGCGCTACGCCGAGGGCCATGTGCTGATCCAGCTGGCGACCGCGCCCGGCTACCGGGCCCTGGACGTCTCCAGTGCCGTACGGGGGGCGGTGGCCGCCGCACCGGCGGCGCCGTCAACGGTTGCCGTGCTGGTCACCGCCGTCGAACGGAGCTGACGGACGCCCCGGCCGGAAGGGACGCCCGTCGCTGAAGGAGTGCAGCGGCGGGTCACTCCCCCACGCCGGCGAGGTCGCGCAGCCGGCGTGCCTGGGCGGCCCGTTCGGCGGTGCGCTGCTCCTCGTACGTACGGCCCGCGGCGCCGGCCAGCAAGGCCTTGGTCTCGATGACGGCGTCCCGCGGCGGGGCGGTGAGCGCGGCGGCCAGGTCGGTCACGGTGGCATCGAGTTCGTCCGCGGGCACCACGAGGTTGGCGAGGCCGATCCGCTCGGCCTCCTCGGCATGCACGAAGCGGCCCGTGGCGCAGATCTCCAGCGCACGGGCGTAGCCCAGCAGTCCGACCAGGGGGTGGGTACCGGTCAGGTCCGGTACGAGGCCCAGGCTGGTCTCGCGCATGGCGAACTGGACGTCGGGCGTGACCACCCGCAGATCGCAGGCCAGGGCGAGCTGGAAGCCCGCGCCGATGGCATGACCCTGCACGGCGGCGATGGACACCAGGTCGTTGCGCCGCCACCAGGTGAACGCTTCCTGGTACTCGGCGATCGTGGCGTCCAGCTCGCTGTCCGTGCCGCGGGCCAGATCGATGAACGACGGCTCGCCGTCGAAGCCTTCGGGCGTGAACGCCTGACGGTCGAGGCCCGCGGAGAAGGACTGGCCCTCACCACGGAGCACCGCGATCCGCACGTTTCCCGGCAGCAGGGAACCCGCCTCGGCGAGCGCCCGCCACATGGCCGGCGACTGCGCATTGCGCTTCGCTGCGTTGGCGAGGGTCACCGTGGCGATCGCACCGTCAACGGTGAGTCGCACACCGTCCTTGTCGAGCAGAGTCATCAGCGCCTCCGAGTCAGCCGTCCGCACCTGCGTGCGTAAGTGACTGAACGGTAACCTCCCGGCCGACTGCTTGGTCGACCGGGGGGACACCGCTGCACCCGGAGTCGCAGCCGTCAGGCCGATGCGGCCTTCTTGCCCCTTGTGGCTCCGCCTCGACCGCGCAGGACCACACCGGATTCGCTGAGCATCCGGTGCACGAATCCATAGGAGCGGCCGGTTTCCTCGGCCAGCGCCCGGATGCTCGCACCGGAGTCGTACTTTTTCTTCAGGTCTGCCGCGAGCTTCTCGCGCGCGGCGCCGGTTACCCGGCTGCCCTTCTTCAGAGTCTCGGCCACCCGTGCCTCCTCGTGGGAAGTGCGCTCTGGACTCTCATGATCACCCCTCCCCGGCTTCCTGGCCACCCATTCCGCAGGGTCAGTACGACATCCTTTGCCGTCCAGCGGGCGCTCTCACGGGCCGGAATGCCATATTCCGCCTCTGCGGAAGGCCGCCCGTCCCCGGCTTCGCGCGAGAAGGGGCAGGTCAGGCGGTATGCCGACGAAATGGGGACGGCCGGGCCCCAAGGACCCGGCCGGATGCCGCAGACTCGCCGGTGTACGAGCCGTTCTCACTCAGATGATGGATCACACATCGGCCGAATGATCCATACGGCATGATCCATACGCCGTGATCAGGCCAGCGCGACCAGGTCCGCGTAGTCCTGGCCCCACAGGTCCTCGACGCCGTCGGGCAGCAGGATGATGCGCTCGGGCTCCAGCGCGTCCACCGCTCCCTCGTCGTGCGACACCAGGACCACCGCGCCCGTGAAGGTGTGCAGCGCGCCGAGGATCTCCTCGCGGCTGGCCGGGTCGAGGTTGTTGGTGGGCTCGTCGAGCAGCAGCACATTGGCCGAGGAGACGACCAGCGTCGCCAGGGCGAGCCGGGTCTTCTCGCCGCCGGAGAGCACCCCGGCGGGCTTGTCGACGTCGTCCCCGGAGAAGAGGAAGGAACCCAGCGTCTTGCGGATGGCGACCAGGTCCATGTCCGGGGCGGCCGAGCGCATGTTCTCCAGGACCGTGCGGTCCGGGTCCAGGGTCTCGTGCTCCTGGGCGTAGTAGCCGAGCTTGAGGCCGTGCCCGGGGCGGACCTCACCGGTGTCCGGCGTCTCGACGCCGGCCAGCAGCCGCAGCAGGGTGGTCTTGCCGGCACCGTTCAGGCCGAGGATGACGACCCGGGAGCCCTTGTCGATGGCCAGGTTGACATCGGTGAAGATCTCCAGGGAGCCGTAGGACTTCGACAGGCCCTCGGCGGTGAGCGGGGTCTTGCCGCACGGCGCCGGGTCCGGGAAGCGCAGCTTGGCGACCTTGTCGGCGGCGCGCACCTGCTCCAGCCCGGCGAGCAGCTTGTCGGCGCGCTTGGCCATGTTCTGGGCGGCGACGGTCTTGGTGGCCTTGGCCCGCATCTTGTCGGCCTGGGTGTTGAGCGCCGCGGCCTTCTTCTCGGCGTTCGCGCGCTCGCGCTTGCGGCGCTTCTCGTCGGCCTCGCGCTGCTGCTGGTAGAGCTTCCAGCCCATGTTGTAGATGTCGATCTGCGAGCGGTTGGCGTCGAGGTAGAACACCTTGTTGACCACGGTCTCGACCAGGTCGACATCGTGGGAGATCACGATGAAGCCGCCGCGGTAGGTCTTGAGGTAGTCCCGCAGCCAGACGATGGAGTCGGCGTCGAGGTGGTTGGTGGGCTCGTCGAGCAGCAGGGTGTCGGAGTCCGAGAACAGGATCCGGGCCAGCTCGACGCGGCGGCGCTGACCACCGGAGAGGGTGTGCAGCGGCTGGCCGAGGATGCGGTCGGGCAGACCGAGGCTGGCGGCGATGGTCGCGGCCTCCGCCTCGGCGGCGTACCCGCCCTTGGTCAGGAACTCGGTCTCCAGGCGCTCGTACTTCCGCATCGCCTTTTCGCGGGTGGCGCCCTTGCCGTTGGCCATCCGGTCCTCGTTCTCGCGCATCTTGCGCAGCACGCTGTCGAGGTCACGGGCGGACAGGATGCGGTCGCGGGCCAGCACGTCCAGGTCGCCGGTGCGCGGGTCCTGCGGCAGATAGCCGACGTCGCCGGCGCGGGTGACCGAACCGGAGGCGGGGATGCCCTCGCCCGCCAGCACCTTGGTGAGGGTCGTCTTGCCGGCGCCGTTACGGCCCACCAGGCCGATGCGGTCGCCCTTGGCGATACGGAAGGAAGCGGACTCGATGAGGATGCGGGCGCCGGCGCGCAGCTCGAGGCCGGAGGCGGTAATCACGGAAAAACTCCAGGGCAGGAAGACGGCGGATTGGACGGACGGTCCGAGAGCGGGCTGCGCCGTCTAATGAACCCGGGGGAGAACTGCCATGGGAGGCAGTCTAACGGCCCCATGCAAATGGTTTACCTCCCCACGTTTCTGGCTGGCCCGACGTGGGGGTTCCCGCCGTTCCGCTGCGCTTTGCCTGCCCCGTCTTTGGCTTTCCCGCCGTTGCGCCTGGCGGCGGGCGGGTCCGCTGCGCGGGGCGGGTCCGCTGCGCTTTGCCTGCGCCGTTTTTGGCTTTCCCGCCGTTTCGCCTGGCGGCGGGCGGGGCCGCTGCGCGGGGCTGTCGGGGTGCGGTGACGGGCCTGCGCGGGTGGGGTGCCGGACTGCTTCGCTTTACGTCCGGCACCCCACCCGCTCCGGCCCGTCCCCTCCCGTTGGGG
>NZ_JBEYVM010000029.1:0-57868 GCF_040643995.1 Streptomyces sp. NPDC047049 | reverse complement strand
CTCTTGCAGGGCGTGCGGTGATCGTGGCCGCCGCCAAGAACACTCTCTTCGCTTTCGACGCGCAGAAGCCGCCGAAGCCGGGCTGACACGGATGGCTGGACGGCAGCAGGGTTGATGCTCAGGCCGTCACCGACGCCCGCAAGCTCGATATCGACCACGTCGTCTTCCTCCGGCGCTGCGTTCCCCAGGTGCCGCCAGTTCCCCGAAGCGCTGGGGCGAGCGCACCCTCCAGCGCTCCGTAGCACATCCGGGATGACCGCCGGCTGTGTGGCGGGCCGGCGGAGAGGGCCGGGTGGCCCGGCCCTCTCCGCCCGGCTCTGTTACGGCCAGCCCTGCTTCACCTCGGCGGGGGCGGTGTTCCAGCTCTTGGGTATAAACGTGATGACGTAGGCTCCGCGGTCGAAGTCCGCGTACCCCGCAGACCAGTTCCGGAACTTGCTCTCGTATACGTTCATGGGGCCCATGCCGCCATTGGGCGCGTGATAGTGGTTGGCGTGGGTCCATACGGTTTTGTCGGCATCCGCTTCTGCCTGAGCCCCGAACCAGCCGTAGTCGAAATTGACCCAACTTTCGCCAGGTTTGGCGGGACTGCGCGGAATGTTCCTGTCCCTCGACATGTCTACCAGGCCTGTGCCCTGGTCGGGGCGGAAGGCGTCCGGGTCGCCGTACTTTCTCTTGTCGGAGGAGCCCCGCTGGTCCTGCCCGCTCCAGAAGTGCTTCGAGTAGACCACCGCCTTCATCTTGGATGGGTCGTAGTTACCTCCATCCCTTTCCTTGAACGACGGCGTATTCCTCAGCGCCGAGTAAAAGCTCGAGCGGCTGTCCTCGTAGAGCAGAGCGTCGTTTTTGTTCACGAGCTCTGTCTTGAGGTGGTCGATGTAAGTCCCCTCGTCGTGCGCGTTATCCAGGGCCGCGTTCATGACGGACGCCACCTCACGCGCCCGCTTGAAACCCTTCCCCTCATCGAAACTGTCCTTGGCGATGCGCCCCTCAAACTCCGCCTGCGTCTCGTTGGGTTGCGGTCTGCTGTTTTCCAGATCGTTCTTGTACTTGTTCTCGTCGAAGAACGCGAACGCCAGTTTGTTCGTCGGGTAGGGGCCTGCATTGACCCAGGTGACGCCGACGCAGCCGTAGGACAGCTGCTCTCGCTGCTCTTCTGTCATTTGCTGTTGGTTGCCGCCGCGTTGACTGTAGACCTGCTGCCACTTGCGTATGTAGTTGTTGACGACCGTAGTGGCCCTGCCTCCGTAGGCCCGGTACGCGTCAGGCATCCGGTTGAGCGGCTCGGCGGGAGGGGTCACCCTGTCATCGACGGAGTCGGGGGCCCGGAAGAGCGCACTGGCACCCGGCGGCAATTCCGCCGGGGAATTTCCAGGTTGACCCGCAGTCAGAGCTCTTTTGTTCAGTGCGTTGATGTTCTTGACATCCTCCGCCGTCAGGCCGTGCGTTTCGGCGTAGGACCCCTCCCATTCCCCGTCGCCGCCGCTGGCGGCATGGCTGACCGACGGCATGACTCCGGCGGTGCATATCACCGCACCCACAGTGGCGAAGGCGAGCAAACTCCGGCGTTTGTACATGAAAATCAGTAACTCCCTTGTGGTGGATTCTCGTGAAACGAGGCATGCGAGCGAACGACGCAATGAGGGGTTTGCGGTAAGCAGCCGCGCTGTCCTGGGTCGCTGCGCCGGCGACAGGATGGAACGCCGCCACGAGGCGGAAGGAGATGCGGCAAAGGCGGGAGATGGCGGTGGCGGTGCGGTCGTCGCCGGCCATGACCTGGCGGCCGGCGAGCCGCCCGGGTCGGGCGGCACCGGTGCCTCGCTACATCAGCGTCGCCGCCGAGGGGACGCCGCGGGCCCGCTCCGAAGGGCCGGGGCCGCCGTAGCGGACCTCGACGCGCGGGTGGGAGCGGATGAAGTCCGTGCCGACCAGGCGGACCTGGCTGGGATGGCCGACAGCGGCGGTCGCCAGGGCGACGAGGGTCGGGACGGCCGCCTGAGCTCCCTGGGCGAGGGGCAGGGCAGGGGCCGCGGTGACGGCGACGGCAGGGAGAGTACGGAAAGCGGTGGGGCGTATCACGTGTCGGCTCCTGGATGAGTGATCAGGTTGATACGAGCAGTGATCATGTCCCCGCGCCGGCTCCCCCGGCAATGTCGCGGTCTTAAAGTCGGCCAATCTGCCACGTAGGCCTTATCTGGCCATGCATCCGAGCCGGCCCGTGGGGAGGCGATGCGGCGGCGTTTCCCCTGCTCGTGGCGTGTGGTAAGCGGCGAGGCGCGTACCGATGTCGTCGGGAATCCCACGGTGCGGTGGAAGCCGTCCTCGCCGACCGGGACGAAAAGCAGGGACATTCAGCGGGCTCAACCGGCTGCGGGGACTCCGTCAACACGCTCCGGGCCGCAGTCGAACGGGCCATCGCCCACCTGAAGTACTGGAAGATCTTCGCCACCCGCTACCGGCGGCCCCCTCGCCCGTTTGGGGTCACCGTCCCGCAGTGCTTCGCGCTCGGCCCGGGTCAGCGAGAACGGCGGAGATACGGTCCTTGCAGCTCTCGTCTGATGCACTGCGCTGCCGACCTGCGAACCGTGCAAGTAGGCGTGTGTCGGGCCGCAGGGGGATGTCGGAGTCACGCTCCAGCTTGCGGTCAATCGATGTGGCGCGGACCAGTACGTCGCGTTGGAACGTGTAGGGATGCCACAGTCCGATCTCGCTGCTGTAGAAGGGCTTTCGCTTCATCAAGAGGGCCTGGTCCCGATGGTCCGCGACCGGTTTCCATGTGACGCGGACGGTGTCCGCGTCGAGGCGGTGGACAGACGTCATCGCCGGTCCCTTGGGAATCACCGAGGTGGCGGCGGGCTTGAGGGCATCGCTGTGGATCGTCCGCGGTACGGACGGATCATAGTGCTCCGGGTTCTCCAGCTTTCCTGTGACGCGGAGCGTGGTGGGGCGCTGGCCCTGCTCGCCCGCGCACGCATCGGCTTGGGTGACCTTGCACCAGACGCCGGAGACGCTCACGTCGTCCTACGCTTGGATCTTCAGCTCGCGCGTGCCGCCGCCGACGGCCCCGATCACGGAGTAGGCGTAGCGGGAGTCGTGGGAGCGGACTATCTGGTAGCTGCACCGGTCGAGGGCCGCGCCGCGCGCGCCGGGGTCGCGAACATCGATGATGAGGCGGTGTTTGCCGCGATCATCTACGTCCTGGTCAGCGGCTGTGCCTGGCGGTCGTTGCCGCCGTGCTCCGGAGCGTCGAAGTCGGCCGTGCACCACCGCTTCGCCATCTGGTCTCGTGCCGGGGTCTGGGGCCGACCGCATCAGAAGGTTCTCCAACTCCTGGATGAGCAGGACCTGGTCGACCTGTCCGTGCGGTCCTCGATTCCGCCCACGTGAGGGCTAAAAAAGGGGGGGCGAACTTGCAGGTCCGAGCCCCGTGGACCGAGGTGAGCCCGGTTCCAGGATGCATGTCCTGTCCGACGCGAACGGACTGCCCCTACGGGTTGCGCTCTCCGCGGCCAACATCCACGACAGCCTCGCTCTGAAGCCGATGCCGTCCCATTTCCACATGGGACACGCATCCCACGCGGCCCACGCCAAACCCGCGCGCCTTCCTGCAGACAAGGCATACGACATCCCTCACCTGCCGCGTTGGCTGTCGGACAAACGCATCGGCATCCGCATCGCCCGCAAGGGCACCGACTCCAGCGAGCGGCTCGGCCGTCGCAGGTAAGTCATCGAACGCACCATGTCCTGGCCGACCGGCTACCGCCGCCTCAACCACCGCTACGAGCAGAAACCAGGCAACTACCTGGCCCTTAGCGGACTGGCATCCGCTCTCTGCTGCTACAAGCGGTTCCTCAAACTGACCATGTAGGACACGGTCTGAAGGGAGAGGAAGGAGGCCGTCACACGGCTACGCCGTGCTCTTCTATCTGGGAAGACCCAGCCCACGGAAGTGAGAGTCAGCACTCCGAGGAGACCCTCGCGTTCGCGTTTCCGCCCATCGGCACCGAGACACCCTGCTCCATCCTGGTCAGCGACGGCACGGCCGAGTGCAAGGTCATCGAACCGGCACCCCTTCTCGTGGCCGCCGGCTTCGTTCAAACGCTCGCGTCGCCGTCCATTCGAGGGGTGCGGGGCGGATTGTGCGGCAGCTTCCCGGCCAGCCGCAGGATGATCACCTATGGCGCAGCGTGGCTCGGCTGGCGGGACCCGGGGGTCCCACCTGGCGCTGCGGACTCACATTCATCGCCGGATCCGGGAAGGCCGTGAGCATTTGACTCCCCGAGTACAAGTACACCGGCTCGCCTCACGTGCGTCGGCCCAGAGGCGTTCTGGCTGCCTTCGTTGAGCCGGGGTCACCGGGGCCAGAGACGCCATAACCACCGTCGAGGAGCATGGATGCACCTGATTCCGTCGGAGCAGGAAAAGCTGCTGTTGTGCGTGGCGGGGATGCTCGCCAGCTACCGCAAAGAGCGTGGCATCAAGCTGAACTACCCCGAGGCTGTGGCCTACATCAGCTGTTGGGTCATCGAGGAGGCCCGGGCGGGCAACTACACCGTCGACCAGATGATGAGCGACGCCAGCGTTCCCCTGGAACAGCGGAAGGGCGACACCCAGGGCGCGGGCGAGAGCGTCCTCACGACAGCCCACGTCATGGAGGGCGTCGCCGAGGTGCTCCACGTCCTCCAGATCGAGGCGACCTTCCCCGACGGCCGCAAGCTCGTCACCCTCTACAACCCGATCCGCGCCCCGAAGGCCGACCCGACGCCCGCCCCGATCCGCTGAGGACGAACCCGTGCCCTACTTTCAGCCGCTGGCAGCGAAGCTCACGCCGATCGTGTGTCCGGGCGCGCGGCCTGACCGCCCTGCCCCTCCCGAGTCCCTGCCGCCCTCCGAGCTCGATCCGGGCCAGGTCCACGACTTCTCCCGGTACGAGGTGGGCGGAGTGTGGGTCAAGGCCCCGACCGCGGAGCACGTTCTCAACTCCGAAGAGGGCAAGACGACGGTCTACGTGGTCAACGTCGGTGACCGCGACATCCAGATCGGTTCGCACATCCACCTGGCCGACGTCAACGAGGACCTGCTGTTCTTCACCGACCTGGACACCGCCACCGAGGCCGAGGCCGTGCTGACCGACCCTGAGCGTGTGCGGTCCGAACAGATCGCCGCCGCCCGCGAGTTGGCGCACGACCGCTCGAAGACGCCGGGAGTGGCCCCTTGGGGTTACCGCCTCGACGTCGCTCCCGGGGACTCCATGCGGTTCAGCCCGGAGTACGCGCCCAGCGACGCGATCGAGGTCGTACCGATCGGCGGGCATCGACGTGTTCCGGGCCTGCGCAAGGACAAGCAGGCCGACGACGTCGATCTCGGCTGACCGGGCCCTCTTAAACCCAGCTGGAGTAGAGCAATGGCGAACATCACCCGGAAGCAGTACGCGAAGTCCTACGGCCCTACCGTGGGCGACCAGGTCCGCCTGGGCGACACCAACCTCTGGATCGAGGTCACCGACGACCTGACCTTCGGCGGGGACGAGGCGATCTTCGGCGGCGGCAAGACCATCCGCGAGTCGATGTTGCAGGGCACCACCACCAGCGCGCAGGGCGCCCCCGACACGGTGATCACCAACGTGGTCATCCTGGATGTCGCTCCCGCCCAGGAGCGGGGAAACAGTTACGCCGTCGTGCGTGCCGACGTCGGGATCAAGGACGGTCTCATCGTCGCGATCGGCAAGGCCGGCAACAGCGACGTCATGGACGGGGTCACCGACGGGCTGGAGATCGGCCCCTCCACGGACGTGATCTCCGGCGAGGGCAAGATTCTCACCGCCGGTGCCGTCGACACCCACGTGCACTACATCTCCCCATCGGCCGTCAGGGAGGCCGTGGCCACCGGCACCACCACGCTGATCGGCGGCGGCGTGGGCCCCTCCGAGGGGTCCAAGGCGACCACCGTGACCCCCGGCCCGCAGCACCTGGTGAACCTCCACCGCAGCTTCGACGACCTGCCGGTCAACGTCATGCTGCTGGGCAAGGGCAACACTGTCAGCAAGGACGGCCTGGACGAGCAGGCGCTGGCGGGCGCCGGCGGCTACAAGATCCACGAGGACTGGGGAGCCACCCCGGCGGCTCTGGACGCCGCACTGAAGGCCGGAGAGGAGTGGGGCGTGCAGGTCACCCTGCACGCCGACTCCCTCAACGAGGCCGGCTTCGTCGAGACCACCCTCGATGCCATCGGCGGGCGCGGCGTTCACGTCTTCCACGCCGAGGGCGCCGGCGGCGGGCACGCCCCCGACATCCTGAAGGTGGCCGCCGAGAAGAACGTTCTGCCCGCCTCTACGAACCCGACGCTGCCGTACACCAGGAACACCGTGGCCGAGCACATCGACATGCTGGCCTCCGCCCACCACCTCGACCTCAGCAACAAGAACGACCAGGCGTTCGCCGACTCCCGGATCCGCTCCACCACCATGTTCGCCGAGGACGTACTGCACGACATGGGCGCGATGTCCATCACCTCCTCCGACGCCCAGGCCATGGGCCGTATCGGTGAGGTCGTCACCCGCACCTGGCAGGTCGCGCACGTCATGAAGGAGTGGAGTCACAAGACCTTCCAGGACGCGAACTTCTTCTACCGGTCCCACCAGGGAACGGGTGACAACGCCCGCGCCCTGCGCTACGTGGCCAAGTACACGATCAACCCCGCCATCGCACACGGCATCGACGCGTACGTCGGTTCGGTGAAGGAGGGCAAGCTGGCCGACCTGGTGCTGTGGGACCCGCGGTTCTTCGCCGTACGACCCGAGATCGTCATCAAGGGCGGCGCCATGGTGCTCGGCAACCTGGGCGACCCCAACGGTTCGGTGTCGACACCTCAACCGACAATCCTGCGCCCTGCGATGGCCCACGCGATCGCCTCACAGCTGTCCTACTCGTTCGTCTCGGACAAGGTCCTCAACCCGCCCCCCGGCACCGACCCGTACGACCCGGTGAGGGGCAAGGGCGTGTTCAAGGACTCCCTGCGCGCCACCCTCGGACTACGGCGTGAACTGAAGGGCGCCAAGCCCGTCAAGGACGTCGAGAAGGCGGACATGGTCTTCAACGCCGAGCGATTCGGCATCGACATCGACCCGAGTACGTTCAAGATCGCGGTGGAGATCCCGGAGCTCGCCACGGCACAGAATCACAGTCTCACCAAGCACAAGAGCCGAGCTGGATTCTGGTATCTCGACCAGCCGAATCCGCCGAAGAACCTGCCACTCGCCCAGCGCTATCTGATGTTCTGAGGCGCCGGTGAGCACCTCCTCGCTCCTGCTCGCCCTGCTGGGCGACGCCCGGCTCCCGTCCGGGGGCCACGCGCAGTCCGCAGGTCTGGAACCGGCGTTGCGGGCCGGCATGCCATCGGCCCAGGTGCCGGCCTATCTGCGTGCCCGCCTCCGTACGGTCACGCGTGTGGAGGCGGGGGCCGCCGTGGTCGCCCGTGCGGTGGCAGCGGACGGCGGCGACCTTGCCGAGGTCGAGGCCGCCTGGGCCGCCCGGACCCCCAGCCAGGCGCTTCGGGCCAACGGACGGCGCCTGGGGCGCGGCTACCTGCGCGTCCTGCAGATGCTGTGGCCCGGCCCCGTCGACACGCGCGCACGCACATGGTCGCGCCCGGTCGTGCTGGGACTGCTCGCCCACCGCGCCGGGATGGGCCCCGTCGACCTGGCCCGCCTGGTCGGGTACGACGACGCCCAGACCGTAACGGCGGCCCTGCTCAAACTCGAGCCACAGGACCCGCTGCTCATCGCCGCGTGGGTGAAGGACCTGCTGCCCGACATCGACGGAATGGCCGCTCAGGTCGCCCACCTGCACACCCCCGAACAGATCCCGGCCCACGGCGCCCCCCTCATCGAGCGCTGGGCCGAGACCCACGACACCACCACAGAAAGACTCTTCAGTGCCTGAGAACACCACCCCCACCCGCGCCATGCGTCTGGGCGTAGCCGGTCCCGTCGGCACCGGCAAGAGCTCGCTGATCGCGACACTGTGCCGGGCACTCTCCGGCGAACTGCGCCTGGGTGTCATCACGAACGACATCTACACCGACGAGGACGCACGCTTCCTCAAGAGCGCCGGGGTGCTGGACCCCGAACGGATCCGCCCGGTGGAGACGGGCGCGTGCCCGCACACCGCGATCCGCGACGACGTGACCGCCAACCTGCTGGCGGCCGAGGACATGGAGGCCGACTTCGGCCCGCTGGACCTGGTCATCATCGAGTCCGGCGGCGACAACCTCACCGCGACCTTCTCCCCGGCCCTGGTGGACGCCCAACTGTTCGTCCTGGACGTCGCCGGCGGCGGCGACGTCGTACGCAAGGGCGGCCCCGGCATCGCCCGCGCCGACCTGCTCGTGATCAACAAGACCGACCTGGGCCAGTACGTAGGCGTGGACGTCGAGCGTATGGCCCGAGAGGGCCGCGAAGCCCGCCAAGATGCCCCGGTGGTGGCGCTGTCCCGACACGACGAGGCGTCCATCCGGATGCTGACCGGCTGGGTCCGTGACACCCTCGCCCGCTACCGCACCGGCGACCACACCCCCGTCGACCCCGGCCCCATGGCACCGCACTCCCACGCCGGCCGGGACGGCGAGGGCGGTCACACGCACACCCACGCCGACGGCGCCACCCACGCGCACAACCAAGCACCAGCGCATTCCGGACAGAGCGTGTGACCGGCCCGACCCGCTTGAGCGTCGCCCCCACGAGAAGCCGCAGCCGCGTCCACCACACGACCGGGCACCTGACGGTGCGGGTCATGGACCAGGACGCGGGCGGAGCCAGGGTGGGCCTGCTCGCCACCCAGGCACTGCTGCTGTCCGGCGACGACGTCCGCATCGAGGTGGACGTCGCTCCCGGCGCCTGGCTCGACGTCGTGGAGACGACCGGCACAGTCGCCTACGGAGGCGAGGCACCGTCGTCCTGGACAGTCGACGCAACCGTGGGCGACGGAGCCGTCCTGACCTGGGCAGGCAAGCCGTTCGTGGTCTCGGACGAGATCGCCACCCACCGTCACACCCGGATCCGGCTGCACGGCACCGGCAAGGCACTGATGCAGGAGAAGGTCGTACTGGGGCGTGCCGGGCAGTTGGGCGGAGACCTGAGCATGTCCCTGGAGGCGCGCGACGACACCGGGCCGCTGCAGGTGGAAAGCCTGGACCTGGGACAGCAGGCCCGTCAGATGCCTGGCGTCCTCGGAAACCTGCGCTCCATGGACACCGTCACCGCCCTGGGATGGAAACCTGAACCGACCGGTGAACCAGAGGCCGGCACCACCGGCCCCGGGGAAACCTACTTCCCCCTGGACCGGTCCGGAGCCGCACTGCGCTGGATGGGAATCGGCCGATTTCGTGACCAGCTGTGCGACGCCACCTTCGCCGCCTGGCACGAGGAAGCCATGCGCGACTACCGGCACCGACACGCCACACAGCACCTGAGTCACGCAGAGGAGGAGAGCGGCCTCGGAGAAGTTGATCGTGGCTCGGCCGCCCACGCCGTGGCAGCCATGGGCGGGCGGCCCCGTGCCGGTACCTGCGGCGCTCCCTAACAGGCCAAGGAGAGTACCGTCACGCCAAGCGCGTCCTGACGAACGTACACGCGATGGCACACCGATGGGCCAACCTGCTAATTCCCCCTGGAGATCACCTGATGGACGACACTCCCGCCGTCGACGCCCAGGGAACCGAAACAGCCGGGGAACGTACCGGCGGCTGCCTGTGCGGTCGCATCCGTTTCACCACCCGAGGTCCGGCCGTGTTCCCCCACACCTGTGTTTGCCGCCACTGCCAGAAGCTCGGCGGCACACCAGTGATGTGGTGGGTGGGATTCGAGACCGTCATCTGGACCGGCGAGGGCGGAGAGCCGACCTGGTACGAGACCTTCGAAGGCGAGGCGAAGCGCGGCTTCTGCCCGACCTGTGGCAGCCGCGTCGCGGCGATCGACAGCGATATCCAGGAGATCGGCATCAACGCCACCGCCCTTGACGACACCAGCGGCACAGACCTTGTGCCTATCCACGCGTCCTTCCGCGACAACGCCGCGTAGTGGCTGCCCCTGGTGCCGGAGACCGAGCAGAGTGCGGCCGGCTGACCGCCTGCCCGCTCGTCGGCGACTTCCCTCCTGGGTCTCCTTCCCGCTGAACGGTCTGGACTGGAACGGGGAGGGCGGCGAGCCGGCCTGGCATTACACGTGGCCCGACTCCCGGCGCGGATTCTGCCCGGACTGCGGAAGTCAGCTGTGCGCGCTTGACGACGGCGCCAGCAGTATCGCGATCACCTTCCCGGCGCTGGATGACGCCTCCGGCCTCGTGCCGGTCAACCAGGGCTTCCGCGAGGGCGCTGTCACCTGGCTGCCCCCGGTTCCGGACGCCCAGCACAGCAGCATCACCTGACCCACCCCGAGCACCGTTCGGCACAAGCCGGGAGAGCCTCCTGCCGCCCCGGCTCGGCGTGGTCCGCCGGCCCACGGCTGGGATGACCAGCGGTGGAAGCGGAACCTGAAGAAGAGCCGAATGCGCCCGGGAAGGCCCAGGATTCGTTCATCATCCAGGCCGCGCGCGGCCTGTGCCCTGCCCGCCCCTCCCTGTGTCCCCATGGACGCCGCAGCAACCGGCCCGTACCTTCGGCGCATGGTTGATTTCCCGCGATTACCGTCGACCGGCTCCTACAACCTGTCGGCCAACGAGAACCCCTTCGCCCCGCTGCCAGGCGTGCTGGAGGCCGTGCAGGAAACGTCCGGCGAGTTGAACCGGTACCCCGACCCGGCGTGCACGGAACTCCGGGCCGAACTCGCTCGTGAGCTGCGGGTACCGGCCGAGCGGGTGGCCGTCGGCGCGGGGTCCGTCGCGCTGATACGGGACCTACTGGCGGAGTACGCCGCGGGGCCGGATGGTGAAGTGGTGTTCGCGTGGCGCTCCTACGAGGGGTACCGCGCGGCGTTGCAACTCGTGGGCTCCATGCCCGTGCCGGTCCCGCTGCGCGCGGACCGGCACGATCTGGCAGCGATGGCCGACGCGGTCAGCGAGCGGACCCGGCTGGTCATCGTGTGCGACCCCAACAACCCGACCGGTACGATCGTCGGCCGCGCCGAGCTGGAGCGGTTCCTCGACCGTGTGCCCGGGCACGTGCTCGTCGTGGTCGACGAGGCGTACCGGGATTTCGCCCTTGGGCCAGACGTCCCCGACGCGGTCGGCACGGCGGGACACCGGCCCAATGTGGTGGTCGTCCGAACCTTCTCCAAGGCGTGCGGGCTGGCTGGGCTGCGCGTCGGTTACGCCGTGGCGCACGAACCGGTGGCCGCCGCGCTGCGGACACGCGCACTGCCGTACGGAGTGAGCGCCGCGGCCCAGCGGGCGGCCGTTGCATCCTTGCGTGCGCGTGAGGCGCTGGGCCAGCGGGTGGCGGAGCTCGTTCGGCGCCGGAGCCTGCTCGTCGACGGGCTGCGCGGGGTGGGCCTGCACGTGCCCGAGAGCCACACCAACTTCGTGTGGCTCGGCCTCGGCGAGCACACCAGGGTGTTCGCCGACGCCTGCCAGGAGGCGGGAGTGCGGGTCAAAGCATTCCCTGGCGAGGGCGCGCGGATCACGGTGGGTGAGCCGGAGGCCGTCGAGCTGGTGATCGCCATCGCGTCCCGGCTGCCGCTCACGAGCGCACACCGTGCCGCAGCGGACGCATGCCCGCAGGAGCGGTGACGATCAGGAGTTGACCGCCATCGTCCGCAGCGTTGACGTCCCGTCAGGATGCCCCCGGCTCGTGGGGATGACCACGGCTCAGGGGGCCAACCGGCCCTTATGGGAACGCGAAATCGACGGGCAGTGCCGCCCGCCGGGCCGGTGTCGTCGGGTCAGGAGGCCGCCCGGCCGTCCCGGGGGCCGAACGTGCGGACCGCCTCCGCGTCCGTGGTAACCGCCCGGACGTAGTGCTCGGCCCAGGCGCGGCAGTCGTGGTATCCCGACTCCCTGGCTACCCGGTCCACGGCTCCGTCGACGTGGAATGGGGTGTGCCGCAGCTGCACCTGCCCGCGGTGCAGCAGGGCCCAGGAGCTGCCGGCCCTGCCGTACGGCATGCCGATGCTGCCGGAGTTGACGACAAGGCGCTCGTCGACGAGGCGCATGAACGGCATGTGGGTGTGCCCGCACACCATGGTCCGTACGTCGTCGGGAAGTTCGGCGAAGACCTCCGCCCAGCGTTCCAGTCGTGTGTCGACGAGGACGACCTCGTCGTCGTCGCGCGGTGTCCCGTGGCAGAAGACCACCTTGCCGAAGCCGTCGACCTCCATGGTCACCGGGTGAGGGAGATCCGCCAGGAACTTCACGTCCTCCTCCCGCAGTTGCTCGGCGGCCCACAGGTCGATTTCCCACGCCTGGTCGGCCGGGAACTCGCCCCGCGCCATCTCGGCGAGCTCCCGGTCGGCGTTGCCGCGGACCAGGACCGCCCTGTCGCCGAGCGCGCGCAGCCGGTCCAGTACCTCGACCGGCTGCGGACCGGCGGCGTGGTCACCGGTGACGACGATCAGGTCGGCCGCCATGACATCGGGCTCGTCCAGGACCGCCTCCAGGGCCGGCAGCACACCGTGGATATCGGACAGGACAGCGACACTTGCGACCATCGGGTGACCTCTCGAAGACATCGGGTATTCGGGCGGCCGTCAGCCATTCGTCCGAGCCGACGACTACAGGGATCTTAGGGGTGCACCTCGGCGACCTGCAGCCGGAAACGGGACAGTACTTCCGCCATTCGTTCCCGCACGACGCCCGAGTTCTCTCCCTCGACGTGCACATGGCCGCTGGAGGCGTTGGAGGCCCGCGGCGGGTCGAGCCGGTCGCCCACCGCGGCGGTGAGCGCACCAGAGACCACGCCAGGCAGGGCCGTCAGTTCCGCCAGGGACGAGATGTCCGAGACGATGCCACGGCGGACCGGCAGCAGCAGATGGCCCACCGAACGCTCGCGTGTGTACGCCAGTGCCGGACGGCGCTCCACATACACGTCGGCCGCCGCGGCCAGCATGTCGAATCCGCGGGAAAGTCCGTGGCTGGTGGGCAATTCGGCACCGCCGAGACGCGCCGCCATCTCTCCCATGACGAACGATCCGTCGTGGCCGATGAAGAACTCGGCGTGCAGATAACCAGCGCGGAATTCGAGCGCGTCGGCAATGCGCTGGGCCACCGCGCGCCCATTGACCGGTTCCGGCTCCGACGGGGCCAGCGTGATGTCGGCGTTCATCGCCCCGTCCAGGGTGTCCAGCACGGGTGCCGGGTTGACCGCGATGTAGGCGTCCTGTACCTGGCCCTCGTGCACCAGTGCGCACAGCTGGTGCTCGGTGCCGCGTACGTACTCCTCGGCGATCCACCGCTGGTCCGGGCGGCTCCTCAGCGCCAGGTCCACCGCGGCCAGCCGGTCGGCGTCCACCTTCCAGGTGTCCACCGCCGAGCCGGAGACAGCAGGCTTGACGACGATGGGCCACCCGTACCGGTCGGCGAACTCCTTCACCTCCGTGGCCGAGGTGACCGCGCGGAACCGTGCTGCCGGCAGGCCCGCGGCAGCGAACAGTTCCTTCATGGCGAGCTTGTCGGTGGCCAGCCACACCTGCCGCGGGGACAGGTGCGGAAGGCCTGCGGCCGCCGCGAACCGGTGCGCGAGGGGCTGCGCCGCCTCGTCGGGGTTGCAGAAGAACGCCGGACGCGGCAGGCCCAGGCCGGAGAGCCACCGCCGGTAGCGTGCGGCCTCCTCGTCCGCCGGGACACCGGCGCGCAGGCGGAACGCGGGCCTGCCGTCCGGCACTTCGACCGTGGACGTCTCCGGGCGCAGCAGGACCGTGTCGATGTCCGGCCGGTCCAGCACGTGCCGGGTGAAGCGGCGACGCCGGCTGACCACCAGCAGCAACGTGGGACGCCCTGAGCGGGGGCCGGGTGCGCTCATGCCGCGCCCTCGCTCACTTGGGAGTGCTCCTCCAGCAGCCGCGCCAGCGAGCGCACCACCTCCGGCCGCCCCGAGATGTCGATCCGGGTGCGCCTCGGCGACCGCCGGTGCACCACGGTCCGGCCGCTCGCGTGGACCAGGCCGTGGCCTGCGGCCGTGTCCCACCACGGGAGCGCCACCGAGACGTGGGCGTCCAGGGCGCCGGTGGCCACCCGCAGCAGGTCGCACGCCGCCGAGCCGGTGCGCGCCACTTCGTACCGCTGCCCCACCAGAGCGAGGATCGCCCGGGCCTCGACGAGCTGGGCTGCACCGTACGGGAAGGCGACGGCCACCCGCGCGCCGGTGGCCACGGCGGGCGGGTCCTGGGTGAAGTCGCCGTCGAGCGCGCCGTCGCGCAGGGCCATCCACTGTCCGTCGGCCGGCCGGACGATCGCGGCGGCCAGGCACCCCGAACCGGACACCGCCGCAACGCTCACCGCGTAGTGCGTCGAGGCGCGGACGAAGTTCGCCGTCCCGTCGAGCGGATCGACCACCCAGGTCACCCCGGTGCGGCCGGGGCGGTAGCCGGACTCCTCTGCGAGGACCGCGTCACCTGGCCGCGCCCTGCTCAGGATGTCCGTGATGACCGACTCTGCCCTGAGGTCCGCCTCGGTCAGTAGATCTTCCGCGCCGCTCTTCCGGCGCACGCCGTACCTCCGGCGGGCCGTGGCGCGGATCTCCGTCGCCGCGCGCCGCGCCATCGTGATCGCGAGCCGTTCGATCTCCGTCACGGTCACCTCACCCCCACTTCCCGCTCCTGCCGCGCAGCCTGTCCTGGAGCATGTCGATCACCTGGTCGAGACGGGACGTCACCTCGGCCTCGGACTGCCCTCGTACGGTGACCGTGGCCGCCGCCTGATTCCAGCCCGTGGGCCGCGGCATGACGTCACCCACCTGGAAACGCAGCTGGGTGTCGATGATCCAGTCGGTGGCGGGCGGCGTCAGGTCGGTCTCCAGACGGCCGGGCGGCGCGTACACCAGCGCGTACCCGGTGAGGTGGTCGGACGGGGGCGCAGGCCGGGCGATCTCCTCGCCCAGGTGCGCCCGGACGGCCATCTCGTCGAGGTTTACGCCGGTGCGCGAATGGAAACCGGGGATGATGCCGCCGCCGCCCGGACGGCCGCCGATCTCACAGAAGACCACCTCATCCTCGCTCAGGAATGCCTCGTGGTGGGTGACGCCGCTGAAGTGCGGCAGGCAGGCCAGCACCTCGCGGTTGAAGCGCAGGAGCCGGTCGAGCGTCTCCCCGGGTCCGACAGCGACGTCCCGGAAAGCGCCGAGGTGCCGGTAGGACGTCGTCTCCTCGATGCTCCGGCCAGCGGTCGCGGCGAGCGGCACGCCCTCGCTGACGACGCTGTCGATGTGGAAGAGGGTGCCGTCGATGCGCTCCTCCACCTCGTAGGCGTCGGGGGTGACGTCGGCGTGGGCCGCCCCGGCGAGGAATCGGCGCAGGTCGTCGGGGCTGTCCAGGAAGGCGATCCCGACGGAGCTCTCGCCACGGCGTGGTTTCGCCACCACCCTGCCGTGCCGGGCGAGGAGGCGCTGTGCGGCGCTCTCGGTGAAGGGCGCGTAGTCGGGAACGCGGATGCCGTGTTCCCTCAGCCGGTCCTTCATCGTGACCTTGTCGCGGTAGCCCAGGACGTGCTGTTCCGTGGGCCCCGGCACCCCCAGCTTGTCCCGCAGCCTTGCGGCGGCCAGCAGCAGGCCCTCGCTGATGGCCACGACGCGTTCCACAGGGTGACTGGAGGCGCCTTGGTGGAAGAGCGCCGCGGCTTCCAGCAGCGCGTCGTCACCACGGGGGATGCCTACGACCGCGGCCAGCTCGTCACCGCGCGCCTGGTCCAGTTTGCGGATGTCGGTGACGAGGTGGACGCGGTTCTCGTCCGCCGGCAGGAACTTCCGGCCGTCGGTGTCCTGGTAATAGTGGTAACCGATGTGGTCGATCACCAGCACGTGCCTCGCCCGGCCGCTCATCATGGGCAGCACTCCGCGTAGCGCGCGGCCAGCTCGTCGGCCGCCTCTTCCACGTCGGCGAGGGCCAACTGTTTGCAGTTGTAGCCGAGTTCCTCCCGCATGATTTCCACGGACTCGTCGGTAAACTCCACGAGCCCGTCCTCCGCGATCCGGGCGATCCCGTCGTAGCGCTGACCGTCGCGGTTGATCTCCGCGACGTCCCGTTCACCGAGCCGTGGCGGCAGGTCGAGCGCGGTCCCCTCCCGGGTGATCCGTACCGGGCAGCCGCCGGGCAGGCCGTGCCAGCCGGGTACGTGCGCGGTTGCCTCGGCACCGGTGGCCAGTGGTTCCAGCACACCGAGCGCGGAGGCCGCGGTCATCAGCTGTCCCTGACGGCCCCCGGTCCTGCGGTACTCGGTGCGCATCGAGTGGAACATGGTGTCCACCGGCAGCCGGTCGGTGACCTCCGTGCCGCCCTGCCAGAAGGTCAGGTCGTAGGCCGCGCCGCCGTTGTCGCCGGTACGGGAGATCCGGTGGCTGACGAAGTGGTGTGCCACGAAACGCGGCTGCACCTCGGCGGGCGCGCACCCGAGATGCCGAGCCGCGATCGTCCTGAGCGCGGGTACGGAGTTCGCCACGTTGCCGATGCCGAGCGCGGGGCTCAGGCCGGCCCCGGCGAGGGCGGGGTGCACCGCGTCCGGGTAGGCGGCGTTCACCACGACCGCGCCGGTACCCGAGGCGCGTACCGCCTTCATGAGCTTGAGTACCGGGTCCAGGTGCATGGGCAGCCAGGGCCCGAAGTGGGCGGCGCTGACACGTGCGAAGCGGTCGGCGGGGAGTTCGGAGATGACGTACCAGGACTGCCTGCTGGCCGCCGAGAAGATGATGTCGGGGTCGAACCGCGCGATGGCCTCCGCGGTGCCCGGCACGTCGGCGAGGTCCCGCACGAGAGGGTCGACCGGGCAGTCCCGGCCCAGCTGCGTCGCGGCGAGCGACACCATGTTCGCGGTGCGGACGACCACTTCCCCGTCGCGCCCGAGGAGTGCCAGGTGCCGGGGCTGCGAGGTGGCGGTCAGCCCGTGCAGGACACGCGCCGACAGGTCGCCGCAGCCCACGACGAGGATGCGGACGGGACGGCCGTGGTCCCGCCGTACGCGGTCGTTGGAACCCACCGTCAGCGCCGAGCTCATGACGTCGCCCCGGACAGGCCGGGGACGAACCTGACGGTGTTCGCGGCCAGTTTCTCCGGCGGGCAGAGGTCGGAGAAGCCCGCCAGCCAGTCGGCGGCCTCCACGGTGTCCCAGTGCGGGTAGTCGGAGCCGAACAGCACGGAGTCGGCGCCGAGCTGCCGCACGGCCCAGGCCACATGTTCCTCGTCGGGGTCGGGCACCACGGCGAAGTGCCGGCTGAAGATCTCGCTCGGGCTGGCCACGGTGCCGGTAAGCCGCCGGGTGTGGCTGGTCAGCCGCCCCAGCACACTGGGTATCCAGGCGATGCCGGACTCCAGCATGACAACGCGCAGGTCGTCGGGGAGTCCATCGTGCCGGGTGACCAGGTCGGCCAGGGCGATCATGTGCTCGCCCATGTGGCCGAAGGCGTGGGTCATGGCGTAGTCCTCGTAGGCGTCGGCCAGCGGGGACCATTGGAAGCAGCCGGTGCCCCCGTGGATGAACAGCGGCAGCCCCAGCCGCGCCGCTGTCCGCAGCAGCGGCGTCACCGCTGGGGAGTTGAGACGGACCGATGGGGTGCGGCCGGTCGGCCGGACCACCACGGCCACCAGGTTCTCGTCGCGCTCGTCCTCGGCGTACCTGAGCAGGGCCGCCTCGCTCCACCGCGGGTCCTCGACCGAGGCGAGGAAGGCCCACTTCAGCGAGAGGGGAGAGCGGGCGCAGGAGAGCGAGGCCAGCCGGTTGTAGCCGTCGAACAGCCGGAGCCTGGTCGTCTCGTCGTCGACGGCCTGCACCGACAGGCCGACGAAGCCGGGCTGGAGGACGGCGGCGGCAATGTTGTGCTTGGCCATGAAGACGGCCCGGTCCTCGTCCTCACCGGGGCCGATGAGGTGGCCGAGGCCCTTGGGGTTGCCATGCCCCGGGCCGCTCGGCCGGGGGAACAGCCGGTCGCCGAGCCTGAGCCGGGTGGTGCCGGCCTCGGTGACCACCTCGGGGGCCTCGGCTGGGGAGAAGCCGATCTCCGACCAGAGCTCGGGCAGGTGGTCGGTGAAGTGCGTGTCGCAGTCGTAGAGCTGAATGTCCGGCATGGTTGACGCCTTCCTTCTCGTTCTAGCAGTTGCCGATACGCGCGAGGTCCTGGCCTTGGCGGCCGGGGCCCATGTGCTCGCCCCTGGCGAGCCAGTCGAGTCCGTCGTCCACATCGACTTCCAGGTCGTCCGCGACCTGACGCACCACGGCCTCGGTCAGCCGGCCGGCAGACAGCCCGGCCAGGCGCTCGCGTGCCCTGGGGTCGATGACGCCGGCCTCGTCGAGCAGGCGTTTGGTGATGGGGTACCAGCGACCCCGTGAGATCAGCCTGGAGTGCGCGACCGAGGTGGCCGCGGCGAGCACGTGCTCCAGAGCGCCCAGCGGTTCGCCCGCTGCGACATGGTCGATCGCCAGCAGCAGGGCGCACGAGGCGCGCCCCCGCCACCACGGCCCCGCGGCGGTGACAAGCGCATCGGGGCAGGCCGGGGCACCCACGTCACCGTGGACGGGGGCCGAGAGCGCGGCCTCGCTCAGCAGGATGTACGAGGGCACGCCGCCGGCGGTCTTGGGATAGGAGTGCACGGTGAATGTCCCCCGGGCGGCCCGGCCCTCCTCCTGCCGCAGATGGACGAGCGGCCGGAGGCAGACGTCAATCCTGGGCGAGACCGGGACCGTGAACTCCGATTCCTGGAAGGGGTGCCCGGCGTTCGCGGTGTGCAGCTCGAACCGGTCCCCGGATCCGGCACCCGGCGGCAGCAGCCGCCGCAGCTCGCCGGAGGCCGGAAGCGTGTCCGTATAGGCGAGGATGTCCCAGTCGCTGTCGGGCCTGGTGGGTTTGCCTCGTGCGCGCGAGCCGGCGATACGGACCGACCGCACCGCGGGGAGCGCGGCCAGGCCGTCGACGACGTCACTGACCGTGGGGGGAAGGGCGGGGGCCTTCAGCTCGGCCGTGCTCATTTCTGCGCCTCCCAGACGTGGCGCTGTCCTGCCCCGGTGTGGTCCCGGGCTCGTACGGGGCCGTGCTCCACCTCGGCGCGGCCCTGTCCCGCCAGGTACTCGGCGGCCGTGTGGCCATGTGGGGCGGCGCCGAGCCCGCGCAGCAGGTCGGCGGAGCACTCGTCGAACCGGCTGAAGAGCGCGGGACCGGGCTCGGTGCCGTGGTCCAGGAGGTTCCCGGCCTCCTTGAACAGCCGTGACGGTCGAGCCCCGGCCGAGAGGACGGCGCCGATGGTGCGGCCCAGGTTCTTCACCTCGTGCAGGACGCGGCCCTCGGCGGCCAGCGCGCTGATGAGGAGGTGTTCGACGGCCAGCCGGAACAGAACCGAGGCGTCGAGCGGCAGCCGGTCGGCATGGGCCGTCATCGCCTTGCGGCGGAAATGGTCGGCCGTGAGGTAGGTGGTGGCACAGTGGAAGGCGGGCAGCCACCGCACGCCCGTACGCTGCCGCCATCGTTCCACCGTCTCTGGTCCGTGGAGCACCCGGCCGCCGCGGAGCCGGGAGAGGAAACGGATCTCCAGCACGTCGAGCACGGGGAGTTCCAGGTCGGGGGTGCCCGGGTCCTGTATCCGGGACATGCCGGAGGCGAGCTCGGCCAGGTCGCGCAGGGGGCGTGGCCGCAGGACGTCCATGTTGACCACGGGGTCGCCGGAGAAGAGGTGGTTGCGGGCCAGGCTCATCGGCCGCAGCACCGGCCCGGTGCCCTCGTGGTCCGGTGTCCAGTCATCGGGCGCGTCGAGTACCAGCACGTTCACGTTGGAACCGCGCATGGCCACGCCCTCGGTGGTGGACCCGGCCAGCAGGACGCCGCTCTCCTCCGGCCAGGGGAAGCGCCGTCCAAGCAGCGCGGCGACGTCGTCGGTGGCGGCGCCGGTGCCGCCACCCCGGGCGGCTGTGGTGATGTCAGTGTCGTCGTTCAAGGGTTCCTCATCTCCGGTATGCGCCGTGCCTGCCGGACGACCAGCACGGCCGGGACACAGATCAGCCCGCCCACGGCGGCCACCAGCAGCGTGGTGTCGGTGGAGGTGATCCCGGCGAACGTGCCGGTCAGCGAGTAGGAGATCGGCACCAGTACCTGGGACAGCGCCCAGTCGATCCCGAACATGCGCGCCACGTAGGCGCGTGACACGGCGCTCTGGAGGAGCGCCCCCCAGAGAACCGCGGAGACGGCGAGCGCCGCGTTGATCACGAAGCTCCCGATCAGTGCGGGCACGAGCGAGGCGTCGAAGGCGAACCCCACGAGCCCGCCCGCCATGCCGCCCCACGCCAGGTAGAGCCAGAGCAGCGTCCGCCGGTCCAGTGACCTCCCACCGACGAGGAGCGCGCCGCTGATCTGGCCGACCCCGCCGACGGCCAGCACCAGCCCGTAGGTCTCCGCGCCGTGCGCTGCGTCACCGTGGAGGATGAAGGGCACGAGAACGTTCCACGGCCCCATCACGCAGATCACGGTCACCGCTCCGGCGGCGAACGCGTAGAGCAGCCACTTGTGCCGCCACACGTAGCGGAAGCCGTCGAGGCTCTCCGCCAGCAGGCTCCTGGGCTCCTGTTGTTCCAGCGGCTCACGCTCGGCGCCCACCTTGAGCAGGAAGCCGAACGACACGGCGAAGGTCAGCGCGTCCGCCACGAACACCCAGTCGGCGCTGGACCTGGCGACCAGCACGCCGCCGAGGGCCGGCCCGATCAGCCGCCACATCAGGGGGCGGATGACCTGGTCAACGGAGTTGGCGCCGACCAGATGCTCCGCCGGCACCAGCGACTGCACCATGGTGTTGAACGCCGGTACGAAGGCGGCCTCCGAGGCGGAGAAGGCGGCCAGTCCCACGTACAGGTACCAGGGAGTGAGGAGGTCCGCCAAGCTCAGCAGCCCGATCGATGCCAGCACGACCGCGCGCAGCAGGTCCCCGGCGAGCATCACCCTGCGGGCCCCGTACTTGTTGACCCAGGCACCGGCGAGGAGAGCGGCGGGCAAGGCGGTCACCGCCATCACCACGCCGATCGCGGCCAGCGCCGTGGTGGTGTCGCTCAGCGACAGCACCAGCCACGGCAGGGCGACGAACATCATGCCATCACCGAAAAGTGAGACGGCGAACCCGGCCCACAGGTACCGGAAGTTCTTCTCCCTGAACGGCTCGAGCTGCGCCGGGCGCCCGATCCGCGCCAGCAGCGCCGACCGGCGTTCTCGCCTCACTCGGTCACCCCTGCCTCCCTGGACAGCTCGAACACGCAGTGCCAGTGGAACGATCCGGGGGCCGAGTGCTCCTCGTCGTGCGCCTGGAGCAGCGCAGCCGGCTCGTTGATCGCGATCAGCTCCGCGGCGTCGGAGTAGAAGTGTGGATGCACCTTGTCGTCGGTTGCCTCCGGCTGCACGAAGGCGCCCGGCCCGACCTCGATCCCCTTGCCGTGGTTGTGGTTGCGGCGCGAGAGCATGGTCAGCTGGTACAGACCCCCGGGACGCAGCACCCGGTGGATCTCACGTACGTGGCTCCGCACTGCGTCCCGGTCTCCGTGGTAGATCGCGTTGTAAGCCAGCACGTAGTCGAAGTAGTCATCCGGATAGGGCAACTGGTTCATCGGCCCGATTCGCAGGTCGACGTCCACGCCCGCCTCCTCGGCCGCCGCACGGCTCTGCTCGATCGCGGCGTCGCTCGCGTCGACCGCCCAGCTGGTGAAGCCGGACCGGGCGAAGAAGACGGCGTGCCGCCCGACCCCGCAGGCCAGGTCCAGCACGTCCCGTACCTTCCGGTCGCGCAGCAGGCCAAGGGTGTCCGCGACCCAGGGGTCGACCGTGGACCAGTCGGCGCGGCCGCCGCTGGTCTTCCAGACCTCGTCCCAGTGGCGGTGCGCCGTGGTGCTGCCGCTCATGTTCGGTGTGGTCATGCCTGCTCCCGTGAACCGGTCGGTACGTGACCCAGGTCGGTGACGGCGGGGGCCCCGAGGAGGGCCATGGTGTGGTCCAGCTCGGTCAGCAGGGAGGCGAGCGCCTTCCCGGCGCCTTCCCGGCCGCCCGACGCGAGACCCCACAGCACCGGTCTGCCGACGAGGACAGCGCTCGCGCCGAGGCTCAGCACGGACGCGATGTGCGCCCCGCTGCGCACGCCGGAGTCGAACAGGACGGGCACCCGGTCGCCCACCGCCGACACCACGGCGGGCAGCGCGTCCACCGACGCCACGTGCCGGTCGGACTGCCGACCGCCGTGCGTGGACACCTGTATCGCGTCGGCGCCCGCGTCCACGGCGCGTTCGGCGTCCGCCGGGTGCAGGATTCCCTTGACGACCAGCGGGAGACCGGTACGCGACCGCAGGCTCCCCAGGTCCGCCCAGGAGACGGCAGGGTCGGGAAAGAGCTCCGACACGAGGTCGGCCGCGGTGAGCGAGGGCGTGCGCTTCCTGCGGTGCTCGAGGAGGCCGAGGAAGGACGGGTCCCGCACGATGGCGGGCGGTGCCGTGTCGAACCGGCTGAACTTGTTGCGCGTATCCCGGCTGCGGCGGCCCACGACCGGCACGTCCACGGTGCAGACCACCGCGCCCGCCCCGGCTTCCTCGGCCCTGCGCAGCATCGACCAGCTGACCTCGCGCTCCCGCAGCAGGTAGATCTGCTGCCACAGGCCGGGGGCGGCCGGTGCGACGTCCTCGACGGGTCGCGAACTGAACATTGACAGGGTGAAGCCGAGGCCGAGCGAGTCGGCGGCCGCCGCGGTGGCCACCTCGGCGTCCGGGTGGCACAGGGCCTGGAGCCCCATGGGTGTCACCAGGACCGGCGCGGCCAGCCGCCTGTCGAACAGCTCGGTGGTGGTGCTCCGCTCCGAGACGTTACGCAGGACCCGCGGGGTGAGCGTGATGGCGTCCAGACGCTCCACGTTGCGCCGCATCCCCGCCTCGTCCCCCGCGCCGCCCGCGCAGTAGTCGAAGGCCGCCCCGGCCATCAGCGACCGGGCCCGCTCACGGTCGGTCGGCACGTCCGTCACGGCTTCGGCGCCGGGTACGGAGCCCTCCGCCGCGGTGACGGCGCCACCGGGCCGCCGCTCATCCGCCGCCGGACCGGCCTCGGGCCCCTGACCTTCCAGTGCCTGCCCGGCGGGCCTTTGTCCACCCGGTGCCTGTGCGCCGGGCGCCTGCCCGTCCGATGCCCGCGCGCCGGACCCCGGGCCGCGCCCGGCCACCCGGCCCCGCTCGGTCAGCTCGAACAGCCGCTCCACGCCGACGAGTTCCGACGAGACCGAGGTCAGCTGCCGGGAACTCATCACCTCCCGCAGCACTCGGGAGGCCCCCGCCACCAGGCTCCGCATGATCACATTGGCGAAGAGAACCGTCACCGGGCCGTACGCCGAGAACGCTTCGGCATCGGTGTCGGGTAGCACCGTAGGCGCCAGCACCATGGGACGCAGCGGCGCGATCTTCTCCACCACCGGGAGCAGCTGGTCGGCGCTCGCCCGGTTGGCCTGCGCGAACAGGGCATCCGCGCCGGCGGCCGCGTAACGATGCAGCCGCTCGACTGCCGCGTCCGTCCCGTGGCCGGCCACCAGCGCTTCGGTCCTGGCGATAACCTTCAGTGAGCGGCGGGCGGCCGCCATGGCGGAAATCCGACCGGCGAAGGCCTCCGGGTCCAGCAGCTCCCGGCCGCCAAAGCGGTCGTCGAGCGAATTCCGCTTGGGGAAGAGGTTGTCCTCCACGCAGATCGCATCGGCGCCCGCCTCCTCGTACAGCTTGGTCGCCAGGACGGCCAGTTCGTCGCTCCCCCGGCCGGTGTCGGCGTCGACGTAGATCGGCAGTGAGGTCACCGCCCGCACCGAGCGGACTATCCCGGCGATCTCGTGCGGATCCAGGACCTCCCGGTCCGGTACTCCGCGGCTGGTGGACATCTCCAGACTGCCGAGCCAGAGGACGTCGGCGCCGGCCTCCTCCGCCAGCAGCGCCGTGATGGGGCTGTGGACACCTACGCCCATGCGCAGGTCGTTCATAGGGTCACCTCGTTTCGTCAGGTGTCGCATGTGCGGTAGCGGGCGGTGAACCGGGCCGTGATGTCCGCCGGGTGGTACGGGACCCGGGGCGGTGGCGGCCCGGAGTGGGCTGCTGTGCGTACGTGAATGAAGCCGGGCTGCATTGCGCCGACCGCCTCCGAGAGCGCTTCGGAGAAGGCCTCGGGATCCGTCACCGACACCGCCGTCGCGTACCGGGCGGCCCGGGCGACCCCGACGAAGGAGAAGCCGGGCGCGGGCGACCGCTGACCACCGGTGCTCTCGTAGACCTGGTTGTCGAGGACGATGTGCACGAGCGGCCCGCGTGCGGCCGGGGCCAGCGCCATGGCGGACATTCCCATGAGGGTGTTCCCGTCGCCCTCGACCGCAAGCGCGGTCCTGCCCGACCGCCGGGAGAACCCGATGGCCAGGGGCAGCGCGAGGCCCATGCTGCCCATCATGTAGAAGTTCTCGTCGCGGTCGGCGATCGCGTGCAGCGCCCGCGGGTTGAGCCCGTTGCCGACGAACACCGCCGCATTCTCGACCCCGGCCGTGCGGGCGACCCGGGCGAGAGCATCGTCTCTGGTCAGCATCCGTTCTCACTCTCCTTCGGGCGCGCACAGCACCGCCACGGGACCGCGGACGAAGACCGCTTCCTTCAGCGCCGCGCGCAGTTGTTCCGCGATGTCCGCGGTGTCGCCGAACCGGCAGCGCAGGACCGGGATGCCGAGGGCTTGGAGCACGGCGGGGGCCGGCCGGCCGATCACGTTGTGATGGGGTACGTCGCGGCCGTCGTGTCCGGCCCAGGAGACCAGCAGCACCACCGGGACCCGGTAGACCAGCGCCAGGCTGGTCAGGGCGTCGACGCAGGTCCCGAGCCCCGCGCTCTTCATGAACACCAGCGGTGTCGCACCGGCGAGGTGAGCTCCCACCGCGAGTCCCACGCAGTTGTCCTCGCGTGTGCCGGGCAAGAAGCACTCGCCGGCCCGCTCGTGCGCGGCCAGCGCGCTCAGGAAACCGGCCAGACAGGAGTCCGGCACACCCGTGATGAAGTCGTATCCCGCTGCGAAGACTTCATCGATCAGCGCAGAGTTCTCAGCTGCTTGCTGTGTGGCCCTCACGTCCAAGACGACCTCTCCAGTCGGCCGGCGATGGCTTCGATGACCCGGCAGCGGTGTTCGCGCCGGCTGTCGGTGTTCCTTCCGAGCCGCCCCGGGCGGCGGGCTCCAACCAGCGGGTGAGGTCCCCGCCGAGGTCGGTGACCCAGATGTCGCGTGGCGCGCCGTGGCACCCCCGCCACTTCTTGCTCTTCTCGTAACCGAGGCCGTAGTCGATCACCCGGGCCCCCTCGGTCTGCGCGACGCGCACGGGCGAGTAGAACATCGCGTCGAAGTACGTCCTGCGCGATGCCGGGTTTTCGTAGTCGAACCCGCACCAGAACACGTGCCACTGATCGCCGTATGCGATGAAGAGGCTGAAGGCCACCACGTCTCCGTCGGCCGTGGTGCAGTGGAACAGGCGGAGGCGGTCCGCGGGGAAGAGCGCGACCAGCCGCTCCAGCCTGGATCGCTCCACGTCCCAGGCACTGTATTTCCCGTACTTGGCGACGAGGTTCATCCGTAGCTGTACCTCCGTGGCCCCGAGTCCGGCCGCGTCGGCGCGTATGGTGCGGACCCCGGCGCGCGCCAGGTCGCGCAGGTCCCAGCGCACCTTCTGGCGGCTGGTCTTCGGCAGCCCGGCGACGTAGTCGTCAAAGCCTCCCGCGGGTACGTCGAGGACGGACCGTACAGTGCCGCGCCGTCGGCGCCAGGCCGTGTCGGCGTCGAGCGCAGCGGGCAGCGCGGAACCGGCCGCGTAGAGCACGGCCGCGCAGACCGCGCCCGCCCGGCGCGCCCACCGGGTGACCTCGGCGAGGAGGCCACGGACCGTTTCCTCCGCAGACGGCACCCCGGTGACCACCTCGCAGTCGTAGCCGGGCTGCACGATCGCGAGGAAGGGGAAGAAGGCGGCCCGCTCCGGCACCCGGGTGGGCGGCCTCCCCTGGTCAGGGAAGACGGGAGGGTCTCGCCACAGCAGGTCGTGGATGTTGAACGACTCGTAGCAGTCGGGGTCCTTGATGAGGTAGCCGCTGGTCGCGGCGACGGTGACGCCGTCCTGTACGAGCCGGAAGAAGTAGCCGCGGCCGGGCGGCCGGTCTCCCATCATCTTCAGCCACGCGGGCGAGGTGAGGAAGGTGCAATCGGGCCACCGGTCTGGAAGTTCCTCGTCGACCAGGAGAACCGGGGCCTGGGCGCGGACGGTTGCCGTCTCCTGTTGTTTCACTGTTTCTCCCACTGGACAGGGCACTTTCCGCTCAGCGGTTGGCCGTCGACCTCGGGGAAATACTGTTTCCACTTCTCTGTGGTGGAGCCCTGACCGTCCCCGGCGTCCGCGAGCAGGGGCACGTCCTCGTACTCGGCGAGGCTCCGGCGGATACGCTTCTTTGCCACGCGCCCGGCCGCCGTGGAACCACTGATGGACTTGAAGACGCTTCTGCACTGCACGCCGATCACCAGGCATTCGCCGAGCGTCCGGCTGCGGCGCGGACCGTAGGGGGGACAGGTACCGAAGGTGAAGAGCGGTTCTCCCGCGAAGGTGAATTCCCACTTCGGGTCCTCCGGGTCGTCCGGTACACCGGCGGGCCACGGGTCCCGGTCGTGTTCATGCAGGGCGGAGAGTATGCGCCAGAACCAGCCCCGGTACCAGGCGAAATCCCTGTCTGCCCGGGGCGGTCCGGCCATGATGAGGAGCGAAAGACGCTCTTTTGGCAGAGCGCGCTGTATCCCGACGAACGCCCCGAGATCACGCGCCACCGCCTCCGCCTCGCTCGCGGAATTCTGACGCAGATCCCAGTAGGTGTAGTGGTTGGTGCCCCTGTTCTCACCAATGGCCCCGAAGTGGCAGGGATACGGGGCGGGGTGGGCACCGAGGAGGGTGCCGCGCACCTGTCGCCGTTCTTCCACGGCCCATCGCGGGGTGCCGTGTGGGGCCGCCTCCTCCCCGCCGGCCCAGAGCCGTGCTGTCGCCGTCTCAGCCATGAGCGGCGGGCTCCGTGCCGGAGTGGGCGAGCCGCGGAGCATCCACGGGGGGCGCGGAGTCCCGCGGGTCCTCGGCGTGGGTGAGGGGCGGGAAGTACTGGCAGGTCGTGAGCACGGCGCGGGCCCAGGGGTCGACCGTGATGCCGTGGCCCTTCAGCGTCCGCCACAGTCTGCCCGTGTCCAGGGGCGGTTCATCGGGGGTGAAGGACGCGGTGAGTGCCCGCCGGAGCAGGAGATCGGCGGCTCCGTCCAGGCTCTTCGCCATCCGGGAGACGAATTCGCCGCTCAGCGGGGCACTGTCGAGCGCGGCCAGGCGCCGGGCCATGGGGGCGGCCTCCGCGTGTGGCAGGAGTTCCCACAGGTGCGCCACGAGACCGCGCCTGAGCTGGTCGCGCACCTGGAGGAATCCCCGGCTCTCCCCGGTGCCGGGCGGGCTGTCGAGGAGGCCGGCGAGCACGCGCGCGCCAGGGGTGCCCAGGCGGGTGGGGGACCCGGGCAGCTCGCTGGGGCCCGGGTTGTTCCAGTCCCTGACGAAGAAAGTCTTCCAGTCGAGTTCGGCCTCTTCGGGGCTGTCCGAGACGTGCAGGAGCCCCAGGATCGTGTTGACGGCGGCGAACCGGAGCCGGAGGGAAGCACGGGAGGCTTTCTCCAGTGGACCGGACCCCTTGAGCTCGGTGAAGTGCTGATGGATACCGGGCGAGCCCCGCAGGAGGAGCGCCAACGAGGGGCCGAGACCGTAGAGGGCGTCGATGGCGCGGTACCGGTACGTGCCGAAATATATTCGTTTCCGGGCGAGATCGTCGTAAATGGTGTCCAGCAGCAGACTGCCTGGTTGCACGACCCGGGCCGCGATTTCTTCGCAGCCGGAGATCAGCACTTCGTCCACGATGCGGCGGCCCACACCGCGAATGAAGGAGTCTGGGCTCACCACCACCACTACGCTGCGGGACCAGTCCACGGTCTTTCACATCCTTTCACACTTGCGTGAACGACTTGCGATAGCGCGTACTCTGCTGACAGATTTGACTGGCAGGTGCAGTCGAGGACGTAGGTACGGTCCGTATCGAATACAGATCGGTGTTACGGAGGAACGGTGTCCGGTGCTGGCTCGTGGCACCTGGGGCAGCCGTCGAGCACATGGCAAATATGACGCTTATCCTCTGGCGATGCCTGGTTATTTCGCCTTATCGGCATCCGCTTTGCAGTGGATGCGTCACGCACCGAAGTACACGAAGCCCTGTGGCTTGCTCAGCTTTCACCGTCAAGGTGGCGGCTCGCCGTTCCGCGTCGGACCCATCCGCGCAGCGCCGGCGCGGCCAGTGCAGCATCCACAACACTCATCAACTCCGCGGGCGAGAAGTTCCCAGGCAGACTGACTTCGAGCGTGGCGGTGTTCCCAGTGCAGTCGAGCAGGGAGGCACCCCAGCGCGTGGGGAGGCTGGCAATTAACCGCACTGCGGCAGTCTCGGGCACGGCTCCGGAAGATCCGCTGATCTGCACTAGATACGTGGTGGACAATGGTGGATTCCTCAATGCATCACCAGGGGCTCGAGGCATCTATCACGCCAGTCATCTTGACTGGAAGGTGTGCCGGTGGGCGTAGGGCATCGCGACGGTGCGCCCCACAGGGCTCGGACTCAGCCCCAGTCGTTGACGTCGCCCGTGGAAACCACGGCCGGTGTGGGCCTCTGAGCCTCAGGCATGCCGGCGCGCACCGCGCCCGTACTGAGGGGTGTGCGGCAAGCCGCTTCCAGAATCGAAGTAACAGCGAGGGGAATTACCTTGCCTGTGCGTTGCATAGAGGAACAAGCCAGCCTTTGCATCATGACTCCGTCTCTCGGTTATTCACTGCTCCTTGCTCTTGCCTCGAGGACAACCCTGCCTCCGATCAAGCCGCTGATCGATAGGCCCGCAACTCATCTTCCTGTACCCCTATGAAGCCACTTACTGCACATTGCAACGTCGACGTGATCTTGTGAGTGTGCTGGCTACGCGCAGGACAGGCTGGTGACCCACCCGCCTTCGCGGACGCAATAGCTTGCCTGCGTCCTCTGCCGCTCGCTCACACCGGAGTTCAAGGATGAGATCGTCGAACTGCGCCCGCACGGTGAGCGCGCTCGATGGGCCAGGAATTCGACCTGACGGGACTTCGGCATGGTTCTGGGTCAGCCAGGCCGAAGCCAACGCAGGTCGCGGCCCGGAGTGACCGGCAGGGCATGGGAGGAACTGCCCGCCTGCGACGGGAGAACCGGAGCCTGCGGGAGGACGTGGAGATCCTCAAGCAGGCCACGGCTTTCGTCCCCAGAAGAACCGATGAACGTGCACCCGTTCATCAAGACGGAGAAGCAGGACGGCCATAGCGTCAAACACGCCTATGAGCTGCGAACTCCCAAGCCGCCTTTTATGCCTGCCGCGCCGGCGCCTCCCGACCCCGTGTGGTGCCCGATGCGCCGATGACCACGCCTGATGCCGAAGGCCGCCTTGTGGGTAGCAGCCTCCGACGGGCTTGTCCCAGAAGACCTGCGCGCCACCTCAGATCCATCCCCGTTCGCGGGCCAGCAGGGCAGCCTGGAAGCGGTTAGAGGCACCTAAACGCCGCATGATCGACGCTACGTGTTTTCGATATGTACGGACGGCAATGCCGAGCTCACGCGCCCCGGTCTCGTCCTTTTCCGCCGCGTAGAGAGAGCGGAGGATCTGCTGCTGGAAGGAGTTGGCGAAGCCGGTTGTCGTGGCCTCGCCGTCGTCAGACGAGGGGAGGTCGCGCCCCGTCTGCCACATGCGCTCGAACAGCGAGACAAGGGCAGCTACCAGGCCCGGGTCACGGGTGAGGATTGCCCCCTTGGGGGTGTTGGCAGGGTCGATGGGTGTAAGTGCGGCGGCTCGGTCGCAGATGATGAGGCGCTCGAGAGGTTCGTAGGAGATCCGTATGTGCGCCCCTTTTGAGACGAGCTCACGCAAATAGTTCATTGTGGTGGGATCCTCAAGTGCTCGCGCAGCCATGAGAGTCCGCATGTGTACATTGCGGCGGAGGATTCGGCTGTCCAACAGCCGTGCATGATCGATGCTTTCCTCGCTGAGGACACCGGTTGGGCTGGTTGTCAGGCTCTCCGCCCGAGTGAAGAACGTGAGCTCGTCAATAGCGGCTCGTACGGAGGCCATGCCCTCGATGTGCTGGGTTGTGCTGTTGCTGTTGGGGGCTTGAGCTCCACCGTCCAAAGACTTTCCATGCTCGGCGAGCAGCCTGTCGACGATTCTCCTGCTGGTGGCTGCCTCCTCCAACTGATGTCGGAGGCAGTCCACTTTGCTCTCCACGAGTCCCTCCACGGCCTTGGCCGGCGAGACAGGCGCCAGGACCCCGTCTGAAGTCTCGGTGGCCAGCCCGGTTTCCGTCAGTCGACGGTAGATGGCCTGCGAGTCTTGTACGACGTCTTCGTCTTGTACGTCGTCGGCCAGGTGGCGTGCCAGTTCCACCTGGCTGAAGCCTCCGCGGCGCAGCAAGAGTCTGTAGATCTCTTCAACATCGGGATCAACACCCAGGAATCGGAGGGTCGCTTGCGTCACTGTTCCTCCTTACTGCTGGCGAGTCCCCGCCTCGTCCGCGCGAGCGGATATGTGCGGCCGACCCGCAGCGCTCGCCAGACAGGCGTGTTGCCGTAGAGCCCGTTCGCCTTTCCTCGGACGTCAGCAGTGGACCGGGACATAAAGGTGTGGGAGCTGCGCAGGGAGGGAGGGACCGAGTAGTCGATCTGGGACTCGGAGACGCCCAGCCGGCGTCCCAACTCGCCTGCCTGGCCAGCTGCGTGGTCTGTAGCGGCACTGGCCTTGTCGGCCAGGAAGACCGCGGTCAGTCGCGTCGCATCAGACTGGTCGACCAGAGGCGCGTCATGGAGCAGGGCAAAGACAGCGGTACGCAGACGATGACGCATGCCCAGCCCCAGCAGCGGGGGATTCCCGGGCCGTAGCTTGACCGCCGCCGGTGTGTCCGCCCGGAGGGGACGGTGGGCGCTCCCGGCCTGGTGTGTCGTACGCCCGGCCGCGATGCTCATCGCGCCCTCCCGTTGGCCGCCCCTACTCCTGGCAACCGCACGGCACTCGACGGGGTATAACAGGTGCTTTGGGATCCTTCGAAGAGGGGTGAGCTGACAAACGTCAGGGCAATGCTGCTGCTCCCCCGAGGCTTGATGGACTGGCACCCTCGGGGGCTACCGCCTTGCGACGGCCCACTCCCGGCCCAGTAGCAGTCTTGCTTGCCGGCGCGCTGGCGTCTGTTCAGCATGCTTCAGCAACTCCCCGTTGAGTTCACTCCCCCTCACAAGGGGGACACTGGATCCCACCCCTGGCACAACAGCTGATCGGTCGAGCAACCACGCCTTGAACCCTGATGGCGTCAAGACACAAGCTCACATAGGTAACCGGCCCTCAGGGTGTTCATTTCAGCTAACGTGATCGACGCAAGAGAGGACCCTAGCTTGAGAGTTGATGCGGTACCACAAACTTTGAGACAAGCCTGCGGTCGCACGATCCTCTCCACTCCCGCCTTGATCTTGGTGACGGGCCTGGCATAACAAGATCACCTGCCGGCCTGGTGATCGCTCCATGAGCGCTCCACCGGGAAGAGCCTCAGCGTCACCGGCAGATTCGAGGCGGACCCAGTCCGCGTGTGTTCCATCGCCAACAGATCGGCGTGCCATCAGGGCGCCTGCCCGGACTGGCGAACTACAGGCCCTGCGAGCAGACGGCTCCGTGGGTGAGCAACTAGTGTGAGCAGTCGGGAAGCATCACATCAATTCCAGCTGATGCCGTTTGCGGAGGACTCGAAGAGGGCCCCAACGCGGGCGCGTTACATAGGGGGTTAGGCGATGAACGGCGACGAGGCCAGCGCGTCCCGGCGTCAGCTATCCATGGCAGAGAAACTCGATCATTTACTCACGCTTCACGCCGATCCAGGCAAGGCCGACAAACCGTCCTACAGAGCGTTGGCGGCTGCGATCGCCGCGCAGTCGGGCGAGACGTTCTCCGGCGCGTACCTATGGCAGCTGCATCGTGGCGAGCGCACTAATCCGACGTTGCGACATCTGAGCGCTCTGGCCAGGTACTTCGGCGTACCTGTGTCGTACTTCACCGACGATGATGTAGCCCGAAGGGTGATCGACGAGGAAGGCCTGGCCCGCCGTGAGTTAGATGAGTCCATGGCCGAGGCCGGGGTAAGTGCGGTGTACCTGCGCGGCGATCTCTCTGCCTTGTCCCCCGAGGGGAAACGGATGGCTGCGGACATGATCCGCCAGATTCGCGAACTGGAGCAAGGCTCGAAACAGCCTCCGTCTCCGCCACGCACATGAGCCCGCCCGACAACCGGTTGCGACTCGAGTACCAGGTCATGTGCCCTCCTGCCCCGCCAAGCCCTGGAGATTCGACCGAGATGCGCTGGAGGCGTCTGCGCCGCCGTTGCCAGAAAGTGATCGGCGGTATCCCTTTGCCTGAGCCCTTCTCCGCAGAAGAACTGTGCAGCCGACTGGCAGAGGAGCGAGACCGCCCGCTGCATCTGCTCCCGTTACCCACTCCAACGGTTCCCGGCACACCGTCGGGTATGTGGCTGGTCGCTGAGCGCGGCGACTATATCTTCTACGACTCGCAGACCAGCCTCTTGCATCAAGAGCACATCATCGTGCACGAAATCGGGCACATGGTGTGCGGCCACCGGTCAGCAGGCGATGACCAGCAGCTGTACCGGTTGATCGACATCGCGGACCCAGCGTCCATCCGGCAAGCGCTACCTCGCATCCGGTACTCCGATGAGCAGGAACAGGAAGCGGAGATGATGGCCAGCCTCATCCTGGAGGCTGCTGGTCGCGTCCCCGCCCCGACTCTGCTCTCCGGAATGCTGGGCGGGCTGGAGTCCGCCATGGGACTGCGGGCAACCCGGCACCCAGGAGCATCATGCCGCCGTGGATAGAGACCGCCGGCATATCCGCACTGTGGGTCGTAGCGGTCGTCCGTGCACCACAGGGAATCCGTGACCGGGAGCAACGGCCCTTGTGGTTCGCAGTCATCATGATTGCTCTCGCGATGTCGACGCACCTCGAACCCGTTACCGCCGCGCTGGCGCACGTGGTCCCAGACGAGCACTGGATCGACTTGACCACGCACACCTTCGGCATCATTGACGCAGCCGCAGTGCTGTGGTTCATGTGTGGGGCCGCAGGACGACACCGTCACACTGCTCTGGTGTTCGGTGCCGCCATCACGGTCATCACCATTCTCGTGATTCTGGACGCCAATGCTCCCCCGCACGCCCGTACCGTGATCACTCCTTCATCAACGACCCCGAACGTTCCGGACACCTACTGGTGGATCTTTTTCTCCTTTCACCTGGTCGCGGACAGTATCTGCGGGTTCGTGTGCTGGAGCTACGGCCGGCCCGGCACTCCTCGGCTATTGCGCTATGGATTACGCCTGTTCGGTACCGGCATGCTTCTCGCGGACTTACTGTGGGTTCTGAAACTTGCGTATGTGCAGACGCGCTCGGCAGCCTTCGCTCCGCTGTTCTCGCCCGTCACAGGCATCGAAGCTCTGTTCATGGCAGTGGGGGTGGCACTTCCCGTCCTGGCACAGGCACGCGATCGCTGGCGCGATGGGAAATCCTACCAAGAACTTGCCCCTTTGTGGCTGGACCTCACCACTGCCACCCCCGACGTCATCCTGGGACCGAAGCAGCGCTTCCAGGGCGCGGCGATCCCTCTCCAGCTCCGTCTTTACCGGAGAGTGATAGAGATCAGGGACGCGATGATCGTCCTGCGGAACTACGTCACTCCTGCTGCACTCGATCTGGCGCACCACCACATCACTCACCAGTCCGTCCCGTCACACTTGGGCGATGCTCACCTAACCGCCTGCTGGCTCACCGCTGCCCTACATGCGAAGGACAGCGGCATGGCTCCTCAGTCCCAGATGGCCAACCTTGCCGGCCCCAGCTCGAACGGCCTCACCGACGAGATCAACCACCTGCTTCAGATCGCAGAAGCCTACAAGTCGCCGGCTGTCCATGCTTATAAAAAGTCACTTACCGGCGTGATCTAACAAGAGGAAGACAGTTATGCTCGTCGCCTTTTCTCTCACACCTATGGGCGTGGAAGCAGGCGTCGCCGAATACATCGCCGACGCTGTGAAAATCATTCGCGAATCGGGTCTCCCGAATCGGTCGGATTCCATGTACACGATGATCGAGGGTGAATGGGATGAAGTCATGGACGTGATCAAGCGGGCAACGGAGGCCGTTTCCGCCAAATCGCCCCGCGTCCAGCTCAGCATCAAAGCAGATATCTGGCCCGACATGCCTAACCCTCTTGACGGAAAGATCGGCCTCCTTGAGCAACGAATCGCGGACGTCACTTCAGGCTCGACCTCACCCACTGCCTAAGACCGTGTCCTATGTGGTGAGGCGGACGAGTCGCTTGTAGCAGCAGATGGCGGCGGCGAGTCCGAGAAAGGCCAGGTAGTTGCGGGAATGGCGGTCGTAGCGGGGGCTGAGTCTGCGGTAGCCCGACAGCCACGACATGGTGCGCTCGATCACCCATCGACGCCGCCCTAACCGCTCGCTGGACTCGATGCCTTTGCGGGCGATCCGCACTCCAATCCGCTTACCACGCAGCCATTTCCGCAGGTCGGGCCGGTCATACGCCTTGTCGGCGTGCAGGCGCTGAGGTTTGAAGTACCGGCCGTGGTGGGGGTCGTGTCTCGTTTGGTGACCCTCGACCATCGGCGTCAGTCCTTGGCTGTCGTGGGTGTTCCCAGCTGAGACGCCGACGACCAGGGCAGTCCGTTCGCGTCCGGCAGGATGTGCATCTTGGAACCCGGCTTGCCTCGGTCCACGGGGCTCGGACCTGTGAGTTCGCCCCCTTTTCAGCCCTCACGTGGGCGGAGTCGAGGACGACGCGGGTGACGTCGACGAGGCCGGCATCGTCGAGCCGGTGCAGCACGGCCTCGTGCAAACGGCCCCAGACGCCGGCTCTGGACCAGATCAGAAACCGTCGATGGGCGGTCGACTTCGAGATGCCGAAACAGGGCGGCAGAGCCCGCCAGGCGCACCCGCTGACCAGGACGTATATGATGGCCGCGAACAGCGTCTCATCAGGCGTGTCCTGTGTTCCCCCACCCTGAGGCCGCACCTTCGACAGCGGAATCAGCGGCTTCGCGATCTCCCACAACCCGTCCGGAACAATCCAACTCCATGTACCCCGCCCCATACCGAGGCCAACGAAGCCTCACCACATAGGACACGCTCTTAGGGCGGCCTCCGCGGACGCAGCCCCCACTGGCCTCCGCGCAGGAAGTGGCACAGCTCTTCCACGGAAGCGATTACTGGAGAGCCATCAGAAGGGCCCTAACGCCGCCCGCACGGTTCGGGAGGGGGCCGACGGAAAAGAACCCGAGCCATGGGCACCTCGCCGGCGGCCTACCTCGCCGACATCCATCATGTCGACGCCGCGGTGCGCGAGCTGATCGACAGGCTGTCTGCCTGACTGACGGGTCTTCCGTTTCTCCTCCTGCACGCCCGGTCTCGACCCGGCCGAAGGTGTGCGGGCGCGGGTGAAGGACAGTCTGGGCAACCTGGCCCCGTGCAGCATCGCCGAACTCGCCACCATGACTGGCACACGCCTGAAGCAGATCCAGTACGGGCCGAGCTTGCTCGACGGCTTCCTCACCGAGAGCGGATGGGGCTTCGCCTCGCCCTGGTGATTGCCCCGGCGAGACGGGCTCAGTTGGCCGGGGTTTGCCTCCAAACCACCTCTGGGCAGGCGTCTTGCGGACGGTTGTCCCGGCTTCGGAGCGAGGAGTCACCTCAGGAGTGGCCCAGCCCGGCATGTCATGAGCTCGCATCGGATGACTGATTCAGACCGCTTTTCTGGCACGTTTTCGGTTATGGCAGGTACATCCCATTGTGCCAGGATGTCCCTCGCCGGTTTGATTCCCATCGCCGAGGAGTGCCTGAACTCCGGGCAGAGGGGGGCCTCATGGAGAGCGCGGAACGGTTCAGGTGTGCCGTGGCGGTTCTGGCCGCAACCGTGCTCCGGGAGACCCGGGTACCGGCGGCCGGCCGTGTCCGCAGGGACGCGGCCGCCTCCCCGGGGGACGCTCCCGGGGACCCGGCCGCGCTCGTGAGGGATCCGCGGCGCGGCGCGGTGTCGGGGGAGGAGAAGAGAGAGGGCGGTATGGCGGGCGGGCCCGGATGGCCGGGCCGGGAGAACGGAACGGCCCCCAGGGCCCCGGTGTCCCCATCCCCGCCGAGCCCGCGGATCCAAACGGTCCGGGACGCGGATCGCGGTCCGTCCCCACGGCGGCTGGTGGCGGTGTTCTTCGGGGTTCCGGATGGGGCCGCGGCGGTTTACCGGCTCATTCGTCAGAGCAGAGGGAGAAAAACGGGTGTTCACACAGGAGAAGAAGAGGCGCGGGTTACGGGCGGTGGTGGCGAAACGGCCCGCCGCGGCGGCTCTTGCGCTGGCGGTCGTGCTGGGGTCGGGTGCGGCAGGCGGGTTTACCGCCAGCGCCGCTACTAGCGCCGCCAGCGGTACGACGTATAACAGCTCGGCCTCCGAGCCGGACACCTGGATTCAAGGTCAGACGCAGATGCCGATCCTGAAGCATCTCATCAAGGGCACAACCTTCCTGGACTGGTCGCGCCCCGGCCTTACACAGACCGTGAAGATAAAGAACATCACCGGCCAGAACATCTACGTCCTCCACAGGACGAAGGCGCTGTTCGTGATCGCGGACGTGGCGGCGGCGAGCACCAGCCTGGCTACTGCCATAGCGTCGGGAGGCTTCGGTATCGCAAGCGAAGCGAGGGCACGCAACGCGCTGAATTCGATCGAGCGCTGGAATACGGACCTCGAGGCGAAGCTCAAGTCGCTGCAGGACAAGAACTACACGGACCAGCAGAAATCCGATGGCCAGGTCCAGACCGATGTGGCGAAGGCTATTTACGACGCCGCTACTTCCCTGAACGGGGACGCCAAGACACTCTGCGACGGCGTGCTCGACCTCTTCGGCAGGATGAGTACGGACAACGCCCAGAGCGCTCTCGACGATGGCAACAAGTTCGACCAGCTCTTATTCGAGAAGATCAAGGACCAGGCGATCACGATCAAGAACAAGGAGACGGAGAGCGTCAGATCGGACAACTACTGGAAGAATCTTATTACCTGGGGTTTGGTCAAGGCCAACGATGTCATAACCGGGAGCCTTGCAGCCGACTTCGAGGTGAACCCGGTCGCGACCGTAGCGAACGAACTGCTGGGTGTCGTCAACATCTTCGGGGTCAGCGGCGTGGCGGGCCAGCTCGGCTTCCCCACCGTCGACATGTACGTCATCCGGGAAGACAAGCACGGTGTGCACATGTCCACGGCCCCGAACATCTCGTGGATCGCCTCCCTCAAGCTGATCGCTCCCGGCAAGAAACACTCCCGCGGCGACATCTCGCCGCTGCCGGGCATCGGACACTACCTGTGGCGCGACATGACGAAATCGACCGATAGTCTCGACGGCCAGTCTCTCTACAGTGTCGACGACCAGACCCTCTACAGGAGGGCGTACAACGCGCTGGAGTCGGACGGGTTCGACGCGGCCGCCGCCACCAAGATCATGAGAGGCATTCTGGCCGGCTTGAAGAAGGGCGCGGGGGCCACAGCCGAACAAGCCGGCAAGTTCACTGAACAGACCGCCGCCCAGCTGGTGCTCAAGCCTAATTTCCGCAAGCTCGTGTGGCTGGAGTACTACGCGAAGACCACCGCTACCGGCCCCGACCAGGCCAAGCAGGGCGGGAAGCAGGCGGTAGCGGAGGCCATTGCGAAGGTGCCCACGAGATGGGCTGAGTATCCCGTCTTCTGGCTGGAGCTCTCCGCGGCGTATGGCCTGTGGCAGGGCAGTGGCGGCTTCTCGGCGTGGAGCCAGGAAGCTTCGGCCATGTACGACGCCTGCGTCAGCGCGACGTGGTACGGGGCCAACTTCTGGGACGCGCGGAAGCTCTTGCAGCGCATAGGGAGAGATTTCGATTTCGGCACGCGCGACGTCTGGACCAGTTCGGTGCCGAAGGACAACCTCGCGAGTGAGTACGTGCAGATCGTTGCCGCCGTTCTCGCCTCGGCGGGCCACGTGAATCACGCGTTCAGCAAGATCGACGCTCTGTCGGTCACCTTCGGCGGCGCCCCGGGGCAGGTGAAGGTGCCCAGCTCCCGCCTTTTGGAATGGTGGACCCAGGACGGAGACTTCCCCGCGCCCATGCCTGTGGACGCCGATAATGTCGCCCACAAGATCAAACTCGGCTCGCACCCGGAATACTGCCTGACTATCCTCAACGGGCGCTGGTACGACGGCAGCGAGATTATCATCGATAAATACTCCTGCAATACACCCGACTACAACACCGCGGAGGAGTGGACCTTCGCGACCAATGGCCAGCTGCAGGCGGGCGGCGGTGACGGAAAATTTTGCCTCACCGGCGCCGACCTGGGCGCAGTTCAGCTGAAATCGTGCAAATCAGATACTTCCGGCCAGCAGTGGCGGAGATACTCGGACCAAACCGTCCACCTCCACTCCGACGCCGGAACGGATACCGGGTACTGCCTCGCCTCGCCAACCGCCTCTCCGGATTCGCATGTCTATGCGAAGACTGTGAAGTGCGATGCGGCGGATCCCAAGCAGTCGTGGACCTTCAGCTACTACTCGAACATCCCCACTATCACCTTCAATAGTGCCGCCGTCGCGAAATCCAGAGACTCGGTCGGCGTCAAAATCACCTACACATGCACCGGTGACGTTGCGAAGATCACGGGCTATGCGAGTGATTACGGCCGCTTTGTCTATGGCGGCGGGCAGATAACGCCGACCTGTGACGGCAAGTCGCACTCCGACACCATTACCGTCCCGTCCGCGATTCATGCGTACTTCACAAGTAATCAGGACGGGTATGCATGGGCGGTCATGGAGGACGCCCACGGGCAGCCATTGGCCAGTACGCCTTCTCAGGACGTGATCAACTTCTCGTGACTGCCCGGGGCAGGTCGGCGACCGGGGCCGTGCTCTTGCAGGGCCGGCGTGATCCTGTGAGCGGGCCGGCCGCCGGGGGCGCGACCGAATAGACCGAAGCCCCGTTGGAGCGGCGACCCCAAGCCGCCCGCCACCAACGGGGCTTCGGTGCACCATGAGGGCATTGCCGCCTCGCTGTCCGCACCGCAGCGGGACAGCCGACCGTTCCCGATCGCGACCACTGAGGAATTCGGTTCGGGCTGACGCCATGACGAAGCCGGGATAAGACCGTGTCCTATGTGGTGAGGCGGACGTTGGTCTGTGTATGGGGCGGGGTACGTGGAGTTGGATTGTTCCGGACGGGTTGTGGGAGATCGCGAAGCCGCTGATTCCGCTGTCGAAGATGCGGCCTCAGGGTGGGGGGAACGCAGGACACGCCTGATGAGACGCTGTTCGCGGCCATCATCTACGTCCTGGTCAGCGGGTGCGCCTGGCGGGCTCTGCCGCCCTGTTTCGGCATCTCGAAGTCGACCGCCCATCGACGGTTTCTGATCTGGTCCAGAGCCGGCGTCTGGGGCCGTTTGCACGAGGCCGTGCTGCACCGGCTCGACGATGCCGGCCTCGTCGACGTCACCCGCGTCGTCCTCGACTCCGCCCACGTGAGGGCTGAAAAGGGGGCGAACTCACAGGTCCGAGCCCCGTGGACCGAGGCAAGCCGGGTTCCAAGATGCACGTCCTGTCGGACGCGAACGGACTGCCCCTGGTCGTCGGCGTCTCAGCTGGGAACACCCACGACAGCCAAGGACTGACGCCGATGGTCGAGGGTCACCAAACGAGACACGACCCCCACCACGGCCGGTACTTCAAACCTCAGCGCCTGCACGCCGACAAGGCGTACGGCCGGCCCGACCTGCGGAAATGGCTGCGTGGTAAGCGGATTGGAGTGCGGATCGCCCGCAAAGGCATCGAGTCCAGCGAACGGTTAGGGCGGCGTCGACGGGTGATCGAGCGCACCATGTCGTGGCTGTCGGGCTACCGCAGACTCAGCCCCCGCTACGAGCGCCATTCCCGCAACTACCTGGCCTTTCTCGGACTCGCCGCCGCCATCTGCTGCTACAAGCGACTCGTCCGCCTCACCACATAGGACACGGTCTAAAGGCGTTTCGCCCCCACACAGGACCCCCGCTGTCGGCGTCGGCTGAACTCTGGTTCTGGATCACTTTCAGTGCCGGGGCCACGGAGGGGCACCGAAACCGCAACCATGAACGGCCTCGCGCGCTGAGCAGTACCCGTTTGCGGAGCAGGTCGAAGTTGGCGCGGCCGAACATCTGCCTCATCAGCGTTTTGATCTTGTTGTTGTGGCCTTCGACGGCGCCGGAGCGGTAGCGGAGACTGAGTCCGGCGACGACGGCGTCGAGGTCCTGGCCGAGGCCCGTGACGAAGGTGTGCAGGGCGGGCAGGTCGTCGGCCCGTGACCAGGTGGATTTCCGATCCCGGCTTGCCACGGTCGGTCGGATTCGGTCTTGCAGTGGCCCCCTTTTGCCGCCCGGACGCTGACAGAGTCGATGGCGCAGCGTGACCAGTCCAGCTCTCCCCGGGCCCCGAGTTCGTCGAGGACCACGCGGTGGAGTCTGGCCCGGACCCGGTCCCGGCTCCACCGGGCGAAGCGCCGGCCGACCGCCTCGGCCAACTTGGCGCGGATACGGACGCGTCGGCGGGTCCGGCCTCCTTGAGCCAGCGCCCCCGCGCCGGGGCCGATGCCCACGAACGCGATCTCCGCCTTCGAGCGCGGCTGCAGCCTCGGCTGGTCGACGCTGCGGCCGTCGGCAGGGTCGGGGTGATGGGCGTCGATGGTCTACGGATCACCTGGGGGGGAGAGCTTGTGGCGCCAAATCTCAGAGAGATAACCGGAGTCGGTGCGGGCGGTGATGGACAGTTCCTCGCTGACCACCTGGCACCACACCCAAAATCGCGGGGGAAGTCGTGATGCTGGACGGTTCATCATCTCGGCCTGCGCGGAGAGCACGTTCACCGTGTCACCGTCAAGACCGCTTCGCACGGCTCACCTCCGCCTGCGCGCAGCGGACCAGAGGCGGACCGTCCTTACCCCGTGCCCTGTCCTGTTAGTGAGGCGGGGCGCCGGCGCCCAGGGCTGGGCGGTCTGACGAACGATGAGTGGGCACGACTCGTACCCCATCTACCGAAGACCGGCCGCTGGGGCAGGCGGTGTATCACCGGAACGCTGGTCGACCACTCGCTGTGCGCCATGAAGGAGTGAATCGAGGGGCGGATGATATGCGCCAAGTGCGGTGTCCCGCAACGGACTTGCCATGCACTGTGCGAATGCGTTGGACCTAGTTATTTTCTGTTCGTTCTGCAACCGTCCCGCTTTTGTTTCCGTCTACACCTACAACCCCTTCCGTCCCACCGAGCACACAACTCAGGGGGACGGATCCGTGGGGCGACCGAGGTACTACCCGTTGGAGGATTTGTGCGCAACCGAACCAGGAGCATGGTGGCAGGCGCTCTGGGAGCCGCCGTGGTCGCGGCCGCGGCCGGCGGCGCCATGGCAGCACCGACGGACGGCAGCGGGCGGGGCCAGGACCAGCCCTCCACGAGTGCCGCCGAGCGGAGCAAGATCACCCAGGGCGACCTCGACGGCGACGGCCACGCCGACCTCGGCGTGGGAGCGCCCGAGGGCACCGTCTCCGGGAAGTCCAAGGCGGGCTACGTGGGCGTGACCTACGGCGCCAAGGGTGGCGTCGACACCAAGCGGCACAGCACGCTGACGCAGGCCAGCGCGGGCGTGCCCGGCACCCCGGAGGCCAAGGACGGCTTCGGCTCGACCGTGGTGCGTGGCGACGTGGACGGGGACGGTTACGCCGACCTGATCGTCGCCGCGAACAACGAGGCCATCGGCAGCACTGCGCAGGCCGGTTCCGTCACGATCGTCTTCGGCTCCAAGAGCGGCCTGTCCGGCGACGCCATCGCCTTCCACGCGCCAAAGGTCGCCGCCAACGCGCACTTCGGCGACCAGATAGCCGTGGGCGACCACAACAAGGACGGCCTCAGCGACCTCGCCATCTCCGACGGCGAGAAGGTACAGCTCGTCAAGGGCGCGAAGAACCTGCGGCAGACCGCGACCCCGAAGATGACCAGCGTCACCCCGCCCGGCGGCGGCGTCAGCGTCGAACACCTGGCCTCCGGCGACATCAACGGGGACGGCTACACCGATCTCGTCACCGTCGCCTCCCAGGACTCGCCCTCCGACGAGGGCACGCTCGGCGTGCTGCCCGGCTCATCCGGGGGCCTGAAGAAGACGCCGCTGGGCAAGGACATCCCACTGCCGTTCGCGCAGTACCGCCCCGTGGTCGGCGACATCAACGGCGACGGGAAGGAGGACGTCGTCACCGACACCGGCTTCTCGGACGGTCCGCAAGAGCAGAAGCTGCGCACCTACCCCGGCACCGCCGACGGGCTCGACTCCGACAAGCCGGTGGACTGGAAGGGCAAGGCACAGGAGGGCGAGGCCATCCGGCTCGCCGACTTCGACGGCGACGGCCACGACGACCTGGTGATCAGCAACACCGGCGCCGAGGCGCCCGGGGGCTACAACGACGCCGGTGCCATCAACGTGCTCAAGGGCACCGAGAACTGGCTGACCGACAAGGGGGCGCAGACCTTCTCGCTCGACACCGAGGGCGTCCCTGGCTCCATGGCGGGCAACGACAAGTTCGGTACGTCCGTCTCGCCGGCCGATTACAACGGCGACGGCAAGGTGGACCTGGCCGTGGGCATTCCGAACCGCACCGAGGGAGTCGGCGCTGCGGCCCTGCTGTACGCGGGCACCGAGGGGCTGAGCGCCAAGGGCTCGTCACTCATCGACCCGAGTGACCTGGGTTCCCCGGCGACGAAGGGCCGCTTCGGCACGGAGCTGACGAACCCGGCGAAGTAGGCCCGCACGCCGGCCCTGTTCGGCAGATCACGTGCCTGTCGGCTGGTGGGCTCGTCTTTGCCGACATGGGGCGAGGTGAACTGCCAGATGCCGAGTGGGAACGGCTGCGGCCGTTCCTGCCGGTCAAAAACCGGCGTTGTGGACGGTGGCGGGATCACAGGCTGGTGCTCGACGGGACTCCCCACCGGGTGCGAACCGGTGTGCAGTGGCGTGGCCTGCCCGAACGGTTCGGCACAGGGAAAACGGGCTGCTTCAGGTGTTCATTCGGCCGGGGTGGCGCGGGCTGGAACAGACCGCTCGGTCGCCGGGAAGCAGCGGTCGCGGTGCGCCGGAACTCGCTTGGGTTTGCGCCTCGGACCCGGTGCGTCGACGCGGACCCCGGCGGCGAGGTGGTCCAGCACCGGGCCGGCCGTGTCCCCGCCACCCACGCGCAGCACGGCGGGCAGCGCGGCCAGCAGCCGGCGGCTGATCTCGCCGCGCACCGGATAAGCGCCGACGATCAGGGTCGTCGCACCGCCGCCGTCGTACCCGCCGCAGTCGTGCCAGCCGCGCCGGTGCCGGGCCCCGCCCTGCTCGGGTGTCGCGCAGTGCTCGCCGCACGCGAGCGGTTCGGGCCGGGTGCCGACCTCGTCGACGAAGGTGGCGGTTTCAGGAGTCAGAACAGGTTTTCAGCGGCCGAAACGTGACTGCAACTGCTCAGGGAGACGTTCGCCCTGGATCCGGATGTTGGCCGCGGCCTCTTCGATTCGATGTAGGTCGCCGGTTGTCAGCTCGACGTCGAGTGCGCCCAGGTTCTCTTCCAGGCGGTGCAGCTTGGTGGTGCCGGGGATCGGCACGAACCACGGCTTCTGCGCCAGCACCCAGGCGAGAGCGATCTGGGCCGGCGTGGCTCCTTTGTCGTCGGCAATCTGCTGCAGCAGGTCGACCAACACCTGGTTGGCTTGCCGTGCTTCAGGGCTGAAGCGCGGAAGCAGGCGGCGGAGGTCGTTGTCGGCAAGCGACGTGCTGGAATCGATCTTGCCGGTCAAAAATCCTTTGCCGAGCGGGCTGTAGGGCACCAGACCGATGCCCAGTTCCTCCAAGGTCGGAATGATTTCGGTTTCGTGCTCGCGCATCCAGAGCGAGTACTCGCTTTGCAGTGCCGTTACTGGCTGCACGGCGTGGGCGCGACGAATCGTCGCGGCACCGGCCTCGGACAAGCCGAAGTGCCTTACCTTGCCTTCGGCGATCAGCTCCTTGACCGTGCCGGCCACGTCTTCAATGGGCACGTTGGGGTCGACGCGGTGTTGATAGAGCAGGTCGATACTTTCGGTTTGAAGACGCTTGAGCGAGGCCTCGGTCACTTGGCGGATCTGCTCGGGTCTGCTGTCGACCCCGGACATCGGGGTCGGCCCGTGCTCGCCGTGCTTGATTCCGAACTTGGTGGCGATCACCACCTGGTCGCGGACCGGTGCCAGCGCCTGACCGACCAGGTCCTCATTGGTAAACGGGCCGTAGACTTCGGCGGTGTCGAAGAAAGTCACGCCGTGGTCAACGGCCGCCCGCAGCAGCTTCGTCATCTCGGCTGTGTCTTGTCGCTGACCGTAGAAGAAACTCATGCCCATGCAGCCGAGCCCGAGAGCCGAGACTTCGAGGTCTTTCCCTAGTTTGCGTTGTTGCATGAGAGATGCTCCTGGGATATCGATCGTCTGGCTCCCACTTATTTCGTGTTCAGCGGGGAGTCGTTAGAGAAGTTAGGCAGCCTTCCGGGACGCCGGCGAGACCCTAGTGATACAGGCATGCCCTCAACGCTATGACCTTGGAGCGCACTCCAAGCAAGCGGAACCGGTAAGAGGGCGTTTCTCCCGTTGTTTCATCCCGAATTAGCTTGTCACTTAACGATCGGTGTTGGCTCTCCGTGGTCTCGTGCCGACTCTGTGATGGTCGGGGCGGCTGTATGCCTCGCCGGTGGCGAGGACTCTGCCGACGTCGTGCCGGGTAGCGGGGCGGTGGTTCTTCGAGCCGGGCGGCCTGCCTGGTCCGGGGCGGGACGGTTTCGGTGCGACGGCCGGAGAGCCGGTCTTCGCGTGCAGGTTCCTGAACCCTCTGCGGACGCGGGCGGGTGTCAGTTTGTTCGGCTCGGTCGGCTTCTCCCAGGGCCGGCGAAGGTCGGTGGCCAGAGGGCGGGCGAGCCGGAGCTGGGTGTGGGCGGCGATCACGAGCCAGGTCGACCCGTCGGCCGCTTCCGAGCTGCGAAGCCGGGGCTTGGTCCAGCCGAGGGTTTGCTTGAACAGGCGGAATGTGTGCTCGATGTCGAAGCGGCGGAGGAAGGACTGCCAGCAGCGGTCGACGTCCGCTTCGGTGGCTCCGGTGCGCGACCACCACAGCCAGGCCGGCCTGTTGACCCCGCCGCTGGGCAGCTTCTCCACGACCAGCCGGATGACGGTGCCCTCGATGACGGGCAGCGGGCCGTCATGGTCGAGCCATGCGGCCCGGCGGGTCAGCCGCGGGGGCAGCCGGTCCCACGCCTGCGCGGTCGCCTTCCCGTAGAGCCGGGTGTCAGTACCCGTCACGGCCTGCGCGGTGCCCCAGGTCGCGGGATGGCCGAAGACGAACTCGCCACCGTGCTTGGGCGGCCGGCCGCCCTTGGGGTTGGCCAGGTGGAACTCCCCGCGGGAGGGCGTCGGACGCCGCATCACGCGATCGGACCGGAGTCGGCCGAGGATCTCGACGGGCAGGCCGTCCAGCAGGTGGGCGTTGCGCGGGGCGTCGTATCCGGCGTCCAGCACGACCTGGACCTCCGGGTCGCCCGGCTTCCACTGGCCGGCGGCAACCAGCCGCTCGATGACCTCGCGGATCTGCACGGTGGTCACCGCGGCGACATCGGCGCCGGGCTGGAGGCGGACCGCGTCCGGCACCGCCGTCCAGGACGTGCGGCCGGTTTCGAGCGCGGCCACCACCGCGTACGGCCAACCGGGCACCATCTGATGCTCGCCCTCACCCCGCCCGAAGGTGTGGCAAAAGGCCCGGTCAGCACACGTGTTGGCGTCCGGACGCAGCCACGGCGAGACCTCCACCGCGAGCACCAGCCGACCGTCCGCCGCCCGCAGGAACGACACCCCGGCCAGGGTCCGACGCAGCCGGGCCACGTCGGTCCGGCCCTGGTTGAGCCCGCCCTACAGAGCTCCATGCCCACGGCGGTGTTCAGGCGCGAGCGCGAGATCAACCAGCGTCCGAACCGGCCCGTCCGTGCACAGCAGCGCATCGCACGACTCCAACAAGGCGTCGCCCCGCGCGGTCAGACACGCGTACAGCTCCGACCGGAAGTGTGACGCTTCCGCGAACGCATGGCGCAGGACGCCCTGATGCACCAAACTCACCAGCACGGCCTTCACGCTGATCCACTCTGTGACGGAGCACAGGATCAGACGGAGGCCGCCTACGTGTCCGCTGAACTACGAAAGCGTTGATCAAGTACGAGCCGCGTTCGACGCCTGCCGTTAAATGACAAGTTAAGGTCACGCGCATGGAAGAGCAGCAGCGCACGGATGAGAAGGAATGGGCGGACAACCCACGGCTGAACGCATGGACCGCCACACAAGCTGCCTCATTCGAAACGTGCTCCCCGTTCGACATGGGCGGATGGGACCTCAGCGTCGAATCCCTTGACGAGCTCGAAGACCTGCTGCGCGGCCGGTTCGCCTCCTACCAGGACATCAAGGCGGCCCATGGCAGCCAGCTCGTCACTCTCGCCGCCTGGTACCTCGGTGAAGTCCACATCCGCCACCACGGAGCACAGTGGCAGTGCCAGCCCGAACCCGACCCCCACGGCCTCGGGCACGATCAGCCCTACGTCACCATCCCCTTCGACCGCGCCGACGCATACCCCCCGGCCGACGACGACCCCGACCAAGACGGCCGCCCCCTCACCGTCCCCGCCGACGAACTGCGAGCCCTGTTTCTGCGCGGCCCCGATCACCATCTCCGCGACACACTCACCCGCTACCGGCCCCGGGGCTGATGACCGGCACGCCCCTCCCTGCCCGGCTCACCGACATGACCGGCAGTGACGATCTGGCGAGCTTCGGAGCGCCACTGCGCCCGCCAGCGACTCCCTGCTGCCCGACGGACCAAGTGCGGCTCCACGGACGGGGGATGCCGCGGAGCCACCCTCGCATGTGGCCATGAGTGGCGCTGGAAGGAAGTGATCGACGTGGTCTCGACGTGGCGTGCACCGCCGCAAGGAAGCGGCCTGACGGCCATTCACTGCCACGGTGAAGTAGTCGTGCCGGCCGGACATTTGACGGCCAGGACGACGATGACGCTGGCGAACCAGTCCCATTTCAGCTCGCCGAGATACTCGTGCAACGGTTCCCATGACGGGTCGTGCCGGATGGATGCCCAGCGGTCGGGCACCACGACCGGCCGGCCCTGCTCGAAGGCGTCCATCATCGTCAGGACGGCCCCGCGCTCGCGGCACTCCATGAGCCGGTGAAAGAAGTCCGGCCTCGGCTGGACATCGGCTCTCCTCCCGGATGCGGCTGTCCGGCCAGCATGCGCCCGGCCGCACACCGCCATCATCGGACGCCCCGCACATTCCGTCTACGTCATCTGTCGTAGACACACGGGGACGGACAGGCCAGGGCGACAGCGCCAGGACCGGCACCGTCTTCCGCACCGCGGACGGTGTCCGCCATGCCGTCGCCGCCGACCTCGGCCGGACAGCCGACGCCGGCCGTCAGGCGACGCTCAGCCGCTGCGTTCGGTGTCCACCCCGGCAAGCTCTCGCAGCAGCGGCAGGAGCTCCTCCAGTCGCCGGGCGCCGAGCCGCTCGACCGGCCAGCTGTTGACGCGGGCGGCCGCGGGGGCGACACGACGCAGGAGATCACGGCCTTCGGAAGTCAGCCGGACCTGGTGCCGGCGGCGGTGGGCGGGGTCGACCTCGCGAGTGACCCAGCCACGTGAGGCGAGCCTGTCGAGCATGGTGGCCATGGTGGACCGGTCGATCGCGGTGGCCTTGCACAGCTCCACCTGGGTGCTGCCGGGTGAGTCGACGAGAACGGTGAGGACGGCGTACTGGGGGGCGGTGAGGTCGGGAACCTCTGCTTGCCAGACCGCGGTGAGCTGTTGCAGCGCGCGACGCAACAGGTGCATCGGAGTGTCGGCGAGGGACTGCTCGGACATGGCCGCGGTGTCTCCGAATCATTACAGCGCTGGCGGGTGGCGAGTGGGGCCACGCGGTGGGGCTCCGGATGAATCTTGGCACAGGCCGGGCGGTCCCGACCGCGTCACGAGCGGGTGGACCGGTACCTGAAGGCCGCCGCCCTGCCCCTGCCCACACTCAGCTGCCGGTGGCTACGGCATCACAGCTGTGGTTCGGACCACGACCGGGCGGGGCGGAGAGGCGCGGGACGCTGTCGCCGCGCGCAGTGGAAGGTCCCTGCCAGCGCACCGCGCGTTGGCTGTCGAGGCCGAACTGGTCCATGACACGGGCCACGATGTGATCCACGATGTCGTCCACGGATGCGGGCTTGTTGTAGAAGGCCGGCATGGGCGGCAGGATCGTCACTCCCATCCTGGAGAGGGCCAGCATGTTTTCCAGGTGAATGGCCGACAGCGGGGTCTCCCGCACGCCGAGCACCAGGGGACGCCGCTCCTTGAGCGCAACGTCTGCCGCCCGTGACACGAGGTCGCTTCCGTAACCGGCCCGGATCGCCGCGAGCGTCTTGGCGCTGCACGGCAGAATCACCATGCCGTCGGTGCGGAACGAGCCGCTGGAGATGGCGGCCGCTTGGTCCTCGGGGCCGTGAACCGCATCCGCCAGTTTCGCGACCTCCCGCGCCGTCCACGAGGTCTCCAGCTCAATGGTCGCCCGCGCCCAGCGGCTCATGACCAGGTGTGTCTCCACGTCCGGCTGCCGCCGTAGTTCCTCCAGCAACCGGATGCCCAGAATCGCGCCCGTGGCGCCCGTCATCCCGACGACCAACCGCATGTACGTACCTTTCGCTTGAACTTGACCGAATGCCCTGGGAGCCGTGGCGTGGGACGCAGGGCGGCCGGCCCGCGGCCCGGGCCGGGCACGGCCGCCCCGCGTCCCCTCGGCGTCAACGCTGGTGCCGGGCCAGCACCTTGGCCCGCACATCGGCGGGGTAGTGCTCGAAATTGGAGGTCACCTGGCGCTCTCCGGGTGCGGGGAGCAGCGCCTCGTGCACCACCTTGGTGGCACGTCGGGCGCGCCGCTCTTCCTCTGCGTAGCAGGCGAGCAGCGGCAGGATCGGACCGTCTTCGAAGTGGACCGTGCGGTTCACGGGGTGGACCCGGGTGGCCAGGGCCCACATCAGGGCATGCTCGTCGGCGGGATCGATGTCGTCGTCGAGCAGGAACACCTGCGGCAGGCAGTGGCCGAACTTGGTGGAGAAGACGGTCTCACCGACCCGGCGGGCGAACTCCTCGGGCGTGGTGCCGGGCAGTTGGTCGCGCCAGTCGGCGGGCACGGTCACCGCATACCAGTGGCCGGCGCTGTACATCGAACCCCAGGCGGTGGTGACCGGAAGGCCCGCTGCGCGCAGCGCGGCCACTGCGCCGACGGCCATGCCGATGCCCTGCGAGGTATGGCACTCGTCGACGGGTGTGCCTTCCGCGACAATGGGCCAGATCGGGTCGTCGCGGTAGGTGATCGCCTCGACGCTGTAGACCGGCTGGAGGCTCGTCCCGGTCGGAATGTAGCCTGCGTATTCCCCGAACGGCCCCTCCACACCGGAGCGTTCGACGGAGAGGTGGCCCTCGATGACGATCTCGGCACTGGCGGGGACCAGCAGATCCGACAGTTCGGCCTTGACCACCTTGAGCGGCTCACCGATCAGTGCGCCGATGTAGTCGGCCTCGTTGACATTGTCGGGCAGTGGGACACCGCCGATGAACGGAATGGCCGGGTCGCCGCCCTGCACCAGGGCGTACGGCATGGGCTTGCCGAGGTCGACCCACTGTTGCCAGACCTGCGCGATGTGCTGAGGGTGCAGGACCAGGCCGGTCATGTGCTTGCCGTCGACCATCATGATCCGGGCGATGGACCAGTTGGTCCACGACCCGTCCGGGGTCTGGGCGATGATCACGCCGTAGGTGTTGGCGTAGCGGTTGCCATCCCCGTCGTGCAGGAACGGCACCGGGAAACGGGTCAGGTCCGCGTCGTCGCCGAGCAGCACGTTCTGCTTGACCTCGGCCTCTTCGCGGCCGACCGGCTTCGGGGGGATGCCGGGGCGGCTCCAGGTGTCGGCCAGGTGGTCCACCACATCGCGGCCGGTGGCCTCCGGCGGCAGGCCGATGCTCAGCGCGACGCGGGCGAACGGCTTGTCCGGGGCGGCGCTCAGCGCGGCCGGCGAGCCGATCAGGCGAAAGCCCTCCTCGACACCGCTCACCTTCTCGAACAGCGGCGCGGGAAGCCGGCGCTCAACGCTGTAGCGCGTGTGCGCGGCGGCTTCCAGGTTCCAGTCGACCTCCGTATCGATGCGGTCGAGGTCGCCGAGGGCTTCCAGTGCCGCAATGTGTTCGCGCAGGTCCGAAGGGTGATGCATACAGACTCCTCCCAAAGCTCAGTACACGTAATGTCCGTGTACTGACTATCAGCGTACGCCCAAAAGTTGCCTCGGGAAACCTGATGCGTGTCGGGGGCGTGCGGATGCCGGGGCTGCGGCTTCGTCGTGGCTCCCCTTCGCAAGCGGCCGGCGCCATGTGGAGGCCGCTGTGATGCCGCCCGCGGGGCGCGCTGCCCGCATGTCAGCGCGCGGTAAGGGGCGCATCAGCCCGCCGGTGAAGCATGGCTCGTGTCCGCATCCAAGGAGCACGAGTACGGGGAGGCGGGGAAGATGAGTGAAGCGGTGAACACAGCACTTCGCGTGGACGAGTCCGCGCTCGACGCCCTCCGCTGGGCGAACGGCCCGGCGGCGCCCCCGGTGCAGCGCGTGCGGGCCCGGCCGTGGCGAACCAAGGACCGCGCCGGGAAGACGGCTCCCCGGGCCGTGCTGGCCGTGCCCTCGCGCGAGCCGTTCGTGCGCACCTGCCGGGCCTTCGCGACGCAGGTGCTCAGCCGCTGGGGCGTTTCCGGGGCGGCACAGGACTCCGCCGTGCTGGTCGTCGACGAGCTCGCGGTCAATGCCGTCCAGCACGGCCACGCCGACACCACGGTCGTCCTGAGCCGGGTCGGGGACATCCTCTTGATCTCGGTCACCGACTCCGGGGCCGCGGTGCCCCGTTCCCGGGGCGACACGGACAGCGATGAGCACGGGCGCGGTCTGGCGATCATCGAGTGCCTCGCGGAGTGGACCGAGGTGCACCACACCACGGCAGGACGTCGTGTGCACGCAGGTCTGCGTCTCCAGGCCCCGTGACCACCGGGCCGAGCCCGCCGCCCGGCGGAATCCGCGGCGTCAGTCACGTGTCAGTGCCGCGTCAGCGCTTTCTCAGGCCGGTCCTGACGAGGGGCATATCCCCGGACCCTCGGCACATCACCCTGGCTCGTCCGCCAAGCTCCGCACCTACCTGCGCAGACGCGGGATCAATGCCGCGATTCCGGAACGGATCGATCAGATCAACGGCCGCATCCGCGGAGTGCTTCCGCTTCCGCCCGGTCATGAACTGGGATCGCTTCCACAAGACCCGGATGCGGCTGAGCGCAGGGCCGGCGACGAGCGGCTGAGCCGGACCTCGGGTACTCCCGCTGCCCACTGAAAGCGAGCCATGTCGGTGGCCACCGCTATCGTGCCAGGCGTGGTGGGAACTGAAGACACACGCCTCCTCGTGATCCGCGGCAACAGCGCCTCGGGTAAGTCGTCCGTCGCGGCCGGCTGCGCGAGAAGTTCGGCCGCAACCTCGCGATCGTCGGCCAGGACAACCTGCGCCGGATCGTGCTGCGCGACAGCGGCCTGGACAGGGTGCTCCCGATCGACCGCTGACGCGAGATGTCACCCGGCTCAGCCGGATGCGGGGCCCCGGCCCACGAGACCCGGTGATCGCCTCCCGGTCGGCGCCCGAGGGGGCCAGGATGAGCGCACGACTCGCGGCCGATCCTGCCCTCATGACCTTGCTGTGGGGCTGCCATCGTTCGCCCTGGTGCGATATCGCTCCCCAGCCGTTGCTCGGCAGGCAACAGCTGCCACAGTTGGGGGATGAACGGAAACTTCTTGGCCCGACACCATGACCAGTTGGCTGCGTGGCTGAGGGACGGAGAGGCCGAAAGCCTCAGCGCATTCCTGGGCGCACACCACGAGTCCTTCGTGCTCGTGGCGACAGATGGAACGCTCCTCGGCCTTGAGACGCTGCGAGAATCCCTGCGTAGTGCGGGCGGCACCCAGCCCGGCCTGTCGATCCAGGTCGAGGATGTCACCAGCATTACCCCCGAGGTGTACCGATTCCAGGAACGCCACATCGTGGACGGCTCCGTCGTGGGCGTGCGGGTGGTGACCGCCGTAATGAAGGACGGGTTGCTGCTCAGCGTGCAGGAGACCGCCCGTCAGTAGGGACGCCACTTCTCCACGCACAGGTCCCGGGCGGTCGGGAGGCTCCAACCGCCGAGTTCCGGCTTCGGCGAAGCGGATGGCATACCGATACCAAGAAGGAGATGCCGGACGCGGGCGGGGCTGAGCGGGGGGCCACATCCCCACCCGCGTCGGGCACGGATCCTGCAGCCGGGGGGACCTTGGATCCGTCGTGTGCCGACGATCAAATCGGCACACTCAGTTCTGCGCCGTCGGCTCATCAAATGTCACACCCTCTACCTGCTCGAAGCCCAGCAGGTGGGCATCTTCGTCGAGTTTGTGAAAGGCATGGCGGATGCCCTGACTGATGGTCACAGGACATTTTCACCATGCACACAGAGGGCATTCGCGCCCTCCTCAATTACGCCCTGGCGGCCGTGACCTATCCGCTGGCCGGACGGGGAAAGGCTGCACGGCTGCGCCGCCTTCACCCTGTTGCGTCAATCCAAACTTGTAAAGAAACAAAGGTGGTTCAGCAACAGTTCCGAAAGCGGGCTGCTTTTGGGTGGAGGACCGATAGGTGACCGCAACACCACGCCCTGTCGGGCGCCTGGCCGTGCGGGTATAACGAGGAATTGACCGGTGACGCAGTAGAAGTAGCCGACTGGTCATCGGCCCATGCCTGCTGCCGGAGCTGCTTGGCCGCGGCGCAAGGGGGCCGATGCCTGCCGTGTGCTGCCGGCACGAAGGAGAGCGGTCCGTACGGAGCGCTCCGCACGGACCGCTCGCGGCAGGTCCGATGTCGAGTCGGTCAGCGGTCGCTGGTGACGGTGACCGGGGCGTCACTCTTCAGCTCGTTCACCAGCTGCTTTACCTTCGGCCTGTCCCACTGGAGGTTGCCGCCGATGCTGCCGGAGACCGGCATGTTCAGGGACTTGCCGTCGCCGTTGGAGACATCCTTCATGGCGAAGAACATCTTGGCGAGCAGGTAGGGGTTCATGTCCTTGTCCACGACGAGGGTGTCCAGGCCCGCGCTCATGACCGGGTAGAGCGTGAACGGGTTGAGGAGCGTGCCGGGTGTGGCCACCTGGCTCGCGAGCGTCGAGAGGAACTTCTGCTGGTTCTTGGTGCGGTCCAGGTCGCTGCCGGTGAAGGCGTGCCGGGTACGGACGTACGCGAGCGCCTGTCCACCGTTGAGGGTCTGCTCGCCGGCCTTGAAGTCGGCTCCCGACCACTTGTCCGTAAAGCCCTTGTCGAGGTTCATCCGGACGCCGCCCATGGCGTCGACGATGTCGGCGAAACCAGTGAAGCCGATCTCGGCGTAGTGGTCGATGTGCAGCCCGGTGTTGTACTCGACGGTGCGCGCCAGCAACTGCGGGCCGTCGTAGGCGTAGGCGGCGTTGAGCTTGTTCGCGCCCATCGCGGGCCTCATCTTGCCCGAATCGGAACCGCGGAACTCCGGGATGGTCACGTTCGAGTCGCGCGGCAGGGAGATCAGCGTCGGGCCGCCTGCGCCGACGTGCAGGATCATCATCGAGTCGGTCCGCTGCCCGGCCTCCGCACTGCCGCCGGTGTGCAGGCTCTTGCGCCGGGCCGCCGACATGCCCTTGCGGCTGTCCGAACCGACGATCAGGTAGTTGGTGCCCTCGCCCTGGGCCGGGCGGTCGATGACCTTGCCGAGGTCGACCTCCTTGCGCAACTTGGAGTCCGCCCAGAAATACGTACCCGCCAACACCACCAGCAGGACGACGAGGATGGATATCAAAATCCGCTTGCCCTTACCGCGGCGGCGCGGAGACGGCCCGGACTCGTACGGCACGCCGCCTGCCGGCCGGTACGGCACGGAAGGACGCTGGGCGGGAATGACGCGGGCGGAATTCGGCGGAGACGCGACACTTCCGCGCTCATATCGGTCCTGGAAGTCGGCGTACCTGCCGTCGGGCCTCTGATTCATGCCCGGCAGTCTGCATTCCCCGGCTCCCCCGAAAGCAAATCGAGGGCAGAGCTGCGGTAAGAATGTTGCACATCTGATGCACGGCGCCTGAGGGAGCCGCCTGCTATGTCCTGCCAAACATGCAAGGGGGCGAACGAACGGGCAGTCGCGGCCCACTGCCATAATTCGGGCACACCGAATCGGCCCCATCTACCGAACGGAGCGTCACGTCACGCACCATGACGCGTCCGAGGGCGCAGGAGGCGCATGCGGCTCTGACTGTTCAAATGTACCTATCGGGATGCGTATGAGAATGCGTGTCAGGAGGAATTTTCGGTGCACGGCGCATGGTTCTCCGGTGGACACGACGCCACGTTCGACGGCGAAGATGGACATGCGCCTCCCTGCGCCTCGCAGCGAGATCAGGCCGGCGCACCGCGCCGAAGGAGGGCTCGGGCTCAGGGGACACTGGCAGCCAACACCCCCTGAGCTCGGAGGATGCCCGTCAGAGGCGGCGCAGCCAGGCGGCCGCGCCATGGCCGACGCCAAGGTAAATCAGCGCGGGCAGGGCGCAGTTGAAGAAGACGCGCAGGCCCTCCGTGTCCATGACGAAGATGTCCTGCGACCAGCCGGCGAGCCAGTCGGCCACACCGTGCACGAAGTCGACAAAGACGTTCGCCTGATTCGCTTCGAGCAGATACAGCAGGATCCACAGCCCGAGAAATGCCGCGGCGATATCCGCGAGGCTGTGAATGATCAAGGCGAGTCGATCGGCGCCGACGCCTCTCCGGTTGCCGCTCGAACTCCTTCCTCCGTGGTAGGCCGCATCCGGGGCGTCGCCGTACGGGGCAGCTGCGGCGGAGTTATGGAGAGGAGGTGAATTGCTGCGACGCGGGGCAGGCGCTTCGCCAATAGGCGGCAGCGGTGCGGTATCACCGGCATCCGGCGCGTTTGATCCGCCGTAGCGGGGAGGGTTTGATCTGGGGCCGTATGGGCGATTTTGCGGTATGCCGTCATTGGGGTAACTCACGGGCCTGCACATTGCCCAATGGTTGCTTTCGAAACTCCCTTCACCGCTATTTCACATCGGCATCCTCGGACCGCCACTTCGGAGCCGACAGCCGTCCGCTCCGCCGGAATGAATCAGCGGTGCGGGTACCGCCACGGCGGGGTCGCTGGTGAAGGGCATGACGGGCCTCTCCTCGAAGGCTTCGTCAGGTGCGGCACGCGAGCAGCAGCCCTGAGATCCTGTGCGTCACCCACTCTGCTCTGCCGTACTGCCCTGCGGCTAATTTGTGTGCAGGAGAGGTACGCAGGGCCGTGGTGGCAGAGGCCCACGGGGGACGGGAGGTCGGGAAGAGTGTCGCTGCGCGCAGGTGATCCAGCCGAGATCGGCGGATATCCGCTTGAGGCGCGACTCGGCTCGGGTGGCATGGGCACGGTCTTTCTGGCCCGTACGAGTTCGGGGCGCCGTATCGCGATCAAACTGATCCACCCGCAGTTCGCGGCGGACGACGAGTTCCGCATCCGCTTCCGGCAGGAGGTGGCGGCGGCGAGGCAGGTGAGTGGCGCGTTCACCGCCGCCGTGGTCGACGCTGCCCCTGAGGCCGAGCAGCCGTGGATGGCGACGACCTACATCCAGGGGCACACGCTCTCCCGGCGTATCGGCACGAAGGGCCCGCTGAGCGGAGCGGAGCTGAGAAGGCTCGCCATCGGGCTGGCGGAGGCACTGCGGGACATCCACCGGGTGGGGGTCGTCCACCGTGACCTGAAGCCCTCGAACGTCGTACTCTCGCCCGAGGGCCCACGCGTCATCGACTTCGGTATTTCGCGCGCCGTGGACCAGCAGACGCTGACGATTACAGGGCGGGTCATCGGTACACCGCCCTTCATGTCGCCGGAGCAGTTGCAGGCGCCGCGCGATGTGGGGCCGCCGTCCGATGTCTTCTCGCTGGGGACGCTGCTGGCCTACTCAGCTACGGGCCACGGGCCCTTCGACGCGGAGAGCCCGTACATAGCTGCGTATCAGGTGGTGCACGGGGAGCCGTCGCTGGAGGATGTGCCGGTGTCCTTGCGCACGGTCGTCGAGTCGTGCCTGGCCAAGGAGCCCAACGGGCGGCCCTCGGCGGACGAACTCCTCGTGCTGCTACGGGACCTGCCGGCCGGCCTCGGCCAGACCGACGCGGGGGAAGTTGGCGCGGGCCGCACTCGCGACATGGTCACCGAGCATCACTTCGCGACGCCGGCCACCCCGGCGCCGGCGGCCCCGACCATCACCCCGGCGCCGGCGGCCCCGACCATCTCCCGGGCCGCTCCCGATGCGGGGAGCGCCGACACCTCCATCGGACGCCGACGGCGTCGCCGATGGCGTCCCGTGTTCGCGGCCGCGGTCGCCGTCACGGTGGCAGCAATCGGTGGAGGAGTCGCCGCACTGACGGCGGGCGGCTTCGGGGGTAACAGTGGCGGCGACAAGGGGAACAGCCCTGCGGTGCAGGGTGCCGCACTTCCGGACGGCTTCAAGCCGTGGCACGAGACCGTGCCGGGCGGTCGCGAGGACATCCCCGACGAGCTGCGTTGCCTCGCGCACGGCGACGCGCTGTTCTGCGGGGGCGGCGGTGTCGTCGCGACCCGTATCAGAGCCAGGGACGGCTCGCGGGTGTGGACGGCGAAGAGCCCCGGCGTCCCCGTCAACGGCATGCACCTGGTGGGCGCCACCGACGACACGGTGCTCGGTTACCGCTTCGCCGCCCAGAACGCCCCGCAGGACCCTCCCAGCGAGGTGGTGGCCCTCGACGCGAACACCGGACGGGAGCTGTGGTCCGTACCGTCCGGCGCCCAGTCGACGGCCGTCACGGGTCGGACTCTGGACGCCCTTGTGACCGGTTCCGTCGTCGTGACGGTCGACGCTTCCAACTCCCGCTTCGAGGCCCGCAACGCGCACAGCGGGCAGGTCATCTGGACCTCGTCATTCCCTGCGGGTACGCAGTGCGCTCCCGTCCCGGTGGGGCCGCGGCTCTTCGCGATGTGCGCGACGGATGCGGAGGTGAACGCCTTTGCAGTGCGCCACCCCACCCTGTACCCGGTCGACCGTGCCTCGGGGGCACTGGGCAGGCCCATCGAGGTCAACGGCCGCTCCGTGCCGATGAGCGTCGCCAACGGCAGGCTCGTACTCCTGCAAGTACACATGGAGGGAACGGATCCGGCCGGCTACAACGGGGTGACGCGGGTCGACCCGGCCTCCAGGAAGGTCACGTACTCCCGACTGGCCAAGACATACGCGGGGACGCCCGGCATGGCGGACAGCACCGTCTACGTGAGCGGGCAGACCGGTCTCGTCACAGC
>NZ_JBEYVM010000028.1:0-71096 GCF_040643995.1 Streptomyces sp. NPDC047049 | reverse complement strand
GGCCGGTGTGTGGGACGTAAAGCGAAGCAGTCCCACACACCGGCCCCGGAGGCCCGTCACCGCACCCACAGCCCCGCGCAGCGGACCCCGCCCGCCGCCAGGCGCAGCGGTGGGAAAGTCAAAAACGGGGCGAGGCAAAGAGCAGCGCACCGCCCCGCGCAGCGGACCCCGCCCGCCGCCAGGCGCAGCGGTGGGAAAGTCAAAAACGGGGCGAGGCAAAGCGCACCGCCCGCCGCAGGCGCAACGGCGGTAAACCCCCACGGCGGGTCAGCCGGAAACGGCGGCAAAGACAGACGCGTATCGTGACCCGGCGTGACCACGTTCATCTGGATCGCCGCCGCGATCGTCCTCATCGGTATCTATCTGAGCTGGACGGCGGGCCGCCTCGACCGCCTGCACGCGCGTATCGACGCGGCCAGGGCGGCCCTCGACGCCCAGTTGTTGCGGCGGGCGTCCGTCGCGCAGGAGGTGGGGACCTCGGGGGTCCTCGATCCCGCCGCTTCGATCGTGCTCTACCAGGCCGCGCACGACGCCCGGCAGGCCGCGGAAGATCATCGCGAGGTTGCGGAGAGTGAGCTGAGCCAGGCGCTGCGGGCCATTTTCGCCGAGGAGGCCCAGCTGGAGGCCGTACGGGAGGCCCCGGGCGGTGAGCGCACGGTCACCGAACTCACCGCTGCCGTGCGCCGGGTCCCGATGGCCCGACGGTTCCACAACGATGCCGTACGGGCCGCGCGCGCCGTCCGCCGCCACCGGGTGGTGCGCTATCTGCGGCTGGCCGGCCATGCGCCGTTCCCGCTGGCCTTCGAGATGGACGACGAGCCGCCGGTCGTTCTGGACGACCGCTCGGCCGGAGGCTGAGCCGGAAGCGGGACCGGGGCGGGGCGAGCCGGAATCTGCGACTCCCAGTAGTGAAGAGCCACTGACCTCTAATTGGCCCTTTTCCCGGGCCGCTCACTAACGGTTGTGTGGGCGCAGCAGTACAGCCACCCGGATTGAGTGAGGTCGAACCGTGTCCAGCACGCCCACCACGCCCCAGAACCCCGAGACCGGAACCGCGCGCGTCAAGCGCGGGATGGCCGAGCAGCTCAAGGGCGGCGTGATCATGGACGTCGTCACGCCGGAAGAGGCGAAGATCGCCGAGGATGCGGGCGCCGTTGCCGTCATGGCCCTGGAGCGGGTCCCCGCCGACATCCGCAAGGACGGCGGCGTGGCCCGGATGTCGGACCCCGACATGATCGACGGCATCATCAACGCCGTCTCCATCCCGGTCATGGCCAAGTCCCGGATCGGCCACTTCGTCGAGGCCCAGGTCCTGCAGTCGCTCGGCGTCGACTACATCGACGAGTCCGAGGTCCTGACCCCGGCCGACGAGGTCAACCACTCCGACAAGTGGGCCTTCACCACCCCCTTCGTCTGTGGTGCCACCAACCTGGGCGAGGCCCTGCGCCGGATCGCCGAGGGCGCCGCCATGATCCGTTCCAAGGGCGAGGCCGGTACCGGCAACGTCGTCGAGGCGGTCCGCCACCTGCGCCAGATCAAGGGCGAGATCGCCAAGCTGCGGGGCTGTGACCACAACGAGCTGTTCGCCGCCGCCAAGGAGCTGCGCGCCCCGTACGAGCTGGTCAAGGAGGTCGCCGAGCTCGGCAAGCTGCCGGTCGTGCTGTTCTCCGCCGGTGGTGTCGCCACCCCGGCCGATGCCGCGCTGATGCGCCAGCTCGGCGCCGAGGGCGTCTTCGTCGGCTCCGGCATCTTCAAGTCCGGCGACCCGGCCAAGCGCGCCGCGGCGATCGTGAAGGCCACCACCTACTACGACGACCCCGCCGTCATCGCGGACGCCTCCCGCAACCTGGGCGAGGCCATGGTCGGCATCAACTGCGACACCCTCCCCGAGACCGAGCGCTACGCCAACCGCGGCTGGTAGGACGGCAGATGAGCACCCCCACCATCGGTGTGCTGGCCCTGCAGGGCGATGTCCGCGAGCACCTCAAGGCGCTCGCGGACACCGGTGCCCAGGCCCGGCCGGTGCGCCGCTCCGAGGAACTGGACGGGATCGACGGCCTGGTCATCCCGGGCGGCGAGTCGACCACCATGTCCAAGCTGGCGGTCGTCTTCGGCATGCTGGAGCCGCTGCGCGCCTTCGTCCGCGCGGGCAAGCCGGTCTACGGCACCTGCGCCGGCATGATCATGGTCGCGGACAAGCTGCTGGACGCCCGTGAGGACCAGGAGACGTTCGGCGGCATCGACATGATCGTGCGCCGTAACGCCTTCGGGCGGCAGAACGAGTCGTTCGAGGCGGCCATCGACGTAGCGGGGATCCCCGGCGGGCCGGTCGAGGGCGTCTTCATCCGGGCGCCCTGGGTCGAGTCGGTCGGCGGTGCGGTCGAGGTGCTGGCGACGTATGACGGGCACACCGTGGCCGTGCGGCAGGGTAACGTCCTCGCCACGTCCTTCCACCCGGAGCTCACCGGCGACCACCGGGTCCACGCCCTGTTCGTGGACATGGTGCGGCGCGCCTAGCGGGCCGTCCGGAGCGGTGGCCGGGCGACGGGCGGGAGTAACACCGTGTGATCCGGCCCCGGTAGGATCTGAGGCGTTCATTCAGACGTTGGTTACGCGAAGGAGACAGGCGGATGTCCGGCCACTCTAAATGGGCTACGACGAAGCACAAGAAGGCCGTGATCGATGCCAAGCGCGGCAAGCTCTTCGCGAAGCTGATCAAGAACATCGAGGTCGCGGCCCGTACCGGCGGCGCCGACCCGGACGGCAACCCGACCCTCTTCGACGCCATCCAGAAGGCCAAGAAGAGCTCGGTGCCCAACAAGAACATCGACTCCGCGGTCAAGCGCGGTGCGGGGCTCGAAGCCGGCGGCGCCGACTACGAGACCATCATGTACGAGGGCTACGGCCCCAACGGTGTCGCGGTGCTCATCGAGTGCCTGACCGACAACCGCAACCGTGCCGCCTCGGACGTCCGCGTCGCCATGACCCGCAACGGCGGTTCGATGGCCGACCCGGGTTCGGTGTCGTACCTGTTCAACCGCAAGGGCGTGGTGATCGTCCCCAAGGGTGAACTGACCGAGGACGACGTCCTGGGCGCGGTGCTGGACGCGGGCGCCGAGGAGGTCAACGACCTCGGCGAGTCCTTCGAGGTGCTCAGCGAGGCCACCGACCTGGTCGCGGTCCGCAGTGCCCTCCAGGAGTCCGGCATCGACTACGACTCGGCCGACGCCAACTTCGTCCCGACCATGCAGGTCGAGCTGGAGGAAGAGGGCGCGCGCAAGATCTTCAAGCTGATCGACGCGCTGGAGGACAGCGACGACGTGCAGAACGTCTTCGCCAACTTCGATGTCTCGGACGATGTGATGGCCAAGGTCGACGCCTGACAGGCGTGGCACGCTCGGTCGACTGACGGGCCGACGGGGACACACCCCGTCGGCCCGTCCGTTTGTCAGTGGCAGCCATTACTGTGCTGATCAGGGGGCATCCGCTCTCTTCGGGGGCGTGCGCCTCCGGTCGGGAACAGCCGGGCGACAGGTGCGAGGGGCGGGGAGCGATGAAGGTGCTGGGGGTGGACCCGGGGCTGACGCGCTGCGGGGTCGGTGTGGTCGACGGGGTCGCGGGGCGCCCGCTGACCATGGTCGGCGTCGGCGTCGTCCGCACCCCCGCGGACGCCGAGATCGCGCAGCGCCTCGTCGAGATCGAGCGCGGCATAGACGCCTGGCTCGACGAGTACCGCCCGGAGTTCGTCGCCGTGGAGCGGGTCTTCAGCCAGCACAACGTCCGTACGGTCATGGGCACCGCCCAGGCCAGCGCGGTCGCCATGCTGTGCGCGGCCCGGCGCGGGCTGCCGGTCGCGCTGCACACCCCCAGCGAGGTCAAGGCCGCCGTCACCGGATCCGGCCGGGCCGACAAGGCCCAGGTCGGAGCGATGGTCACGCGTCTGCTGCGGCTGGACGCGCCGCCGAAGCCGGCCGACGCCGCCGATGCCCTGGCCCTCGCCATCTGTCACATCTGGCGCGCCCCCGCGGTCAACCGCCTCCAGCAGGCGCATGCCGCGGCCCGCCGCGCCGCCCCCGCCACCGTCCCGTCCTCCGGCACCCGCCGGACGGCTCCCCAGAAGGGCACCCGATGATCGCCTTCGTCTCCGGCCCGGTCGCGGCCCTCGCCCCGGACATCGCCGTCGTCGAGGTCGGCGGCGTCGGCATGGCCGTCCAGTGCACGCCGAACACCCTGTCCGCCCTGCGTATCGGGCAGCCGGCCAAGCTCGCCACCTCCCTCGTCGTCCGCGAGGACTCGCTCACCCTCTACGGCTTCGCCGACGACGACGAGCGGCAGACCTTCGAGCTGCTGCAGACCGCCAGCGGCGTCGGCCCCCGGCTCGCCCAGGCGATGCTGGCCGTGCACTCCCCGGACACCCTGCGCCTCGCCGTCTCCACCGGCGACGAGAAGACCCTCACCGCCGTGCCCGGCATCGGCAAGAAGGGGGCACAGAAGCTGCTTCTGGAGCTCAAGGACCGGCTCGGCGAGCCGGTGGGCACCGGCCGCGCGGGCGTCGGCAGCGCCGTCACGGCCGGCTGGCGCGACCAGCTGCACGCCGCCCTGATCGGCCTCGGCTACGCCACCCGCGAGGCGGACGAGGCGGTAGCCGCGGTCGCCCCGCAGGCCGAGGCGGCCGTCGCCGAGGGCGGCAGCCCCCAGGTGCCGCAGCTGCTCAAGGCGGCCCTGCAGACTCTGAACCGGGCGCGATGACCGCCGCCGGCCGGGCCTCGCGCCCCCGACCGTACGACCACGCAGGCGGCCCGGCCGCCCCGACCACCCCACGAGGCAATCCGCAGTGAACTGGGACGACACCGCACCGCACACCGCCGAGGACGCCGACCCGGGGGCGCCCGACCGGCTGGTCGGAGCCGACGCGGACGGCGAGGACACCGCCGTCGAGGCCGCGCTGCGGCCCAAGGACCTCGGGGAATTCGTCGGCCAGGAGCGGGTGCGCGAACAGCTCGACCTGGTGCTGCGTGCCGCCCGCGCCCGTGGTGCCACCGCCGATCACGTCCTGCTGTCCGGGGCGCCGGGCCTCGGCAAGACGACCCTCTCCATGATCATCGCGGCCGAGATGGGCGCCCCGATCCGGATCACCTCCGGGCCCGCCATCCAGCACGCCGGTGACCTCGCCGCGATCCTCTCCTCCCTCCAGGAGGGGGAGGTCCTTTTCCTCGACGAGATCCACCGGATGTCCCGGCCCGCCGAGGAAATGCTCTACATGGCGATGGAGGACTTCCGCGTCGACGTGATCGTCGGCAAGGGACCGGGAGCCACCGCCATCCCCCTGGAGCTCCCCCCGTTCACCCTGGTCGGGGCCACGACCAGGGCCGGTCTGCTGCCGCCCCCGCTCCGCGACCGCTTCGGCTTCACCGCCCATATGGAGTTCTACGCCCCCGCCGAGCTGGAGCGGGTCATCCACCGCTCGGCCGGGCTGCTGGACCTCGACATAGAACCCGAGGGCGCCGCCGAGATCGCCGGCCGCTCCCGCGGCACGCCCCGTATCGCCAACCGCCTGCTGCGCCGCGTCCGCGACTACGCCCAGGTGAAGGCCGACGGCCTGATCACCCGCGAGATCGCCTCCCAGGCCCTCGGGGTCTACGAGGTCGACGCCCGCGGCCTGGACCGCCTCGACCGCGCCGTGCTCACGGCCCTGCTCAAGCTGTTCGGCGGCGGCCCGGTGGGCCTGTCCACCCTCGCGGTCGCGGTGGGGGAGGAGCGGGAGACCGTCGAGGAGGTCGCCGAACCGTTCCTCGTACGGGAAGGACTGCTGGCCAGGACCCCTCGGGGCCGGATCGCGACCCCGGCCGCCTGGGCCCATCTGGGCCTCGTTCCGCCGCAGCAGCAGACCGGCGGGAGCGGACAGCAGGGCTTGTTCGGGGCGTGACGGCGCGGGGACTCGCCCGGCCAGGAACTGCGGTGGGATGCTGGGCGTTGTTCCACTGGTGGGGACTCGCCTAGACTCCGCCGATGCCGTTCGTATGGGCGGCATTCCCACCCCCGTATATGAGATCGCGCATCCGCGGTCGTGCGAAGGAATTTCCGTCCCGTGAATATCGTGACTCTCCTCCCCTTCATCGTCCTCATCGGGGCCATGTTCCTGATGACCCGGTCTGCCAAGAAGAAGCAGCAGGCGGCCGCGCAGATGCGCAACGAAATGCAGGCCGGCACCGGGGTCCGGACGATCGGCGGCATGTACGCCACCGTCAAGGAAATCCACGAGGACACCGTCCTCCTGGAGGTCGCCCCCGGCGTCCACGCGATCTACGCCAAGAACGCCATCGGCGCGGTGCTCGCGGACGAGGAGTACAACCGCATCCTGGACGGTGCCGACCCGATCCACGGCGACGAGCCGGTCGTCCCGGACGACGCCTCCTCGCTGACCGGCACCGCCGCCGCCGACGCCACCGAAACGGGTGACAAGGGCGACAAGATCGACCTGGGCAAGGCCGAGACCCCGGCCGACGCGGCCGCTGCGGACAAGCCTGCCGCCGAGGCGGGGGAGACCAAGGCCGCCGGCGACGCCAAGGACACCGTCAAGACCGACGCGGACACCGCCAAGGACGACAAGAAGTCCGGCGACGACGAAGCGAAGTAGTCCGCCCCACGGAACCGCGGAGCACGCGTCGAGTGTCGTGCGCCGCGGTTCCGGGACGGTCTAGGCTCCGGCGGGGGCACGTCCCCACAAGACTTCGTGGCTCCTCGGCCGGCAACCCGGGCCGAGGGGTTGGACAGGGAGATACGAGAAGGTGGCAGCACCGAAGAAGGGCCGCAGGGCGCCCGCGAGCCAGGGGCATCCGGGCCGCACCCTGATCCTGGTCCTGATCGCCATGGCAGGGCTGATCGGAGGCATGTTCTACTCCGGCACGCTGACGCCGCGACTGGGCATCGACCTCGCGGGCGGCACCAGCTTCACGCTGGCGGCCCAGAACCAGCCGGGCAAGCCCAACGCGATCAACGAGACCAATATGAAGACCGCCTCCGACATCATGGAGCGACGGGTCAACGGTCTCGGTGTGACCGAGTCCGAGGTCCAGACGCAGGGCAGCAACCACATCATCGTGAACATCCCCAAGGGGACGGACGCGAAGCAGGCGCGCCAGCAGGTCGGCACCACCGCCCAGCTCGGGTTCCGGCCGGTGCTGACCACCACCGCGGGCGCCAAGACGCCCGAGCAGCCCAAGCCGGGCCCCTCCCAGAGCGGTGCGAACGGCAAGGGCAAGGGGGACAAGGCCGCCGGTGACCCGGCCCAGAAGCAGTCGGGCAGCGGGCAGAAGGCCTCTTCCCCGCAGTCGCCGGACGCGAAGCCGACGACGCAGGGCCGCGCGGTGACCGCGTCGCTGAAGAAGGCGCCGTCCGCCAAGCCCACCCCCTCCGGCAAGCCCTCCGCGCCCCCGGCGCAGCCGACGCCTCCGGGCGGGGCGGCCATCCCGCCGGCCCTCCAGAAGCAGCTCGACGCGCTCGACTGCTCCACCAAGGCGAGCCGCGCCGCCGCGGGCGAGAAGGCCGCGAACACCAAGCCGTCCGACCCGATCGTGGCGTGCAAGCAGGACGGTGCCCAGAAGTACGCGCTCGGCCCCGTCGCCGTCGAGGGCACGGACGTCAGCAGCGCCAAGGCCGTCTTCGACAGCCAGCAGGGCCAGGGCTGGATCGTCCAGATGGACTTCACCTCCGAGGGCGGCAAGAAGTTCGGTGACATCACCGGCAAGCTCGCCACCAAGACGCCGCCGCAGAACCAGTTCGGGATCGTTCTCGACGGCGCGGTCGTGTCCTCTCCCTCGGTCGACAAGGCCATCATGGGCGGTGGCGCCACCATCTCCGGCGGCTTCACCCAGCAGTCCGCCGAGGACCTGGGCAACATGCTCTCCTACGGTGCGCTGCCGCTCTCCTTCAAGATCGACGACGAGACCACGGTCACCGCGGCGCTCGGCGGCGAGCAGCTGCACGCCGGTCTGATCGCCGGTGCCATCGGCCTCGCACTGGTCGTCATCTACCTGGTCGCCTACTACCGGGGGCTGGCGCTGGTCGCGCTGGCGAGCCTGGGCGTCTCGGCGGTCCTGACGTACACGATCATGACCTTGCTCGGCCCGACCATCGGGTTCGCGCTGAACCTCCCGGCGGTCTGTGGTGCCATCGTCGCGATCGGTATCACCGCCGACTCGTTCATCGTCTACTTCGAACGCATCCGGGACGAGATCCGTGAGGGACGCTCCCTGCGTCCGGCCGTCGAGCGCGGCTGGCCGCGGGCCCGGCGCACGATCCTGGTCTCCGACTTCGTGTCGTTCCTGGCCGCCGCGGTGCTGTTCATCGTCACCGTCGGCAAGGTCCAGGGCTTTGCCTTCACGCTCGGCCTGACCACCGTCCTCGACGTCGTCGTGGTCTTCCTCTTCACCAAGCCCCTGATGACCCTGCTGGCCCGGCGGAAGTTCTTCTCCGACGGCCACTCCTGGTCCGGCCTCGACCCCGAGCGCCTGGGCGCCAAGCCGCCGCTGCGCCGTCGTCGCGGCGCCGCCCCCACCACGAAGGAGGCGTGAGATGTCCAAGCTCGGCAACATCGGCGCCCGGCTTTACCGCGGCGAGGTCGGCTACGACTTCATCGGCAAGCGGAAGATCTGGTACGGCCTCTCGATCCTCATCACCATCGTGGCCATCGTCGGCCTCGGGGTGCGCCACCTGAACATGGGCATCGAGTTCTCCGGCGGCGCGGTCTTCACCACCCCGAAGACCTCCGTCTCCGCCTCGGAGGCCCAGCACAAGGCCGAGTCGGCGGCCGGCGGCCACCAGGCCGTGGTGCAGAAGCTCGGTGGCGGCGCGCTGCGCATCCAGATCAGCGGTCTGGACACCAAGCAGTCGGTGCCGGTCCAGGAAGAGCTCGCCAAGGACCTGAACGTCCCGGTCAAGGACGTCAACACCCAGCTGGTCGGCCCGAGTTGGGGTGAGCAGATCGCCAACAAGGCGTGGCTGGGCCTGGGGATCTTCATGGTCCTCGTGGTGCTCTATCTGGCCATCGCCTTCGAGTGGCGGATGGCGGTGGCCGCCCTGGTCGCGCTGATCCACGACCTGACGATCACGGTCGGCATCTACGCCCTGGTCGGCTTCGAGGTCACCCCCGGCACGGTCATCGGTCTGCTGACGATCCTCGGTTACTCCCTCTACGACACGGTCGTCGTCTTCGACAGCCTCAAGGAAGCCTCCAAGGACATCACCAAGCAGACCCGCTTCACCTACAGCGAGATCGCCAACCGCAGCATCAACGGCACCCTGGTGCGCTCCATCAACACCACCGTCGTGGCGCTGCTCCCGGTCGCCGGTCTGCTGTTCGTCGGCGGCGGTGTCCTGGGCGCGGGCATGCTCAACGACATTTCGCTGGCCCTGTTCGTCGGTCTCGCCGCCGGTGCGTACTCCTCGATCTTCATCGCGACCCCGCTGGTCGCCGACCTGAAGAGCCGTGAGCCGCAGATGCAGGCACTGGCCAAGCGGGTCAAGGCGAAGCGTGCCGCGGCCGAGGCCAAGGCCGCGGGCCAGGAGGACGCCCAGGAGGAGACCGCCGGCGCGGCGGACGCCGAGGACGGTGACGGCGCCGCGGTCGTCGGCCCCCGCCGGCAGCCCGCCTCCCGCAACCGCGGACGCGGCCGCCCGTCGGGCAAGCGCCGGTGAGCGCCCCCGTGGAGCTGCGTGAGCTGCTGCTCAGCCGGATCGCGGACGTTCCGGACTATCCCCAGCCGGGCGTGATGTTCAAGGACATCACCCCACTGCTGGCCGACCCGGCCGCCTTCGGCGCGCTGACCGAGGCGTTCGCCGAGCTGTGCGGCCGCCACCGTGTGGACAAGATCGTGGGCCTGGAGGCGCGCGGGTTCATACTCGCCGCTCCGGTCGCGGTCCGGGCCGGTATCGGCTTCGTCCCCGTACGCAAGGCGGGCAAGCTGCCCGGCACCACGCTCGGGCAGGCCTACGAGCTGGAGTACGGCACGGCCGAGATCGAGATGCACGCCGATGCGCTGGCCCCGGGCGACCGGGTGCTGGTGATCGACGACGTCCTGGCCACCGGCGGCACCGCCGATGCCTCGCTGCAGCTCCTCCGCCGCGCGGGCGCCGAGGTCGCGGGCGTGGCGGTCCTGCTGGAGCTGGGCTTCCTGGCCGGGCGGGAGCGGCTGGAGCCGGGCCTGAAGGGCGCTGCGCTGGAGGCCCTGATCACGGTCTGAGCCGCGCTCGCACCGCACCATCGCGCAAACAGGGGCATCCGGAAGAATCCGGGTGCCCCTGCTGCTGTGTCATGTACGGAACCCCGGCCGCGGGGGACCAGTGGCCCCGAGGTCGATACCATGGCACCCCGGCCCGTTCGAGGTCCTGGGGTCCCAGCCGCCTGAGGAGTGCTCTTGCCAGACGAGGCCCAGCCGCTCTCCCCCGGACTGCGTCCGGCGGGATCCGACGCCGCGCGCCCGGACGAGCCGAAGCCGGCGGCCGAGGCGTCCTCGAACGCGCCCCAGCCCGAGCGGCAGGGCGCGTCCGACGGCACCACCGCGCCCCGGCCGACGGGCGGCGGATCCACCGCGTCCCGGGCCCCCGGCGAGCGGCCCCGCCCGGCGCCCAAGCCGGGCCCGGCGGCCTCCTCGCCCCAGCCGGCGGCGCCGTCCCGCGCGGCCAAGCCGCCCGCCAAGGCCGACCAGCCCGCCCCGCCCAAGCCGCCGGCCCCCGCTCCCGCCGGCCGCTCCGGCTCGCCCAACCGGGTCCGCGCCCGCCTCGCCCGGCTCGGCGTCCAGCGCTCCAGCCCGTACAACCCGGTCCTGGAGCCGCTGCTGCGGGCCGTCCGCGGCAACGACCCCAAGATCGAGACCGGGACGCTGCGCCAGATCGAGCGGGCCTATCAGGTCGCCGAGCGCTGGCACCGCGGACAGAAGCGCAAGAGCGGCGACCCGTACATCACCCACCCGCTCGCGGTGACGACGATCCTCGCCGAGCTGGGCATGGACCCGGCGACGCTGATGGCCGGCCTGCTGCACGACACCGTCGAGGACACCGAATACGGCCTGGACACCCTGCGGGGCGACTTCGGCGACCAGGTCGCGCTGCTGGTCGACGGCGTCACCAAGCTCGACCGGGTCAAGTTCGGCGAGGCGGCGCAGGCCGAGACGGTGCGCAAGATGGTCGTCGCGATGGCCAAGGACCCGCGCGTCCTGGTCATCAAGCTCGCCGACCGGCTGCACAACATGCGCACCATGCGCTACCTCAAGCGGGAGAAGCAGGAGAAGAAGGCCCGCGAGACGCTGGAGATCTACGCTCCGCTCGCCCACCGCCTGGGCATGAACACCATCAAGTGGGAGCTGGAGGACCTCGCCTTCGCGATCCTCTACCCCAAGATGTACGACGAGATCGTCCGGCTGGTCGCCGAGCGGGCGCCCAAGCGCGACGAGTACCTGGCCATAGTGACCGACGAGGTCCAGGCCGATCTGCGCGCCGCCCGCATCAAGGCCACCGTCACCGGCCGCCCGAAGCACTATTACAGCGTCTACCAGAAGATGATCGTGCGTGGCCGCGACTTCGCCGAGATCTACGACCTGGTGGGCATCCGGGTCCTCGTCGACACCGTCCGCGACTGCTACGCCGCCCTCGGCACCATCCACGCGCGATGGAACCCGGTCCCCGGCCGGTTCAAGGACTACATCGCGATGCCCAAGTTCAACATGTACCAGTCGCTGCACACCACGGTGATCGGTCCCAGCGGCAAGCCCGTCGAACTGCAGATCCGCACCTTCGACATGCACCGCCGCGCCGAGTACGGCATCGCCGCGCACTGGAAGTACAAGCAGGAGGCGGTCGCAGGCGCCTCCAAGATCCGCACCGATGTGCCGAAGAACGCCGGCAAGGGCCAGGACACGGTCAACGACATGGCCTGGCTGCGGCAGTTGCTCGACTGGCAGAAAGAGACCGAGGACCCGGGCGAGTTCCTGGAGTCGCTGCGCTTCGACCTCTCCCGCAACGAAGTCTTCGTCTTCACGCCCAAGGGCGACGTGATAGCGCTGCCGGCCGGCGCCACCCCCGTCGACTTCGCGTACGCGGTGCACACCGAGGTCGGCCACCGCACGATAGGGGCGCGGGTCAACGGGCGCCTCGTCCCGCTCGAATCCACCCTGGACAACGGCGACTTGGTGGAGGTCTTCACCTCCAAGGCCACGGGCGCCGGGCCCTCCCGCGACTGGCTGGGCTTCGTCAAGTCCCCGCGCGCCCGCAACAAGATCCGCGGCTGGTTCTCCAAGGAGCGCCGCGACGAGGCCATAGAGCAGGGCAAGGACGCCATCGCGCGCGCCATGCGCAAGCAGAACCTGCCGATCCAGCGGATCCTGACCGGCGACTCCCTGGTGACCCTGGCGCACGAGATGCGCTACCCGGACATCTCCTCGCTCTACGCCGCCATCGGCGAGGGCCATGTCGCCGCCCAGGGCGTCGTCCAGAAGCTGGTGCAGGCGCTCGGCGGCCAGGACGAGGCCACCGAGGACATCGCCGAGTCCACCCCGATCCGGCCGCGCTCCAAGCGGCGTTCCAGCGCCGACCCCGGTGTGGTCGTCAAGGGCGTCGACGACGTCTGGGTCAAGCTCGCCCGCTGTTGTACGCCGGTGCCGGGCGACCCCATCATCGGCTTCGTCACCCGCGGCAACGGCGTCTCGGTGCACCGCGCCGACTGCGTCAACGTCGACTCGCTGTCCCGGCAGCCGGAGCGGATCCTGGACGTCGAGTGGGCGCCCACCCAGTCCTCGGTCTTCCTGGTAGCCATCCAGGTCGAGGCGCTGGACCGCTCCCGTCTGCTCTCGGACGTCACCCGCATCCTGTCCGACCAGCACGTCAACATCCTGTCGGCCGCCGTCCAGACCTCCCGCGACCGCGTGGCCACCTCCCGTTTCACCTTCGAGATGGGCGATCCCAAGCATCTGGGGCACGTCCTGAAGGCCGTACGGAGCGTGGAGGGCGTGTACGACGTCTACCGCGTGACGTCGGCCCGGCGGCCGTAGCGGCGCACACACGAAAGGGCCCCGGCACGGAATCCGTACCGGGGCCCTTCCCGTCAAGGCACCTCAACCACTGATTGAGGAATCCCAACGGCGAGCAACCACCCCCGCGAGAGCGGCGCCGGCTTAGGCGCAAAGGGGCGCCATCAACCGCCGAACTCCTCCAGGCCCTTGAGCGCCTGGTCCAGCAGCGCCTTGCGGCCCTCCAGCTCCCGGCCGAGCTTGTCGGCCTTGGCGTTGTTGCCCGCCTTCCTGGCCGTGTCGATCTGCTTCTCCAGCTTGTCGACCGCGTCCTGGAGCTGGCCGGTCAGCCCCGCGGCACGGGCCCGCGCCTCGGGGTTCGTCCGCCGCCACTCGCTCTCCTCGGCCTCCTGAATGGCGCGCTCGACGGCGTGCATCCGGCCCTCGATCTTGGGGCGGGCGTCCCGGGGGACATGGCCGATGGCCTCCCACCGCTCGTTGATCGAGCGGAATGCCGACCGCGCGGCCTTCAGGTCCGAGACGGGGAGCAGCTTCTCGGCCTCGACGGCCAGCTCCTCCTTGCGGGTCAGGTTCTCCCGCTGCTCGGCGTCCCGCTCCGCGAAGACCTCGCCGCGCGCCTGGAAGAAGACGTCCTGGGCGCCGCGGAAGCGGTTCCACAGGTCGTCCTCGTGCTCGCGCTGGGCACGGCCCGCGGCCTTCCAGTCGGCCATCAGCTCGCGGTAGCGGGCCGCGGTGGCCCCCCAGTCCGTCGAGTTCGACAGCGACTCGGCCTCGGCGACCAGCTTCTCCTTCGCCTTACGGGACTCCTCGCGCTGCGCGTCCAGCGACGCGAAGTGCGCCTTGCGGCGCTTGGAGAACGCCGAGCGGGCGTGCGAGAAGCGGTGCCACAGTTCGTCGTCCGTCTTGCGGTCGAGCCGCGGCAGGCCCTTCCAGGTGTCGACCAGGGCGCGCAGCCGCTCGCCGGCCGCCCGCCACTGCTCACTGGCCGCCAGCTCCTCGGCCTCGGCGACCAGCTTCTCCTTGGCCTGCCGGGCCTCGTCGCTCTGCTTGGCCTTCTGCGCCTTGCGCTCCTCGCGGCGCGACTCGACGGCCTCGACGAGCTTGTCCAGCCGCTTGCGCAGCGCGTCCAGATCGCCCACCGCGTGGTGTTCGTCGACCTGGGTGCGCAGATGATCGATCGCGGTCGTCGCGTCCTTCGCCGACAGGTCGGTGGTCTTGACCCGGCGCTCGAGGAGGCCGATCTCGACGACCAGGCCCTCATACTTGCGCTCGAAGTAGGCGAGGGCCTCCTCGGGAGTTCCTGCCTGCCACGATCCGACGACCTGTTCGCCCTCGGCTGTACGCACGTACACGGTCCCCGTCTCGTCGACGCGGCCCCATGGGTCGCTGCTCACAGCGCCTCCTCCACATGATGCCGACGGGGGCGTGCGGCCCCCCGGCATCGTCCACAGTTTCTGTCCGGCAGAGCCGCGCCCTGGCCGGTCCGACGGGCTGAATTGCGGGTGAGGGTGGCAGCCGTCGGAGCAGGCACCCTACCCAACGCCAATCTAGGCGACCGGCGGTCCGCTGTCCGCATCCAGCACGACGAAATTCCGCGGTTCGCCCGGGGCGGCGCCGCGGCGCCGCCCCAGGTCGTCCGGCCGGTCAGGACTTCCGCACGGACGCCTTGTCGATCACGACGGTGGCGTTGGGCGCACTGTTGCGGGTCTGCGGGTCCGTCGTGGCACCGGCCTTGGCGATCTTCCGCAGGACGTCCATACCGCCCGTGATGGTGCCGAACGGTGTGTAGTTCGGCGGCAGCTTGCTGTCCTGGTAGACGAGGAAGAACTGGCTGCCGCCGGAGTCGCGGGTCTTCGCGTTCGCCCCGTCGTAGCGGTTCGCCATCGCGACGGTGCCCGCCGGATAGACGCCGCCCTTGAGCCGCGGGTCCTTCAGGTTTTCGTCCGGGATGGTGTAGCCGGGGGTGCCCCGGCCGGTGCCCTTCGGGTCGCCGCACTGCAGGACGAAGATTCCCTCGTCCACCAGGCGGTGGCACTTGCTGTGGTCGAAGTAGCCCTGGCCGGCCAGGAAGGCGAAGGAGTTGACCGTGTGCGGCGCCTTGCCGGCGTCCAGCTTGATGTCGATGGTGCCGCAGGTCGTGGCCAGCTTCGCGGAGTAGGAGGCCGAGGTGTCGAGCGACATCGCCGGCTCCTTCGGCCAGGTCTTCTTCGACGGGCTGCCCTTCGCGGGCCGGCCGCAGGGGTCCGGCGCCTTGGACGGCGCCGGGGCCGCGGCCCGGTCCTCCTGGTCGCTGCCGCCCGCGAGGCCTGCGGAGGCGTAGACCGCGGCGCCGGCGGCCAGCGCCACGGCCGCGACGGACGCGATGATCACATTGCGGCGTTTGGCCTTCCGCTGGGCCGCGGACCGCCGTTGCTGCTGACGCTCGTACTTCTCGCGGGCGAGCTGCCGCCGCCGCTGATCTTTGCTGACCACCGGTCGTCTCCTTGTCCGATCATCGATCGCGCTCGTGCGCCGTGGCCGTACGGTATACGGGTTCGCCCTGCCGGGAGTCCCGCCGGTAGGCTCTGGAGCTGCCGAGATGTCCGGGAGGAGCGGCCTTGCGGGCCGGCCTCCACACCGACCGTAAGGACGAACGTGCTGATTGCCGGGTTCCCCGCCGGGGCCTGGGGCACCAACTGCTACTTGGTCGCCCCCGCCGCAGGCGAGGAGTGCGTCATCATCGACCCGGGCCACCAGGCGGCCCCAGGAGTCGAGGACGCGGTCGCAAAGCATCGGCTCAAGCCCGTCGCGGTCGTTCTCACGCATGGTCATATCGATCACGTCGCCTCGGTCGTCCCGGTGTGCGGCGCGCACGACGTCCCGGCCTGGATCCACCCCGAGGACCGCTACATGATGAGCGACCCGGAGAAGGCCCTCGGCCGCTCCATCGGTCAGCAGCTCATGGGCGAGCTCACGGTGGGTGAGCCGGACGACGTCAAGGAGCTGGGCGACGGTGCCACCCTGCAGCTCGCCGGGATGGAGTTCTCCGTCGCGCACGCCCCGGGCCATACCAAGGGGTCGGTGACCTTCCGGATGCCCGAGCAGGCCGCCACTCCAGCAAATCAGGGGTGCCCGCCGGTCTTCTTCTCGGGCGACCTGCTGTTCGCCGGCTCCATCGGACGCACCGACCTGCCGGGCGGCGACCACGCCGAGATCCTGCAGTCGCTGGCGCGTGTGTGCCTGCCGCTGGAGGACTCGACCGTCGTCCTGTCCGGCCACGGCCCCCAGACCACCATCGGCCAGGAGCGCGCCACCAACCCCTTCCTGCGGGAGGTGGCCGCCGGCCTCGGAGACGGCTTCAGTCCGGCTCCACGACGAGGAATGTGACGAGAGCTTCCGTGAGCACCTTCAAGGCCCCCAAGGGCACCTACGACCTGATCCCGCCGCAGTCCGCCACCTATCTCGCGGTGCGCGAGGCGATCTCCGCACCGCTGAAGAACTCCGGGTACGGCTACATCGAGACGCCCGGCTTCGAGAACGTCGAGCTGTTCGCGCGCGGGGTCGGCGAGTCCACCGACATCGTGACCAAGGAGATGTACGCCTTCGAGACCAAGGGCGGCGACCGGCTGGCGCTGCGCCCCGAGGGCACCGCGTCCGTGCTGCGGGCCGCGCTGGAGGCCAACCTCCACAAGGCCGGCAACCTCCCCGTCAAGCTCTGGTACTCCGGCTCGTACTACCGCTACGAGCGTCCGCAGAAGGGCCGTTACCGCCACTTCTCCCAGGTCGGCGCCGAGGCCATCGGTGCCGAAGACCCGGCGCTGGACGCCGAGTTGATCATCCTGGCCGACCAGGCCTACCGCGCGCTGGGCCTGCGGAACTTCCGCATCCTGCTCAACTCCCTGGGCGACAAGGAGTGCCGCCCCGTCTACCGCGCCGCGCTGCAGGACTTCCTGCGCGGGCTCGACCTGGACGAGGACACCCGGCGCCGGGTCGACATCAACCCGCTGCGGGTCCTGGACGACAAGCGCGAGGCGGTGCAGAAGCAGCTCGACGGGGCGCCCAGGCTCCGCGACTACCTCTGCGAGGCCTGCAAGGCCTACCACGAGCAGGTGCGCGAGCTGCTGACCGCGGCGGGCGTGGCCTTCGAGGACGACGAGAAGCTGGTCCGCGGCCTCGACTACTACACCCGCACCACCTTCGAGTTCGTCCACGACGGCCTGGGCTCGCAGTCCGCGGTGGGCGGCGGCGGCCGCTACGACGGCCTCTCCGAGATGATCGGCGGCCCCGCGCTGCCGTCCGTCGGCTGGGCCCTGGGCGTCGACCGCACCGTCCTGGCGCTGGAGGCGGAGGGCATCACGCTCGACATCCCCGCCGCCACCGCGGTGTACGCCGTCCCGCTCGGCGAGGAGGCCCGCCGGGTGCTGTTCGGCGTGGTCACCGAGCTGCGCCGGACCGGTGTCGCCACCGACTTCGCGTTCGGCGGCAAGGGCCTGAAGAACGCCATGAAGTCCGCCAACCGCTCCGGCGCGCGGCTGGCGCTGGTGGCGGGTGAGCGGGACCTGGCCGAGGGCATCGTCCAGCTCAAGGACCTGGAGAGCGGCGAGCAGACCGCGGTGACGCTGGACGGCGTGGCCGGGGAGGTCCGGCGCAGGCTGGGCTGAGGCCGCACGGCGAGAGGAGCGAGGGGCCCGACGGCGATCTGCCGTCCGGGCCCTTCGCGCTGCCGGCGTCCGGTGTCAACGCCGGTCGCGGCTGTCATCCCGGCGGAGGGATTCCGGGACCGCCGCACCGGCGCGGGCGCGCCCCGGACCGGCGGCCGGGCGGGCCGGAGCGGGGCGAAGCCTGAGAGAACGCTGTGTGCGGCCGCCTCGTCTTTATGTTCACCGCACAGTGGGTCATGGTGGAGTTGGGGCAGAATGAACGGCGGTGCCGCGCTCGCGGACCCGTGTGCTCAGCCCCATCTCCCCAGGGATCGACGGAACGGCGATATGACGACGACAGCGCTTGACGACGTGTCCACCGACGACGACCACGCGAGCGGCGCGGGCAGCATCGGTTCCGGCCGCGGCCTCGCGCTGCTCCTGGTGATCACCAGCGCGCTGGGGCTGCTGGCGGCCTGGGTCATCACCCTGGACAAGTTCGAGCTGCTGAAGGACCCGAACTACAAGCCGGCCTGCAGCCTCAACCCGATCATCTCCTGCGGCAGCGTCATGCAGAGCAAGCAGGCGGAGGTCTTCGGCTTCCCGAACCCGATGGCCGGGCTGGTCGGCTTCGGCGTGGTCATGGCGGTCGGGATGGCCCTGCTGGCGGGCGCCCGCTTCCGCCGCTGGTACTGGATCGGCCTGAACACCGGCACCGGGCTCGCCGCGGTCTTCTGCATGTGGCTGATGTCCCAGTCGCTGTACAGCATCAACTCGCTGTGCCTGTGGTGCACGCTGACCTGGTGCGTCACCATCCTGATGTTCTGGTACACCACCGCCCACAACCTCAAGCACGGCATCATCCCGGCTCCCGCGGGGCTGCGCGCCGCGGTGGTGGAGTTCCACTGGGTGGTGCCCGTGGTCTGGTACGGCGTGATCGCGATGCTGATCCTCACCAAGTGGTGGTCGTACTGGAGCACGCTGATCTAGGGGGAGGCACCCCCGGCGGACGCCCTCCGGGCCGCCCGCACGAGCCCACCGCACGCCCCGGCCGCCGTCAACGGCGCCCGGGGCGTTGTCAGTGGGGTGGCATAGGCTCGTGGACGTGGAGCCCGACCTGTTCACCGCCGCTGCCGAAGACCGTCAGGAGAAGGACCCCGCGGGGTCCCCGCTCGCCGTGCGGATGCGTCCGCGCACCCTCGACGAAGTCGTGGGCCAGCAGCATCTCCTCAAGCCGGGGTCCCCGCTGCGGCGGTTGGTGGGAGAGGGCAACAGCGGACCGGCCGGGCCGTCCTCGGTGTTCCTGTGGGGGCCGCCGGGCATCGGCAAGACGACCCTCGCGTACGTCGTCAGCCAGGCGACGAACAAGCGCTTCGTGGAGCTCTCGGCCATCACGGCAGGCGTCAAGGAGGTCCGCGCGGTGATCGACGGCGCCCGGCGCGCCTCGGGCGGCTTCGGCAAGGAGACCGTCCTCTTCCTGGACGAGATCCACCGCTTCAGCAAGGCCCAGCAGGATTCCCTGCTGCCCGCCGTGGAGAACCGCTGGGTCACCCTGATCGCCGCGACGACCGAGAACCCGTATTTCTCGGTGATCTCGCCGCTGCTGTCCCGCTCGCTGCTGCTGACCCTCGAACCCCTCACGGACGACGACCTGCGCGGGCTGCTGCGCCGCGCGCTGAGCGATGCGCGCGGGCTGGCGGGCGCGGTCACCCTCCCCCAGGACACCGAGGGGCATCTGCTGCGGATCGCCGGCGGCGATGCCCGGCGGGCGCTGACGGCGCTGGAGGCCGGTGCGGGATCCGCGCTGGCCAAGGGGGAGAAGGAGATCACCCTCCAGACGCTGGAGGAGTCCGTCGACCGGGCGGCGGTGAAGTACGACCGGGACGGCGACCAGCACTACGACGTCGCCAGCGCGCTGATCAAGTCCATCCGGGGCTCGGACGTCGACGCCGCGCTGCACTACCTCGCGCGCATGATCGAGGCGGGCGAGGACCCGCGCTTCATCGCCCGCCGGCTGATGATCTCGGCGAGCGAGGACATCGGCCTGGCCGATCCGACAGCCCTGCAGACCGCGGTGGCCGCCGCCCAGGCCGTGTCGATGATCGGCTTCCCGGAGGCGCGGATCACGCTGAGCCAGGCCACCATCGCGCTCGCCCTGGCTCCGAAGTCCAACGCCGCGTACCTGGCGATCGACGCCGCCCTGGCGGACGTCCGGGCCGGTCAGGCGGGTGCGGTACCGCCGCATCTGCGCGACAGCCACTACAAGGGCGCGCAGAAGCTCGGCCACGGCCAGGGCTATCAGTACCCGCACGACCTGCCGGGCGGCATCGCGGCCCAGCAGTACGCGCCGGACGAGGTGCACGGCAAGCGCTATTACGAGCCCACCCGCCATGGCGCGGAGGCGCGCTACGCCGAGGTGGCCGAGCGGGTCCGCGCCCGCCTGCGCTCGGCCTCCGGCGAGGCCGCCACCGAGTAGCCCCGGTCGCCACCCAGCAGCCCCGGCCGCTCCGCACGCCCCGGCTACTCCGCCGCCGCCTCGAAGAGCCGGTGCATCGCCCGCCGCAGCTCCGTCACGTCCCGCACGGGCCCGGGGAAGTCGAACCGCGCGTCGAAGGACCGCTGCTCGGCGTCGGTGAAGCGGACCCGCAGGCCGAAGCGGTCCAGGCCCACCGGCACGGCCCGGTCGCGCACCCCGCAGGCCTCCTTGCGCTCGCCCAGCAGGGCACACAGCCCGCGCACCTGCTCGCTGTGCGCGGAATGCAGATGCTGCAGCAGCTCCGCCTCGTGGGGCGCCAGCGGATCGGGGGCCGCGGCCGCGAACTCGTCGGGCTCGACGGGCTCGGCGCCCCACAGATCGTCCACCGCGCCCTCGCCGACCTCCAGGCGCAGCATCATCCAGGCGGCCCGCCCGTACAGGCCCGGTGCCGGGTCCGGCTGCAGCGCCTCACCGATGCCCAGCAGCTCGCCCACCGGGTGCCGCTCGGCGAGCAGCATGGCGGCCTCGGCGCGCTGGTCATTGCGTACGGGGGTCAGCCAGCCGGCCACCCAGGCCCGTCCGCGGATGCGATGAGGCACCGAAACCGGGGCGACGTCCGTGATCTCCATCACGGCTGTGACGTCGTCGTCCTGTGCGTGCGCGGCCGCCCGAGCCGCCGCAGAGTCCCCAGGAACCAGCAACAGCACGTCTCCACCGGGTGTGACGGTCCGGCAGACGGGGGCCGAGAGGCCGGCCTCGTCGGGGTCCTCGACACCGGGGATGCTCAAGGACGCCATACCATGGGACTCGACGAGGGTTCGTATGCGCTCGGCGGCGGAGGGCCGCTGGGCGCCTTCCACGGGACGCGGCTGACCCGCCTCGGTGCGGTGTGCACTGGGCAGGGGGATCCCAGGTCGAAACATGCGTTCTCCTCGCGCTAAGGTAAGCCTCACCTAACTTACATGGAGGAACGTTCCACGTGAACCAGTCGCGTCCCAAGGTCAAGAAGTCCCGCGCGCTCGGCATCGCGCTGACGCCGAAGGCCGTCAAGTACTTCGAGGCCCGTCCCTACCCGCCCGGCGAGCACGGCCGTGGCCGCAAGCAGAGCAGTGACTACAAGGTCCGTCTGCTGGAGAAGCAGCGCCTGCGTGCGCAGTACGACATCAGCGAGCGCCAGATGGCGCGTGCCTACGACCGCGCTCGGAAGGTCGAAGGCAAGACCGGCGAAGCGCTGATCATCGAGCTTGAGCGCCGTCTGGACGCGCTCGTCCTGCGGTCGGGCATCGCCCGCACCATCTACCAGGCTCGTCAGATGGTCGTCCACGGCCACATCTCGGTGAACGACCGCAAGGTCGACAAGCCGTCCTTCCGCGTCCGCCCCGGCGACGTCGTGATGGTCCGCGAGCGCAGCCGCGAGAAGCACCCCTTCCAGGTCGCCCGCGAGGGTGGCTACGACACCGAGGGTGAGACCCCGCGCTACCTCGAGGTCAACCTGCCGGCTCTGGCGTTCCGTCTCGACCGGGACCCGAACCGCAAGGAGATCCCGGTGATCTGCGACGAGCAGCTCGTCGTCGAGTACTACGCCCGCTAAGCACCACAGCAGGCACCGCGCCACGCGCGCTCGGCCCGCCGTCTCCCCGCCCTCGCGGAGGGGGAGGCGGCGGGCTCATTCGTGCCCGGGTGCCGTGTCCCGCACCGGGCGCAGCTGTGCGGGCAGCAGTCCGGCGGGCCGCAGGACCCGGGCCACCGCCGCGTCCAGGTCCAGCCGCTCACCCGCGCGCCGGAAGTGCTCGTAGCGCTCGTTCCCCAGCCGCTCGCGCGCCTGCTCCTCGCACCGTGCGTGCGGCTGGTTGAAGTGCCGCGAGCCGAACAGCGGCAGCCCCACCGACGGCCAGATCCGCCCGGCGGCGCCCTGCAGCACGGCCGCCTCCTCCGCGTCGCCCTCGCCGAGCGTCACCAGGGCCAGCAGCTCGATCGCCAGCACCGCCCCGAGCAGATCGTGGAAGGTGTGATCGATGGCCAGGCACTCCTCCAGCAGCGCACGGGCCCGCCCGCCGTCGCCACCGGACCAGGCCGCGAAGGCCAGCACGTACTGGGCGTACGAGAGCGTCCAGCGCTCGCCGTGCTCCTCGCACACCTCCAGGACGTCCTCGCACAGCCGCACCGCGTCCGCCAGCTCGCCCTGGAAGGCCACCGCCATCGCCAGCTCGACCTGCCCCAGCAGCACATTGCTGTTGAGCTCGCCGATCTCCCGGTAGCGCTCCAGCGCCGCGCGCAGCAGCTTCTCGGCGCGCGGCAGGTCATCGCTGACCAGGGCCAGACAGCCGGTGCGGTGCAGCGCATACGCGGCCGCGGTGGCGTTGCCGGTCCGCTCGGCCTCGTCACGGCACTCCTGCAGGGCCCCCAGCGCGCCGACGGTGTCCCCCTGGAGCGCCGCGACATAGCCGGCCACCCACAGCGCCTTCATCCGCGCCTCGTCGTGGGTGCTCTCCAGCTCCAGGGCCCGGTCCAGCCAGTGCCGGCCCTCCGCGAGCCGGCCGCAGCCCACCCAGTAGAACCACAGCGTGCCCGCCAGGTACTGGCCCAGGTGGGTATCGGCGGGGCTCTCCAGGCTCTGTTCCAGCGCCACCCGCACATTGGGCAGGTCGGCCTCGATCCGGGCCGCGATCTCGGCCTGCCGGGAGCTGAACCAGTCCAGTTCGCACCAGGTGGCCAGCCCCAGGTACCAGTCGCGGTGCCGCCGCCGCAGCCGCTCGCCGTCGGGCGTCACCGCCAGCCAGCCCGCCCCGTAGGCCCGTACGGTGTCCAGCATCCGGTAGCGGACCCCGGCCGCGGTCTCCTCGCGCACCAGCACCGACTGGGTGACCAACTCGGTGAGGACGTCGAGGAGTTCACCGGCCGGCAGCTCCGGCCCCGAGCAGACGTATTCGGCCGCCTCCAGGTCGAAGTGCCCGGCGAAGACCGACAGCCGCGCCCACAGCAGCCGTTCCTCGGGCGTGCACAGCTCATGGCTCCAGCCGATCGCGGTACGCAACGTCTGGTGGCGGGACGGGGGCCCGCCCGGCTCGCGCGGCGCCGGGAGCGAGGGCGGGGCCCCCTCCTGCCCGGACGGGACCGAGAGCTCGGGGGAGCGGCGCGGGCGGGTGCCGGTCAGCAGCCGGAAACGGTCGTCGAGCCGGTGCAGCACCTGGTCCACGGACAGGGCGCGCAGCCGTCCGGCGGCCAGCTCCAGCGCGAGCGGAATGCCGTCCAGCCGGTCGCAGAGCTCGGTGACCGCCGCCTCGTCGGCCGGCCCGACGGTGAACCCGGGGACGACGGCGGCGGCCCGCTCGGCGAAGAGGGCGGCCGCGTCGGCGGTGTTCATCGGCGGCAGCGGCACGGTCCGCTCACCGTCCAGCCCGAGCGGCCGCCGGCCCGCGGCCAGCACCTTCAGCCCGGGGGCACGGCGCAGCAGCGCTCCGGTCAGGTCGGCACAGGCGTCGACCAGATGCTCGTGGCCGTCCAGGACGAGCAGCAGGTCCCGGTCGGCGAGGAGGTCGCACAGCGCGGTGCGCACCGGGCGGCCGCTGTGGTCGGTGGCCCCCAGCGCCTCGGCGACGGTGTGCTCCAGGAGGTGCGGCTCGCGCAGGGCGGCCAGTTCGACCAGCCACACCCCATCGCAGAAGCGATCCTGCAAGATCCCTGCCGCCTGGCGGGCAAGCCGTGATTTCCCGACGCCGCCCAGGCCGGTGAGGGTCACCAGCCGGGCGGATTCCAGCTGCCGTGCCAGCGCGGCCAGTTCGTCGTGGCGGCCGATGAAGCCGCCCAGCTCCGCGGGCAGGTTCCCCGGCCGGGCCGGCTCCCGCCGACGCGCGGGGGAGAGGCGGGGAACAGGGCCGGGGCGCGTGAGGCGTCGCATGGCACACGGAGCGTACTCGGCGGGATGCGGACCGTACAATCACGCCCCGGGAATCTTGGGCCCGCGCTCCGCGTTCGAGGGGGAACGGGGTACGGACGGACAGTCACGGCGCGATAAGGTCAAGGGTGCCGTTCGAGCGGGAGTGCCGAGCGGGAATGAGCCCCGACCAAATCATTCGGAGTGTGGTGCCGACGTGTCCGGTGGAGAGGTGGCCGGGATCCTCGTGGCCGTCTTCTGGGCGATCCTGGTGTCGTTCCTCGCCCTCGTGCTGGTGAGGCTCGCGCAGACGCTCAAGGCGACCACCAAGATGGTGGCCGAGGTGTCCGAGCAGGCCGTCCCGCTGCTGGCCGACGCCTCCGCGACCGTCCGCTCCGCGCACACCCAGCTGGCCCGCGTCGACGCCATTGCCGCCGACGTCCAAGAGGTCACCGCCAACGCCTCCGCGCTCTCCTCGACCGTCTCCTCCGCCTTCGGCGGCCCGTTGGTCAAGGTCGCGGCCTTCGGCTACGGCGTGCGCCGCGCGATCGGCAAGAAGGGTGAGCCGGAACCCGAGCGCACCGTCCTCCTCGGCCGTACCCTGCCCGGCGCCCGCCGCGGCGGGCGCCGCAACCGTCGCTCCAAGGACTGATCACAGCGATGTTCCGCCGCGCATTCTGGTTCACCACCGGCGCCGCCGCCGGCGTCTGGGCCACCAACAAGGTCCACCGCAAGCTGCGCAAGCTGCAGCCCGACAGCCTCGCCGCACAGGCCGCGGACAGGGCCGTCGAGACCGGACACCGGCTGCGCCAATTTGCATTGGACGTACGGGCCGGAATGGCGGACCGTGAAGAGCAGCTGCACGAGGCCCTGGGCCTCGGCGGGACGGACGAGGTGCGCGAGCTGCCCGCGCCGCGCCGTGCGGTGCTCGAACCGCAGTACCGCACCACGAGAACAACCGGACAAACCGGTCTGACCGGACCGACTGGAAAAGAGGACCACTGATGGAGTCGGCTGAAATCCGCCGCCGCTGGCTGCGCTTCTTCGAGGAGCGCGGGCACACCGTCGTGCCGTCGGCGTCGCTCATCGCGGACGACCCGACGCTGCTGCTCGTCAACGCGGGCATGGTCCCCTTCAAGCCGTACTTCCTCGGCGAGGTCAAGCCGCCCGCCCCGCGCGCCACCAGCGTCCAGAAGTGCGTCCGTACGCCGGACATCGAAGAGGTCGGCAAGACCACCCGGCACGGCACGTTCTTCCAGATGTGCGGCAACTTCTCCTTCGGTGACTACTTCAAGGAAGGCGCCATCAAGTACGCCTGGGAGCTGCTGACCGGCTCCCAGGCCGACGGTGGCTACGGCCTCGACCCGGAGAAGCTCTGGATCACCGTCTACCTGGAGGACGACGAGGCCGAGCGCATCTGGCACGAGGTCATCGGCGTGCCCAAGGAGCGCATCCAGCGGCTGGGCAAGAAGGAGAACTACTGGTCCATGGGCGTCCCGGGCCCCTGCGGCCCGTGCTCCGAGATCAACTACGACCGCGGCCCCGAGTTCGGCGTCGAGGGCGGTCCGGCCGTCAACGACGAGCGGTACGTGGAGATCTGGAACCTGGTCTTCATGCAGTACGAGCGGGGTGCGGGCACCGGCAAGGAGGACTTCGAGATCCTCGGCGAGCTGCCCAGCAAGAACATCGACACCGGCCTCGGCCTCGAACGCCTGGCGATGATCCTGCAGGACGTCCCGAACATGTACGAGACGGACACCCTCCGTGTCGTCATCGACAAGGCCACCGAGCTCTCGGGCGTGCGCTACGGCGCCGCGGACGACACCGATGTCTCGCTGCGCGTCGTCGCCGACCACATCCGTACGTCCACGATGCTCATCGGCGACGGCGTCACCCCCGGCAACGAGGGCCGTGGCTACGTCCTGCGCCGCATCATGCGCCGCGCCATCCGCAACATGCGCCTGCTCGGCGCCAGTGGGCTGGTCATCGGCGAGCTGCTGGACGTGGTCATCAAGACCATGGGCCAGCAGTACCCGGAGCTGCTGGAGGACCGCCGCCGCATCGAGACGGTCGCCCTCGCCGAGGAGGCCGCCTTCGTCAAGACGCTCAAGGCCGGCACCAACATCCTCGACACCGCCGTCACCGACACCAAGTCCGCCGGCGGCACGGTCCTGCCCGGCGAGAAGGCCTTCCTGCTCCACGACACCTGGGGCTTCCCGATCGACCTCACCCTCGAAATGGCCGCCGAACAGGGCCTTTCGGTGGACGAGTCGGGCTTCCGCCGCCTGATGACCGAGCAGCGGGAGCGCGCCAAGGCCGACGCCCAGGCCAAGAAGAGCGGCCACGCCGACCTGTCGGCCTACCGCGAGGTCGCCGACAAGTCCGGCGCCACGGAATTCACCGGCTACAGCGCCACCGAGGGCGAGTCCACCGTCGTCGGCCTGCTGGTGGGCGGCGTCCCGGCGCCCGCTGCCCATGAGGGCGACGACGTCGAGGTCGTTCTGGACCGCACCCCCTTCTACGCCGAGGGCGGCGGCCAGCTCGCCGACACCGGCCGGATCAAGCTGGACTCCGGCGCCGTCGTCGAGGTCCGCGACGTCCAGCAGCCGGTGCCCGGCGTCACGGTCCACAAGGGCGTCGTCCAGGTCGGCGAGGTGGTGCTCGGCTCGGCCGGGTACGCCGCCATCGACGTCACCCGCCGGCGTGCCATCGCCCGCGCCCACAGCGCCACCCACCTCACCCACCAGGCGCTGCGCGACGCCCTCGGCCCGACGGCCGCCCAGGCCGGTTCGGAGAACTCCCCGGGCCGCTTCCGCTTCGACTTCGGCTCGCCGGCAGCCGTGCCCGGCACCGTCCTCACGGATGTCGAGCAGAAGATCAACGACGTGCTCGCCCGTGAGCTCGACGTCCATGCCGAGGTCATGAGCATGGACGACGCCAAGAAGCAGGGCGCCATCGCCGAATTCGGCGAGAAGTACGGCGACCGCGTCCGGGTGGTCACCATCGGTGACTTCTCCAAGGAGCTGTGCGGCGGCACCCACGTCCACAACACCGCTCAGCTGGGCCTGGTGAAGCTGCTCGGCGAGTCCTCCATCGGCTCCGGCGTACGCCGTGTCGAGGCGCTGGTCGGCGTGGACGCCTACAAGTTCCTCGCGCGTGAGCACACCGTCGTCTCCCAGCTCACCGAGCTGGTCAAGGGACGCCCGGAGGAGCTGCCCGAGAAGATCTCCGGTGTCCTGGCCAAGCTGAAGGACGCCGAGAAGGAGATCGAGAAGTTCCGCGCCGAAAAGGTGCTGCAGGCCGCCGCCGGGCTGGCCGAGGGCGCCAAGGACGTCCGCGGTGTGGCGCTGGCCGCCGGTCAGGTCCCGGACGGCACCTCCGCCGACGACCTGCGCAAGCTCGTACTCGATGTGCGCGGGCGCATCCAGGGCGGCCGGGCCGCGGTGGTGGCGCTCTTCACCGTCGCCAATGGCCGCCCGGTGACGGTCATCGCCACCAACGAGGCCGCCCGCGAGCGCGGCATCAAGGCCGGTGACCTGGTGCGCACGGCTGCCAAGACGCTCGGTGGCGGTGGCGGCGGCAAGCCGGACGTCGCCCAGGGCGGCGGGCAGAACGCCGCCGCGGTGCCCGAGGCCATCGAGGCCGTCGAGCGCCTCGTCGCCGGGGCGGCCTGACGCGCGTGAGTGAGATGCGACGCGGACGGCGCATCGCCGTGGATGTCGGGGACGCCCGTATCGGGGTCGCCTCGTGCGACCCCGACGGGGTCCTCGCCACCCCCGTCGAGACCGTCCCGGGGCGTGACGTCCCGTCAGCGCACCGGCGGCTCAAGGCGATCGTCGAGGAGTACGAACCCCTCGAAGTCGTGGTCGGCCTGCCCCGCTCCCTCAGTGGGGGAGAGGGGCCGGCCGCGGCCAAGGTCCGGGGCTTCGCCCAGGAGATGGCCCGGAACATCGCACCCGTAGGGGTCCGGCTGGTCGACGAGCGGATGTCGACGGTCACGGCCACCCAGGGGCTGCGGGCCTCGGGTGTGCGCAGCAAGAAGGGCCGCTCGGTGGTCGACCAGGCCGCCGCGGTGGTGATCCTGCAGAGCGCCCTGGAGGCCGAACGTGTCTCCGGGGAACCTCCGGGCGAGAGCGTCGAAGTGGTCATCTGATCGCGGTACGGTAACGTTCCGCGCGATGTGCGGCGTTCGAACAGCCGCGCGTGCAAGTAGAGGCGGGTCGGATTCAGCAAGCGCGCTGCCGGTCCGGAGCACACCGCCTCTCGGCTCTAGGGGATCGATGACCGAGTATGGCCGGGGCTACGGCTCCGAACCGTGGCATCCGGAGGACCCGCTCTACGGTGAGCAGGGTGCCTCCAGAGGCCAGGCGCAGCAGCCCCAGTGGGACGGACAGCAGGCCGCCCGGTATCCCCAGCAACACGCCGACCCGTACGCCGGGCAGCAGTACAACGGCGGCTGGGACGGTACGCAGGGCGGGCAGCTGTCGTACGACCCGTACGACCCCTACGGGCAGCAGCAGCCGCCGGTCGACCCGTACAGCGGGACGAGCCCCGACTACTACGCCACCCCTGACGCCTATCCGCCGCCACAGCCGCAGCATCTGCAGCAGCAGGCGCAACAGCAGCAGATGCAGCAGCAGTACCAGCAGGCGCCGCATCCGCAGCAGGTGAGCCCGCAGTATCCGCAGCAGGCGGAGCCGCAGCCGCACTACGACGACGGCGACGGCCCCGGTGACGACTGGCGGGCCGAGCCGGAGCCCCGTGAGCCGGAGCCGGAGCATGCGTTCTTCGCCGGCGGCGGGGACGACGACCACGACGACGACCCGCGCGAGACCCGCCGGGGCGACCGCGAGCGCCGCGGCAAGAAGAACGGCGACAAGAAGAACAAGCGGCGCAGTGGCACCGCCTGCCTGGTCGTCGCGCTGGTCTTCGCTGGAGCCGTGGGCGCGGTCGGCTACTTCGGCTATGACTTCTTCATGGCCCACTTCGGTTCGGCCCCCGATTACGAGGGGGAAGGGTCCGGCGAGGTCCAGGTCGACATTCCGGACGGTTCGACGCTCTCGGAAATGGGCCAGATCCTCCAGCGCGAGGGCGTCATCAAGAGCCCCGGAGCCTTCACCGAAGCGGCCGGTGAGAACCAGAAGGCGAACAGCATGCAGCCGGGGACGTACACGCTGCGCAAGCAGATGTCGGGCGCCGCGGCCATCGACCTGATGCTGGATCCCAAGAGCCGTAACGGCCTCACGATCCGTGAAGGTCTGCGGGCCGGCGACGTCTACAAACTCATCGACAAAAAGCTGCACCTCAAGGCGGGTACGACCAAGGGCGTGGCGAAGAGCGACGTCAAGAGCCTCGGGCTGCCGTCGTGGGCCAACGACTCGCCGAAGATAAAGGACCCGCTGGAGGGATTCCTCTACCCGTCGACCTACAGCGTCGGCGGAAAGGCGAAGCCGGCCGCGGTCCTCAAGCAGATGGTGGCGCGGGCGAACCAGGTCTACACGCGGTACGACCTGGAAGGGAAGGCCCGCACGCTCAAGCTCGACTCGCCCATGCAGCTGCTGACCGTCGCCAGCCTCACGCAGGCCGAAGGCAAGTACAAGCATGACTTCGTCAAGGTCGCGCGCGTCGTCTACAACCGGCTCAAGCCGGACAACACCGAGACGTACGGCCTGCTGGACTTCGACTCGACGGTGAATTACGCGAAATCCCAGAGCACGCTGGACACGGGCTCCGTCGACAACCTGCGCAATTTCAACGATCCCTACAACACCTACAAGTTCAAGGGACTGCCGCCGGGCCCGATCGGCAACCCGGGTGAAGTGGCGCTCAAGTCGGCCATCGCCCCCGCAAAGGGCAACTGGTACTACTTCGTCTCGATCAACCCGGAAAAGACGCTGTTCGCCGAGACGAACGAAGAGCATGAGCGAAACCGGCGCATCTACGAAAAGGAACAAGAGAAGAACAAGCAATGAGCGCCACACGTCGAGCCGCGGTTCTCGGCTCCCCGATCGCCCACTCCCTCTCGCCGGTGCTGCACCGCGCCGCCTACCGGGAACTGGGGCTGAGCGACTGGACCTACGACCGTCACGAGGTCGACGAAGCGGCGCTGCCCGCCTTCATGGAGCGCCTGGACACCACCTGGGCGGGTCTCTCGCTGACCATGCCGCTCAAGCGGGCGGTGATCCCGCTGCTCGACGAGATCAGCCCCACGGCGGCCTCGGTCGAGGCGGTGAACACCGTCGTCCTCGCCGCCGACGGGCGCCGCCTGGGCGACAACACCGACATCCCCGGCATGCTCGCCGCGCTGCGCGAACGCGGGGTGCGGCAGGTCGAGCGGGCGTCGGTGCTGGGCGCGGGCGCCACCGCCTCCTCGGCGCTCGCCGCGCTCTCCCGTCTCTGCACCGGTGAGGTCACCGCCTACGTCCGCAGCCGGGCGCGCGCCGACGAGATGCGCGGCTGGGGCGAGCGGCTGGGCGTCACGGTCCGCACCGCCGCCTGGGAGGACGCCCCAGCGGCCTTCGAGGCGCCGCTGACCATCGCGACCACCCCGGCGGGCACCACCGACGCGCTCGCCGCCGCCGTCCCCGACCGGCCCGGCACGCTCTTCGACGTCCTCTACGAGCCCTGGCCGACGACACTGGCCACCGCCTGGGCCGCCCGCGGCGGCGCCGTGGTGGGCGGCCTCGACCTGCTGGTCCACCAGGCCGTACTGCAGGTGGAGCAGATGACGGGGCGGTCCCCGGCGCCCCTGGCCGCGATGCGCAAGGCCGGGGAGGCGGCACTCGCCTCCCGCTGACCCGCCCGCTCCGGCCCGCTCCGGTTCCCCGCTGCCCGCGTGCGCCCGGTCCGCCCCCTGGACTGGGCGCCGCCCCTCGCGCGCGACGTGGGAGGATCGGGGGGAAGACCGTACGCGGATGAGCAGTACATGAGGAGCACCGTTGAGCAGGTTGCGCTGGCTGACGGCGGGGGAGTCGCACGGCCCCGCACTCGTGGCGACGCTGGAAGGCCTCCCGGCCGGAGTCCCGATCACCACGGAGCTGGTGGCGGACGCCCTGGCCCGGCGCCGGCTCGGCTACGGCCGCGGTGCCCGGATGAAGTTCGAGCAGGACGAGGTCACGTTCCTGGGCGGGGTGCGGCACGGACTGTCACTGGGCTCGCCGGTGGCCGTGATGGTCGGCAACACCGAGTGGCCCAAGTGGGAGCAGGTGATGGCGGCCGACCCGGTGAACCCGGAGGAGCTGGCCGCACTCGCCCGCAACGCGCCGCTGACCCGTCCCCGCCCCGGCCATGCCGACCTCGCCGGTATGCAGAAGTACGGCTTCGACGAGGCCCGCCCGATCCTGGAGCGCGCCTCCGCCCGCGAGACCGCCGCCCGGGTCGCCCTGGGCGCGGTGGCCCGCTCCTTCCTCAAGGAGACGGCCGGTATCGAGATCGTCTCGCACGTCGTCGAGCTGGCCGCGGCCAAGGCCCCGTACGGGGTGTACCCGAAGCCCTCCGACGTCGAGCGGCTGGATGCCGACCCGGTGCGCTGCCTGGACGCGGACGCGAGCAAGGCGATGGTCGCCGAGATCGACCAGGCCCACAAGGACGGCGACACCCTCGGCGGTGTGGTCGAGGTGCTGGCGTACGGCGTGCCGGTCGGCCTGGGCTCCCACGTCCACTGGGACCGGCGCCTGGACGCCCGCCTGGCCGCCGCCCTCATGGGCATCCAGGCGATCAAGGGCGTCGAGGTCGGCGACGGCTTCGACCTGGCCCGGGTGCCCGGCTCGAAGGCCCACGACGAAATCGTCTCGACCGACGACGGCATCAAGCGCAGCTCGGGCCGCTCCGGCGGCACCGAGGGCGGGCTGACCACCGGCGAGCTGCTGCGGGTGCGGGCCGCGATGAAGCCGATCGCGACGGTGCCGAAGGCGCTGGCGACCGTCGACGTGAGCACCGGCGAGGCGGCCAAGGCGCACCACCAGCGCTCGGACGTCTGCGCCGTGCCGGCCGCGGGCATCGTCGCCGAGGCGATGGTGGCCCTGGTCCTGGCGGACGCGGTGGTGGAGAAGTTCGGCGGCGACAGCGTGCCGGAGACCCGCCGCAACGTGCAGACCTACCTCGACCACCTGGCGATCCGATGACGTCGCCGGTCGTCGTGCTGATCGGCCCGCCCGGGGCCGGCAAGTCGACGGTGGGCGCGCTGCTGGCCGAGCGGCTGGACGTCGGCTACCGGGACACCGACGCCGACATCGTCGCCACGGCCGGCCGCCCGATCGCCGAGATCTTCATCGACGAGGGCGAGCCGTACTTCCGCGAGCTGGAGCGGACGGCGGTGCGCGAGGCGCTGGAGGGCCACCCCGGGGTGCTCTCGCTCGGCGGCGGCGCGATCCTGGACGACGGCACCCGCGCGCTGCTCACCGGGCTGCCGGTGGTCTTCCTGGACGTGCAACTCGCCGACGCCGTCAAGCGGGTGGGCCTGGACGCGCCCCGCCCGCTGCTGGCCGTCAACCCCCGCAAGCAGTGGCGCGAGCTGATGGAGCACCGCCGCCCGCTGTACACCGAGGTCGCGCGCGCCGTGATCGAAACGGGGGAGCGCACCCCCGAGCAGGTCGCCGAGGCGATCCTGGACGCTTTGGAGCTACGGTCGGCCGCGGGGAGCCCGCGGGCCGCCCACAGGGAGGAACAGGCATGACGGAGCAGGCCACCCGTATCCAGGTCGGCGGCACGGCGGGCACCGACCCGTACGAGGTGCTTGTCGGGCGGCAGCTGCTCGGCGAGCTCGCGGGCCTGATCGGCGACAGCGCGAAGCGTGTGGCGGTGCTGCACCCGGAGGCGCTGGCCGCCACCGGCGAGGCGCTGCGCGAGGACCTGGCCTCCCAGGGCTACGAGGCGATCGCCATCCAGCTGCCGAACGCCGAGGAGTCCAAGACCGCCGAGGTCGCGGCGTACTGCTGGAAGGCGCTGGGCCAGTCCGGCTTCACCCGCAGCGATGTGATCGTCGGGGTCGGCGGTGGCGCCACCACCGACCTGGCCGGCTTCGTCGCCGCGACCTGGCTGCGCGGGGTCCGCTGGATCGCGGTGCCCACCACCGTGCTCGGCATGGTGGATGCGGCGGTCGGCGGCAAGACCGGCATCAACACCGCCGAGGGCAAGAACCTCGTCGGCGCCTTCCACCCCCCGGCCGGGGTGCTCTGCGACCTGGCCGCGCTCGACTCGCTGCCGGTCAACGACTACGTCTCCGGTCTGGCCGAGGTCATCAAGGCCGGCTTCATCGCCGACCCGGCGATCCTCGAACTGATCGAGTCGGACCCGGAGGCCGCCAAGCGCCCGGACGGTGCGCACACCGCCGAGCTGATCGAGCGGGCGATCCGGGTCAAGGCCGAGGTCGTCTCCGCGGACCTCAAGGAGTCCGGCCTGCGCGAAATCCTCAACTACGGCCACACCCTCGCGCACGCCATCGAGAAGAACGAGCGCTACAACTGGCGGCACGGCGCCGCCGTCTCCGTCGGCATGGTCTTCGCCGCCGAACTCGGCCGGATCGCCGGCCGCCTGGACGACGCCACCGCCGACCGGCACCGCTCCGTGCTGGAGTCCGTCGGGCTGCCGCTGACCTACCGCGGCGACCAGTGGCCCAAGCTGCTGGAGACGATGAAGGTCGACAAGAAGTCCCGCGGCGACCGGCTGCGCTTCATCGTCCTGGACGGCCTCGCCAAGCCGACCGTCCTGGAGGGCCCGGACCCGGCCATGCTGCTCGCCGCACACGCGGAGATCGCGGCATGAGCGGCACGACGAGCCGGCGGGTGCTCGTCCTCAACGGGCCCAACCTCGGCCGGCTGGGCTCCCGTGAGCCCGAGGTATACGGCGCCACCTCCTACGCCGGTCTGGTCCAGGAGTGCGCCCGGCTCGGCAAGGAGCTGGGCTTCGAGGCCGAGGTCCGGGAGACCAACGACGAGGGGGAGATGATCCGCTGGCTGCACGAGGCCGCCGACGGCTCGCTCCCGGTCGTCATCAACCCGGGTGCCTTCACGCACTACTCGTACGCCCTGCGGGACGCGGCCGCCCAGCGCACCGCCCCGCTGATCGAGGTGCACATCTCGAACCCGTACGCGCGCGAGGAGTTCCGCCACCACTCGGTCATCGCGGCCGTCGCCAGCGGCACGGTCGCCGGCTTCGGCATCGGCTCCTACCGTCTCGCGCTCCGCGCGCTGGCCGAGGAACTGAACGGCTGACGCCCCCTGGACGCCCTCTGGAGGGCACCTTCCCCCGCCCCCGGCCGTTCCCGCACCGAGCGCCGGGGGCAGCGGAAGCTCCCACCGCGTCCGGGAGGGTACCGTTCGCTGCAACACCCACCCACGCCGACGGCCGTGGGGCACAACGGCCCCTCCGGGCGGCCGGGTTGGTTACCGTCAGGCACACCGGGCAGCCGAGCCCCGGCGCCTGGGCGCACCCCACCCGGCATGAGCCGGAGGAGCACCGCACCACCTCGACCGCACGAGTCGACCGCACGAGACGGAGAGCCACCGGATGCACTACGCAGTGGGGGCTCCGCTGCCACCGCCCCACGGGCAGGCATCACCCGGCGCCGCCATGAACTGGACGCCCCACCCGGGACAGCACACCCCGCCCGCCCCGCCGTCGGCCCCGGCCGCCCCGCCTGCGCCCGCGCAGCAGCCCGCCTCCGGCCAGGGCGGGCACGGGCCCGCGCACGGGCAGGCCCCGACCGTGCCGCACGGCACGGACATCACCGGCCATGTGCAGCTGCCCCCGGGCGCCCCGGTGCCGCTGCCCAGCCCGCCCACCGACACCACGGCGCCGGACGCCGCGCATGCGGCCGTCGCGGTGCTGCTCATCGGCCCGGCGGGGGCCGGCAAGACCAGCGTGGCGCGCCACTGGGCCGACACCCGGCGGGTGCCGACCGCGCACATCAGCCTCGACGACGTCCGCGAATGGGTCCGGTCCGGCTTCGCCGACCCGCAGGCCGGCTGGAACGACCACTCCGAGGCCCAGTACCGCCTCGCCCGCCGCACCTGCGGCTTCGCGGCCCGCAACTTCCTTGCCAACGGCATCTCCTGCATCCTCGACGACGCCGTCTTCCCCGACCGGCCGGTCATCGGTCTGGGCGGCTGGAAGCGCCATGTAGGACCCGGCCTGCTGCCGATCGTGCTGCTGCCCGGCCTGGAGATCGTCCTGGAGCGCAACGCCCGGCGCAGCGGCAACCGCCGGCTCTCCGACGAAGAGGTGGCGAGGATCCACGGACGGATGGCCGGCTGGTACGGCTCCGGCCTGCCGATCATCGACAACTCCCAGCACGACGTCGCCACGACGGTGCGGGTGCTGGACGACGTCGTCGCCCGCAGCATCGCCAGCCCGCCGAACTGGTAGCGGCCACGGCCGCCCGGTCCCCCGGGCGGCCCCGCTCGACCGGCCGCCCCGGGGGAGCCGCCGTAGGCTCGTGATATGTCCGAGTTGTACGCGGCCCGACGCACGCGGCTGCGTGATCGCGTAGCCGCGACCGGAAGTGCCGCCGCACTGATCTCGCGCCCCGCGAACGTCCGCTACCTCACCGGCTGCGCGCCGCCCGGCGCCGCGCTGCTGCTGGGCCCGGCCGACGAGGTGCTGCTGTGCGGCAGGCCGCTGAGCGGTGATCCCGCCGAGGGCCGGCCGACCGATGACGTACGGGTGTCGGTGCTGCCGACCCGTGGCGGCGACCCGGTGGTGGCCGGCGCCGACCTCGCCGCGACGGCCGGCGCGGACACCCTGGCCGTCGAGGAGCACCACCTCACCGTCACCCGGCACCGCGCCCTCTCCCAGGTCGCGCCCCGGCTGCGGCTGACCGACCTGGCCTGCGCGGTCGAGGGACAGCGGCTGGTGAAGGACGACGACGAGATCGCCTGTCTGCGGATCGCCGCCGAGATCGCCGACCAGGCCCTGGGGGAGCTCCTGGAATCGATCCTGGTCGGCCGCACCGAGCGGCATCTGGCACTGGAGCTGGAACGCCGGCTGGTGGACCACGGCGCGGACGGCCCGGCCTTCCCCACCTCCGTCGCGACCGGCCCGAACGCCGGCCGACCCGGGCATCTGCCCACCGACCGGCGGGTCGAGGAGGGCGACTTCCTCAGTGTCTGCCTGGGCGCCAATTACCGCGGCTACCGCTGCGAGATCGGCCGGACCTTCGTCATCGGCACCACGCCCTCGGACTGGCAGATCGAACTGTACGATCTCGTTTTCGCAGCCCAGCGTGCCGGGCGCGAGGCGCTTGCGCCGGGTGTGGAGTGCCGCGAGGTGGACCGGGTGACCCGCCATGTACTGGACGCCGCGGGCTACGGGGAGCGGCTGGGAGCATGGACCGGGCACGGCGTGGGGCTCGAAATCGACGAGGACCCTCAATTGTCGCCTGCCGCCATGGGTAAACTGGACGCTTGCGTGCCGGTCACCGTCGAGCCGGGGGTTCACATCCCGGGCCGCGGGGGTGTCCGGATCGACGACACACTCGTCGTCCGCCCCGAGGCGGACGGCGGGCCCGAGCTACTCACGATCACGACCAAGGAGCTGCTCGCACTCTGAGCCGTAGGGGTTCGGCGTGCGGTGCTCCGGGGTCCCACCACCTGCAGTCCAGGAGATTCCGCAACCGTGGCATCCACGAACGACCTCAAGAACGGCATGGTGCTCAAGCTCGAAGGCGGCCAGCTCTGGTCCGTCGTCGAGTTCCAGCACGTCAAGCCCGGCAAGGGCCCGGCCTTTGTCCGCACCAAGCTCAAGAACGTGCTGTCCGGCAAGGTGGTGGACAAGACCTTCAATGCCGGCGTGAAGGTCGAGACGGCCACCGTCGACAAGCGCGGGATGCAGTTCTCGTACATGGACGGCGACTACTTCGTCTTCATGGACATGGACACCTACGACCAGCTGCACGTCGACCGCAAGGCCGTCGGCGACGCCGCGAACTACCTCATCGAGGGCTTCGAGGCGGTCGTGGCGCAGCACGAGGGCGAGGTGCTGTACGTCGAGCTGCCCGCCGCGGTCGAGCTGACCATCAAGCACACCGAGCCCGGTGTGCAGGGCGACCGCTCCACCGGCGGCTCCAAGCCCGCCGAGCTGGAGACCGGCTACTCCATCCAGGTGCCGCTCTTCATCACCACCGGTGAGAAGATCAAGGTCGACACCCGCACGGGCGACTACCTCGGCCGGGTGAACAGCTAACCGTGGCTGCCCGCACCAAGGCCCGTAAGCGCGCCTTCCAGATACTCTTCGAGGCCGACCAGCGCGGTGCCGATGTGCAGTCCGTGCTCGCGGACTGGATGCGGCACGCCCGGACCGACCCCCGGCAGCCGCCGGTGAACGAATACACCCTGCAGTTGGTCGAGGGGTACGCGGACCATGTCGCCCGGATCGACGAACTGATCTCCACCTACGCGGTCGACTGGGACCTGGACCGGATGCCGGCGGCCGACCGCAGCATCGTGCGGCTCGGTGCCTATGAACTGCTCTGGGTGGACGACACGCCGGACGCGGTGGCGATCGACGAAGCCGTACAGCTCGCCAGGGAGTTCTCCACGGACGACTCCCCGGCCTTCGTCAACGGCCTCCTCGGCCGGTTCAAGGAGCTGAAGCCGAGCCTGCGGCGCGAGGCGCAGTAGGCGGTCGGCAGAGCGTGTGAACGGGCCCGGAGCGAAGGGCAGTGCTCCGGGCCCTTCGCATGCCCGCAGAACGGCGTACGGGGGCTCTCCTGGCGCTGTGCGCGCCCCCGGTGTGCGCCGCCCGTGCGCCGGGATACAGAAACCGCCGCCCCGGAAACCCGGAGCGGCGGCACGTTTCTGCAGGTGGAGCGGTGGATCAGAGCTCGTCGTGCTGCACGGCACGGCGCGCTTCCGCGTCCAGCACGCCCCAGCTGATCAGCTGCTCGGTCAGCACCGAGGGCGACTGGTCGTAGATGACCGCGAGGGTGCGCAGGTCGTCCTGGCGGATCGAGAGGACCTTGCCGTTGTAGTCACCGCGCTGGCTCTGGATGGTGGCGGCGTAGCGCTGCAGCGGGCCGGCCTTCTCCTGCGGGACATGGGCCAGGCGCTCCAGGTCGAGCACCAGCTTCGGCGGCGGCTCGGCCGCCCCGCCCGGTGTCGTCCCCGGCAGCAGTTCCTGCACCGGAACGCCGTAGAAGTCCGCCAGCTCGGCGAGGCGCTGCACGGTCACGGCACGGTCGCCGCGCTCGTACGAACCCACCACCACGGCCTTCCAGCGGCCCTGGGACTTCTCCTCGACGCCGTGGAGAGAGAGGCCCTGCTGGGTGCGGATGGCGCGGAGCTTGGCCCCGAGCTGTTTGGCGTATTCGCTGGACATAAAACTCCCCAGACGGCTGTATCGACATGCGGCTCCGCCGCGGGCTGGTAACTCACTGTGAGGTTACGCAGCGTAATCTGACTTCGTCAAGCGGAACGGGGCAGACCCTCACCCGTCAGGGGTGCGGACCGCTCCTGTGAGGGGCCCTGATAGCCTGGGCTGCGTAATTCCGACGTCCTTTAAGGTCCGTCCCGTGAGGCGGAGAAGGAGGTCCGTTTCATATGGACGCAAGCAGTTCCGACACGACGGATCGGCTCCCCGCGCGCCCGGTGCTCGAAGGCCCGGACATCGCGCGGATGCTCACCCGCATCGCCCACGAGATCGTCGAGCGCGCCAAGGGCGCGGACGATGTGGTGCTCCTGGGGATCCCCACCCGCGGCGTCTTCCTCGCCCGGCGCCTGGCCGCCAAGCTCGAAGAGATCACCGGCCGCACGGTCCCGGTCGGCTCGCTCGACATCACCATGTACCGCGACGACCTGCGCCTGGGCCCGGCCCGCACGCTCGCCCGCACGGACATCCCCGCCGACGGCATCGAGGGACGCGTCGTCCTGCTCGTCGACGACGTGCTCTTCTCCGGACGCACCATCCGTGCCGCGCTGGACGCGCTGGGCGACATCGGACGGCCGCGCGCCGTGCAGCTGGCGGTCCTCGTCGACCGCGGCCACCGCGAACTGCCGATCCGTGCCGACTACGTAGGCAAGAACCTCCCCACGTCGCTGCGGGAGACGGTCAAGGTCCAGCTCACCGAGGAGGACGGCCGGGACGCCGTGCTGCTCGGCGTGAAGCACCCCGCCCCGGCCGGCGAGCGATAGCGCACCGCGCACGGACCCGGTGACCCCGGGTCCGCAGGCATGCCCGCTCGACGGATATTCCCGTACACCTCCTTCACTCACGGAGAAAACCGGATGAAGCGTCACCTCATCTCGGCCGCCGATCTCACGCGCGACGACGCCGTCCTGATCCTCGACACCGCCGAGGAGATGGCCCGGGTCGCCGACCGGCCGATCAAAAAGCTCCCCACCCTGCGCGGACGCACGGTCTGCAACCTCTTCTTCGAGGACTCGACCCGGACCCGGATCTCCTTCGAGGCCGCCGAGAAGCGGCTCTCCGCGGACGTGATCAACTTCGCGGCGAAGGGATCCAGCGTCTCCAAGGGCGAATCCCTCAAGGACACCGCCCAGACCCTGGAGGCGATGGGCGTGGACGCCGTCGTCATCCGGCACAGCGCCTCCGGCGCCCCCTACCGGCTCGCCACCTCCGGCTGGATCGACGCCCCGGTCATCAACGCCGGTGACGGCACCCACCAGCACCCCACCCAGGCCCTGCTCGACGCCTTCACCATGCGCCGCCGGCTCATCGGGCCGGACGCCGGGATCGGCCAGGACCTCGCCGGCCGGCAGATCACCCTGGTCGGCGACGTCCTGCACAGCCGGGTCGCGCGTTCCAACGTCGACCTGCTGCACACCCTGGGCGCCGAGGTCACCCTCGTCGCGCCGCCCACCCTGGTGCCGGTCGGGGTGGAGAACTGGCCGTGCGAGGTCTCCTACGACCTCGACGCGGTGCTGCCCAAGTCCGACGCCGTGATGATGCTGCGGGTGCAGCGCGAGCGGATGAACGCCGCCTTCTTCCCGACCGAGCGGGAGTACTCGCGCCGCTACGGCCTGGACGGTGAGCGGATGGCGCGGATGCCCGGGCACGCGCTGGTGATGCACCCCGGCCCGATGGTCCGCGGCATGGAGATCACCGCCGAGGTCGCCGACTCCGACCGCTGCACGGTCGTCGAGCAGGTGACCAACGGCGTCTCCATCCGGATGGCCGTCCTGTACCTGCTCCTGGGCGGCAACGAGCCGGCCCTCACCCACCCCCGTACCGAGGAGAAGTAAGAACCATGAGCAAGATCCTGATCCGCGGTGCCAGGGTGCTGGGCGGGGAGCCCCAGGACGTCCTGATCGACGGGGAGTTCATCGAGGCCGTCGGCACCGGGCTGAGCGCCGAGGGCGCCGAGGTCGTCGAGGCCGACGGCAAGGTCCTGCTGCCCGGGCTCGTCGACCTGCACACCCACCTGCGCGAGCCCGGCCGCGAGGACTCCGAGACGGTGCTCACCGGCACCCGCGCCGCCGCCTCGGGCGGCTACACCGCCGTGTTCGCCATGGCCAACACCTTCCCGGTCGCCGACACCGCCGGCGTCGTCGAGCAGGTCTACCGGCTCGGCAAGGAGCACGGCTACTGCGACGTGCAGCCCATCGGCGCGGTGACCGTCGGCCTGGAGGGCAAGAAGCTCGCCGAGCTGGGCGCCATGCACGAGTCCGCGGCCGGCGTCACGGTCTTCTCCGACGACGGCAAGTGCGTCCACGACGCCGTGATCATGCGCCGGGCGCTGGAGTACGTGAAGGCCTTCGGCGGCGTCGTCGCCCAGCACGCCCAGGAGCCGCGGCTGACCGAGGGCGCCCAGATGAACGAGGGCGTGGTCTCCGCCGAGCTGGGGCTGGGCGGCTGGCCGGCCGTCGCCGAGGAGTCGATCATCGCCCGCGACGTGCTGCTCGCCGAGCACGTCGGCTCGCGGGTGCACATCTGCCACCTGTCGACCGCCGGGTCCGTGGAGATCGTGCGCTGGGCCAAGTCCCGCGGCATCGACGTCACCGCCGAGGTCACCCCGCACCACCTGCTGCTGACCGACGAGATGGTGCGCAGCTACAACCCCGTCTACAAGGTCAACCCGCCGCTGCGCACCGAGCGCGACGTGCTGGCCCTGCGCGAGGCGCTGGCCGACGGCACGATCGACATCGTCGCCACCGACCACGCCCCGCACCCGCACGAGGACAAGGACTGCGAGTGGGCCGCCGCCGCCATGGGCATGGTGGGCCTGGAGACCGCGCTCTCCGTCGTCCAGCGGACGATGGTCGACACCGGCCTGCTGACGTGGGCGGACGTCGCGGACCGGATGTCCTTCGCGCCGGCCAGGATCGGCCGCGCGGCCGGCCACGGCCGTCCCGTCTCGGCTGGTGAGCCTGCCAACCTCGTGCTGCTCGACTCCGCTTACCGTGGAGAGGTGGACCCCGCGGGCTTCGCCTCCCGCAGCCGCAACACCCCCTACGAGGGCCGTGAGCTGCCGGGGCGCGTCACCCACACCTTCCTGCGGGGCCGGGCAACGCTCGTCGACGGGAAGCTGGCGTGACACCTCCACTGAGTACCTTGGCCGCGGCGCAGCACTCCGCTCCGGTCACCGACTGGGCCGCACGGATCGGCTGGGTCGCCGGTCTGCTGGTCTTCGTCGTCTTCGTCTACTGGCTGATGCGCCAGGGCTGGAAGTGGCGCGGCACGCTCCAGGGCGACCTGCCCGAGCTGCCGTCCGCGCCCGAGGACCCCGGAGCCCCGCTCCTGACCCTGTCGGGCCGCTACCACGGCTCCACCACCGCGGGCCAGTGGCTCGACCGGATCGTGGCGCGCGGCCTGGGCACCCGCAGCCGCGCCGAGCTGACCCTCACCGACCGGGGACTGGACGTCGTACGGCCGGGCGCGGCGGACTTCTTCGTGCCGGCCTCCGCACTGCGCGGCGCCCGCCTCGACAAGGGCATCGCCGGCAAGGTCCTGACCGAGGGCGGCCTGCTGATCGTCACCTGGGAGCACGGCGGCCGGCAGCTCGACTCCGGCTTCCGCGCCGACACGGCGGACGTCCACCCGGCCTGGGTCGAGGCCGTCAACCGGCTGAGCACCACCGAGCACACCACCAGCACCACCGAGCACACCGAAACGGAAGGCGCACGATGACGACCTCCACCAGGGGCACCGCCCACGGCACAAGGGGGATCCCCGCCGTACTCGTCCTGGAGGACGGCCGCAGCTTCCGCGGCCGCTCCTACGGGGCCGTGGGGGAGGCCTTCGGCGAGGCGGTGTTCTCCACCGGCATGACCGGCTACCAGGAGACCCTGACCGACCCCTCGTACCACCGCCAGGTCGTCGTCATGACCGCCCCGCACATCGGCAACACCGGGGTGAACGACGAGGACCCCGAGTCGCAGCGGATCTGGGTGGCCGGCTACGTCGTCCGCGACCCCGCCCGTGTCCCGTCCAACTGGCGCTCGGTGCGCTCCCTCGACGACGAGCTGGTCGCCCAGGGCGTCGTCGGCATCAGCGGCGTCGACACCCGCGCCCTGACCCGCCACCTGCGTGAGCGCGGTGCCATGCGGGTCGGCATCTTCTCCGGCGAGGCGCTGGCCGACGAGGGCATGATGCTGGCCAAGGTGCGCCAGGCCCCCGAAATGCAGGGCGCCGACCTGTCCACGCAGGTCGCCACCAAGGAGTCCTACGTCGTCCCGGCGATCGGCACGAAGAAGTTCACCGTCGCCGCGATCGACCTGGGCATCAAGGGCATGACCCCGCACCGGATGGCCGAGCGCGGCATCGAGGTGCACGTCCTGCCCGCCACCGCCACCGTCGAGGACGTCTACGCGGTGAACCCGGACGGGGTGTTCTTCTCCAACGGCCCCGGCGACCCGGCCACCGCCGACCACCCGGTCTCCGTGATGCGGGGAGTGCTGGAGCGCAAGACGCCGCTGTTCGGCATCTGCTTCGGCAACCAGATCCTGGGCCGCGCGCTGGGCTTTGGCACCTACAAGCTCAAGTACGGCCACCGCGGCATCAACCAGCCGGTGCAGGACCGCACGACCGGCAAGGTCGAGGTCACCGCGCACAACCACGGATTCGCCGTCGACGCCCCGCTCGACACCGTCTCCGACACCCCCTTCGGCCGCGCCGAGGTCTCCCACGTCTGCCTCAACGACAACGTGGTGGAGGGCCTGCACCTCCTCGACCAGCCGGCCTTCAGCGTCCAGTACCACCCCGAAGCCGCCGCGGGTCCGCACGACGCCGCGTACCTCTTCGACCGCTTCGTATCCCTGATGGAGGGCCAGCGTGCCTAAGCGCACCGATATCCAGTCCGTCCTGGTCATCGGCTCCGGCCCGATCGTCATCGGCCAGGCCGCCGAGTTCGACTACTCCGGTACCCAGGCGTGCCGGGTCCTCAAGTCCGAGGGCCTGCGCGTCATCCTGGTGAACTCCAACCCGGCGACGATCATGACCGACCCGGAGATCGCCGACGCCACCTATGTCGAGCCGATCACCCCGGAATTCGTCGAGAAGATCATCGCCAAGGAGCGCCCGGACGCCCTGCTGCCCACCCTGGGCGGCCAGACGGCGCTGAACACCGCGATCTCGCTGCACGAGTCCGGCACCCTTGACAAGTACGGTGTCGAGCTGATCGGCGCCAACGTCGAGGCGATCAACAAGGGCGAGGACCGCGACCTGTTCAAGGAGGTCGTGGAGGAGGTCCGCAAGAAGATCGGCCACGGCGAGTCCGCACGCTCCTACATCTGCCACTCCATGGACGACGTCATGAAGGGCGTCGACGAGCTCGGCGGCTACCCCGTCGTCGTCCGTCCCTCCTTCACCATGGGCGGCGCCGGCTCCGGCTTCGCGCACGACGAGGAGGAGCTGCGCCGGATCGCCGGCCAGGGCCTCACGCTCTCGCCGACCACCGAGGTGCTTCTGGAGGAGTCCATCCTCGGCTGGAAGGAGTACGAGCTGGAGCTGATGCGCGACAAGAACGACAACGTCGTGGTCGTCTGCTCCATCGAGAACTTCGACCCGATGGGTGTGCACACCGGTGACTCGATCACCGTCGCCCCGGCGATGACGCTCACCGACCGCGAGTACCAGACCCTGCGGGACGTCGGCATCGCCGTCATCCGCGAGGTCGGCGTGGACACCGGCGGCTGCAACATCCAGTTCGCGGTCAACCCCGAGGACGGCCGGGTCATCGTCATCGAGATGAACCCGCGCGTCTCGCGCTCCTCGGCGCTGGCCTCCAAGGCCACCGGCTTCCCGATCGCGAAGATCGCCGCCCGGCTCGCCGTCGGCTACACCCTCGACGAGATCCCCAACGACATCACCGAGAAGACCCCGGCCTCCTTCGAGCCGACCCTCGACTATGTCGTCGTCAAGGTGCCGCGGTTCGCCTTCGAGAAGTTCCCCGCCGCCGACGCCACCCTCACCACGACCATGAAGTCGGTCGGCGAGGCCATGGCCATCGGCCGCAACTTCCCCGAGGCGCTGAACAAGGCCCTGCGCTCGCTGGAGAAGAAGGGCAGCCAGTTCGACTTCCTGGCCGAGCCGGGCGAGAAGGCCGCGCTGCTGGAGAAGGCCAGGGTCCCCACCGACGGCCGGATCAACACCGTCATGGAGGCGATCCGGGCCGGCGCCACGCCCCAGGAGGTCTTCGACGCCACGAAGATCGACCCCTGGTTCGTCGACCAGCTCTTCCTCGTCAAGGAGATCGCCGACGAGATCGCGGCCGCCGAAAAGCTCCACCCGGAGATCCTTGCGGACGCAAAGCGCTACGGCTTCTCCGACGCCCAGATCGCCGCGATCCGCGGGCTGCGCGAGGACGTCGTCCGCGAGGTCCGCCACGCCCTCGGCGTCCGCCCGGTCTACAAGACGGTCGACACCTGCGCCGCCGAATTCGCCGCGAAGACCCCGTACTTCTACTCGTCCTACGACGAGGAGACCGAGGTCGCGCCCCGCGAGAAGCCGGCCGTGATCATCCTCGGCTCCGGCCCCAATCGCATCGGCCAGGGCATCGAGTTCGACTACTCCTGCGTCCACGCCTCGTTCGCGCTCAGCGACGCCGGCTACGAGACCGTGATGGTCAACTGCAACCCGGAGACCGTCTCGACGGACTACGACACCTCCGACCGTCTGTACTTCGAGCCGCTGACGCTCGAGGACGTGCTGGAGATCGTGCACGCCGAGACCCAGGCGGGCCCGGTCGCCGGCGTCGTCGTCCAGCTCGGCGGCCAGACCCCGCTGGGCCTGGCGCAGGCGCTCAAGGACAACGGCGTGCCGATCGTCGGCACCTCGCCCGAGGCGATCGACCTCGCCGAGGAGCGCGGAGCCTTCGGCCGGGTGCTCACCGAGGCCGGACTGCCCGCGCCCAAGTACGGCACCGCCTTCTCCTTCGACGAGGCCCGGCGGATCGCCGCCGAGATCGGCTACCCGGTCATGGTCCGCCCGTCCTACGTGCTCGGCGGCCGCGGCATGGAGATCGTCTACGACGAGCCGTCGCTCGGCGAGTACCTCACCCGCCACGCCGGCCTGATCGACCGCCACCCGGTCCTCATCGACCGGTTCCTCGACGACGCCATCGAGATCGACGTCGACGCGCTCTACGACGGCCACGAGCTCTACCTCGGCGGCGTCATGGAGCACATCGAGGAGGCCGGCATCCACTCCGGCGACTCCGCCTGTGCCCTGCCCCCGATCACGCTCGGCGGCTACGACATCAAGCGGCTGCGCACCTCGACGGAGGCCATCGCCAAGGGCGTCGGCGTCCGCGGACTGATCAACATCCAGTTCGCGATGGCCGGCGACATCCTCTACGTCCTGGAGGCGAACCCCCGCGCCTCCCGTACGGTCCCCTTCACCTCGAAGGCCACCGCCGTACCGCTGGCCAAGGCCGCCGCGCGGATCTCGCTGGGCGCCACCATCGCCGAGCTGCGCGCCGAGGGCATGCTGCCCAGGACGGGCGACGGCGGCACCCTGCCGCTGGACGCGCCGATCTCGGTGAAGGAAGCCGTGATGCCCTGGTCGCGGTTCCGCGACATCCACGGCCGCGGTGTGGACACCGTCCTCGGCCCGGAGATGCGCTCCACCGGCGAGGTCATGGGCATCGACTCGGTCTTCGGCACCGCCTACGCCAAGTCGCAGTCCGGCGCCTACGGGGCCCTGCCCACCAAGGGCCGGGCGTTCGTCTCCGTCGCCAACCGCGACAAGCGCTCGATGATCTTCCCCGCCCGGGAACTGGTCGCGCACGGCTTCGAACTGCTCGCCACCTCCGGCACCGCCGAGGTGCTGCGCCGCAACGGCATCAACGCCACCGTGGTGCGCAAGCAGTCCGAGGGCGAGGGCCCGGACGGTGAGAAGACCATCGTCCAGCTCATCCACGACGGCCAGGTCGACCTGATCGTCAACACCCCCTACGGGACCGGTGGCCGGCTCGACGGCTACGACATCCGTACCGCGGCGGTGGCCCGCGCCGTGCCCTGCCTGACCACGGTCCAGGCGCTGGCGGCCGCGGTCCAGGGCATCGAGGCGATGTCCCGCGGCGACGTGGGCGTGCGTTCCCTCCAGGAACACGCCGAACATCTCACGGCGGCCCGCGAGGAGTAGCGGCCAGGAGGGGGACACCGGCGCGGTGTCCCCCTCTTCATGAGCCCTCGCACTCCTCACCCCGGAAGGCCCACCCCGACGATGTACCGCCTCTTCTTCCACCTGATCTTCAAGCGCATGGACCCCGAGCAGGCCCACCACCTGGCCTTCCGCTGGATCCAGCTGGCCGTGTGCGTCCCCGTGCTGCGCACCTTCCTGGCGGCCGCCCTCGCGCCCCGCTACCGGGAGCTGCGCACCGAGGCCCTGGGCCGCCGGATGCACGGTCCCTTCGGCCTGGCCGCCGGCTTCGACAAGAACGCCGTCGCGATCGACGGGATGACCATGCTCGGCTTCGACCATGTCGAGATCGGCACGGTCACCGCCCAGCCGCAGCCCGGCAACCCCAAGAAGCGCCTGTTCCGGCTCGTGGCGGACCGCGCGCTGATCAACCGGATGGGGTTCAACAACGACGGCTCCGCGTCCGTGGCGGCCCGTCTGGCCGCCCGCAACCCCGTCTTCCCGGCCACCGTCGGCGTCAACATCGGCAAGACCAAGGTCGTGCCGGAGGACGAAGCCGTCGCCGACTACGTCACCTCCACCGAGCGGCTTGCCCGGCACGCCGACTACCTGGTCGTCAATGTCTCCTCCCCGAACACCCCGGGGCTGCGCAACCTCCAGGCCGTCGACCATCTGCGCCCGCTGCTGACGGCCGTCCGCGAGGCCGCCGACCGTACGGTCACCGGCCGCCGGGTCCCCCTGCTGGTCAAGATCGCCCCCGACCTCGCCGACGCGGACGTGGACGCGGTCGCCGATCTGGCCGTCGAGCTGGGCCTCGACGGAATCATCGCCACCAACACCACCATCGCCCGCGAGGGCCTTGGCCTGGTCTCCGACCCGAAGCTGACCGCCGAGACCGGCGGGCTGTCCGGCGCGCCCGTCAAGGAGCGCTCCCTGGAGGTGCTGCGCCGCCTCTACGCCCGCGTCGGCGACACGGTCACCCTCATCGGGGTGGGCGGCATCGAGAACGCCGAGGACGCCTGGCAGCGCATCCTGGCCGGCGCCACCCTGGTCCAGGGCTACAGCGCCTTCATCTACCAGGGCCCGTTCTGGTGCCGCGCGATCCACAAGGGCCTCGCCGCCCGCCTGCGCAACAGCCCGTACGCCACGCTCGCCGACGCCGTCGGCGCCGAGCACAAGAAGGTGACCGCATGATCCAGGAACCCTTCGGCGCCCGCCTCCGCCGCGCCATGGACGAGCGCGGCCCCCTCTGCGTCGGCATCGACCCGCACGCCTCGCTGCTGGCCGACTGGGGCCTGAACGACGATGTCGCGGGCCTGGCGCGGTTCACCCGGACCGTCGTGGAGGCCCTGGGCGAGACGGTCGCACTCTTCAAGCCACAATCCGCGTTCTTCGAGCGCTTCGGCTCCCGCGGCCTCGCCGTCCTGGAAACCGCCGTCGAAGAGGCGCGCGAGCGCGGGGCCCTGGTGCTGATGGACGCCAAGCGCGGCGACATCGGCTCCACCATGGCCGCCTACGCCGAGACCTACCTGCGCAAGGACTCGCCGCTGTTCTCCGACGCGCTGACCGTCTCCCCGTACCTCGGGTACGGCTCGCTGCGGCCGGCCGTCGACCTGGCACGCGAGAGCGGCGCCGGGCTCTTCGTCCTCGCCCTCACCTCCAACCCGGAGGGCGCCGAGGTCCAGCGGGCGGTGCGCGAGGACGGTCGCACGCTCGCCGCGACCATGCTCGGCCACCTCGCCGCCGAGAACGCCGGTGCCGAGCCGCTGGGCTCCTTCGGCGCGGTCGTCGGCGCCACGCTCGGCGATCTCTCCTCGTTCGACCTGGCGATCAACGGCCCGCTGCTCGCCCCCGGCATCGGCGCCCAGGGCGCCACCCCCGCCGACCTCCCGAAGGTCTTCGGTGACGCCGTGCGCAACGTCGTGCCGAGCGTCAGCCGGGGGGTGCTGCGACACGGTCCGGACACCGCGGCACTGCGCGCCGCGGCCGACCGATTCGCCGGCGAAGTGCGCACCGCGCTCGATTGAGAGCCGTCCGACGGGGACTTTGGTCCCGAATTGTCCTGGTCAGCAGAGTCTGACCAGGACTTTTCGCTTGTTCTCGCTGACTCTGGCGCCCTCTGGCGCTAGTCTCCGACGAGAGCACTGCACGTAAGCGCGTTGCTCGTTGCTCCGCAGGTGCGGGGCGACTAGGTTCCACACCGGTCCGTATCCGACAGTTCGACATCCGAGGTGACGTAGGCGTGGCTCTTCCGCCCCTTACCCCTGAACAGCGCGCAGCCGCGCTCGAGAAGGCCGCCGCGGCTCGCCGGGAGCGCGCCGAGGTCAAGAATCGGCTCAAGCACTCCGGTGCTTCCCTCCATGAGGTCATCAAGCAGGGCCAGGAGAACGACGTCATCGGCAAGATGAAGGTCTCCGCGCTCCTTGAGTCCCTGCCGGGCGTCGGCAAGGTCCGCGCCAAGCAGATCATGGAACGGCTCGGGATCTCCGAGAGCCGTCGAGTCCGGGGTCTTGGCTCCAACCAGATCGCGTCGCTGGAGCGCGAGTTCGGCAGCACTGCTTCCTGAATTTTCCGGCATCACCGGGAAGCTGGAATAATCGCTGCATGAGTTCTGCAGTCTCCGGGGGGACGACCCCCGCGCCCCCGGCCAGACAACCGCGACTGACCGTGCTCTCCGGCCCCTCCGGGGTCGGCAAGAGCACGGTCGTCGCGCATATGCGCAAGGTCCACCCCGAGGTCTGGCTCTCGGTTTCGGCCACCACCCGCAAGCCGCGCCCCGGGGAGCGGCACGGTGTCCACTACTTCTTCGTCGACGACGGGGAATTCGACAAGCTCATCGCCAACGGTGAGCTGCTCGAATGGGCCGAGTTCGCGGGCAACCGGTACGGCACTCCCCGCAAGGCGGTGCTGGACCGCCTGGAGTCCGGGGAGCCGGTCCTGCTGGAGATCGACCTGCAGGGCGCCCGCCAGGTCCGCGAGTCCATGGCGGAAGCGCATCTGCTCTTCCTGGCCCCGCCGAGCTGGGACGAGCTGGTCCGCCGGCTCACCGGCCGGGGCACGGAGGCGCCGGAGGTCATCGAACGCCGGCTCGCCGCCGCCAGGATCGAACTGGCAGCGGAGAAGGAGTTCGATACGACGCTTGTCAACACCTCCGTCGAGGACGTCAGCCGTGAGCTGCTAGCCTTGATGCTGAATAGGTCCGGAGACGAGAACACCAGCGGCTGACCGCGCAGCTCCCCGGACCGTCGAAGACTTTGCGTCACACCCCCGCTTCATCCCCCTTCGGAAGGTAGAGAGTGTCCTCTTCCATCACCGCACCCGAGGGCATCATCAACCCGCCCATTGATGAGCTTCTCGAGGCCACCGACTCGAAGTACAGCCTGGTGATCTACGCCGCCAAGCGCGCGCGCCAGATCAACGCCTACTACTCGCAGCTCGGCGAGGGCCTGCTCGAGTACGTCGGCCCGCTCGTGGACACCCACGTCCACGAGAAGCCCCTGTCGATCGCGCTGCGCGAGATCAACGCGGGCCTGCTGACCTCCGAGGCCATCGAGGGCCCGGCTCAGTAAGCAGCGGCACTTTTCACCAAGGGCCCGGCGGAACTCCCCCAGCCAACGCTGGGAGGGGCCCAGCCGGGCCCTTGGTGTGTCATAGGGGCAATACGTAGGGACCGAGCCCGGGGAGCGGCGAAGCGATGGACAGGCGTGAGCGGGAGCGGCCCAGGGTCGTCCTGGGGGTGAGCGGCGGGATCGCCGCCTACAAGGCGTGTGAGCTGCTGCGGCGGCTGACCGAGTCCGGGCACGACGTACGGGTCGTGCCGACCGCCTCGGCGCTGCACTTCGTCGGGGAGGCCACCTGGTCGGCGCTGTCCGGCCACCCGGCCGGCACCGAGGTCTGGGAATCCGTCCACGACGTCCCGCACGTCCGGATCGGCCAGAGCGCCGACCTCGTCGTGGTCGCCCCCGCCACCGCCGACCTGCTCGCCAAGGCGGCCCACGGCCTGGCCGACGACCTGCTGACCAACACTCTGCTCACCGCGCGCTGTCCGGTGGTCTTCGCCCCGGCGATGCACACCGAGATGTGGGAGCACCCCGCCACACAGGAGAACGTCGCCACGCTGCGCCGCCGCGGCGCCCTCGTCATCGACCCGGCGGTCGGCCGGCTGACCGGCGTCGACACCGGCAAGGGCCGTTTCCCCGACCCGGCCGAGATCTTCGCGTTCTGCCGCCGGGTGCTGGCCCGCGGCGACCGGGCGGCGGAGCAGGATCTGGCCGGCCGCCGTGTGGTGGTCAGCGCGGGCGGCACCCGCGAGCCGCTGGACCCCGTCCGCTACCTGGGCAACCGCTCCTCCGGCCTGCAGGGCTACGCGCTCGCCCGTACGGCGGCGACCCGTGGCGCCCAGGTCACCCTGGTCGCCGGCAACACCGAGCTGCCCGATCCGGCCGGGGTGGACGTGATCCGCATCGGTACCGCCCGTCAGCTCCATGAGGCGATGCGGAAGGCGGCCGCGGACGCCGACGCGGTGATCATGGCCGCCGCCGTCGCTGATTTCCGGCCTGCCGTCTACGCCAGCGGCAAGATCAAGAAGGTGGAAGGGCAGGAGCCGGAACCGGTCACTCTGGTCCGAAATCCGGACATCCTCGCCGAACTCTCCGCCGAGCGGGCCCGCCCCGGCCAGCTCGTGGTGGGCTTCGCCGCGGAGACCGACGACGTGCTCGCCAACGGTCGCGCCAAGCTGGCCCGCAAGGGTTGTGACCTGCTGGTCGTCAATGAGGTCGGCGAGCACAAGGCCTTCGGTTCGGCGGAGAACGAGGCAGTGATCCTGGCGGCCGACGGAACCGAGACCCCGGTCCCGTACGGCCCGAAGGAAGACCTGGCCGACACGGTCTGGGACCTGGTCGCGCCCCGCCTGGCCGAGACTCGCCCCTGACGCGCCCGTACGGACCCGGGAGTCACCCCACCGGCCGTCTACACTCCGGCATGTCCCCTTGACCCGGCCCATACTCGAGGTGATCGTCCTACCGAGGGCCGTGGTGTCCCAGGTCACGGGGGGTCCATAAATCGAGACCGCGTGCCCGAACGCCGCACACGACCGATAAACTGGCGAGTGGATCGGGCCGAGCGCAGCTCTCGGCCCTTCCGCCAATGATCAGCCAGCAGCCGCTGCAACCCCAGGGAGCGATGTGTCCCGCCGCCTGTTCACCTCGGAGTCCGTCACCGAGGGCCACCCCGACAAGATCGCTGACCAGATCAGCGACACCATCCTCGACGCTCTCCTCAAGGAAGACCCGACCTCCCGGGTCGCCGTGGAGACGTTGATCACCACCGGCCTGGTGCATGTGGCCGGCGAGGTGACGACGAAGGCGTACGCCGACATCCCCAACCTCGTCCGCAACAAGATCCTGGACATCGGTTACGACTCGTCCAAGAAGGGCTTCGACGGCGCTTCCTGCGGCGTCTCGGTGTCCATCGGCGCGCAGTCCCCGGACATCGCCCAGGGTGTCGACACCGCGTACGAGAACCGCGTCGAGGGCGACGACGACGAGCTGGACAAGCAGGGCGCGGGCGACCAGGGCCTGATGTTCGGCTACGCCTGCGACGAGACCCCGGAGCTGATGCCGCTCCCGATCAACCTCGCGCACCGCCTGTCCAAGCGCCTGTCCGAGGTCCGCAAGAACGGCACCATCCCCTACCTCCGTCCCGACGGCAAGACCCAGGTCACCATCGAGTACGACGGCCACAAGGCCGTCCGCCTCGACACCGTCGTGGTCTCCTCCCAGCACGCCAGCGACATCGACCTCGACTCGCTGCTCGCTCCCGACATCCGCGAGTTCGTCGTCGAGCACGTCCTGGCCCAGCTCGTCGAGGACGGCATCAAGCTGGACACCGACGGCTACCGGCTGCTGGTCAACCCGACCGGCCGCTTCGAGATCGGCGGCCCCATGGGTGACGCCGGCCTCACCGGCCGCAAGATCATCATCGACACCTACGGCGGCATGGCCCGCCACGGCGGCGGTGCCTTCTCCGGCAAGGACCCGTCCAAGGTCGACCGCTCGGCCGCCTACGCGATGCGCTGGGTCGCGAAGAACGTCGTCGCCGCCGGCCTCGCGGCCCGCTGCGAGGTCCAGGTCGCCTACGCCATCGGCAAGGCCGAGCCGGTCGGTCTCTTCGTCGAGACCTTCGGCACCGCCACCGTCGACACCGACAAGATCGAGCAGGCCATCGGCGAGGTCTTCGACCTCCGCCCGGCCGCCATCATCCGCGACCTCGATCTGCTCCGCCCGATCTACTCCCAGACCGCCGCCTACGGCCACTTCGGCCGTGAGCTGGAGGACTTCACCTGGGAGCGCACGGACCGCGTGGAGGCGCTGAAGAAGGCCGCTGGTCTCTGAGACTCCTCCCGGTTTTCGTACCGCCCGGGTAGTGGCCGACGGCCCCGGACCGCACCAGTGGTCCGGGGCCGTCGGCTGTCCACAGGCACCCCTCGCTGTCCGTGCCATCTGCTAAGACTGATGCTGTGAGCAGGGAGAACGGGCGACCGGAGGCGGGGGCGTCGGGTGCGGGCGAGCAGTTGGCCCTCATCCGGGAGGCCGTGCGGGAGACCAAGGCGGAGCGGGCGAAGCCGCGGACGTGGCGGGGGGCCGAGCTGGCCGCCGGGCTGCCGGTGGCGCGGGTGCTGGTCGACAAGGGGCTGGTGCACCTCGACCGCTATTTCGATTACGCGGTGCCCGCGGCGATGGACGCCGAGGCCCAGCCCGGGGTGCGGGTGCGGGTGCGCTTCGGGGCGGGGGAGAAGGGCGGCCGCCGTGAGGGCGGCAAGCTGGTCAGCGGATTCATCGTGGAGCGGGTCGCGGAGAGCGACTACCGCGGGGTGCTCGCCCCGATCGCGCAGGTGCTGTCGTCCGAGCGGGTGCTGACGCCCGAGCTGCTGGGGCTGTGCCGGGCGGTGGCGGACCGCTATGCCGGGACGCTCGCCGATGTGGTGCAACTGGCCGTGCCGCCGCGCCGGGCGCGGGCGGAGGCCAAGCCGTCGCCTGCGCCCCTGCCGCCCAACGCCGCCCCGGAGCCCGGCAGTTGGACGCGCTACGGCGCGGGCCCCGGGTTCCTGGCCGCGCTGACGCGGGGGGACGTGCCGCGGGCGGTGTGGACGGCGCTGCCCGGCGCGACCTGGCCGCAGGAGCTGGCGCGGGCGGTGGCCGCGGCGCTGGCCGGCGGGCGGGGCGCGCTGGTGGTGGTGCCGGACGGGCGCGCCGCCGCGCGGGTGGACGCGGCCCTCGGCGAGCTGATCGGGGAGGGCCGGCATGTGCTGCTGACCGCCGATGCCGGGCCCGAGGAGCGCTACCGCCGCTGGCTGGCGGTCAGCCGTGGCGCGGTGCGCGCCGTGGTCGGGACGCGCGCGGCGATGTTCGCACCGGTCGCCGGCCTCGGCCTGGTCGCCCTGTGGGACGACGGGGACGCCAGCCACAGCGACCCGCATGCGCCCCAGCCACACGCCCGTGAGGTCCTTATCCAGCGGTCGGTCAACGAGCGGGCCGGGTTCCTGCTGGGCGGGCTGAGCTGCACGGTCGAGGCGGCCCAGCTCGTCGAGACCGGCTGGGCGCGCCCGTTGACCGCCGAGCGCGAGCAGGTGCGGACCGCGGCGCCCCTGGTGCGTACGGTCAGCGACGGTGACGAGGCGCGGGACGCCGCCGCGCGCGCCGCCCGGCTGCCGACGATGGCCTGGCAGGTGGTGCGCGAGGGCCTGCAGCGCGGACCGGTGCTCGTCCAGGTGCCGCGCCGGGGGTATGCGCCCCGGCTGGCCTGCGAACGCTGCCGCACCCCCGCGCGCTGCCGGGCCTGTGCGGGCCCGCTGGAGTCGCAGGACGCGGGCGAGCTGGCCTGTGCGTGGTGTGGCCGGCCCGAGCCGGACTGGCACTGCGCCGAGTGCGGCGGGGCGCGGCTGCGGGCCCAGGTCGTGGGCGCGCGGCGGACGGCCGAGGAGCTGGGCCGGGTGTTCCCGTCGGTCCCGGTGCGCACCTCGGGGCGCGATCATGTGCTGGCAACGGTTCCGGGCGCTCCCGCGCTGGTGGTGAGCACGCCCGGTGCGGAGCCGGTGGCCGAGGACGGCGGCTACGCGGCGGCGCTGCTGCTGGACGGCTGGGCGCTGCTGGGGCGCCCCGACCTGCGGGCGGGGGAGGAGGCGCTGCGCCGCTGGCTGGGCGCCGCCGCGCTGGTCCGCGGCCAGGCGGAGGGCGGCACCGTCGCGGTGATCGCTGAGCCGACGCTGCGGCCGGTGCAGGCGCTGGTGCGCTGGGACCCGGCCGGCCATGCCGTCCGCGAGCTGGCCGAACGGGCCGAGCTGGGTTTCCCGCCGGTGTCGCGGATGGCTTCGGTGGCGGGCCGCGCCGAGGACGTCGTCGAGCTGCTGAGGGATACCGAACTCCCCGCGGGCGCCGAAGTGTTGGGACCCGTTCCGCTGCCGGTGCCGGACCCCGCGCGCCCGCGCCGCCCCGGTGATCCTCCGCCGGGCGAGCAGTGGGAACGCGCGCTGGTCCGCGTCCGTCCCGGCCAGGGTGCCGCCCTCGCCGCGGCGCTCAAGGCCGCCCGGGCGGCCCGGCTGGTCAAGCGGGAGGGCGAGGCGGTACGGGTCCGGATCGATCCGCCCGATCTGGGGTGAGACCGCCCGGGTGCCCCGGACATGGCGCCGCCCCGGGACCGGTGTCGGCGGGTGGTCCCGGGGCGTTGGCGAGCGGCGGGTGCGGCGGGTGCGGCGGGTGCGGCGGGGAGCCAGGGGCGCTCGGTGCCGGGGTGGTTCAGCCGTTGCGGGGGCCGGGGAAGGCGCCCGGGCGGGCCGGCTCGTCGCGGGAGACCGCGGAGGGCTGGGCGGGCATGGCGCGGGCGGCCGGGACGGACGGGGAGCCGGGCAGCCCCGCGGCCATGGTCACCGCACGGCTCGCGGCGGCGGAATCGGACGAACGCACCGTCGGTTCACCGCCGTTGCTCTCCGCGGCGGGCTGGGCAGCGGCCCGGCGGGCACCGTAACGGCGGTGCACCGCCTGCTTGGTGACGCCGAGCGCCGAGCCCACCGCGTCCCAGGAGAAGCCCAGCGAACGGTCGAAGTCGACCGCGGCCGTGACCAGGGTTTCGACGCTGTCCCGCAACTCCTGGGCGAGGCGCACCGTCGGGGCGGGGGCGCGTCCGTAGACGACGAAGCCTGCGGAGGGGCCGGTGCGCCGCGGCCGGTAGACGTTGCCGAGCTGAGCGGTCAGCGTGCGCAGTGCGTCCACCTGCCGGCGCACCCGTTCGATGTCCCGCACCAGGAGATGCAGGCTGGCGCGCGCCTGGGCGTCGTGGGTTGCGTGGTCGGCCATGAGCAAGCCTCTCGAACCGGCGTGGAAAAGGAAGGATGAAAGCGAGCGGGCCGCCAAAGCGGCCCGGTCCGGGTCAATGCTGTTTGACCAACGCGACAGCAGCGGCTCTGGTCACGGTATGGGGGCGCACGATCTTCCGTACAAGGCGCGGGAAATGTCGTACGCCCCCTGATCCACCGCCCAGGGCCCGGTACGGTCCGCCTAGACTGGTGTGTCGTTCCGCTGCGTGTGAGAGGTAGATCGCCACCCATGAGGCTCGTCTTCGCCGGCACCCCCGAGGTCGCCGTACCCGCCCTCGATGCCCTGCTCGCCTCGGACCGGCACGAGGTCGTGGCCGTCGTCACCCGGCCCGACGCGCCCGCGGGGCGCGGCCGGAAGCTGGTGGCCAGCCCCGTTGCGGAGCGGGCGGAGGAGGCAGGCATCGAGGTGCTCAAGCCCGTCAAGCCGCGCGACGAGGACTTCCTGGCCCGGCTGCGGGAGATCGCGCCGGACTGCTGCCCGGTGGTCGCCTACGGGGCGCTGCTGCCGAAGGCGGCGCTCGACATTCCCGCCAAGGGATGGGTCAATCTGCACTTCTCGCTGCTGCCCGCGTGGCGGGGCGCGGCGCCCGTGCAGCACGCGGTGCTGGCGGGGGACGAGGTGACCGGTGCCTCGACGTTCCAGATCGAGACCGGACTGGACTCCGGCCCGGTCTACGGCGTGTTGACCGAGGAGGTCCGGCCGACCGACACCAGCGGCGATCTGCTCACCCGGCTGGCATTCGCCGGTTCCGGGCTGCTCGTGGCGACGATGGACGGCATCGAGGAGGGCACGCTGCAGGCGGTGCCGCAGCCGGCCGAGGGGGTCACGCTCGCGCCGAAGATCGAGGTCGAGGACGCCAAGGTGGACTGGGCGGCGCCCGCGCTCCGGGTCGACCGGGTGATCCGCGGCTGTGCGCCCGCGCCGGGGGCCTGGACGGTCTTCCGCGGGGAACGCCTCAAGCTGATGTCGGCCGTTGCCGCCCCGGGCCACACCGAGCCCGCCCTCGCACCCGGCGAACTCGCCGTGACCAAGAAGGCGGTGTACGTCGGTACCGGCAGCCACCCCGTCGAACTCGGCTGGGTCCAGCCGCAGGGCAAGAAGCCGATGCAGGCGGCCGATTGGGCGCGCGGGGTGCGGATCGGGAGCGGGGAGCTGCTGGGGGACTGAGCCCCCGCCGTCCGTTGTCAGGGGAGGGCCGCCTCCGGAGGGCGGTCCCGGTCCGGCTCCGGCCTCCGCGCGCCGGCCCGGCTCCGGCCTCCGCGCGCGCTCCGCCCGCGCGCCCGCGTAGGCTGGGACGGACCCCTCATCTCGTATCCGGAGCACCTTTTCTGTGAGCCAGCAGCCGCGCCGTCGCCCCAGCAAGCCCCATCGCCGCCCGCAGAAGGACCCGGTCAGGGTCCTCGCGTTCGAGGCGTTGCGGGCCGTCGACGAGCGGGACGCCTACGCGAACCTCGTCTTGCCGCCGTTGTTGCGCAAGGCCCGCGAGGGCGGTGACTTCGACGCCCGGGACGCGGCGCTGGCGACGGAGCTGGTCTACGGCTCGCTGCGGTGGCAGGGGACGTATGACGCGATCCTCGCGAGCTGTGTGGACCGGCCGCTGCGGGAGGTGGACCCGCCGGTCCTGGACGTGCTGACCCTCGGCGCGCACCAGTTGCTCGGCACCCGCATCCCGACGCACGCCGCGGTGAGCGCCAGCGTCGAGCTGGCGCGGGTGGTGCTGGGCGACGGGCGGGCGAAGTTCGTCAACGCGGTGCTGCGCAAGGTCGCCGCCCATGACCTGGACGGCTGGCTGGAGCGGGTCGCCCCGGAGTACGACGAGGACCCCGAGGACCACCTCGGCATCGTGCATGCGCACCCCCGCTGGGTCGTCTCGGCGCTGTGGGACGCGCTCGGCGGGGGCCGGGCCGGTATCGAGGACCTGCTGGAGGCGGACAACGAACGCCCCGAGGTGACGCTGGTGGCCCGGCCCGGCCGGGCCACCACCGAGGAGCTTCTGGCGGCGGCCGGCGAGGAGCGGGCGCTTCCCGGGCGCTGGTCCCCTTATGCGGTCCGGCTCGCGGAAGGCGGGGAGCCGGGCGCTCTGGGCCCGGTCAGCGAGGGGCGCGCCGGGGTGCAGGACGAAGGCAGCCAGCTCGTCGCCCTCGCGCTGGCGAACGCACCGGTCGAGGGCCCCGACCGCGCCTGGCTCGACGGCTGCGCGGGCCCCGGCGGCAAGGCGGCGCTGCTGGCAGCGCTCGCCGCCGAGCGCGGTGCCGCCCTGCTGGCCTCGGAGAAGCAGCCGCACCGTGCGCGTCTGGTGGCGCGGGCACTCGACGGCAACCCCGGTCCGTATGCGGTCATCACCGCCGACGGCACCCGCCCGGCCTGGCGGCCCGGCGCCTTCGACCGGGTCCTGGTCGACGTTCCGTGCACCGGTCTGGGGGCGCTGCGCCGGCGTCCGGAGGCGCGCTGGCGGCGCCGCCCCGAGGACCTGGACGGGTTCGCCCCGCTGCAGCGCGAACTGCTCCGGCAGGCGCTCGCGGCCGTACGGGTCGGCGGCGTCGTCGGCTATGCGACCTGCTCGCCGCATCCGGCCGAGACCCGGGCCGTGGTGGAGGACGTCCTCAAGGGGCGGGGCGGCGAGCCGGTGCAGGTGGAGTGGATCGACGCCCGCCCGCTGATGCCCGGCGTACCGGCGCTCGGCGACGGCCCGGACGTCCAGCTGTGGCCGCATCTGCACGGCACGGACGCGATGTATCTGGCGCTGCTGCGCCGGACCGCGTGAGGAGACGTCCGCCTTCGCGGTGTCCCGGAACCGCCGCGGTGGGAGCCACCCCGCGCCCTGCGATCTCCCGTCGTGGTGTCCCGCTACGAATGGCGGCGCAGACCACATGAGGTGAGGTCTGCGCCGCCGTTCAGGGCCCGGGAGGCCGGCTGGCCGACGCGCGATCAGGGGCGGTCGAGCTCGTCAGCGGTTCCGTCGATCGCCGGACCGCAGCCGGGCGGGAGATGAGCGACGACCAAAGCGGCAGCCTCTTCGGCTGAGTCCGCGTCTCCGACGATCTGGCGGCTCGACCCTACGGGTTCGTTCATCCGGATCACCCGAAATCCTCCACCGGAGGCCGGATAGATGGACGGCACGTCGTTTGTCCAGGGGAATGTGGTGCAGCGGCTGAAGTGCAGCGACCCGTGGCTGATGAGGGGAAAGAGGGATCGGAGGTGAACATTCGCGTAGGCAGCTTCGACCATGGCATGGTCGATCAACTCATCGCTGGTTTCCCGCGCTTTTTGCCATTTGGCCGCCACGGCGCTTGATGCCGGGGGTTCGATATTGCCGTGAGTCACGTGTATACCTTATCGGGTTTCGCGGTGTGTGGTGGAGTCCGCTGTGCCTGACCGGCAGAATCAGCGGCGGCGTCTTCCGGCCGTCTGGTCTTCCCTGGGCGGGAGAGGAATGTCCGGTTCGGGAACGGTCACCCTCTCATTGCCGGAATACCAGTGTATGGAGTCCCATGAGCGGCCCCCCAGGTCTTCGTTGAACGCCAGGACGTTCCGGGCCACCACGCTCATCTCCCAGGCCGTTCCGTGGCCGGGGCCAGGGCGTTCCTGGCCGGGGCCCACACCGAACTGCCGGCCGTGCTCAACGGCCACCAGGAATGCTTCATGGATGGATTCGGGAGTGTTCCAATTTCCGTTGTCGCCATTGCGATTGGGCATGCCATCCAGGGTGATGGAGAGAGTGGTGTCCGGATCGCCCACCGCGGCCATGACATGGGACATCCAAACGGGGGTTCCGTTCACGTCATCCGCATAAGCGCGGCCATTGTAGTTGTGGGCGTCAGGGTCGCCGTTCTCGCGAAGGTGTTTCGCCAGAACATCAGATCCGAAATCGTCTCCGTTGACGCCGAGAACCACACTGTGCCTGCCACCCTTCTTTCGGTGGGGGCAGGCCGACAGGCCCAGTGGGTCAATCCACGTGGTCGGGTTATGGACGTAGGCCGTGGGATGTGGTGCGGGAAGAAGGCCGAGTGGGTCCGGTGTGATGTAACGGGCGGTGTCGGGGTCGTAGTAGCGCTGATTGTTGTAGTGGAGTCCGGTTTCCGGGTCGAAATACTGGCCGGGGAAACGGAGCGGCGTATAGGCGGTGGCATGGGTGTTCCAGGTGGTGCAGCCCCACAGGGTGCTACGGGCGCGCCAGGCGACGTTGCCGTCTTCGTCCACGAGTTCGGCAGGGGTGCCGATCAGGTCTGTGACGATGGCAAAGAAGCGTTGGTCTATTTCCTGCTGCGGGGCTTCGGCCAGATTTTTGCGTTCGGTCTGGGAGACGGGGTGCAGTCCCTTGTGTTCCCAGGTGAGGGTGATCAGATGTGTGCCATCGGGTGAGGCGGTGGTCTGCTCGGCGAGGGTGTTGCCGTCCCAGGTGAAGTTGGTTTGTTCCAGCACCTCCCGGCCATCCGGGGCAAGGCGTTGCTTGGCGACCCGGCGGCCGAAGGGGTCATAGATGTAGCGCCAGGTGCCGCCGCCGGGCGTGATGACCCGGACGAGCCGGTCCTCGGCATCCCACTCGTACCGCCACGTTTCGGGTTTGCGGGACAGCCTGGTCTTCTGCCGCAGGACGATATGGCCCTGCGCGTCGTGTTCATAGCGAATGCCGCCGGCTCGCGTGATGCGAGTCCCCGTATACGTGCGCGGGCCGCGGGATTCGGGAGAGGGGTACCGGTCGGACCAGTCGGCTTCGGTCTGGTTGCCGGACTCGTCGTAGGCATACCGTTCGGACCAGCCGCGGGCATGAACGGCAGTTACTCTGCCCGCGCTGTCGAGGTCGAAGGTGCGGGGACCATTCAGCTGATCGTCGATTCCGGCGAGACTGCCGTCCGGGTGGTAGGAGTAGGCACGGTGCTGAACGGTCCCTGACGGTGAGGTGAGGGACTGGTCGGTGAGGAGACCGCTTGCATCCCAGCTGTGGGTGAGGGTCAGATCCGCGCCGAAGTGACGGGCCGTTTCTTGGCCCGTGAGGTCGTATTCGAATGCGAGGGTGCGGCCGGAGGTGGTCAGGGCGGTGCCCCGGCTTGCCGCGTCGTATTCCCAGCTGCTCGTCGCGCCTGAGGGGGTGGTGCGGTGGGTGCGGCGTCCCAGGGCGTCGTAGGTGAAGGTCGTGGTGCGGTCGTTCAGGGTCTCGGCTACCACCCGGCCCAGAGAATCGCGCCGGTATGCCAGCTCGACGTCCGGAGTCGATGCCTGCAGCAGGCGCCCCGCCGGATCGTGCTGATATGAAGTGACCCGTCCGTCCGCGTTCTTCTCCACGATCCTTCCGAGGGAGTCGTGGGCGTAGGTGACGGTGTGGCCGAGGGCGTTGGTGCGAGTGGCGAGTCGGCCGGCCGGGGTGTGGGTGTATCTGAGGGTGCGGTTGTCGAAGTCGGTCTCGGATATCAGGTGGCCGGCCGGATCGTATTCATAAGTCCACGTCAGGCCTTGCTGGTTGGTGACGGAAGTGAGCTGCAGCTCCGTGTCGTGGGTGAACTCGTAGCGAGCTCCGTCCTGGCTGGTCCTTGCCTTGAGCTGGTCGAAGTGGGTGTACTCGAAGGTGGTGACCCCTCCGGCTGCGTTGGTGTGGGCGACGCAGTTGCCCTCGCCGTCGTATGTCCAGGACTGCTTGGAACCATCGGAGCCGATATGGCCGGCCAGCCGTCCTTCCACCGTCCAGGCCAGACGGCTTGACGCGCCCAGTGGATCGGTGACGGAGATGACGCGGCCGAAGGCATCGCGGCGGTAGCGGGTCTCTGCCCCCAGCGGATTGATGATGCGGAGAGGGAGTCCCGCCGGGTCACAGATGACGGAGGTGGTGTTGCCCAGGGCATCGGTGACAGAAGTCGGACGGCCTTGCGCGTCGTAGCTGAAGCGGGTGGTGGCGCCGCTCGGATCGATGTTCGCCGTGCGATTGCCGCGGCTGTCATATTCGTCCCGCCAAGTGGACCCGTCCGCGCCGGTCACGGCAACCAGTCGGCCGAGGCTGTTGTACTCGGCGATGGCCTGACGACCGTCGGGGCGGCTGATGGTGGTCAGGTGGCCGTGCTCGTCGTATGTGTACCGGGTGGTGTGGCCGAGGGGGTCGGTGACGGCCAGCGGACGGTCGTACGCGTCGTACTGGGTGCGGGTGGTGTGGCCGAGCGGGTCGGTCTCGGCGATGACCTGGAGCCGGTCGTTGATGAGGTAGCGGGTGGCATGCCCGAGAGAGTTCGTGGCGGTGGTGACGCGGTTGCCGGTTCCGGGCTCCGGTTGGCCGAAGTCGAAGCGGTACCGCAGGTGGCCTTCGGCCCCGCCCTCAGCGACGCACCGGCTGTGGTGGTCGTAGACGTACTCGTAACGGCTGTCGTTGGTGTCGGTCCAGGCGACGAGACGGTGATCGGTGTCGTACTCGAACCGGGTCGGGATGCCGGAGGAATTCGTGAGGGCGGTGAGGTTGCCGTGCTCGTCGTGGCCGTAGGAAATGACCAGCACGTCGGTGCCATCGGCAGCCGCGTCGGCGAGGTGCAGCGCGGTGATGTTCCCGTTGCCGTCGGTGGCGATTTTGAGGTGGTATCCCGCAGAGTGGCGGATGGCGAGCGGGGCGCCGGATTCGTCGTCGTAATCGAAGGCGATCCGGTTCCCGTTGCGGTCCGACAATTCGTCCAGCAGGGCGGTGCCGGGGGAGTGGCTCGCTTCGGTGAAGTAGCGGGTCTGCCCGGTGTCGGGGTCGTGGACTGCCCAGTCGCCCCGCGGTGTTCGCGTCAGAGGCCAGCGCGGACCGTGGGCAGGCAGCACACGTTGGCCGGGCTCGGGCGTCTCGTAGGAGAGCAGCAGGCCGTCCTCGGTGACGAAGATGATGCCCTGCTCGTCGATCTCCAGGCGCTGGTCGGCCGTGGAGGACCAGGACGGCCCCATATGGCGGCCCGCGCGGTACGACGACTCGAATCTCCGCGTGAACGTGAGAGGCAGAGCGCCGGGCAGGGCGATGTCGGTCTGACGGAGGAAGACCCGGCCGGTGGCGACGTCCACCGGGTCACCGCAGTCCTTGACAGCCTTGGCGGTGCGAGTGCTGTTGTTGGGGTGCTCCTTGCCCAGTCGGGCGCGGGTCTTGTGGTTCTTGCCGCGTCCCTTGCCCGTGGAGTTCGCGGACGAGACGGAACCGTTGTCGGGTGACTTCGGGTCGTGCTTGTTCTTCTTGCCGATGCCTTTGAGGTGCTCGGCGATCGTGTTGTCGTTGTCGCGGTGGTTCTTGATCATCTGCTTGACGCCGCGCGTCATGTTCTCGCCGAGGTGCTTGGCAGTCTTCTTGACGCCGTCCTCGATGCCGTCGACGACCTTGTCCAGCACCACATTCGCCGCATCGGCGATGGCGTCCTTGCCGCGGGTACGACCGTGGTGGCTCCTGGCCCGGCCGATCTTGCCGCCGGCTTTGGTGCGGAACGTGCCGCTCGCGCTCTGCAGACCGCTCACGACGTGGTGATGTTCGCCTTCGTCGAAGCTGAACCCGCCGCCGGCTCCACCTGCGGACCTGCCCCCTCCACCGCCGCTTCCGCCTGCGCTGAGCAGCCCCGTCGTCGGGTTCGCGGCAGCTCCCTTGGCCGTGCCCTTGGCGTCCTGTGCGCCCTGCCGGAGGCCGTCCCCGCCGGCCTTGGCGGTACGGCCGAGGTCGACACCGTCCTGGACGCCGAGGGCATTGGCGCCGAGCTGGACCACGAGGTCCCCGGCCATGGCCCCGAGCGCTTCCTCCACCGGGGTGAGCGCGATGCTGACGGCCTGCTCGGCGACCTGTTGGCAGACCTCTTTGAAGAGCCGTTTGAGGATCATCCGGGTGGCCTGCGTCGCACCCATCGCCCCCAATTCCGACAAGCCAAGGGTGAAGGGGGCTGCGGCCTGGGCGGCGATCACCTCCGCAGCGAGGATGCCCAGCTGGACCAGCGCGCCGATTTTCGCGCCCTCGATGAGGGTCGCGACACCGTCCATCGCCGTGCCCGCCTTGCGGCCGCACTCTGCAAGGCCCTTCAGATGTTTGCCGTTGACCTTCCCCCAGTGGGTGTTCAGCGCCTCCACGGCAAGGGAACCGCCGGCCGAGCCGACCAAACCCTGGATGGCGGTGTGCGCCTGGTCGGCGCCTTCGGCGATGTCGTCGGCGAACTCCCGCATGGCGTGGGCCATTTCGCGGTAGTCGTCCTCGTCCACGTTCGGCCACGACACGCCGATCAGGTCAAGCAGCTCATCCGCCCACCCAGGCAGGACCACACCCATCAGAACCCCCGTTCGATCATGATCCACTGGAACGTAATGTCAGATCAGTGGGCAGGCAAGTGGCCCATGGTCACGCGGGGGTCCGGTTCCGGCGGGGCCGGGGCGCGGTGTCTACCAGGGCACGACCTGCCCCTGGTGGTCGACGAAGTGCAGGCCGGGCCCTCGGTGGCGCTCGATCGTCTCCACCACCCCGGGGATGCTCTCCTCCACGCTGAGTTCGGCGTCCGGGCCACCGAGTTCGGTGCGTACCCAGCCCGGGTCGACGAGCAGCAGCTTGCGGGTGTCCTCGGCGTGGCGGGCGGCGTAGCTGCGCATCAGCTGGTTCAGCGCGGACTTGCTGGCCCGGTACAGATCCTGGCCGCCCTCGGTGTTCAGGGCGATGCTTCCCTGGTCGGAGGACATGACGCCGATGGTCCCGGTGGGCGCGACCAGCGGACGCAGGGATTCCACCACCCGCATCGGGCTGAGGGCGTTGGTGACCATGACCTCGGTGAACATAGCCGTCGGGACCTCGCCGATCGGGAGGTCGCCGCGGGTGACGGCGGCGTTGACGAAGAGCAGGTCGAGGATGCGTCCGGCCAGCCGGTCGCGCAGCGCCGAGATCTGCTCCGGCTCGGTCATCTCCAGCGACTCGACGGTCAGCCGTCCACCGGACGTTTCGGCCAGTTCGTGGAGGCCGGTGCGCCGGCTGCCGCGGACCGTGCCGATGACGTCCCAGCCGCGGCGCAGGTACGCGGCGGCGAGCCCGAGACCCAGGGTCCGGGAGGCCCCGATGACGAGGGCGGTCTTGCGGGTGTGGGTCATGTGATTCCTCTTGTGGGGCAGGGCTTGTGGGGCAGAGCCTGCGGGTCAGGACTTGTGGGCCATGGCATGTGGGCCAGGAATCCTGCCGTCAGGGCTGCTGCAGGGCCGCGTTGACGCAGCCGGTGGACGTGACGGAGGAGCCGTCCAACGGCGGGCGGCCGTGGCCCACTTGACGGTTCAGAAGCTCGGTGAGGCGCGCCATGCCGTGGGCGAGGGGCCCGCGTGGGTGCCGCCCGCCGGAGAGGTGATGGCGATCATGAGTCAAGTCTCCGAGGGGTTCCGCCGGGCGTCCAATACCCTTTCCGTCACGTTGATACCTTTCGGGTATGGATTTAGACCTGCGTAAACTCCGCTATTTCGTCGCGGTGGCCGAGCACCGGCAATTCGGCCGGGCGGCACAGGCGTTGTTCATCGCGCAGCCCGTCCTCAGCCGGCAGATCCGCGCGTTCGAGCAGGAGTTGGGCTGCCCGCTGTTCACGCGGACCACGCGCAGCGTCGAACTGACCCCCGCGGGACGGCAGTTGTACGACGAGGCGGGCAGGATCACCACGGTGGTCGAGACGGCGCTGCGGCGCGTGCACGAGGCCGGGCGGGGCGAGCAGCGGCTCGTCGTCGCCTTCTCGCCCGGCCTGCGCGTCTCGGAGGCGCTCCTGGCGTTCACGGCGAGCCACCCGAAGGTCCGGATCGATGTGTTTCCGCTGCGCTGGTGGGAGCAGGACGCGCCGCTGCGCGACGGCCGCGCGCACATCGGATACCTCCGGCGCCCCTTCGACGACACGGGGCTGCACACCGTCCCCATCGGTCACGAGACCAAGGTCGCGTGCCTGCCCGTGACCCATCGGCTGGCCGGCCGTCGCAGCCTCACGTCGGCCGCTCTCGACGGCGAGCCGGTCCTCGACGTCAGGACGCGGCGGACCTCCTCACTGGAGGAGAAGTTCGAGCTCATCGCCTCCGGGCAGGGCCTCGCGCTGGTTCCCGTCAGCGTCGCGGGCTCGTACTCCCGCCCCGATCTCGTCTACCTGCCCGTCACCGATGCCCCGCCCGTCGAGACCTGCCTGGCGGTGCCGGAGGGCAGCTGCGCGGGCCCCGTGGCGGACTTCCTGGACATCGCCACCGCGACGCTGCGACGGCAGCCCGGCGAGGCGACGGCGGAGGAGGACGGAGGAAGCGCATGAGAGGGCTCGTGGCCGCTCCCGTCGCCGCTCCCGTCGCCGCTCCCGCCGCCGCGCTCCGCGTCCCAGGGAGGCCTCACCGGCCCGCCGGAATCCGGTCCCTCCCGCCGCCGTCCCTTCCCGGCCCGCAGGCCATACTGGGGGCATGGCCTTGATCAACCCCAGCATCCTGTCCGCAGACTTCGCCCGCCTCGCCGAGGAGGCGCAGGCCGTCAAGGGCGCCGACTGGCTGCACGTCGACGTCATGGACAACCACTTCGTCCCGAACCTCACCCTCGGCGTGCCGGTGGTCGAGTCGCTGAGCAAGGCGACGGACACCCCGCTCGACCTGCATCTGATGATCGAGGACCCGGACCGCTGGGCGCCGCAGTACATCGAGGCCGGAGCCGGGTCCGTGACCTTCCACGTGGAGGCGGCGGCCGCGCCGGTGCGGCTGGCGCGGGAGATCCGGGCCAAGGGCGCGCGGGCCTCGATGGCGCTGAAGCCCGCCACGCCGATCGAGCCGTACGAGGACCTGCTCCCCGAGCTCGACATGGTGCTGATCATGACCGTGGAGCCCGGCTTCGGCGGCCAGGCGTTCCTGGACATCATGCTGCCCAAGATCCGCCGCACCCGTGAACTGATCTCCCGGCACGGCCTGCAGCTGGGGCTCCAGGTGGACGGCGGGGTCTCGGCGGCCACCATCGAGCGGTGCGCCGACGCGGGCGCCGATGTGTTCGTGGCGGGCTCCGCGGTGTACGGCGCGGACGACCCGGCCAAGGCGGTCAGGGACCTGCGCGAACAGGCCGAGACGGCGACCGCGGCGGCGGGCTGGGGCTGCGCGCACTGAGCGCGAGGGCCGGTCAGGGGGCGAGTGCCGGTCAGGCCCCCGGAGCGGGAGCCGGCGGCCCGGCTGATTCACGCCAGGGGAATCCGCCCGTGGCAGGGGCCGTGCCGCCCGTTGTACGGGGCGCAACCGAGCGTTCACGAGGGTCGGGACGGTCATGGTCCCCGTTGCCGCCGGGTTTCTGAAAGGATGAGCAAAGACTCGATCAGATGCGCAAAAGGGGAGAATTTCGTGGTAGCCAGCCGCCCACAGTCCGGAATGGGCCCTGCCGAGCTGGTGCAGGCCGCGGCCATGGCCCGCCGTTTCTATCTTGAGGGCAAGTCGAAGATCCAGATCGCGGAGGAGTTCGGCGTCAGCCGGTTCAAGGTCGCGCGGGTGCTGGAGACCGCCCTGGAACGTGATCTCGTACGGATCGAGATCCGGGTGCCCTCCGAGCTGGACGCCGAACGCTCCGACGCCCTGCGGGCCCGCTACGGCCTGCGGCACGCGGTCGTCGTCGAGTCGCCCGCGGACGCTCCCCCCGCCTTCGGCGGCCAGACGCCGCCCGACGACGCCGCGGACCCGGAGAACCTGGGCGAGGTCGCGGCCGATCTCCTCGGTGAGCTGGTCACCGAGGGCGATGTGCTGGGGCTGGCGTGGGGCCGGTCGACCATTCATATGGCGGCCGCGCTGCACCGCCTCCCGCCGTGCACCGTGGTGCAGTTGACCGGTGTGTACGACGCCGGTACCGCCGACCGCGGCTCGGTCGAGGCGGTCCGCCGTGCGGCCGATGTCGCCGGCGGCGAGGCGCATCCGATCTATGCGCCGATGCTGCTGCCCGACTCGGCGACCGCCGAGGCGCTGCGCCGCCAGACCGGGATCGCCCGCGCGTTCGACTACTTCGACAAGGTCACCGTCGCCTGTGTCTCCATCGGTTCCTGGGAACCGGGCGTCTCGACCGTCTACGACATGCTCTCCGAGCAGGAGCGGGAGCACTACGCCTCGCTGGGGGCGGCCGCCGAGATGTCGGCGCACCTCTTCGACGCCGAAGGACGCCGGATCGGCCGGGACCTCGGCGAGCGCTGCATCACCGTCGAGGCGGACCGGCTCCGCCGTATCCCGGAGGTCGTCGCCATCGCCGGCGGCCGGCGCAAGGCCGACGCGATCGGCGCGGTGCTCCGCTCCGGGCTGGTGACCAGCCTGGTCACGGACACCGCCGCGGCCGACCACCTGCTGCTGGAGACCGGCCCCGGGCCGCGCCCCGCACTGGACCGGGCGGACCCTGACGGAGCGTGACCCGCGCCGGGCGGACGCGGCGGCGGACGGCCCCGCGTGACCGCCCCGGGTGACCGTCCTGCCGGCCCGTCGCCCGCCCGTGCGTGCGCGCGCCCGCCCGTGCGGACCGCCTCGCCGCCTCGCGACCCCGCCCGCTGCCCCGCCCCTGCGCGCCCGCCCCGTGCACCCCCGGCGCCGGTCACCGACGAGCAGCCTGCGCAGCCCTGTGACAGCATCGGCGCATGGTGATCCGCTCCGTCCCGCGTCGTGCCGCCGTGGTCCTCGGCACGCTGCTCGCCGGGCTGCTCCTCGTGCTGACCGGCTGCGCCACGGGCGGTGCCGCGGGCGGGAGTTCGTCCGGGCCGCCGCGGTCCACCGCCACGGCCGCGGCCGATGCGCCGGGCCCCTCCGGCGCTCCGGACCGGCCGCGGGGCATGCCGGTCGTGCCGGCCGGCGCGCTGCCGGTCCAGGCGCGGGACACCCTGCGGCTCATCGATGCCGGCGGTCCCTTCCCGTATCCGCAGGACGGCACCGTCTTCGGCAACCGTGAGCGGCTGCTGCCCCGTCAGCCGCGCGGCTACTACCACGAGTACACGGTGCCCACGCCCGGCTCGCCGGACCGCGGAGCCCGTCGGCTCGTCACCGGGCAGGGCCATGAGACGTACTACACCGACGACCACTACCGGACCTTCAAGGCGGTGCTTCGATGACGGGTTCCGTGCCCCGGCCGCTCGCCGCGGTGCTCGACGGACGTACGCCCCCCGGGGTACTGCCCTGGCCCGCGGAACGCTCGGTGGCCCAGGCGCTGGCCGCCGCGCGGGACGCCGGCTGGACCGGCACGTCCCTGGACCTGGAGGGGGTCGCGGACAAGGCCGCCTTCATGGACCGGTGTGCCCGTGCCCTGCGGCTGCCGGACTGGTTCGGCCGCAACTGGGACGCGCTCGCCGACTGCCTCACCGACCTGTCCTGGTGTCCCGCCGACCGCGGCCGGCTGCTCGTCGTGACGGGCTGGCAGGGCTACGCGGCCGCGTCCCCGGACGAGTGGAGCATCGTCGAGGGCGTCCTGGCGGATGCGGTGGGCTACTGGCGCGACACGGACACCGGACTGGCCGTGATCATGGCCAGGGGGCGGGACCGGCAAGGCGTGTAACGACGACGCACCAGGCCTGACCGGCGGCGATGCGGTGCGGCCCGGCGAGCGGCGGAGCGCCCCCGTTCCGGCGGGGCCCGCCCCGCCGTCCACGGCGCCTTTGGCGGATCGCACACACGGCCGGGGAAAGCCTCGGATTATCACATGAGCCCTGGTCAGGGCCCGTATCCTGGCCGTATGCGATTCCTGAATCCGAAGAACGGCGCGCTCGAAGAGAGTTCTTCGGTGCCCTACGACCTGACCTACGACGATGTGTTCATGGTGCCCGGCCGCTCCGCCGTGGGCTCCCGCCAGGGAGTGGACCTGTCCTCCCATGACGGGACCGGTACCACCATCCCTCTCGTGGTCGCCAACATGACGGCGATCGCCGGCCGCCGGATGGCCGAGACCGTTGCCCGCCGTGGTGGTCTGGTCGTCATCCCGCAGGACATCCCGCTCGATGTCGTCACCGACGTGGTGACCTGGATCAAGCGCCGCCACCTGGTCCTGGACACCCCGATCGTGCTGTCCCCGGTCGCGACCGTCGCCGACGCCCTGGCGCTGCTGCCCAAGCGGGCGCACGGCGCGGGCATCGTCGTCGAGGGCGGCCGCCCGGTCGGCGTCGTCACCGAGCACGACCTGGCCGGTGTGGACCGCTTCACCCAGGTGGCCGAGGTCATGTCCAGGGACCTGCTCGTCCTGGACGCGGACATCGACCCGCGGGAGGCCTTCAACCGCCTGGACGCCGCCAACCGCAAGCTCGCGCCCGCGGTCGACGCGGACGGCATGCTGATCGGCATCCTCACCCGCAAGGGCGCCCTCCGCGCCACCCTGTACACCCCCGCCACGGACGCCAACGGCAAGCTGCGGATCGCGGCCGCCGTCGGCATCAACGGCGATGTGGCCGGCCGGGCCAAGGCGCTGCTGGCCGCCGGTGTGGACACCCTCGTCGTGGACACCGCGCACGGCCACCAGGAGTCGATGATCACCGCGGTCCGGGCCGTCCGCGGGCTGGACCCGCAGGTCCCGATCGTGGCGGGCAACGTCGTCGCCGCCGAGGGCGTCCGCGATCTGATCGAGGCCGGCGCGGACATCATCAAGGTCGGCGTCGGACCGGGCGCGATGTGCACCACCCGGATGATGACCGGCGTCGGCCGGCCGCAGTTCTCCGCGGTCCTGGAGTGCGCCGCCGAGGCGAAGAAGTTCGGCAAGCACGTCTGGGCCGACGGCGGGGTGCGCCACCCCCGCGATGTCGCGATGGCGCTGGCCGCGGGCGCCTCCAACGTCATGATCGGCTCGTGGTTCGCCGGCACCCTCGAATCGCCCGGAGACCTCCAGCACACCGCCGACGGCCGGCCGTACAAGGAGAGCTTCGGCATGGCCTCCGCGCGTGCCGTGCGCAACCGTACGAGCGACGAGTCGGCCTACGACCGGGCCCGCAAGGGACTCTTCGAGGAGGGCATCTCCACCTCGCGGATGTTCGTCGACCAGGCGCGCCCCGGCGTCGAGGACCTGATCGACTCGATCATCGCGGGGGTCCGCAGCTCCTGCACCTACGCGGGCGCCGCCTCCCTGGCGGAGTTCGCCGACAAGGCCGTGGTCGGGGTGCAGAGCGCCGCCGGCTACGCGGAGGGCAAGCCGCTGCACGACAGCTGGAACTGACCCGTCACGGGACCTAGGTGTGTTGTCCGGAGAGGTTGGTGACGCGGCTGGCTGGGGTGTGGCCGCTGATTCCGGTGTGGGGTCGGTGGTAGTTGTACCAGTGCAGC
>NZ_JBEYVM010000027.1:0-92052 GCF_040643995.1 Streptomyces sp. NPDC047049 | reverse complement strand
CTGGTGTGTGGACGTAAAGCGAAGCAGTCCACACACCAGGCCCCGGAGGCCCGTCACCGCACCCACAGCCCCGCGCAGCGGACCCGGCCCGCCGCAGGCGAAACGGCGGGCGCACCCGCGCAAGCGGGGCGAAGAACGGCGCGCAACCCCCACGGCGGGACAGCCGAAAACGTGGGAAGAAAGCCAAGCGCAGCGTCACCGCACGGCCCACGAAGCCCGCTCGTTCAGCAGGACCGGATCGAAGCCCGCAGTGCGCTTGTACGAAGCGGCGATCTCTTCTCGTTCCGCGAGCGGGACGACCTGTTCGATGTCGTCGAAGCCGTCGGGCGCCCGTTCGTGGGCGAGCCGCATGACGACCTCGGGCCCCTGGCGCCGGTTGGCGAGTTGGAGCGCGGTCGTGGCCGGCCTGCGGATGTCCTCGTACGCGGCGGCGGAGCCGGTCGTGGCGAGCGAGTGGGCGAGCACCCGGGCGTCGATGATCGCCTGGGACGCCCCGTTGGACCCGACGGGGTACATGGCATGTGCGGCATCGCCCAGCAGGACGACATCGCCCCTGGTCCAGCAGGGCAGGGGATCGCGGTCCACCATCGGGTACTCGAAGGCCGCCTCGGCTCCCGTGATGATTCCGGGTACGTCGAGCCAGTCGAACTTCCAGTCGGCGAAGTGCTTCACGATCGTGGCCGGGTCGGCGGGGCGGTTCCAGTTTCCCCGTTCAAGCGGTTCGTCGCCCAGCGGCCGTTCGGCGATCCAGTTGATCAGTCGTCCGTCCCCGATCGGGTAGGCGACGAACTTCTGCGAGCCGTCCCCGGCCATGATCATGGACCGGCCGGTCAGGAACGGTTCGGCACGGGTCGTGCCCCGCCACAGCACGAGCCCGTTCCACGGCGGTGCCCCTTCGCCGGGGAAGAGCGCGGCCCGGACGGCCGAGTGGATCCCGTCGGCGCCGATGAGCAGATCGGAATCGTGGCGCAGGCCGGTGATCCGGCTCCCGGTCCGGACCGCGTGCGCACCGAGGCGTTCGCGGACGGCGTCCAGCAGCAGCATTTGCAGCCTGCCCCGGTGCACCGAGTACTGCGGCCACCGGTAGCCGGCGCCGAGCCCGCGCGGTTCGGACCAGATCGCCTGGCCGTACCGGTTGTAATAGGCCAACTCGGCGGTGGGGACGGCGATCGCGGCCAGCCGGTCGGCCAGACCGAGTTCGGTCAGCTCCCTCACCGCGTGCGGAAGGAGGTTGATCCCGACGCCGAGCGGACGGATCACCTGGGCCGCCTCGTGTACGACCACGTCGTCGAATCCGGCCGCATGCAGGCTGAGCGCGGTGGCGAGCCCGCCGATACCGCCTCCAGCGATGGTGATCCGCACAGCACCCTCCGGTTTCGTTGGAGATTGTTACGGCCATAACAATCTCCCGGCGGGGCCGCCATGCGCAAGACTCTGTCCCGTGGAACGACCAGATCTCAGCTACGCCGCCTACGCGCGCGACCGGCTCGCGGGCATGCCGTCACCGGCCGACCCGGAAGCCTTCGCGCTCGCCTACCACCTGCTGCACCTTTCCTACCTGGTCATCGCCGACCTGGAGAGCCATATCCACCGCCCGCGCGGCTGGACGCTCCCGGGCTTCCGGCTGATGTTCAAACTGTGGCTGCTGGGACCCACTCAGCCCGCCCGGCTCGCCGAGATCTCGGCGATGTCCCGTTCGTCGGTCACCAACGCCGTCAACACCCTCGAACGGGACGGCCTGGTGGAGCGCCGACGACTCCCCGACGACGGTCGCGCGATCGCCATCGGCCTCACCGCCGCGGGCGCGGAAGCCGTCCGGGAGGCGTTCGCCGAGCAGTCCCGCCGCGAGCAGCAATGGTTCGCCACGCTCGACGCCGAGGAACGGGCCACCCTCACCGACCTGGTCATCCGCGTCCTCACGGCGCGCCCCGAGGACGCGGCTTGAGGCGGCGGTAGTCAACGGGCGTCGGCGGAGCCGGGCCGACAGCCCGTGGGGCAATGCGCGCCGTCGGCCGGCGGGCCGTCGAGGTCCATGACCGGTCGCAGCGCTCCCAGCAGGGCGCCGACGCATACGTCGTGCAGTTCGGCGCGGCTGAACGCCTGGTGCGTCAGCCAGTCCACGCACAGGGTGCGGACGAACACCAGCCAGCTCATCAGTGCCGCCGACACCAGCTGACGGGGGCCCTCGCCGAGTTCCGTCGAGTCGAGCAGCCGCCGTCGCAGCTCGGCCAGTTCGTCGGTGATGACGGCCTGGATCACCGGGTCGCCGGCGAGCACCCGGTTCGCCGCGAGCGCGGTGTGCCGGTTCGCGACGAAGTAGTCGAGGTGTGCGTCGAGTCCGGCGGACAGCTGCTCGTGCACGGGGCGGTCCGGGGCGAGCTCCGTTCGGGCCAGCAGCCGGTCGGCGGCCTGCCGGTAGACCGCGGCGAACAGGTCCCGCTTGTTCGGGAAGTAGCGGTAGAGCAGGGCGCGGGAGACGCCGGCCCGTTCGGCGACCTCCTCCATGAACACCTCGTCGTACGGCTTCGCCGCGAAGAGCTGGGCGCCGACGCCGAGCAGCTGGCTCCGGCGCTCGGCGGGGTCGAGTCTGCGGCGCGTGGTCACACTCCTCAGGTTACTTGACACCTGTCTACTGACGGTCGTACGTTCCCCGTTAGTAGACAGCCATCTAGTAGTGGGAAAGGTGGCCGCGTCATGGCCGGACTTCTCAAGTGGCTGGTGCTGGCCATGGGGGCCGCCTGCGCGGCGATCGGCGTCTTTCATCTCGCGCTCGGCATCGACTCGGTACCGGGCGAGGGCTCGGCCGGCGCGACCGTCGACAGCCGGGAGCGGTACTACGGAGCCGTCTTCCTCGGTTACGGCCTCGCCTGGATCTGGACGGCACGGCAGTCGCCGGTCCCGTCCACGGCGGTGCGGTGGCTCGCCGGCATCTTCCTCCTCGGCGGCCTCGGTCGGCTGCTGTCGATGGCGGTCCACGGACCGCCGCAGGGCTTCCAGACCGTCCTGACGGCCCTCGAACTCGCCCTGCCACCGCTGTACTTCTGGCTGTCGGATGCCGACGAGCGGGCGGCGGCCGACGCGGCGGAGGGGCGAGGATGTGAGGATGACCGCCGACCCACGCGCCCACGCGTTCAACGCCGCCGCTGACCAGTACGCGGCCGGCCGCCCTTCGTATCCGCCCGCGCTCTTCGATTTCGTCGCACAGGTCATGTGCCGGCCCCTCGCGGGTGCCCGGGTCGCCGATGTCGGCGCGGGCACCGGCATCGCCACCGCGCTGCTGCGTGCACGCGGTGCTGACGTGATCGGTGTGGAGCCGGGCGAGGCCATGGCCGCCCAATTCCGCCTCGGGCTCCCGGACGTACCGGTCGTGAGGGGCGACGGCAACGCCCTCCCGCTCGCGGACGCCTCCCACGACCTCATCACCTACGCACAGTCCTGGCAGTGGACCGACACCGCCCGCTCCGTCCCGGAGGCGCTGCGGGTCCTGCGTCCGGGCGGTGCGCTCGCGGTCTGGTGGAACACCACCGCCTTTGACGTGCCCTGGATCCGTGAACAGCACGAGCGGATCGCGCGCCACTGCGGAGTGACGCCGACTTCCCGGACCCGTCCCGACGACAGCGACGCCATCCGGCTCGCGGGGCTGTCGGGCCTCCGGGCCACGCGCCGTCAGGTGCGGTGGAGCCGCAGGGTCCCACTGGACACGCACCTCGCCAACATCACCAGCCGCTCGGCGTTCCTGGTCCTTGCCGAGGACGACAGGCGGGCCTTCCTCCGCGAGGAGCGCAGGCGGCTGCACGAGAGGTTCCCCGACGCGACGGTGCAAGAGGCCTATGTGGTGGACCTGTTGGTGGCGACTCGTCCGTGATCTGCACAGAGGCTGCGGGGGACGCTCGGCGCTCCGGGGGCGGTGGGCCAAGTCCCCTATCCCACCGCCCCCACCGCCTTCCCGTTCGCCAGGTGCCCCTTCAGTTCTGCCCGGTCGCCCGACTTCGCCGGGAGGGTCAGCAGGCGGCCGGGGGCCTCGCCGTGGACGTCGCCGGTGGTGGTGATCGAGGTGACCTTTTTGCTGCCCGCGGCCAGTAGCCACCACTGGCCGGTGGCGGACTTCCACAGCACTCCGGCCAGGGCCCGTGGTGCCCGGGGGCCGCAGGCCGTACCGCCCTCGGCGCGGGCGGCCACCGCGCCGGGCGGGTAGTGGCGGCCGCCGGCTGCCGGTGGCTGGATCTGGGCCATCGTCCGGCTGCCCGGGCCACGCCAGGTCTCGGCGCGGGTGCACAGCCAGGCCGCGCTGCCCGCGCCCCCGGGCAGCGGCTGGCGGGCGAACTCCCAGGCGTTCACCGCGCGGACGCCCTGGCCGCGTACCGCGGCGAGCTGGCAGGCCGTGCGCGCCCAGGCCGTCCTGGCGCGCGGCGCGGTCACCTCGCCCGGCTTGCGGGGGGTGCCGTACGTCAGGCGGGCCGGGGTGAGTTCACCGAGGTCGGTGAGCAGACGGCCGCCCATCCGCAGCGCCGGCCAGGTCGTGCAGGTCGCCGCCGCGGGCCGGGGTGTGGGCACGGGATCGGTGGTGCCGTCGGGCCTGATCCGCAAGCGGGCTCCCGGTGCGCCCGGTGTGATCAGATCGACCAGCCGCGCCGACGTCACCCAGGGCGCGGTCAGATAGCGGACGTTGCCCTGCGTACGGCTCACCACCAGCGCGCTCGCCGAATCCGCCGCCGCGCCGTCGGTCCGCGCGAAGTCCACCGCCGCGCCGGTGCCGTCGCTCTGCCCCTCGCCGTCCGCCGCCTCCGCGTAGCGCACCACCCGCAGCCCGTCGTGCAGGAGCACCACCACGACGTGGTCCACCACGCCCGCGAAGAGCAGTTGGGCCGGGCCGGCGGCCGGTCCGGTCGGGGTGCCGGGCGTCGCCGAGACCGGCACCCCGGCACCGGGCCTGGCCCACACGGCCAGCGCCCGCCGCAGCAGCGCCTTGTCGTGGATCCGGTCGCCGCGGGCGGGCCAGGCGGAGAAGTCCTGCCGGGCCGCGTTCTTCCAGGCGGTCGCGGAGGTCACCGCGAGCTTTCCGGGGTCCAGGGCCGCTTCGGAGGCCGCGTTGCGCGCGTACGGCGGGGCGGCGGCGCCGTCCGGGCCCCAGCCGTCGCCCGGCATCCCCAGCAGCGCCCCGCACACCAGCACCGCCACACCGGCGGTCAGCACCGCCCGGCCGTGCTGCCGCCGCCGGATCAGGTCCGTGGGCCTGGCCTGCAGCGCGCACGGATCGAACTCCGGCGACTCCAGCAGCGACCGGTCCCGGCTGCCGGCCGGTGTCGTGGCCCGCTCCGCCTCGTCCAGCGCCGCACGGGGGTGCGCCACCCCGGCGGCCTCCAGCACCCGGCGCGTCTCGGGCGCGCTCAGCCGCTCCAGATCGCGCAGCACGAACGCGGCCCGCCCCGGGCCGGACAGCGCCGACAGCGCCTGGTCCAGCGCGAGTTCATCGGCCCCGCCGGAGCGCGGGAACAGCCGCAGGCCCCAGACCTGGGGGAACGGGTGTGGCGGCACCGGCAGCCACCGGCGCGAGCGGCAGGCGGCCAGAGCGGCCCGCAGGACCCGCAGGCGGACGAAGGCATAGCCGGGGTCGATCGCCGCGTCCGTGCCGGTGCGCTGGGCGGGCAGTCCCAGGCCGCGGGTGGAGCTGCGCTGGCGCGGCAGGGTCCGCTGCACGACGGCATGGGCGGCCAGCACCCGCCGGCCGCGGCTGGGGCCCGGCGGCAGGACGAGGTAGGCCAGCCGGACCAGCCGCGGGTAGTGCTCGACCAGCGCCGCCTCGGCCTGCTCGACGTCGATGACGTCACCGATGTCCTCAAGGCTGCCGGGGGAGGTGCGGTCCGGACGCTGGGGTGTCGCTTGCTGCTGCTTCACGTTCGGTGAAACGAGTGATTCCTGTGATGGTCACCGGCCCTCCGGGGTGCCCCGACGGGGGACGCTCACCCGGCCGCGGCCACCGCGGTGGGTGGACCGCGGTGGCCGCCGTGACTGCCGGACGGGCCGGCTTTCGCGCCGCGCGCCGGACGTCAGCGCTGCAGGTCGAACTCGCCGTCCCGCGCGCCGAGGACGAAGGCCCGCCACTCCCCTTCGGTGTAGCGCAGTACCACATCGGGGTCCGTGGAGTTGCGCATGGCCACCGCGCCCCGCTCCAGGAAGGCGATCTCCACGGCCTCCTCGGCGTCTCCGGGGGCGCGCTGCCAGGTGGCGTCGGAAATGTCGAGGGCGTAGAGCCACTCCTTCTCAGCTGCGGCACTCATACCGTGATCCCCTCGCTCGTGGTGCGTACCCCGGTCAGGGTACGCGGCGCTCAGGCGAGCTTCCAGCGGCGGAATTCCGCCGTCCCGCGGTCCCCCGTCGCGGAGTTGGCGGCACACTGGTGCAGGCCGGTGTCCTGCCGGGCGGCAGCTCCGGGGACGGTGACGGTGGCGATCTGGCGCCAGGTCGCGCCGTCGTCGGTGGAGCAGGAGCCGGTGTAGGTGCCCGCGGCCCCGGCGTCCTTCCCGCGGGTGAGGCGGAGCAGGACGGGCGCGGTGATGCCGGTGAGCCGCCGGTAGGTGTCCAGGGTGCCGTCGCCGTTCGCGTCGTAGGAGAGCACGACGCCGTTGGCGGGGGTCACGGAGAGGTTGAGGAAGCCGAGGGCGTCCGCGGCGTCTGCGGCTGAAGGGGCGCCCGGGGTGGAAGGTGCGGAGGGTGCGGCGAGGCGGTTGCGGATGACGAGGCCGGCGCGGGCCCAGGGGCTGGTCGGGTCCTGGGAGGTCACCTCGACGGTGACCGAGCCGCCCGCGGTGAGCGCGCCCGGCCGGTAGACCGCGCCGAACTCGGCGGTGGCCTTCCACAGGTCGGCGCCCCCGCCGTTGACGGCCAGCCGGTCGCCCAACTGGCCGAAAACCGCCGCATTGGTGGTGGCGGTCCGCAGTGCGTCGTCCAGTGGCCCCGCCACGTACAGGGTGCCGTGCCGCGCCGCGCGGACCCGGGGCTCGCCCTGCGGGCCGTAGTCGACGGTGAGGTCGTAGGGGAGCGGGTGCAGGGGGGTGTTCAGGGGACCGGCGGGGGCGGTGACCTGCCAGCGGGCGCGGCCGGTGCCGCCGGGCGGGAGCGGCGGCAGTGACACCGGGCCCGAGGCGGTGGCGTCGACGCCGCTCAGGGCGAAGTCCACCCGGCCGGTCGCGCGCAGCCCGTTGACGTTGCGCAGCGCCGCGGTGACGGTGGCCCGGCCGCCCGGAGGCAGCGCGGACGGGTCGGCGGTGACCGTGACGGTGCCCTGGTAGGGGGCCTTGGCGAGGATGTCGTGGACCCGCCGCGCGGTGCGGTACGCATCGGTCGTCGGGCGCAGCGGATGGGTGGTGCGCGCGCGGGTCCAGGGCTCTTCCAGGGCGTACCAGTCGAAGCTCTTCGGCGGCCGGTCCGCGGCCAGCGCGTCGGCCAGTTCGTCCAAGTACGCCTGCCACTGAGGGAGATGGACCTCGCGGATCAGGCCGTGCCAGTCGCGGCCCGCGTAGTTGGCGAGCGAACCGCCGTCGGCGGTGGCCCGGTCCGCCCAGGTCGTGATCAGCGCACGGGCGCTGTGCTCCAGCCGCGCCTGCTCCTCGGCGCCGGCCGCCATGGCCTTCGCCTGTGCCAGCCAGGGCCCGAGCAGGAACAGCCGGTGCGCCCCGGTGACCTCGTCGCAAAGCCGCATCAGCCGCAGCCACAGCTCCGACAGCGCACGGAACGCCGCCCGGTCCTTGCGGCGGTAGGCCTCCTGGAGCTGCCCGATCAGCTGCCAGGACCGGTTGACGAGGGCCTGCCGGGCGGCGTCCGTCAGATCGTGGCGGTAGGCGTCGCTGCCGCGCAGCGCGGGGCGGACCGTCAGCAGTGCGGCGAAGGCGGTGTCGAACGCGGCCGGGTCGAAGGCCGGGGTGTGGGTGGCGTAGACCGTGCCGGAGCGGGCGGCCAGCGAGGGGCGGGCGGCGAAGACCGAGTCGTGCGGCCGGCCGTCCTTGCTGGAGATCTCGTACGCGCTGGTGCGCAGCGCGGCGTACGCGGCGCGGGCCCCGTCGTCGCGGGCGCCGTAGCGCAGGTCGGCATAGCCCTCGAACCAGGCGGCGCGGTCCACCGGGCGCTCCCGCCAGGCCAGTTCACAAAACAGCTCGAACGCGGCCGGGTCGCGTTCGGCGGCCTCCGGCATGTACGCGGTCCCGGCGAGTTTGCTGCCCGGTTTGTCGCGCCAGGCGGTGAAGCGCTCGGCCCAGATATGGGTCTTGGCGCCGAGGGTGGTGCGGCCGCCGAAGTTGGGGATGGAGCCGAAGGCGTACGGCACCCCGCCCCAGTCCCGCTCCCGGTCGGTGACGGTGTCCAGGTCGCTGAGGCCGTCCACGATCAGCATCCGGTCGTGGTCGACGGCGTCCAGCAGCTCGCGCCGGGGATTGCCCTGCCAGCCCAGGATCACCCAGGTGGCATCGGGGTGGGCGGTGCGCAGCGCCTTCTCGACGGCGCGGGCGGCGTCCGGCACGGGCACATCGCCGGGGTCGCCGCCCTCGTGCAGCAGATCCATCTTGAAGTGGTCTGCGGGGCCGAGGAGTTGGCGCTGATGGCGGTAGAAGGAGGCGGCGGCAGCGGCGAAGGCGTCGGTGCGCGGGTCGAGCCAGTCGGGCCGTTTGAGGCCGGACCAGGTGCCCTGCGGGACGGTGCGTGCGCCGGGGTTGCGGGCGGCGAAACCGTCCGGGACGGTGCCGAAGTAGCCGGGCAGGACGGGGTGCATGCCGAGCTCACGCAGCCGGCCGGTGATCCTGCGGCCCAGCTCGGCACGCTTGTCGATCAGCTCGCGGCTGAGCGGGCCGCCGTAGCCGCTCATGTTCTGCAGCAGCCACCACGGCTGGTGCGAGGGGGCGGGGAGCCAGGCGCGGGCCTCGGCGTCGGAGTAGCCGGAGTCGGTCAGCAGCCGGTGGTAGACGGCCTCGGCGCCCGGGGTGACCAGCACCTCGTTGACCCCGTGCAGTGCCAGCACATCGATCAGCCGCTCCCAGTGCGGCCAGTCGGCGTACGGGGCGGTGTAGCCGTCGTGGGTGTCGTTGAGGGCGAAGCGGTGGCGCAGCGCGGTGGACCGGTCGATCGGCGAGGCCGGGGCGGGCAGCCGGCTGGGCAGCTCCACCTGGTCGCCGGCCCAGGACAGATGGGCCCGGCAGGTGTATTTGAGGTACCAGTGGACGCCGGTCAGCAGGACGGCGGGGGTGGTCCCGGAGACCGTGATCCGGCCCGCCCGGCCGTCCACCCGGAAGCGGTCGGTGCTGCCGTCCCGGGCGAGCGGCACCAGCTGGAACTGGTCGGCGTGCCCGGGCAGCAGCCGGGTCAGTGCGGCCCGCGCCGGTGCGGTGTCATACGCGGCTCCGGCGTCATGCGCGGCTCCGGTGCCGTCCGCCGGGGCCCGCTCCGTGCGGCGGGCCGACCGCCCGGAGGCCGCGGCGACGGCGGCGGGAGCGGCCCCGCCGAGCGCCGCCCCGGCCCCGATCGCTCCGGCGGTTCCCAACAGTGCGCGTCGTGACGGTCGGCTCATGTGTGCTCCCACTGCTCGGTGGTAACAAACAGTCTCCGTGCGGGGGGCACGCTAACGGGCGCCCGGCCTCAGTCCAAGACGGCAGGCGACGGGACCCGGACACACCGGGCTGCGCGATCGGCTCTCCGGGGCCACGCGCCCCCGGCCCCGGAGCGCGGCGACCAGTGTTCCGCGGACCCTCACCCGTTCGCTCCCTGGGCTTCACGCGCCCGGCCGGCGGGCCCGGGAACAGTCTGCGGCGTAGAGAAGGGCCAGGTCATCGGGTTGCGCCCGTACCCAGGGCGTATCCGGACCACCGCGGAGCGGTGGGGCAGCCGAGCAGTGCACCGGCTGCTCGCTCCGTACGGCCCGCCGGCCCCGCTGACTCACCGTCCGTCGACTCGCACAGCCTCCCCACTCCCCACGGAGGGCTCTCATGAGCATGGCATCGACCGCGTCCGCCGCCGTTCGCCGCACCGCTTCCTCTTCCGCATCCGCTACCGGTTCCGTCCCCACGCCCGTGGCCCTCCCCACGGTCGTTCCCGGCCCGGCACCCGCTCCCGCCCCCACGGGGGCCGCCTCCGGCGGTCCCGGTCACGCTCCCGCCGCCGACCCCGGCTACACCGCGGAGATCGCCGGCACCCGCGAGCAGATCCGCGCCGCGCAGCGGCTGCGCCACCAGGTCTTCGCCGGCGAGATGGGCGCGACCCTGCACTCCCCGCTGGCCGGCCACGACATCGACGCCGTCGACGACCTCGCCGACCACCTCGTCGTCACCCACACCGCCACCGGCGACGTCGTCGGCACCTACCGGCTGCTGCCGCCCGGCCGCAGCCCGCGGCTCTACTCCGACGGCGAGTTCGACCTCGGCGCGCTGGCGGAGCTGCGCCCCTCCCTCATCGAGGCCGGCCGCTCCTGTGTCCACCCCGCCCACCGCAGCGGCGCCGTCATGACCCAGATGTGGGCCGCGCTCGCCCGCTACACCCTGCTCTCCGGCCACCGCTACCTCGCCGGCTGCGCCTCCGTCCCGCTCGCCGACGGCGGTACCGCGGCCGCCCACGCCTGGGGACTGGGCCGCACCCGCTACGCCGCCCCGCACGGGCTGCAGGTCACCCCGCACCACCCCTGGCACCCCACCGTCCCCGTGCCCGCACGCCCCACCCTGGCCCAGCTGCCGCCGCTGCTCCGCGGCTATCTGCGCATCGGCGCCTACATCTGCGGCGAGCCCGCCCACGACCCCGAGTTCGACGTCGCCGACTTCTTCGTCGTCCTGGACATGGAACGGCTCGGCGACCGCTACCGCCGCTACTTCCTGGGCGCGCGGTGAACGGCCCCTGGGACGTGTGGTCCGACTGCACTCCGGACTGCGCCGCGCACGCCCTGCCGCGTGTACCGGCGACCCGCATCGCCCGGCGCGGCGCCGCGTTCGCCCGCGGGGTACGGCGGGCGCTGACGGACGGTGAGCGGATGGCCGACCCGGTACGGCTGCGGGCTCACGCCGCTTCGCTGCTCGATGCGCTCGGAGTCCGTGTCGAGGGCGCGGCCGCGCTCACCGCGGGCGGTCGCGACGGTGACGGCGTCAGCTCCGGCGGCGGCACCAGCCCCGGCTCCGGCCTCGGCAGCGTCAACGGCGTTGGTCTCGGCACCGGCCCCGGCCCCGACACCGCCAACGGGCCTGGCTCCGGCACCGCCAACGGCCCTGGCCCCGGCACCCTCATCGTCATCAACCACATCTCCTGGCTCGACATCCTCGCCCTGCTCGCCGTCGAACCGGTCACCCTGCTCGCCAAGCGCGAGGTCGGCACCTGGCCGGTCGTCGGCGGCCTGGCCCGCAGAGCCGGTACGCACTTCATCGACCGTACGAGCCCCCGCCGGCTGCGGCACACCGTCCGGGAGGTGTCCGAACTGCTGGGCTCCGGGCGGTCGGTGGCGGTCTTCCCGCAGGCCACCACCTGGTGCACCGCCGACCGGGGCAGCTTCCGCCGGGCCACCTTCCAGGCCGCCCTCGACGCGGGCGCGCCGGTCCGCCCGGTGACCCTCCACTACACCCAGCAGGGCCTGCCCAGCACGGTGGCCGCGTTCTGCGGCGAGGACACCTTTGCCGCCTCGCTGCGCAGGGTGCTCGCCGCCCGGGACCTGACCATTCGCGTCACGGCACATCCGGTGCTGAACGCGGCGGACGGGTTCTGGGACCGGCGGGAGCTGGCGGACCGGGCGGCGCGCGCGGTGCTCGGCGGCCGGCCGGAGCCGGGCGCGGTGACGGTACCGGGCCCTGCGGCGGTGCCGGCCTTCCCCGTACCGGCCTTCCCCGTACCGAGGGTCCCCGTGCCGGAGGTTCCGGTACCGGCGGGGCCCGCCACACCGGAGACTCCGGCCCGTGTGTGAGCAGCTGGACCAGCTCACCGAGCCCCTGCGGGGCATGCTGGGCTCGCCCTGGCTGTGGCTGGTCATCCTGTTGGTGTCCGGACTCGACGCACTGCTGCCGTTCATGCCGAGCGAGACCACCGTCGTCCTGGTCGCCGTGCTCATCGGCCCCGACCTGCCGCTGCTCGCCCTGCTGGCGGGGGTGGCGGCGGCCGGGGCACTGGCCGGTGACTGCCTCGGCTATGCCGTGGGACGGTACGCGGGCCCGCGCGCCGTCGCCCGGCTGCTGCGGGGGGAGCGCGGCCGGGCCCGGCACTCCAGGGCCCGGGCACGGGTGGAACGGCACGCCGCCCTGCTCATCATCGCCGGCCGCTTCCTGCCCGGCGGCCGGGTGGTTGCCGCCCTGTCCACCGGGAGCGTCCGCTTCCCGTTGCGCCGCTTCGTCGCGCTGGACGCGGTGGGCGCGGGCATCTGGGCGGTGGGCAGCGCGGCCCTCGGCGGGCTGGGCGGTACGGCGTTCACCGATTCCCCGGCCGAGGGGATGCTGCTGGCCTCCGGGACCGGCCTGGTGGTGGCGGGCTGCGTGGGCGCTCTGCACCGCCGGTCCGCACCACGGGACGGGGAACGGCCCGCACCGAAGCGGTGCGGGCCCCGGATACGCGCGCTGTGAGGCCGGGCGGGGGAACGGTTCCCCGCCCGGCCGCAAGGCCTGCGGGCCTCAGATGCCCGGCACGTACTTGTAGCCGACCCGCCGCACCGTCACGATCGACGACCGGTGCGCGGCGCCCAACTTGCGCCGCAGCCGGGCGACATGGACATCGACCGTACGGCCGTCGCCGACGTGCCCGTAGCCCCACACCGTGGACACCAGATGGTCGCGGGTGTGCACCCGGTGCGGATGCGCGACCAGATGGGCCAGCAGCTCGAATTCGAGGTACGTCAGGTCCAGCGGCCGGCCCTGGACCTGCGCGGTGCGCTGTTCGGGGTCGATCCGCACGATCTCGTCGCCGGCCGGCGCGCTCACCCCGGGACCGGTGGTGGCCGGCGGCGGGGCGGTCACGGCCTGCTCGGCCGGTACGAGGACGAGGTAGCCGACCATCGGCGGCCGGCCGGGAAGCGCGGGCAGGCTGTGCTGCGGGGCCGGAAGCCAGGTGGCGCCGGAGTCCAGCAGTTCGGCGGCCGAGGGGACACCGGGGGGCGGGGCGCCTTCGCCCGGGGGCGTGGCGGGCGACGCGTGGGCCTCGTCCGGCGCCACGGCGCGCAGCCGGTGGCGCGGGGGATGCGGGGGGTGCGAGGCGGGGCGGGCGGGGAGGGGAGCCGTGGCGGAACCGGCGGTCAGGGTACGGAGGTTCGTCATCGGAAGTCAGCTCTTTCGCGCAGAGGGGCGTCGGGGACGTCATGCGCGCGGGCAGGGCGTTGAACGCCGGTCAACGGCGTCGACGAGGGGTGTGCGGGCCCGCGCTCAGTGCGCGCGGCAACACAGACGGTCGAATGCGTGCGCCTGCCGGGACGGCCAGAAAGGCTCGAGGTCGCTGCGACCTGTCGCGGTGTCGGTGAGGCTGGCCATGGGCCTATTGAACCAGACGGCCGGTGATCTGTCCCTCGTGCGGCGGACCCTGTGACGGGAGCGGCGAGCCCTGTGACGGGATGCGCCGCACCCCAGCCACGCAGGCGCCGGGACCGGGAGCACTCCGCTCCCGCCTCGGTCCGCACCTGCGTTGCCCCTCACGCCTCTCGGCCCCTTCCGCCTCAGCCCCCTCCCGTCCGTCTCCCCTTTGCGGCCCGCATCCCCGTGCCGATCGCCAACCCGAGCGCGAGCGCCGTCAGATGTCCGGCGTCGGTGAACGTCCGCCGGCGGCGCAGCACGGGCCAGGTCCCCAGCGCCAGCAGACCGGCCGTGGCCGCGGTGCGCACGCCACGGTGCGGGACGGTGGCGGCGAGCGCACCCACCGTGGCGTTGAAGCCGTAGCTGGCTCCGACGTCGATGGCCCGCACGGTCGCGTCCGGCGGCTCCTCTCCCGTGGCCTCGGGGGCGTGAACGGCGCGGGTTCCGGGGACGGTTGGGGGAGCACCAGCAGGAGCCGCAGGAGCCGCGAGAGTACCGGGGGTACCGGGAGCACCGCCCGGCAACCGGCAGCGCAAGGCCGCGTAGACCAGCAGACTGGCCCCCACATGACCGGCCGCGAACACCGCTGCCGTGCGCCAGGGGCCCCAGCGGGCCTCGGCCGTGCCGAGAGTGGCGAGCAGCGCGGCGCCGTAGGCCACCGGCAGCGGCTCTTCCACGAACGCCGCGCTGGTGACCAGCGTCTGCCACTTGCCGGCCCGCAGATTGGCGACATTGGTGGAGTGCGCACGCAGCAGTTCCGTGCGCCGGTGGCCGGGGAGCCGCGCGGTGGCGTACGCACCGAGCTGTACGGCACCGACATAGAGCGGCGCGGCCCAGGGGACGGAGACCGGCAGACCACGAGAAAGGCGGGCGGTCGTCAGGACGCGCGACGTGGCCCGTGACACGGGACAAGCGGACACGGGGCCACCCGGCACAGGAGCACGCCACACGGGAGCACCCGACACGGGAGCACCCGGCACGAGACCTCCGGACAGGAGACCACGGGACGCCCTCCGCGATGCGGCCGTCGGCATCTCAGGCTCCCGTTCCCGTCGTTCCCGTTCTCGGCAGCCGCTTGCGCCAGTCCAGCGGGGCGACCTCGATGACCCGGTCCGGGTCGCCGTCCCACTGAGCCGGCAGGCCCGCCCCGGTGAGCGCCGCCACCACCGTCCGCCCGACCGCGGTGCGGTCCTCCGCGGCGGCCTCGCCGGTATCGGCATCCGCATAGGCGCCGTAGCGCACTGCCAGCCCATGGCCTTCCGCTGCCGCCTCGGTGTCCTGGAAGTGGAAGAAGACGAAGCCCCGGTCCCCTTCGGCGCGTTCGTGGGCTATCTCGCCCACCGCGCAGTTGCTGCAGCAGCTGTAGTTCATCCGGGCGGTCAGCCCCTGGGCGTCCAGGGCCTCGAAGGCCCGCGCCACCCGGTCGGCGTCGGTCACCTCGGGCCATGCGGCCTGTTCGGCGAGCCGCTCCTCCCACAAGCCGCCGACGATCCGGCGTGCGTCGTCCAGTGAGACCGGGGGGTCCTCGGGGCCGAAGGCCTCGCAGACGCCCTGTGCGACCTCATGGAAGTCCCGGAAACCGCCATGGATCTGCTGACGCGCCCGCTGCTCGGCGACGGCACGGGCTTCCGGATCCAGACCGGGGGTGGAGTACAGGTCCGCCCACTGCCAGTCGAGCGCCGTACGCCAGGCCTCCCCGCCGCGCGCCCAGTCCAGGAAGACCTCCACGACCTGCTCGGCGTCGCCGCTCTCCGCGCGGAAGTGCCGCTCCGGCGCGCCGTCGCGGTACTCGACCGTGAACGGCCCGTCGTCGTCCCGCCAGGCCTGTACGAATGCCTGGGCCTCCTCGGGGAACCGCTCGACGACCACGAAATGGTCGTCGTCGGCGCCGATCCGCCGCAGCAGCTCCGTGAGTTCGGCTTCGCCGGGGCGTGAGCGGTCCGGGCCGGACTCGGTCTTGACGCTGATCTCGAGCATGCCCCCAGCCTGCCAGCCGGCACTGACAATCGGCCCCCGATCCGCGCCTCGCGCGACCGCACGGCCACGCGAGCACACCGCTCCGCGACCGTACGGCCACGCGACCGCAGGCGTCAGATCTGCTCGCGCCGCGCCAGCTCCGTGCAGCAGGTGTCCACCATCAGCCGGGTGACCACATACGGGTCGACGTTGGCGTTCGGGCGCCGGTCCTCGATGTAGCCCTTCTTCTCGACCTCGACCTGCCAGGGGATGCGCACCGAGGCGCCGCGGTCGGAGGTGCCGTAGGAGTACGCGTCCCAGGGGGCGGTCTCGTGCGCGCCGGTCAGCCGGTCCTCGATGCCGGTGCCGTACTGGCGGACGTGCTCCAGCGGCTTGTCGTCCTGGCCCAGCGCCTCGCAGGCGGTGATGATCGGGTCGTAGCCCTCCCGCATCGCGCGGGTGGAGAAGTTGGTGTGCGCGCCCGCGCCGTTCCAGTCGCCCTTGGCCGGCTTGGCGTCCAGCGACGCGGTGACGCCGAACTCCTCCGCCACCCGGTGCAGCAGCCAGCGCGCCACCCACATGTGGTCCGAGACCTCCAGCGGCGGCAGCGCGCCGACCTGGAACTCCCACTGGCCGGGCATGACCTCGGCGTTGATGCCGGACAGGCCCAGACCGGCCGCCAGGCACAGGTCGAGGTGCTTCTCGACGATCTCCCGGCCGAAGATCGCGTCGGCGCCCACGCCGCAGTAGTAGTCGGCCTGCGGGGCCGGGTAGCCGCCGCCCTCGGGGAAGCCGAGCGGACGGTCGCCCTTGAGGAAGGTGTACTCCTGCTCGATGCCGAAGATCGGCTCCTGGCCGGCGAACCGCTCGGCGACCGGACGCAGCAGCGCCCGCGTGTTGGAGGGGTGCGGAGTGAGGTCGGTGTGCAGCACCTCGCACAGCACCAGCAGGTGGTCACCGCCGCGGATCGGGTCCGGGCAGCTGAACACCGGCTCCAGTACGAGGTCCGAGGCGTGGCCTTCGGCCTGGTTGGTGCTGGAACCGTCGAAGCCCCACCGCGGAAGCCGGCTGCCGTCGGACAGGATCTTGGTCTTGGAGCGGAGCTTGGCGGTCGGCTGCGTGCCGTCGATCCAGATGTACTCGGCCTTGATGCTCACGGGGTCCTCTTCACGGTCGGTGCGGGTACGGTGCGGGCGTACCTCGGCACTCTCGCAACGCGCCATTTCTCGTCCGTTGCCCGTTTGTGAACCACAGGTTACCGAGCCGGACATCCAGCCGTTTCCAAGGAATTCTGTCCAGTGAACCTGGGATTCCAGGCCTCGATGTGGGTGTCTTCACATCATTCCCATGTGGCGCAGGCCTCAGGGCGCCCGTGCGGCGTGCGCTCGGGCGCCCCGCGCCCCGCGAGACACTGCCCCCATGACGACCCCGCGCATCGGACTCCTCGGCACCGGCCCCTGGGCGCGGCGCGTCCACGCCCCTGCCCTCGCCGCCCACCCCGGCGTCGCGTTCACCGGCATCTGGGGGCGCAGGGCGGAGGCCGCCGCCGCGCTGGCCCAGGTCCACCGCACCCGCCCGTACGAGAGCCCCGACGAGCTGTTCGAGGCCTGCGACGCCGTCGCGATCGCCCTGCCGCCGTCCGTCCAGGCCGCGTTGGCGCTCCGCGCCGCCGGAGCCGGCTGCCATCTCCTCCTGGACAAGCCGGTGGCCACCGCCGTGCCCGAGGCGCGTGCCCTCGTCGCGGCCACCGACCGGGCGGGTATCGCCTCGGTGGTCTTCTTCACGGCGCGCTTCGGGGCGCAGGAAGGGGAGTGGATCGCGGCCCAGGCCGCGGCCGGCGGCTGGTTCACCGCCCATGCCGACTGGCTCGGCTCGGTCTTCGCCGACGACAGCTCCAGCCCGTACGCCGACTCGCCCTGGCGCCGGGAGGAGGGCGGGCTGTGGGACGTCGGCCCGCATGCGCTGTCGGTGCTCCTGCCGGTGCTCGGCGACGCGGAATCGGTCACCGCGACCCGCGGCCCCGCCGATGCCGTGCTGCTGACGATGCGGCACAGCAGCGGCGCGGCCAGTTCGGCGACGCTCGGCCTGACCGCGCCCGCCGCGGCGTCCGGCGTCGAGATCACCCTCCGCGGCACCGCGGGCATCACCTCCCTGCCCCGGCGCCAGGACGGCCCCGAAGTGGCCTACCGCCACGCGGTCGACGCCCTGCTGGCCGCCGTCGAGACCGGTCTGCCCAACGCCTGCGACCTCCACTTCGGCCTCCGGGTCACCGAAATCCTGGCGGCGGCGGAGGAAACCCTCCCGCCTCGCGTTCCTGACAGGCCATGACCACGAGGCGTACCTGACGGGTCATGACCCCACGTCATGCCTCACGGATCATGACCACATGGCGAAATTGGTCGTGGAGGGCATCAGCGAACGTCCGTAGCGTCACAGCGCGACCGTTTCCTCACACGCCCCGTCACCGGACCAAGGGACCCACCGCCATGACGCCTGCCACCGGCTTCACCAGTTACGCCGACGCTCTCCTCGCCGCCCTCGCCCGTGACCCCTCCCGCACCGCGGTGACCGTGGGGGAGGACGGCGAGGAGATCACCGCCGGCGCCCTGCACGCCACCGTCCACCGCATGGCGGCGGTGCTCGCCGCCCACGGCATCGGCCCCGGCCGGACCGTCTGCCTCCTCAGCGGCAACCGCCCCGAGGTGCTGGCCGCCCGCTACGCCGCGAGCCTCCTGGGCGCCCGGGTGGTCTTCCTCTACGACGGCATGGCCGCCGAGACCCTGGCCCGGATCGCCGCCAGCGTGGACACCGCCCTGCTCCTGGTCGACCCGGCCCTTTCCGACACCGCGCGCACGCTGCTCCATCACCTCCGGGGGCCGCTCCCTGAGGTCATGACCCTGGGGGAGGGCCCCGCCGGACCGGGCACCGCCGCCCCGGGCACCGGTCCGGTCCCCGACCTGCTCGCCGCCGCTGCCGCGCTGCCCGCCACCCCCGAGGTGCCGAGCGCGGCACGCCCCGAGGAGGACTGGTGCATCCGGCACACCGGTGGCACGACCGGCATCCCCAAGGGCGTCCGGATGGGACACGCCCCGTATGCCCGGTTGGTGATCCAGCAGTGCATGGAGGCCGCCGGCGATCCGCCGCGCTTCCTGGCCTGCACCCCGCTCGCCCACCTCGCGGGCATCCTGGCCGATGCCGCGCTCGTGGCCGGCGGCACCGTCGTGCTGCACCGCGCCTTCGACCCCGCCGCCGTACTCGCCGCCGTCGCCCGCCACCGCATCACCCACCTCTGGCTGCTGCCCCCGCTCCTCTACCGGCTCCTCGACGACCCCACCCTGGGCACCACCGACCTCAGCTCCCTCACCCGCATCTCCTACGGCGGCTGTGCGGCCTCACCCAGCCGGCTGGCACAGGCCGCCGAGGCCTTCGGCCCGGTCCTGTTCGGGATGTACGGCCAGTCCGAGGCGATGTTGATCACCGAGGCCCGCCCGGAGGACCACCTCCGCACCGGCCCGGGCGGACGGATCACCGTCGGCCGCGCCGTGCCCGGAGTGACGCTCGCCGTGCGCGACGCGGACGGGCAGGACCTGCCGACGGGGGAGCAGGGCGAGGTCCATGTGCGCTCCACCGCGGTGATGAACGGCTACTGGAAGCAGCCCGAGGTCACGGCGCAGGTCCTGGGGGCCGACGGCTGGCTGCGCACCGGCGATGTCGGCGTGCTGGACGACGAGGGGCGGCTCTACCTCGTCGACCGGGTCAAGGACCTGATCATCGTCGTGGGCGGGCACGTCCACCCGGCGGAGGTCGAAGACCTGCTGCACACCCATCCCGCGGTCGCCCACTGCGCCGTCTACGGGGTGCGTGGGGCGGACGAGGCCGAGGAGGTGCACGCCGCGGTCGTCCCCGCACCGGGCCACCGCGTGGACGCCGACGCCCTGCGCGCCTTCGTCACCGAGCACAAGGGCGCCCTGTACGCCCCGGCCGCCGTCCGCGTCCTCGACACCATCCCCCTCACCCCCGTGGGCAAGCCGGACAAGGCGCTGCTGCGCGCCACGGCCGCTACGGCCTGACGAACGGCCCTCCGGAAGGCTCCCGCGGAAGGCCCTTCCGCGGGGCTCTTCCGCGGGGCCCCGCGAGGCTCCCTCCGGCCGCCAAATCCCCCCTGGCCAGGGGCTTTTGTCAGTGCCCGGCAGTAGAATGGGAACCAGTCAGTGAGGGTTCATCCACGCTCCAGGAGGTCGCCGATGGCCGCTGCCACACTCATGACGAAGCCTCTCCCGGCCCACCCACTGCCCAAGAAGCCGCTGCCCGCCGGATGGCCGCGCGAACGGTACGAATCGCACAACCGCCGCCTGAAGGCCATGCGGCTCGCCATAGCCCTGCTCGACACCGGCGTCTACCGCCCCGAGCAGGCCCACAACCGCAAGATCCGCAGCACCGCAGCCGAGATCGGGGTCCACACCCCGTCCGAGACGACCTGCCGCCTGGTGCGCGCCCTCCTCTACGACCACTGCTGACGGCCGGCACACCCACAGCACCACCAACAGGGCGGCCGCCCCCGGGACTTCCCCGGGGGCGGCCGCCCCTGCCGTACGGACACGGCTCACCCGGCCGGGCCGCCGTCCGCCGGCCCCCCGCTCCGGTCCTCCCCGGCGGCATCCAGCTCCGTGACCTCCGCCAACGCCTCCTCCAGCCACTCCACCCAGAAGGTCTCCAGGCCGATCCCGGCCCGCAGCACCAGCCGCCGCAGCCGGTCCTCCGGATCCGCCGCGGCCCCGAAATCGCGGTCCTCGATCTCCTGGTACTCCGCCAACTGCCGCCGGTGCAGCGTCAGATGCCGCCGCAGCTCTTCGTCGAGCCCGGCCCGCCCCACCACCGCCGAGGCCCGCAGCCGCAGCAGCAGCGCGTCCCGGATGGGCTTGGGGTCCTGCTCGCCACCGGCCCAGCGGGTCAGCTCGGTCCGTCCCGCGGGCAGCACCTCGAACTCCTTCTTCTGCCCGCGGGACGGCTGCGCGCTCGGCAGCGCCCGGATGAACCCGGCCTGCTCCAGCTTCCCCAGCTCCCGGTAGATCTGCTGATGCGTGGCCGACCAGAAGTAGCCGATCGACCGGTCGAACCTGCGGGTCAGCGCCAGCCCCGACGACGGCTTCTCCAGCAGGGCGGTGAGGATGGCGTGCGGGAGTGACATGCCGCCATCCTAGGCAGCCGGTGGCAGGTCACAGCGCCGCCGCCAGCTCCGTTCCCTGTGCGATGGCGCGCTTGGCGTCCAGCTCCGCGGCGACGTCCGCACCGCCGATCAGGTGCACCGCGCGCCCCTCGGCCCGCAGCTCCTCGTACAGGTCCCGGCGCGGCTCCTGCCCGGTGCACAGCACGACGGTGTCCACGGGGAGGGTGCCGGCCGTGCCGTCGACGGTGAAGTGCAGGCCCTCGTCGTCGATCCGGTCGTACGCCGCCCCGGCGACCGTCGTCACGCCCCGGTGCCGCAGCTCCGCACGGTGGATCCAGCCGGTCGTCTTGCCGAGGCCGGCACCGACCTTCGACGTCTTGCGCTGCAGCAGATGCACCTTGCGCGGGGCCTTGGGACGCTCGGGCGCCCGCAGTCCGCCGCGCTCGGCGTACGCCGTGTCGACGCCCCAGGAGCGGAAGTAGGTCTCCGGGTCCTGGCTCGCCGCGTCACCGGCATCGGTCAGGAACTCCGCGACGTCGAAGCCGATGCCCCCGGCCCCGAGGATCGCCACCCGCTCGCCGACCTGCGCGCCGCCGCGCAGCACATCGAGGTAGCTGACGACGCTCGGGTGGTCGACGCCCTCGATCTCCGGGGTGCGCGGGGTGACCCCGGTGGCCACCACGACCTCGTCGTACCCGCCGAGGTCCCCGGCCGTCACGGGGGTGTTCAGCCGGACCTCCACCCCCTGCCGCGCCAGCTGCGTACGGAAGTAGCGCAGGGTCTCCTCGAACTCCTCCTTGCCCGGCACCCGCTTGGCCAGGTTCAGCTGCCCGCCGATCTCGTCCGCGGCGTCGAACAGCGTGACCTCGTGCCCGCGCTCGGCGGCGGACACGGCACAGGCGAGCCCGGCGGGCCCGGCGCCGACCACCGCGAGGCGCTTGCGCCGCCGGGTCGGGGAGAGGACCAGCTCGGTCTCGTGGCACGCCCGCGGATTGACCAGACAGGACGTGATCTTCCCGCTGAAGGTGTGGTCGAGGCAGGCCTGGTTGCAGCCGATGCAGGTGTTGATCTCCTCGGACCGGCCGTCCTTCGCCTTGGCCACGAAGTCCGGGTCGGCGAGGAAGGGCCGGGCCAGCGACACCATGTCGGCGCGCCCGTCGGCCAGCAGCTCCTCCGCCACCTCGGGCGTGTTGATGCGGTTGCTGGTCACCAGGGGGATGGTGACCGAGCCCATCAGCCGCTTGGTCACCCAGGTGTAGGCGCCGCGCGGCACCGAGGTCACGATGGTGGGGATACGGGCCTCGTGCCAGCCGATACCGGTGTTGATGATCGTGGCGCCGGCCGCCTCGATCTCCTTGGCGAGCGCCACCACCTCCTCCAGCGTCGAGCCGCCCGGAACGAGGTCCAGCATCGAGAGCCGGTAGATCAGGATGAAGTCCGTGCCGACCCGCTCGCGGGTACGGCGGACGATCTCCAGCGGGAAGCGCACCCGGTTCTCGTACGAGCCGCCCCACCGGTCCGTGCGCCGATTGGTCGCGCCCACGATGAACTCGTTGATCAGATAGCCCTCGGAGCCCATGATCTCGACACCGTCGTAGCCGGCGGACTTGGCCAGCTCCGCCGCCCGCACATAGTCCTCGATGGTCTGCTCGACCTCGTCGTCGGTGAGCGCGTTCGGCACGAAGGGGCTGATGGGCGCCTGGATCGCGCTGGGGGCCACCAGGTCGGCGTGGTACGCGTACCGCCCGAAGTGCAGGATCTGCATCGCGATCCGGCCGCCCGCGGCGTGCACCGCATCGGTCACGGTCCGGTGCTGTGCCGCCTCCTCCTCGGTGGTGAGCTTGGCCCCGCCGTCGTAGGGCCGTCCCGCCTCGTTCGGCGCGATGCCGCCGGTCACCATCAGGCCGACGCCGCCGCGCGCACGGGCGGCGTAGAAGGCGGCCATCCGGTCGAAGCCGTTCTCGGCCTCCTCCAGGCCGATGTGCATCGACCCCATCAGCACCCGGTTGGGAAGGGTCGTGAACCCGAGGTCGAGCGGGCTCATCAGGTGCGGGTACTGACTCATGGGGTGCCTCCTGGCGCGGTGGTCGTGACAGCAGTTGTAGACCAGCCGGAAGCCTTATGCAACAAGTTGCATAAAAGCGTGATGCAGGCGACGCCGGCGAGCCCCGGTGTGCCCCCGCGCCCCTTCGCGCCGCCCCTCCTCGCGCACTCCGCACCGCACTCCTCGTCGCGCTCCGCACCGCGCGCACCGGCCGCATCGGCGCAGTGTGACGTATCACAGACAACACCCGGGCCCTGTGGGAACTTCAACTGTGCTACTCCTCAATGGAGTTGCCGAAGAGCCGAAGGTGCGGGCCGGACGGCGCGCGGACCGCACGGATCGCCTGGTGGGGGCGTCCGGGGCGGGGGCGCGGGTCAGCGGCGTGCATCCGGCTCAGGACGGTCTGCCCGTACGTGGAGAGGGTCGCATGAGCACTGTGCAAGCCATCACGCCCGACCAGGTGGTCGACACCGCCCGGTACCCCCTGTCGCAGCCCGACAGCGCCGAAGGGCGGGCCGTGATCACCCGTGCCCGGCGCGAACTCGCGGAGTCCGGCTGCACCGTGCTGCCGGACTTCATCCGTCCCTCGCTCAGCGAGGCGCTGGAACAGGAGTGCGCGGCCCTCGCGCCCCACGCGCACTACGACGTCGAGACCGTCAACGTCTACAACATCGCGGTGGACCAGGAGCTGCCCGAGGACCACCCCGGCCGCCGGACCTTCCAGCGCGGCAATGCGTTCGTCCCCCGCGACCGCGTCCCCGCGGCCTCCCTCATCGGCAGCCTCTACTCCCACACCGCGTTCCAGGACTTCATCGCCCGCTGCTTCGGACTGCCCCAGCTGCACGAGCTGGCGGACCCGCTGTCCGGGCTGGTCCTCAACGTCGTCGCGCCCGGCATGGAGCACCCCTGGCACTTCGACACCAACGAGTTCACGGTCAGCCTGCTCACCCGCCAGGCACAGGACGGCGGCGCCTTCGAGTACTGCCCGAACATCAGGTCCGCCCAGGACGAGCACTTCGACGACGTCCGCGACGTCCTGGACGGCCGGGGCGAGCGGCTGACCCGGCGCCTCCCGCTGCACCCCGGTGACCTGCAGCTGTTCAAGGGCCGCTACTCGCTGCACCGGGTGAGCCCGGTGCGCGGCGAACTCGCGCGCCACTCCGCGATCTTCGCCTACAGCGAGCGCCCCGGCGTCATCGGGAGCGTGGCCCGCACCCGGCAGCTCTTCGGCCGGGTGCTGCCCGAGCATCTGGCGGCCGAGGGCCGGGCCGTACGGGGCGACCAGCTGCTGGATTAGCGGCCGGCCGGCGAGGACACGCCGTCGCCGTGCGCCGCCGCCCGCCCCGCGCTCCCCGCCGTGGTGGACACGGTGGGTGACGGCGCGACCATGGACGAGTGACATCACAGGCCCACAGGTCCCCACGAGCGGAATCGAGAGAGCAGAATTGAACACCCGTCAGGAAAGGCCCGCAGTCATGACGACCTTCGCCCACGAGGACAGCCTGCCGCGGGTGCCCCTGCCCACGCTGGAGGCCAGCGCCGAGCGGTTCCTCGCCTGGTGCGCACCGCTGCTGACCGCCGACGAGCTGGCGGCGACCGAGGCGGAGGTGGCCGCCTTCCTCCGGCCCGGCGGCCCCGGCCGGGCACTGCACGCCGCGCTGGAGGAGTACGACGCCACCGAGGGCGTCCACAGCTGGCTCGACACCTTCTGGCCCTACCGCTACCTGGGCCGCCGCGACCGGATCGCGCTCAACGCCAACTTCTTCTTCCTCTTCCAGGACGCTTCGCCGCAGCAGTCGCAGGTGGAGCGGGCCGCCGGGCTCATCGCCGGGGCCGTCGACCACAAGCGGCAGCTCGATGCGGAACTCATTCCTCCCGTGGTGCAGCGCGGCGTACCCCAGTCGATGATCCAGAACAAGTACCTGTTCTCCGCCACCCGCATCCCCGGCGCGCAGCAGGACACCGTCCGCAGCCCCTACACCGACGCCTGGCCGGGCCCCTCCCGCGCCCGGCACATCGTGGTGTTCTTCCGCGGCAACATGTTCCGGATGGAGGTGCTCGGCGCCGACGGCGTCCCGCACAGCCTCGACGACCTCGAAGCGGGGCTGCGCGCCGTGCGGAAGGCCGGCGCCGAACCGGCCCCCGAGGGCACCTCGGTGGGCCACCTCACCACCATGGCCCGCGCCGAGTGGGCCGCGGCCCGGGAGTCCCTGCGCGCCGCCCACCCCCGCAACGCGGACGCCCTCGACGACATCGAGACCGCCCTGTTCTGCGTCTGCCTGGAGGACATCGCCCCCGAGGACGCCCAGCAGGCCTGCGACCAGCTGCTGTACGGCGACCGCGGCAACCGCTGGTTCGACAAGGCCGTCTCCCTGATCGTCTTCGCGGACGGCCGGGCGGGCATCAACGTCGAGCACTGCGAGCTGGACGGCACCACCATCCTCAGCTTCACCGACGCCCTGCTCAGTACCCCCGCCGAGGAGCACTCCCGCCGCTCCGGAGCCCGCCCCCAGGGGCTCCCCTCCGTGGAACCGGTCGTCTTCGAGCTGGACGACGCCCTTCAAGGCCAGGTGCGCTCCGCCGCCGAGGCGTTCGCGGCGTACGGGGAGAGCACCGCGACCCGGACCGTCTCCTTCGACGACTTCGGCAGCACCACCGCCAAGGCCCTCGGCTCCTCGCCGGACGCCTTCGTCCAGCTCGCCTACCAGCTCGCCCACCAGCGCGCCAAGGGGCACCTCGGCGCCACCTACGAGTCGATCGCCACCCGCCAGTGGCGGCACGGCCGCACCGAGGCGATGCGGGTGGTCACCCCGGAGATCCAGGCGTTCGTCGCCGCGATGGAGGACCCGGCGGCGGACGCGGACACCCGCCGGGCCGCCTTCCGTGCCGCCGCCGCCAAGCACGTCGCCCGCGCCAAGGAGTGCCAGGCCGGCGACGCACCCGAGCAGCACCTGTGGGAGCTGGAACTGATCCAGCGCCGCCGCGGCACCGAACTCGGCGTGACCGAGCAGCCCGCCCTCTACCGCACGCCCGGCTGGCTGACGATGCGCGACGACTACCTGAGCACCAGCTCGGCCCCGTCCGACAACATCCAGTACTTCGGCTTCGGCTCCACCAGCAGCCGCTGCATCGGCGTCGCCTACGTCCTGCTGCCCGACCGCTTCCACCTCTACCTGAGCACGCCACTGGCCGTGGCCGACCAGATGCACACCTTCGCCGACCGGCTCCGCGAGGCGGTGGCGGAACTCCGCGAACTGCTGGCGAGCGGGCCGACGGGAGGCTGATACACCCTCCCCGCCACCGACCGCCTCCCCGCCACCGGCCTTTTCGCCCGGTGGCGGGGAGCAAGCACCCCGCGTGCACACCCCCCTACTTCAGCAACCGGGACATCCGCCGGTCCGCAAGAACCTTGCCCCCGGTCTGACAGCGAGGGCAGTACTGCATCGACGAATCACTGAACGACACCTCGCGGATGGTGTCCCCGCACACCGGACAGGGCTCACCCTTCCGCCCGTGCACCCGCAGCCCGCTCTTCTTCTCCGCCTTGAGGTCCTTGAGCGCCGGCCCGCGCGACCGCTCGACCGCCTCACGAAGCGTCGTGCCGATCGCCTCGTGGATCCGCGCCACCTCCTCCTCGGAGAGCTTCGCGGCCAGCTTGAACGGCGACATCCGCGCCGTGTGCAGAATCTCGTCCGAGTACGCGTTCCCGATCCCGGCAAGCACGCTCTGGTCGCGCAGCACCCCCTTGATCTGCCGGCTTTCCCCCGCCAGCAGCCGTCCGAAGGCCTCCACGGTGAACTCCTCGGAAAGCGGATCGGGCCCGAGCCGCGCAACCCCCGGCACCTCCAGCACATCCCGCACCACATACACCGCAAGGTGCTTCTGACTCCCGGCCTCGGTCACCTCGAACCCCGCGCCATCGTCGGGATCACCGAGCCGCACCCGCAACGCCAGCGGCCCCCTGCCGGGCCGCGGCGGCGCCTCCGGCAGCCGGTCCCGCCACCGCACCCACCCCGCCCGGCCGAGGTGCATGACCAGACGCAGCCCCCCGACCCCAAGATCAAGAAACTTCCCGTGCCGCTCCACCCCCTCGAACGACTGTCCTTCGAGCGCGGTCAGCGGCGGGTCGTACGTCTTCAGCGCATGCACGGCAACGGGATACACCTGGGCCACGGAACGGCCGGACAGCCGCTCGCCCAAGAACCGCGACAGGGATTCAACCTCCGGCAATTCAGGCATACCGCCAGTTTGCCTCGTACGTATGACACAAGACCGCCGACGCATCAACGCAGTCACTGGGTCACCAGTTCGCGCCGGATGTGCCTTCGAGGCCGGCCACTGCCGCACTATCCCTGACTGCGTGGCGGTAGCCGCTGTGTGATCCGGTGGAACAAGTCCGTCAGCGGCTCGCCGATCTCCTGGCCGAACTCGGTCAGCCCGTAGGTGACTTGGGGTGGCGTCGTCGGCTCGACCTCCCGCCGGACAAGGTCGTCCTTGACCAGTGTGCGCAGGGTCTGAGCGAGCATCTTCTCGCTGATGCCCTGGATGCTGTTGCGCAGCTCGTAGAACCGGAGGTCGTTGTTCCGCAGAGAGATCAGCACCCAGATGCCCCACCTGCTGGTCACGTGGTCGACCACGTCGCGCGCGGGGCAGTCGGTGTGAAACACCTCATACCGATGACCCGCCTCGGCCTGCGTCAGCTGCGCGCCTTCCTTCATGTCCGGAGCTTACCTCTGGGTATGTTCTTACGAAAAGTAAGTCCTGCTCCTAACGTCAACTGTCGTAGCGCACAACGAATCAGGAGCTGAACATGATCGTGGTGACCGGGGCAACCGGGAACGTGGGCCGGCCTTTGACGCGGGCCCTGGCCGAGGTGGGCGAGCAGGTGACAGCGGTGTCGCGGCGCGCGGCGGCGGTGCCGGACGGCGTCCGGCACGTGGCGGCCGACTTGGCCGAGCCGGCGGGTCTCGCGCCCGCATTGGACGGGGCGAAGGCGCTGTTTCTCCTGCTGTCCGGAGACCTGCACGCCCCCGGAGCCAGGCCGGCCGACATCATCGGCCTGGCCCGGGCCAGTGGGGTCCGCCGGATCGTCCTGCTGTCTTCGCAGGGCGTGGCGACCAGGCCGCTGGGCCCGTCGCGGGTCGCGATGCGCGCGCTGGAGGACGCGTTGCGGGAGTCCGGCCTGGACTGGGCCGTCCTGCGGCCGGGCGGCTTCGCCTCCAACGCCCTGGCCTGGGCGGAGTCCGTCCGCACGCAAGGGACGGTCGCGGCACCCTTCGGCGACGTCGGGGTGCCGGTCGTCGACCCGGCGGACATCGCCCAGGTCGCGGCGGCCTGCCTGCTGGACGACCGGCACACCGGCGGGGTGTACGAGCTGACCGGGCCGGAGGTGATCACGCCGCGTCAGCAGACAGAGGCCATCGCCGCCGCGCTCGGCTCGCCGGTGCGGTTCCACGAGCTCACCCGTGACGAGGCCAAGGCCGCGATGACCCGGTTCGTGCCGGCGGAGCTCGCCGACGACACCCTGGACATCATCGCCGCCCCCAACCCGGCCGAACTGCGGATCAGCCCGGACGTGGAACGAGTCCTCGGCCGCGCCCCGCGCCCCTTCGACGGCTGGGTCGCCCGCAACATCGCCGCATTCCGCTGAGACGCCACGCAACTGAAGCACCGGGCAGCCCCGTGCCGCCGCGGCTGCGGGCGCACGAGGCAGATCACGGTCGCGCACAGAGTGCGGGCCAACCAGTGAGGGCCGCTGCCCCGGCTCTGGGGTAGCGGCCCTCACTATCGATCCTGACGACCGGTCAGGTATGCCGTCGGCCGTGCCTCCCGGGAGCGGAAGGACACGGCCGACGGCCCAGAGACGGCCCAGGCGAGCGGAAACCCGCTCTGACCTGGGGCGTTCTTAAATGTCGAAGTACAGCTCGAACTCGTGCGGGTGCGGCCGCAGCTGGATCGGGGCGATTTCGTTGGTGCGCTTGTAGTCGATCCAGGTCTCGATCAGGTCGGAGGTGAAGACGCCGCCCTGCTGGAGGTACTCGTTGTCGGCCTCGAGGGCGTCGAGGACGGCCGGGAGGGAGGTGGGGACCTGGGGGACGCCCGCGTGCTCCTCGGGGGCGAGCTCGTAGAGGTCCTTGTCGATCGGCTCGGCCGGCTCGATCTTGTTCTTGACGCCGTCCAGGCCCGCGAGGAGGAGGGCGGAGAAGGCGAGGTACGGGTTCGAGGACGGGTCCGGGGCGCGGAACTCGACGCGCTTGGCCTTGGGGTTCGAGCCCGTGATCGGGATACGCATGGCCGCGGAGCGGTTGCGCTGCGAGTAGACCAGGTTGACCGGGGCCTCGAAGCCGGGGACCAGGCGGTGGTAGGAGTTCACCGTCGGGTTGGTGAAGGCCAGCAGCGACGGGGCGTGCTTGAGGATGCCGCCGATGTAGTAGCGGGCGGTGTCCGAGAGGCCCGCGTAGCCCTGCTCGTCGTAGAAGAGCGGGCTGCCGCCCTGCCACAGCGACTGGTGGACGTGCATGCCGGAGCCGTTGTCACCGAAGATCGGCTTGGGCATGAAGGTCGCGGTCTTGCCATTGCGCCAGGCGACGTTCTTCACGATGTACTTGAAGAGCATCAGGTCGTCGGCGGCGGCGAGCAGCGTGTTGAACTTGTAGTTGATCTCCGCCTGGCCGGCGGTGCCGACCTCGTGGTGCTGGCGCTCGACCTGCAGGCCGGCCGCGTCCAGCTCCAGGGAGATCTCGGCACGCAGGTCGGCGAAGTGGTCGACCGGCGGGGCCGGGAAGTAGCCGCCCTTGTAGCGGACCTTGTAGCCGCGGTTGTTCTCCTCCGACCCGGTGTTCCAGGCGCCCGCCTCGGAGTCGATGTGGTAGAAGGACTGGTTCGCGCCGGTCTCGAAGCGCACGCTGTCGAACACGTAGAACTCGGCCTCGGGGCCGAAGAACGCGGTGTCCGCGATGCCGGTCGAGGCGAGGTAGGCCTCGGCCTTCTTGGCGATGTTCCGCGGGTCACGGCTGTACTGCTCGCCGGTGATCGGGTCGTGGATGAAGAAGTTGATGTTGACGGTCTTGTCGCGGCGGAACGGGTCCACCCGAGCCGTCGACAGGTCCGCGCGCAGCGCCATGTCCGACTCGTGGATCGCCTGGAAGCCGCGGATCGAGGAACCGTCGAAGGCGAGTTCCTCGGCCGGGTCGAACGCCTTCGCCGGGATGGTGAAGTGCTGCATCACACCGGGCAGGTCGCAGAACCGGACGTCGATGAACTTCACGTCCTCGTCGGCGATGAACTTCTTGGCCTCGTCGGCGTTCTGGAACATCCAACTCCTCCTAGCCCGGTCACCGGTCGGCGGACGCGGGATTGCTACTCGGAACGCGACCATGTGCGGTGGCGCGTTGCCCGACCATAGGCAGGCGGGATTTCCCAAGCATGACCCATTTGTTTCGCTGAGGTTAACCGGCGCACGCCTGCCTTTATTCACCAGTGTGACCCATAAAGGGGCATTTTGGCCCGGGGTGGCGGCCGTTCGCCGCGGCGCCGTGCCGAGTCGTTGCGCCCCTGGCGGCACGCCAGCGTGACCCGGCCCGGAGGGCGGACCCGGGCCGCCCTGCACCGGACCTCGGCGCAGCGAATGTATGCGGTCGCAGTACCGTGGTCGGGTGGACAACAGGCAAGCAATCGGATCGTGGATCTCCGGGCCCCGCGCGGCAGCCGAGGACATGGGTGTCGAGTTCGGGTACCGCGGGCAGCAGCTCGGGCTGCCGGAGACGGGGCCGGGCTCGATCGCGCGCCCCGGGCGCCGCTTCGCCGCGCTCTTCCTCGACTGGGCGCTGTGCATGCTCATCGCCTACGGCCTGCTCAGCGGCGGCAAGGCGCAGTCGGCGAGCAACTGGGCGCTGCTGGTCTTCGCGGTGCTCAGCGTGCTGACGGTGGGCACGGTCGGGTTCACCCCGGGCAAGCGGCTGCTGGGCCTGCGGGTGGTGGCCGAGGGCGGTGGCCGGATCTCGCTGCCGCGGGTCGTGCTCCGCACGGTGCTGCTCGTCGTGGTCATCCCGGCCGTGGTCTGGGACCGGGACGGGCGGGGGCTGCACGATCGCCTCTCGCGCGCCGTGCAGGTCCGGATCTGAGCCCGGGGGCGTCCGGTCGGTTCGAATGGGCGCCGCCATACGGGCATAGCGCCGTACGGCGTAGTTGAGCCCGTGCGGTACGCCCGACCGGTGGGCCCCGGCGGTCCCCCATACACCCCCCACACACGACGAAACGCCCCGGAGCCTCAGGCCCCGGGGCGTCATCGTTCGGTCAGGGTGTCGGACCCTTCGGCCGGACGCGGGTGCGGCCGGCCGTCACGGTCAGCGGGTCTTGCCGCCGCCCTTGGGCATGCGCATGCCCTTCGGCATCGGGCCCTTCGGGACCGGCATGTTGCTCATCAGGTCGCCCAGCGCCTTGAGCCGGTCGTTGACGGCGGTGACCTGGGCGCCGGGGAGCACGCGCGGCAGCTTCAGCAGCGTCGTACGGATCTTCTTCAGCGGCACCTGGCCCTCGCCGTCGCCCACGATGATGTCGTGGACGGGGGCGTCGGCGACGGTGCGCGCCATCCGCTTCTTCTCGGCGGCCAGCAGGCCGCGCAGCCGGTTCGGATTGCCCTCGCCGACCAGCACGATCCCGGCCTTGCCGACGGCGCGGTGGACCACGTCCTGGCTGCGGTTCATGGCCACCGCGGGGGTCACCGTCCAGCCGCGGCCGACGTTGTCCAGCACGGCGGCCGCCGCGCCGGGCTGGCCTTCCATCTGCCCGAAGGCAGCCCGCTCGGCGCGCCGTCCGAAGACGATCGCCATGGCGAGGAAGGCCAGGACGAAGCCCAGGATCCCCGCGTAGATTTCGTGGCCGATCGCGAAGCCGACGGCAAGGAGAACGCCGAATACGACGATGCCTACACCAGCGACGACTAGACCGACCTTGGAGTCGACCCGACGGGTCATCTTGTAGGTCAGGGCGATCTGCTTCAGCCGCCCGGTGTTCTCAGCGCCGGCAGCGCCGGCAGCGCCCTCAGCATTTACCTTCCTCGCCATACAGCGCAGTCTACGTGGCGTGCGGGCGCTGGGTCGCCGCGGCCTCCAGTACGTACTCGGCCTCGTGACGGTCCTTGGCGCGGCGGCGGTCCTCCAGGACCGATGTCCAGGCGTTACGACGGGCGGTGCGCTGTCCGCCGCGCATCAGAACGGCCTCGACGGCGCGCAGCGCACCGGTGACCGAAGGGATGGGGAGGGCGGGATTGGCGCGGAGCGGCGCGGCCTGCATGGTGGGTGACTCCCTCTGATTCGTTCGGAGAAGCAGGAGTAGGTGCGGGAGCGGTGCGTGCATCCATCGTCACGGAAAGGTGTTACCAACGGATGACCTGCCGGTCAAACACCGATGAAACGTTGACGCGGCCCCCACGCCCCCCGTCAGGAGGAGTGCGGGCCGCGCCCCCAGCATGTGCCACGATTCACAAGACGGCGCGCCGGGGAAATCAAACCGCCTGACTGGACGCCTCGGCCTCGCGCCGCTCCATGGCCTGCTGGTAGAGGCGGCCGGCGCGGTAGGAGGAGCGGACCAGCGGGCCGGACATCACGCCGGCGTAGCCGATCTCCTCGGCCTCCTCCTGGAGCTCCACGAACTCGGCGGGCTTGACCCAGCGCTCGATGGGGTGGTGGCGCACGGTCGGGCGCAGGTACTGGGTGATCGTGATCAGCTCGCAGCCCGCGTCGTACAGGTCCTGCAGCGCCTGGCTGATCTCCTCGCGCTCCTCGCCCATGCCCAGGATGAGGTTGGACTTGGTGACCAGACCGGCCTCGCGGGACTTGGAGATGACCTCCAGCGAGCGCTCGTAGCGGAAGCCGGGGCGGATCCGCTTGAAGATGCGCGGGACGGTCTCGACGTTGTGCGCCAGGACCTGGGGGCGGGAGGAGAAGACCTCGGCCAGCTGCTCGGGGACCGCGTTGAAGTCGGGGATCAGCAGCTCGACGCCGGTGTCGGGCATCGCGGCGTGGATCTGCCGGACGGTCTCGGCGTAGAGCCAGGCGCCGCCGTCGTCCAGGTCGTCGCGCGCGACGCCGGTGATCGTGGCGTACTTCAGGCCCATGGTCTGCACGGACTCGGCGACCCGGCGGGGCTCGTCGCGGTCCAGCTCCTGCGGCTTGCCGGTGTCGATCTGGCAGAAGTCGCAGCGGCGGGTGCACTGGTCACCGCCGATGAGGAAGGTCGCCTCGCGGTCCTCCCAGCATTCGAAGATGTTGGGACAGCCCGCCTCCTGGCAGACAGTGTGCAGACCCTCGCTCTTGACCAGGCCCTGGAGGTGGTTGTACTCGGGACCCATCTTCGCCCGGGTCTTGATCCACTCGGGCTTGCGCTCGATGGGGGTCTGGCTGTTCCGGACCTCCAGGCGCAGCATCTTGCGTCCGTCGGGTGCGACTGCGGACACGACCGGCTCCCTACGACTTCGTTTCTTCGGCGTACACCAGGGTACGCCCGTTGATTCGCACGTCTTTACGTGCGGGGCAACCCCGTATGGCGGGGTGGCATTCCCGGGCGGGTCCGGGAGACCCGGGCCGTGCGGCCGCCGGGCCGGAGGGGCCCGGCCGGCGACCGCTCGGTCAGACCGCGCGGGGAAGCAGTTCGGCGCCCTCCAGGACGTCCCGCAGATGTTTCTCGGCGACGGGCAGCACCTCGGCGATGGTGATCTCGCGGCCCAGCTCGCCCGCGAGCGAGGCGACGCCGGCGTCCCGGATGCCGCACGGCACGATCTTGTCGAACGAGGTGTTGTCCGGATTCACGTTCAGCGCGAAGCCGTGCATCGTGACGCCCTTGGCGACGCGGATGCCGATCGCGGCGAGCTTGCGGTCCTCGCGGCGCTGGCCGGCGTTGGAAGGTGCGTACTCCGGGCCGTTCAGCCGCGGGTCGAACAGCTCGTCCGTCAGCCGCGGGTCGAAGTCGAGGTTCAGCCCGCCCAGGGCCGCCCGCTCCTCGACGGGGTCGCCCAGGACCCACACCCCGCTGCGGCCCTCGACCCGGGTGCCCTCCACGCCGAACTCGGCGCAGACCCGGATCAGCGCCTCCTCCAGGCGGCGGACATGGGCCACGACGTCCACCGGGCGCGGCAGCTTCTGGATGGGGTAGCCCACCAGCTGGCCGGGCCCGTGCCAGGTGATCTTCCCGCCGCGGTCCACGTCGACGACCGGCGTCCCGTCCAGCGGGCGCTCCTCGTCGGCCGTACGGCGTCCCGCGGTGTAGACGGCCTGGTGCTCCAGCAGCAGGCAGGTGTCGGGCAGCTCGTCGGCGAACCGGGCGGCGTGCACCCGGCGCTGCTCCTGCCATGCCGAGGTGTACTCGACGGCGTCGGCGCCGAAGCCCAGATGCACAAAGCGCAGCCCCTCGGGTACGGGGGTCTCCCCCCGAGAGATCGCAGTCACGGCAGCTCCTCTTCGAACCTCTGTTGCACTTTGCTGCAACGTTGATGCCACTTCGCGCCCATGCCACTGTACGGCCGCCTCTCCCCGTCCCCGCAGGCGGCCGGTGTCCGCCCCTCCCGCCCCTGCTCACACGATCGGATGAACGCGGGGAGGAGGCGGTGATCGGGGCGCCGAAGGCCGTTACATTCACGCCGTTCCACAAGGGCGAATGAGCATGCCGGACAGGGTCCGCCGAACCCGGCAGCGGCCCGGAAGGCAGGAGACCGGTAAAGCTGATGACGGAACGACCCCCGCACCACACCCCCAACCGCCAGCTCGCCGCGCTCATCGCCGAGGCGGGATTCTCCAATGCCGGGCTGGCCAGACGGGTGGATCAGCTCGGCATCGAGCACGGCCTCGATCTGCGGTACGACAAGACGTCGGTGACCCGCTGGCTGCGCGGCCAGCAGCCCAGAGGCACCACCCCCGCCCTGATCGCGGAGGTGTTCACCCGCAGGCTGGGGCGCCGGCTGTCCGCTCAGGACCTCGGCCTGGACGCCTGTGCGCCGGTGTACGCCGGGCTGGAATTCGCCGCGAGCCCCAGCGAGGCGGTGGACATCGTCAGCGGCCTGTGGCGCAAGGACTCCGGCAGCCACGCCGAGCTCCGCAAGATCGCCTTCACCCCGGCCGGGCTCGTGGTGCCCAGCCGCGACTGGCTGATCGGGCGCGCAGACGAACGCGTCGCCCGCGGCGAGACCAACGGCGACGGCACGGGCCGGGTACCCGCACAGGGCCGGGTCACCGTGCCCCGGCAGCGCCGCACCGACCGCGTCGACCGCACCCAGGGCTCCAGGGTCACCTCCGGCGACATCGCGGCGCTGCGCTCGGTCGGCGAGCTGTTCCGGGCGCTGGACCACGCCTACGGCGGCGGCCACGCCCGCCAGGCCCTGGTGCGCTATCTGGAGCACGAGGCCGAGCCGATGCTCCGCGGCAGCTACGGCGAGGCCACCGGCCGCCGGCTCTTCGCCGCCGCCGCCGATCTGACCCGGCTGGCCGGCTGGACCTCGTACGACATCGCGGCCCACGGGCTGGCCCAGCGGTACTTCGTCCAGGCCCTGCGGCTGGCCCAGGCCGCCGGGGACCGGGCGTACGGGTCCTACGTCCTGGCGACGATGAGCCGGCAGGCCGTCTACCTGGGGCACGGCAGGGAAGCCGTGCAGCTGGCGCGGGTCGCCCAGCAGGGCATCGGCGGCAGCGCGCCGCCCGCAGTGCAGGCGCTGCTGCACTCCGCGGAGGCCCGCGGCCACGGCGTCCTGGGCGAGGTCCGGGCCTGCACCACGGCGCTGGCCCGTGCCGAACGGGCGCTGGAGACCGTCCGCCCCGGTGACGACACCCCGTACTGGGCTCGCTTCTTCGACGAGGCGCAGCTCGCCGACGAACTGGCGCACTGCCACCGCGACCTCCAGCAGTACCGCGCCGCCTCCCAGCACGCCGAGCGCTCCCTCCAGCTGCGCGCGGCCGGATTCGCCCGCAGCAGGCTCTTCTGCCGGGTGGTGCTGGCGACCGCGCGGCTGGGCCTGGGCGAACTGGAGCAGGCCTGCACGCTGGGCGCCGAGGCGGCGCTCCAGGCCTCCGAGATGCGCTCCGTACGGGCCCATGAGTACGTCAGGGAGTTCGAGCGCCGCCTGGAGCCCTACCGGGACGCCGCGGCGGTACGGGGGTATCGCGAACGGGTGGCGGCGCTGGGGTGAGGGGGCCCGGCCGCCCGGCCGCCTGGGTGAGGCCGGGCCCGGCCGCCCGGTTCAGGCCGCCGTGGGCAGGGCGTCCGGTTCCGTGGTGAAGGCCGGCAGCCCGAAGTCCTGGAGGAGCGCGCGGGCGGCCCGGCGGCCCGAGTTCAGCGCGCCCTGGAGCGTGCTGGTATCACGGTGATCGCCGCACACATACAGGCCGGAGAGCACCCGCACCGGCCGCTCCGGGTCGTGCGGCGCCGGCATCGCGGGGACGGCATACGGGTCGTGATGGGCGCTCAGCAGCTGCCAGTCGTCGGTGCGCGCACCGTAGATCCGGTCGAGCTGGGGGCGGACCGTCTTGTCCAGTACGGACAGCGGCAGCATCGCGGCGGCGCCGAGCACGGTCGTGGTGATCAGCGACCGGCCCGGCGGCGTACGGGAGGGGTCGATGGCGCCGGCGGCGTAGCTGTAGGCGACCGGACCGTCCGTCGGCAGGATCAGGGCCGTGTCGCGGGACGGTGCGCCGCGGCCCCCGTCCGCCGCGGTGTGGTGCAGGACGGCGACCGGGTGGAAGGCCGGCACCCGCAGCCCCGGCAACAGCTCGGCCGCCTCCCGCGCGCCGGTGGCCACCAGTACCGCCCGGCAGGGGATGTGACCGTGCTCCGCGGTGCTGACGCCGGTGGTGGAGACGGCGGTGACCCGCACGGACGTCCGGACCGTGCCGGGCGGCAGAGCGGCGGCGAGCAGGTCGGGGACGGCTGCGGCGCCGCCGGCCGGCAGCCACAGCCGGCCCTGGGCGTAGGCGCGCAGCGCCACCGCCGCGCCCCGGCTGGAGCCGCGCAGCTTGGGATCGCACAGCAGCGCGGTCAGCAGGGGCCGCAGGAACGCGTCATGGCCGCGGTGCGGAAAGGCGGGGCGGCTCGCCAGGGCGTCGTGGATCGGACGGTCGGCGGGCGGGGCGTGCGGGGCGAAGGCAGGGGGAGCGGCGGCGGTGTCGGCGGCGCGGCGGTCCGTCCGGCGGTCGATACGGCGGACCGGGCGGCGGTCCGGGGGCGGTGCGGTCCGCCGATCGGTGAGGCGGACGGGCTGACGCTCCGTCCGGCGTTCCGTACGGCGGTCGGCGCGGGAGAGGGCGCGGGCCGCGGACAGCGCAGCCTTCGCGCTCCGGGGCGCGCTGACGCGCTGCGCCCGCTGCCCGTTGTGGACGCTCAGACCGGGCGCGAACGGACGGAGCGTCAGGTCGCCGAGGCCCGGGGTACGGCACAGATCCGCGGCGGAGACGGCCAGCGGCCGGCCGTAGCGGTCCAGCCGGAAGCCGTCGAGGCGGTCGGTGGCGGACCGGCCGCCGATATGTGGCGCGGCCTCCAGGACCGTGACGGACACCCCCGCCCCGGTCAGATGGCGGGCGGCGGCGAGTCCGGCCGGACCGGCCCCCACGATGACGACGTCCACGGCCGATGCGGTACGCAGCACATGCCCCTCCCGAGGTCGGTCCCAACGGCGGCGCACCCCTGTCGTGCCCGGTGCCGCCCTGGGGGATACCGAGATGAGGCGTGCGGGGTCGGCAGGAGGCGGCGGTCCGTTCGAGAGGGGGCGTCCAAGGGGCGCGTCGACGCGCCCCTTGGCCAAAGCTTCCCGTGTGGCCCCGCGGCTATGCCGCCCGGACGGCGGTGTGACGCGGACGACTTCGCGGTACGGACGACGGCAGGACGCGCATGCCCCCGCCGCGGACGGCTGCGCGGCCCGGGGACCACGGGGCCCGGAGCGCTACGCGGCCCGGACCGCCTCGATGATGCGCGGATGGGTGAACGTGAACCCCGAGTCCAGCAGTCGCCGCGGAATGACCCGCTGACTGCCCAGCACATCGCCCGCGAACTCGCCCAGCGCGGCCCGCAGGACCGGCGCCGGCACGGTGAACAGCGTGGGCCGGCCCAGGACATGGCCCATCACTGCGGTGACCTCGCGGTTGGTGACCGGCTCCGGGGCCGTGAGGTTGACCGGACCGGCCAGGTCCTCGGTGTCGATGAGGTGCCGGAGCGCCCGGATGTGGTCCTCCAGGGAGATGAAGCTCCAGTACTGGCTGCCGTCGCCGAGCCGGCCGCCCAGACCGAGCCGGAAGACGGGGAAGAGCCGGCCCCAGGCGCCGCCGGAGCGTGCCACGACCAGACCGGTGCGGGCGAAGACGGTGCGGATGCCCGCGTCCTGCGCCGGCTTCGCGGCGTCCTCCCAGGCCACGCAGACCTCCGGCAGGAACCCGTGGCCGGCCGGCGCGCTCTCGTCCGTCCGCCGGTCGCCGGTGTCGCCGTAGTAGCCGATCGCGCTGCCGCACACGAAGACGCGCGGCGGGGTGTCCATGGCGGCGAGGGCCGAGGCGAGGGCCCGGGTGCCCAGGACCCGGCTGTCGCGGATCTCCTGCTTGTAGGCGGCCGTCCAGCGGTGGTCGCCGACCCCGGCGCCGGCCAGGTGGACGACGGCCTCGCAGCCGGCCAGTCCGGCCGTGTCGACCTCCTGGCGCCCGGGGTCCCAGCGCACCTCGCCGGCGGCCCTGGGCGCGCGCCGTACGAGCCGCACGACGTCATGGCCGTCCGCCCCCAGAGACCGTACGAGCGCCGTGCCGATGAGTCCGGTCGAGCCGGTGATCGCGATCCGCATGAGGCCATACTGCCCGCAGCGACGGACCGGTGGTGGCACCCGGGGTCCGGGCCCGCCGTGCCCCGGTGCGAACCGGCCCCGTGGCTATGGCCTGAAACGGTCCCAGAGGGTGGGGAAGCGCTCCGCCATGGTCCGGTCGTCGTCGAAGTCCAGGTACGTGCCGACCGGTTCGCGGGGCGGCGGGGGCAGCCCCAGGTCCGGCATCACCCCGCCGGTCAGCTGCTCGTACGCCTCGTCGGCCGCATAGCCCAGCTCCTCGGCGTCGCCGTCCACCGCCTCGTCGAAGTCGTCCAGCAGCTCGGCGAGCTGGTCGGGGTCGTGCAGCGCGCCCTCGAAGACCTCCCGGCCCTGGGCGATCAGCCAGCAGCGGAAGTAGTCGAAGGCGTCGTCGCCGGCGCCGCCGAGCAGCACCGAGGCCGCGGCCCACAGATCCCAGGAGTACGCCCGGTTGTAGCGGGCCTCGAAGTGGCGGGCGAAGTCCACGACGGCATCCGGGTCGAGCCCGAGGAGCCGCTCGACCAGCGCGTCGGCCTGCTCCTCCGGGTCGCCTGCGGCGGCCTCGCGGGAACCGTCGATCAGTTCCCAGAACTCCGTCTCGTCCATCACCGCTCCAGCATCTGCCCTGCCGGCGCCCGTCGCATGCGGAGTACCCCGGATGCGGCGGGGGCGTTATCCGGATCGGTGACGTGGCGGGCGCGGCGGTGACGGGGTGTTCGGACCGGGTTCGCTCACCGGGCCCGCGCCGCCGTGTGACCGTCCCAAGAATCACTCGTTGGACGGCGTGCAACGACCGAACGACGGCATATCCACCATTTCGCGAAGGGCTGTTCCAGGCCATGCCCATGGACGAACGCACCCGGGCCGACGTCGAACGGGCCGAGGCGGCCCTCGTCGAGCACTATCCACGGCTCGTCCGCCTCACCTACCTCGTCCTGCCCCCGTCGACGGGCCGCCACCGCCGGGTCCTGACCGCACACGGCCTGGTCCAGCGGGCGCTGCCGCGGGCGCGGCTGCGCCGGCCGGACGGCGGACTGCCGGCCCAGCGCGGCCCGGCGCCCGAACCGGGCTACGACGTGGTGCGGCTGCGGGCCCTGCGGCTGGCGCTGGCGTACGAGGGGCGGCCCCTTCGGGTACCGGCGGCCCTGCCCCAGGTCTGGGGCCTGCGGCTCTTCCCGCGGGTCGGCGGCGCCGAAGAACTCGCCCTGGACCAGGCGCTGTCCGCGGTGCCGGCGCCGGTACGCGCCGCCCTCGGGCTGTGGCATCTGGAAGGGCTGGACGAGGACGCCGCACGCAGCGTGCTGGCACGGGCCGGGGTCGAGGAGCCCGATGCGGCACAACGGGCGGCGGCGCAGCTGGACCGGGAGACGGAGACGGGCGCCGCGGCACTGCTGAACTCGGCGGAGTTCGACCCGTGCACGGTGCAGACCCGGCCGACCGACCTGCTGCGCCGCCGGCAGCGGGTACGTGCGGCGGTCGCGCTGGTGGCCGTACTGGCGGTCGGCGCCGCGGTGGCCGGGCTGTCGGGCGGCGACGGGGGCCGGAGGGAGCGCCCGCCGACCACGGCGGAGCAGGCGCTGGACCCCGGCCGGCTGCTGCGCACCCCCAACGAAGCGTGGACGGACACCTCCCGGGTGGACTTCACCGCCTGGCCCGTGCGCGGCCGGCAGGCCGGCGACCGGGAGCTGCTGGGGCGGGCGCTGCGGGTCTGGGCGGCGCCACCCGCCGACGCCCGGATCATGAGGTCCGCGGGCACCTCCACCCGGCCGCCCGACCACCCGCCGCAGCTGCTCTACGCGGGCCAGATCGACGCCGTGACGGTCGTGGTCTTCTACGACGGCGAGCGGCTGGTGCGCTACGCCGAGCCCGAAGGCGCCACGCCCACGCTGCACTTCGCACGGGTCGACGACGCGGATCTGACCACCGGCGCCGCGCTGGTGATCGGCCGCGGCAACGGCTGGATGCGTTATCTGCTGGCGCCGTGGGTCTCCGACGTCGGCGTCCGCGACCTGCTGGCACCGGCCGCCCCGGTGCACGGACTGCATGTCACCCCGGACGGGGTCACCGACCGCATCCCGGTACCGCCCGAGGGGGGCACCGGCTGCGGGCACTGGCCGGCGGCCCAGTTCCGGCCCTCGACGCGGATCGCGGGCACCGGCGTGCACCCGCCCTTCCTGCTGACCGACCTCAACGACCTCGCCCCCGTCCACCTCACCTCCGTGCCACCCGGCGGCGCACCGGCGGCCCAGGCGGGCGAGGCGACCGGCACCCCGGCCCTGCAGGGCTGGGCCCGTACGGCCTGCGCGCTCGGGTCGCTGCGGGGCGCCGGCGTACGGTCCGTCGACAACTGGGCGTTCGCCGGCCAGCGACTCCCGGAGGACAGCGGCAGCGCGACCTGGGTGTGCAGTCGTGCCGACACCTGGCGCGGACCCGGCAGCGTGACCCTGCACTTCCTGCCGCCCGCCACGCGCCCGGCCGAGCCCGGCCGGATCGCCGGACGGGCGCGGGACACCGCCGCCTGCAGCCGCTTCGGAGCCCCGGTGGTCGGGAACGTCCACTGGCGGGCGCAGTCCGGCAAGTGGTACCTGCTCGCGGCCGGCAGCCAAGGGGTCGGCGGCCTCGACGCCACCGGCGGGGTACGGGTCTTTGCCCACACGAACACCCTCGCCGCGCCCGCCGGGCAAAACGCCCCCGACGAGGTCGTCGGACGGCTGCGGAACGGGGGGACGGTGCGCGCACTCCGTCCGTAGGCGAGGGGCGGATCGCTGTACGGCGGCCGGTGAATGCGGACGGGCGGCTGGTGAATCCGGAGAGGTGGCCGATGAATCCTGACAGAAGATGTCGGGTATCGCTGCCACGGTCGCCGTGTACGGATGCGAGGCACCTGACAGCGAGGAGTGGCGTACATGACAACGCAGCGGGAACTGGCGGGACGGGTGGCGCTGGTGGCCGGAGCGACCCGTGGGGCCGGGCGGGCAATGGCGGTCGAGCTGGGCCGGGCCGGCGCCCTGGTGTATGTGACGGGCCGGACGACCAGGGAACGGGTCAGCGAGGTCGGCCGGCCCACGGAGACGATCGAGCAGACCGCGGAGCTGGTGAGCGCGGCGGGCGGCACCGGTATCGCCGTACCGACCGACCACCTGGACCCGGCGCAGGTCAAGGCGCTGACCGAGCGCATCGACCGGGAACAGGGGCGGCTGGACGTACTGGTCAACAGCGTCTGGGGCGGCGACCGGCTGATCGAGTTCGACACCAAGCTGTGGGACCTCGACCTGGAGAACGGGCTGCGGATGTTCCGCCTCGGCATCGACACCCACGTCATCACCAGCCACTACGCCCTGCCCCTGCTGATCAGGCGGCCCGGCGGTCTGGTGGTCGAGGTCACCGACGGCACCGCCGCCTTCAACCGCACCTACCGGGACAACCTCTGCTTCGACCTCACCAAGAACGCACCGCACCGCATCGCCTTCGGGCTCGCCGCCGAACTGAAGGAACACGGGGGCACGGCGGTCTCGCTCACCCCCGGCTTCCTCCGCTCCGAGGAGATGCTCGACCACTTCGGGGTGACGGAGGAGAACTGGCGCGACGCGGTGGCCGATGAGCCGCACTTCGCCATCGCCGAATCGCCGGCCCTGATCGCCCGCGGCCTGCGGGCGCTCGCCGCCGACCCGGCCAAGGAGCGCTGGAGCGGCCGGTCGCTCTCCAGCGGGCAGCTGGCGAAGGAGTACGACTTCACCGACACGGATGGCTCGCGGCCCGACTGCTTCGGATACTTCGAGGAGGTCGTCTTCGGTGGGAAGGAGGGCGGCGCGGAGGACTACCGCTGACGGGTACCGCTGACGACTGCCGGTGACGCGGGCCGGTTTCGGTGGGGGCGCCCGCCCGCGCCCGTGCATCCGGCGGATCACGGGTCGCTGTGGTCCGGTCCGGCCGCGCCCGGCCCGCCCTCGCCCGGTCCGTCCGCGTCCGGTCCGGCTCCTGCCGTGGCCCCCGCCGGGTACAGCGCGGCCATCCGGCGGGCGGCCGAGGCGAAGCGCTCGCGCAGCTCGGGGGGTGCGAGGATGTCGCCCTCCGGGCCGAGCGCCAGCAACTGGGCGTAGGCGACCTCTGCGGACTCCACGGCGAGTGTCACGGTCAGCCGGCCGTGCTCGTCAAGGCCGTCCGCGGTCTGCGCCCGCGCGATCGCCTCGCGGGCCGCGGCGCGTTCGGTGACATACGGCAGCTGGCTGACACCGCGCGGGGACAGCCGCAGTACCACCTCCTCGCGCAGGATCGACCGGGCGAACTGGGCCGCCCGCTGTGCCCAGAACTCCGGGAGGTCGAAGGAAACGTCACGGGTGAATCGCCCGCCGGTGCGGTCGGTGCGGTGGGCGTTGTGGGTGCTGTCGGTGTGGTGGGTGTCGTCGGCGTCGTCGGCCCTGGAGATGTTGCCGTTCCCGGCGGGCGCCACTGTGGTGAACCGGTCGACACGGTAGACGCGGTAGTCGCCCTGCGTACGCGCCGCCAGATACCAGACGCCCGCCTTCAGCACGAGGCCGTAGGGCTCCAACTCCCGTTCCACCTCGGTGTCCTTGCGGAGGTAGCGGGCGGTGATCCGGCGGTCGTCCCAGACCGCGTCGGCGATCTCGGGGAGCAGGGCGGGCGTCTCGGGCTCCTGATACCAGCCCGGTGCGTCGAGGTGAAAGCGCTGGGCGGCGCCGGTCGCGGCGTCCCGCAGCTCGGGCAGCAGGGCGGCGGAGACCTTCAGCCGGGCGGCGGACGCGGCGTCGGCAAGGCCCATCTCGCGCAGGGCGGAGGGCACGCCGGACAGGAAGAGGGCTTCCGCCTCGCTGCGGCCGAGGCCGGTGAGCCGGGTGCGGTAGCCGCCGATGAGGCGGTAGCCGCCGGCTCGGCCGCGGTCCGCGTAGACGGGTACGCCGGCCTCGGAGAGCGAGAGGACGTCGCGGGCGACCGTACGCTCGGAAACCTCCAGCTCCCGCGCCAGTTCGGCGGCCGTCATCGACGGTCGTGCCTGGAGCAGTAGCACCATTTTGATCAGGCGGGCAGCGCGCATGGGTTCATGATGGGGCGCGTTGTTTGTCTGCGGGCCCGGTTGTGGCTGGGCGCGCAGTTCCCCGCGCCCCTTTGGGGCGGCGTTGCGTGTCGGCTGCGGTGTCGTCGGTTGGTCTGTGGGGCTGGCGCCTTTGCGGGGTTGGTGGTTGCCGCGGGGGCACCTCCCGGCCGAAGGCTGGGGGAGGGGTACCGGGCGTCCCCTCCGGCCCACCACCCACAGTGAAAAGGCGCACCGGGCCGCAGCCACCGGCAACGTACGCCCGGCACACAGACACAAAGACAGCCCGGCCCGGCCGTAGTCAGGGCGTGGTCGGCCGGGCCGGTGGTGGGTTCCCGTGTGGAGGCCCCGGGCGCGGGAAGGTGGCCTCCACACGGGAGTCGGGGGTGCCCCGGAGGGCGGGCGGCGGCGCCCGGTGTGGGGCGGGGCCGCCGGTGAGGCAGGGGCCGCGGTGCGGCGGCCCGTGGCTCACCGGCCGTAGCGCTCCCTGGCCTCCTTGACTGTCTCCGGCTTGACCTGGCCGCGGCGGGCGAGGGCGGCGAGCGCCTGGACGACCACCGACTGCGGGTCGACGCCGAAGTGGCGGCGGGCCGCCTCGCGGGTGTCGGACAGGCCGAAGCCGTCGGTGCCGATGGAGGTCCAGTCCTGCTCGACCCAGGGGGCGATCTGGTCGGGGACCGCCCGCATCCAGTCGCTCACCGCGACGACCGGGCCGGGGGCGCCGGCCAGCGCACGGGTGACGTACGGGATACGGTCCTCGCCCTCCAGACGGGCGGCATCGCACTCCAGGGCGTCGCGGCGCAGCTCCGTCCAGGACGGCGCCGACCAGACGTCCGCCGCCACGCCCCAGTCGTCGGCCAGCAGCCGCTGCGCCTCCAGGGCCCAGTGGATGGCGGTACCGGAGGCGAGCAGCTGCAGCTGCGGGCTGTCGGCCTGGGGCTTGGTGCCCTCGTTGAAGCGGTACAGGCCCTTGAGGATGCCCTCCTCGACGCCCTCCGGCATGGCCGGCTGGACCTTGGTCTCGTTGTAGACCGTGAGGTAGTAGAAGACGTCCTCGGCGTCCGGGCCGTACATCCGGCGCAGGCCCTCCTTGACGATGACCGCGACCTCGTAGGCGAGGGCCGGGTCGTAGGAGAGCGCCGCCGGGTTGGTGGAGGCGATCAGGTGCGAGTGGCCGTCGGCGTGCTGAAGGCCCTCGCCGGTCATCGTCGTACGGCCCGCGGTGGCGCCGATGACGAAGCCGCGGCCCAACTGGTCGGCCAGCGCCCAGAACTGGTCGGCGGTGCGCTGCCAGCCGAACATCGAGTAGAAGATGTAGAAGGGGATCATCGGCTCGCCGTGCGTCGCGTACGACGTCGCGGCGGCGGTGAAGTCGGCGAGCGAACCGGCCTCGGTGATGCCTTCGTTGAGGATCTGGCCGTCCTTGGCTTCCTTGTACCAAAGGAGCTGGTCACGGTCGACCGGGTCGTAGGTCGCGCCCTTGGGGGAGTAGAGGCCGGCGGTCGGGAAGAGCGATTCCATACCGAAGGTGCGGGCCTCGTCGGGGACGATCGGGACCCAGCGCTTGCCGGTCTCCTTGTCCCGCATCAGGTCCTTGACCAGCCGGACGAACGCCATGGTGGTGGCGATCTCCTGGCTGCCGGAGCCCTTCTTCAGGCCGTCGAAGGCCTTGTCGGCGGGCATCGGCAGCGGCTTGGCGACGACCTTGCGGGCGGGGGCCGGGCCGTCGAGGGCGGCGCGGCGCTGGCGCAGGTAGACCATCTCGGGGGAGTCGTCGGCCGGGCGCCAGTACGGCACCTGGTCGCCCTCCAGCGCGCTGTCCGGGATGGGGAGTTCGAGGACGTCACGCATGGTGCGGAACTCGGCCATGGTGAGCTTCTTCATCTGGTGGTTGGCGTTGCGGGACTCGAAGCCCGCGCCGAGGGTGTAGCCCTTGACGGTCTGCGCCAGGACGACGGTCGGCGCGCCCCGGTGTTCGACGGCGGCCCGGTAGGCGGCGTACACCTTGCGCGGCTCGTGGCCGGCGCGGGAGGTCTGGAACAGCTCCAGGAGCTTGGCGTCGGTGAGATTGCGGGCCAGGGCCTGCAGGGACTCGTTGGCGCCGAAGAAGTGCTCGCGCAGGTAGGCGGCGTCGCGGGTGGCGTACGTCTGGAACTGCGCGTCGGGGGTCTCGCCGAGGCGGCGGATCAGGGCGCCGTCGGTGTCGAGCGCGAAGATCTCGTCCCAGGCCTGGCCCCACAGCGACTTGACGACGTTCCAGCCGGCCGCGCGGAACTGGGCCTCCAGCTCCTGCACGATCTTGAAGTTGGGGCGGACCGGGCCGTCGAGGCGCTGCAGGTTGCAGTTGATGACGAAGGTCAGGTTGTCCAGGCCCTCGCGGCCCGCGAGCGCCAGTGCGGCGGTCGACTCCGGCTCGTCCATCTCGCCGTCGCCCAGGAACGCCCAGACGTGGGAGTTCGCGGTGTCCTTGATGCCGCGGTGCTCCAGGTAGCGGTTGAAGCGCGCCTGGTAGATGGCGGAGAGCGGGCCCAGGCCCATGGAGACGGTGGGGAACTCCCACAGCCAGGGCAGCCGCCGCGGGTGCGGGTAGGAGGGCAGGCCCTCGCCGCCAGTCTCCTGGCGGAAGTGGTCGAGGTGGTCCTCGGTGAGGCGGCCTTCGAGGAAGGCGCGGGCGTAGATGCCGGGGGAGGCGTGGCCCTGGATGTAGAGCTGGTCGCCGCTGCCGTCGCCCTCCTTGCCGCGGAAGAAGTGCTGGAAGCCGGTCTCGTAGAGCCAGGCGGCGGAGGCGAAGGTGGCGATGTGGCCGCCGAGGCCCAGGGCGGAGCCGCGGGTCACCATCGCGGCGGCGTTCCAGCGGTTCCAGGCCGTGATCCGGGCCTCCATCGCCTCGTCGCCGGGGAAGGCGGGCTCGGCGGAGGTCGGGATGGTGTTGACGTAGTCCGTCTCCAGGAGGGACGGCAGGGCGGTGCCTTCGGTGCGCGCGGTGTGCTCCAGGGCGCGGCGCATCAGGTACGCGGCGCGCTGGGGGCCCGCTGCCTCGGTGACGGCGTCAAGCGACTCGCGCCACTCGGCGGTCTCCTCGGGGTCGCGGTCCGGGAGCTGGTCGAGCTGGCTGTACGGCAGGCGCACGGGATCGGGCATGGGTGGCCCCTTTCCGGACGGGAGGTAGCTCGGGGGTGCCGTCGTGACCGGCCGCGTCCTTCAGGGTGGACCGCGGCCTTGACGACACCCCCTACGAGTTCGGCAGGCAGGGTTGTCGCGCCCCGACGGGAGACGATACGCTCTGATCGATGATCGATCAACGGTCTCCGGGTGAATAACCGCAGGTCGGCACGGGGTGCCGTATTTTTGGGCACCGCGTGCCAGCCGGGGGAGGGCCCGCCGGGCCCCGCCCGAGGCCTCCTCAGACCCGGGGTGCGCAGCTCAGGACGTGTGACTTGAGCAAGGCGCCGATCTTCGGGTCGCGCCGCCGGAACGCGTCCACGATCTCCTGGTGGTCCTGGGCGTGCGAGCGCGGCTCCGGGCTGAACCAGCGGATCGACAGCGTCGTCCAGACCTCGATGCCCAGCGACTCCCAGGTGTGCAGCAGCACGGCGTTCCCGGCGGCCCCCACGATCTCCCGGTGGAAGGCCACGGTGTGCCGCACCTGCGCCTCCCCGTCACCGGTCAGCTCCGCCTCGCGCAGCGCCGCCACCTCGCGCTCCAGCGCCACGGTGTCCTCGGCCAGCCGCCCGGCGGCCAGTTCGGCGGCCACCTGCTCCAGCCCGGCCCGGACCGGATAGCTCTCCTTGAGGTCGTCCGCGGTCAGATTCCGTACCCGTACGCCCTTGTTCGGTGCCGACTCGATCAGCTGCAGCGACTCCAGCTCCCGCAGCGCCTCCCGTACGGGCGTCTGGCTGACCTCCAGCTCCACCGCGATCCGCCGCTCCACGATCCGCTCGCCCGGCTGCCAGCGGCCGCTGACGATCCCCTCGAGGATGTGCTCGCGGATCTGCTCGCGCAGCGAATGGACGACGGGCGGGGTCATGAGGGGCTCCTTCAGAGCGCGTGGTGACGAGGGGGCCATTATCCGCGACGGTCGAAGGCCCGGCGCGAAGATGCTCAGGGGTGCGCAAAGGGGCCGGCCCCGGCTCGTACGAACCGGGGCCGACCCCTGTTGCACACCTATGGCGTGACTGCCGGAATCAGAGACCGATCTCGGTCTCGAACTCGGCGGCCTCCAGGATCTGCTTGACCGTGGTCAGGTAGCGGGCGGCGTCCGCGCCGTCCACCAGACGGTGGTCGTAGGAGAGCGCCAGGTAGGTCATGTCGCGCACCGCGATGGTCTCGCCGAGGTCCGGGTGGTTGATGACCACCGGGCGCTTGACGGTCGCACCGATGCCCAGGATGCCGACCTGGTTCGGGGGCACGATGACGGTGTCGAACAGGGCGCCGCGCGAACCGGTGTTGCTGATGGTGAAGGTCGCACCGGACAGCTCGTCCGGCGTGATCTTGTTCGCGCGGACCTTGCCCGCCAGGTCCGCCGTCTTGCGGGCGATACCGGCGATGTTGAGGTCACCGGCGTCCTTGATGACCGGGGTCATCAGGCCCTTCTCCGCGTCCACCGCGATACCGACGTTCTCGGTGTCGAAGTAGGTGATGGTGCCCTCGTCCTCGTTGATCCGGGCGTTGACGACCGGGTGGGCCTTCAGCGCCTGGACAGCGGCCTTGACGAAGAACGGCATCGGGGAGAGCTTGACGCCCTCACGCTGCGCGAAGGCGTCCTTGGCCTGGTTGCGCATCCGCATGATCTTGGTGATGTCCACCTCGACCACGGAGGTCAGCTGGGCCTGGCCGTGCAGGGCCTTCATCATGTTGTCGCCGATGACCTTGCGCATCCGCGGCATCTTGACGGTCTGGCCGCGCAGCGGGGACGCCTCGATGACCGGGGCCTTGGAGGCGGCGGCCGGGGCGGCGGCCGGAGCCGGCGCGGCGGCCTTGGCGGCCTCGGCGGCGGCGATGACGTCCTGCTTGCGGATCCGGCCACCGACACCGGTGCCCTTGACCGTGGACAGGTCGACGCCGTTCTCCGCGGCGAGCTTGCGCACCAGCGGGGTGACGTAGGCGCCGTCGCCCTCACCGGCGGCCGGGGCCGGGGCGGGGGCAGCGGCCGGCTTGGGGGCCGGGGCCGGCGCGGCCGGAGCCGGTGCGGCCGGAGCCGGAGCGGGCGCCGGGGCGGCAGCGGCCGGAGCCGGCGCGGGGGCCGGTGCCGGGGTGGGCTCCGGAGCGGCGGCCGGGGCCGGCGCGGCCGGGGCCGGGGCGGCAGCCGGAGCGGCGCCGGCAGCACCGATGACGGCGAGCTTGGCGCCGACCTCGGCGGTCTCGTCCTCACCGACGACGATCTCCAGCAGGGTGCCGGACGTCGGGGCGGGGATCTCGGTGTCGACCTTGTCGGTCGAGACCTCCAGCAGCGGCTCGTCGGCCGAGACCTCCTCGCCGACCTCCTTCAGCCAGCGGGTGACGGTGCCCTCGGTGACGCTCTCACCGAGCGCGGGGAGGACGACGTCCGTGCCCTCGGCGCCGCCCGCGGGGGCAGCGGCGGGGGCGGGGGCCTCGGCGGCCGGAGCCGGCTCGGGCTCGGGCTGCGGCTCGGCCGCGGGCGCCTCGGCGGCGGCCGGGGCCGCCTCGGCCGCGGGCGCACCGCTGCCGTCGTCGATGAGGGCCAGCTCGGCGCCGACCTCCACGGTCTCGTCCTCGGCCACCTTGATGGCGGACAGGACACCGGCGGCCGGGGCCGGGATCTCGGTGTCGACCTTGTCGGTCGACACCTCGAGCAGCGGCTCGTCGGCCTCGACGCGCTCACCCTCGGCCTTGAGCCAGCGAGTGACGGTGCCCTCGGTGACGCTCTCGCCGAGCGCCGGCAGGGTTACGGAAACCGCCATGGTTTCAGTTGCTCCTTACAAGTGTGGTGCGGATGTGGTCGCGCCCGGGACTGGGGTCAGTCGTGGGAGTGGAGAGGCTTGCCGGCCAGGGCCAGGTGGGCCTCGCCGAGGGCCTCGTTCTGCGTCGGGTGCGCGTGCACGAGCTGCGCAACCTCGGCCGGCAGGGCCTCCCAGTTGTAGACCAGCTGGGCCTCACCGACCTGCTCGCCCATACGGTCACCGACCATGTGGACGCCGACCACGGCACCGTCCTTGACCTGGACGAGCTTGATCTCGCCCGTGGTCTTCAGGATCTTGCTCTTGCCGTTGCCCGCGAGGTTGTACTTGAGAGCGACGACCTTGTCGGCGCCGTACAGCTCCTTGGCCTTGGCCTCGGTGATGCCCACCGAAGCGACCTCGGGGTGGCAGTACGTGACGCGCGGCACGCCGTCGTAGTCGATCGGCACGGTCTTCTGACCGGCCAGCCGCTCCGCCACCAGCATGCCCTCGGCGAAGCCGACGTGGGCGAGCTGGAGGGTGGGAACGAGGTCACCGACGGCCGAGATGGTCGGCACGTTGGTCTGCATGTACTCGTCGACGAGGACGTAGCCGCGGTCCATCGCGACGCCCTGCTCCTCGTAGCCCAGGCCCGCCGAGACCGGCCCGCGGCCGATCGCGACCAGCAGCACCTCGGCCTCGAAGGTCTTGCCGTCGGCGAGGGTGACCTTCACGCCGTCGGCGGTGTACTCGGCCTTGTCGAAGAAGGTGCCGAGGTTGAACTTGATGCCGCGCTTGCGGAAGGCCCGCTCCAGCAGCTTGGAGCTGTTCTCGTCCTCGACCGGGACGAGGTGCTTGAGGCCCTCGATGATGGTCACGTCGGTGCCGAAGGACTTCCACGCGGAGGCGAACTCGACGCCGATGACGCCGCCGCCCAGCACGATCGCGGACTTCGGCACGCGGTCCAGCGTGAGCGCGTGGTCCGAGGAGATGATGCGGTTGCCGTCGATCTCCAGGCCCGGCAGCGACTTCGGCACGGAGCCGGTCGCCAGCAGGACGTGGCGGCCCTGGACACGCTGGCCGTTCACATCGACGGAGGTCGGGGAGGACAGCCGGCCCTCGCCCTCGATGTAGGTCACCTTGCGGGAGGCGATCAGGCCCTGCAGGCCCTTGTACAGGCCCGAGATGACCTCGTCCTTGTACTTGTGGACCGCCTTGATGTCGATGCCCTCGAAGGTGGCCTTGACACCGAACTGCTCACTCTCGCGAGCCTGGTCGGCGATCTCACCGGCGTGCAGCAGAGCCTTGGTGGGGATGCAGCCGTTGTGCAGGCAGGTACCGCCGACCTTGCCCTTCTCGATCAGGGCGACGTCCAGGCCCAGCTGCGCCCCGCGCAGGGCAGCGGCGTAACCACCGCTACCGCCTCCGAGGATCACTAGGTCGAAAACGGTGCTGGCGTCGTTCGCCACGTCACGTCCTCCATGCATGGGTACGCCGGAGCCGGTCTCCGATGACCGGGCGGCGGCTGTGGTTCGGCCGCTTTTACTTCGGCCCTGGGTAAGGGGGGCCCTGTCCTGCCGAGAACCCATCTTCGCACTTGTTCCACGGAGCCGGGACGGCGGGCCGGTCTCAGGGCGGACGATCAGCCGCCCCGTAAGGGTTACCGGCGCGTACTGGCGTACGGATTTCGTTGTGGGCGAACACGGGACGCGGGTGCGCCTACGGCCCCGGGTGGTATGCCCGGGGCCGTACGGAAATGACGGGTAAGTGCCCAGGCCGGCCGTCAGCCCAGGTCGCCCGCGGCGGTGCGCTCCGCCAGGCGCACCAGGGTGCGCACCGCGGATCCCGTGCCGCCCTTGGGGGTGTAGCCCCACGGCGCGCCTTCGTGGAACGCCGGGCCCGCGATGTCCAGGTGGGCCCAGGTGATGCCCTCGCCGATGAACTCCTTGAGGAAGAGCCCGGCGACCAGGCCGCTGCCCATCCGCTCACCCATGTTGGCGATGTCGGCAACCGGGGAGTCCATGCCCTTGCGCAGCTCGGACGGCATCGGCATGGGCCAGGACTGCTCGCCGACCTCCTCCGCGATCTCGTGGATCGAGGTACGGAACGCGTCGTCGTTGGCCATGATCCCGAAGGTGCGGTTGCCCAGCGCCAGCACCATCGCGCCGGTCAGGGTGGCGACGTCCACGATCGCGTCCGGGTCCTCCTCCGAGGCGCGGGTCAGCGCGTCGGCCAGCACCAGACGGCCCTCGGCGTCGGTGTTCAGCACCTCGACGGTCTTGCCGCTGTACATGGTCAGCACGTCACCGGGACGGGTGGCGGAGCCGGACGGCATGTTCTCGGCGAGCGCCAGCCAGCCGGTGACGTTCACCTGCAGGCCCAGCCTGGCGGCGGCCACGACGGCGGCGAACACCGCGGCGGCGCCGCTCATGTCGCACTTCATGGTCTCGTTGTGGCCGGCCGGCTTGAGCGAGATACCGCCCGAGTCGTAGGTGATGCCCTTGCCGACCAGGGCCAGGGTCTTGTCCGCCTTGGGGTGGGTGTGCGCGATCCGCACCAGCCGCGGCGGGGTCTCCGCGCCCTGGCCGACGCCCAGCAGGCCGCCGTAGCCGCCCTTCTTGAGCGCCTTCTCGTCCAGCACCTCGACCTTGAGGCCGAACTCCTTGGCCGCGGCCTGCGCCTCGGCCGCGAAGGATTTCGGGTCGAGGTCGTTGGGGGGCATGTTGATCAGGTCGCGGGCGCGGTTGATCTCCGCGGCCAGCGCCTGGGCGCGCTCGGCGGCGGCCTTGAACTCCTTGTCACGCGGCTTGCCGCCCAGGAGCGCGACCTCCGCGAGCGGCGCCGACTTGGCGTCGTTCTTCTTGCCGCCCTTGGCGTTCGGCCCGTTGCCGTTGCTGCGGTACGCGGTGAAGGTGTACGCGCCGAGCAGCGCGCCCTCGCTCACCGCGGCGGCCGCCTCGGCGTCCTCGAGGGGCAGCGCGAAGGCGGCCTTCTTGGTGCCGGTCAGGGCGCGGGCGGCGCTGCCCGCGGCGCGCCGCAGTGCCTCGGTCCCGTAGCCGTCGTCCTTGCCCGGCGCCTCGCCGAGGCCGGCCGCCAGCACGACCGGCGCCTTGAGGCCGTCGGCGGCGGGCAGCTTGGTCACCTCGCCCTCGGCACCACTTGCGCCGAGGGTCTCCAGCACAGCGGCGAGCTTGCCGCCGAAGGCCTTGTCCACGGCCTCCGCGCCGGGGGCCACCACGACGCCCTTGGCGCCCTTGGCCACGCCGACGACGACGGCATCCGCACGCACCGTTGCGGCGGAAGAAGTACTGAGGGTCAGTGCAGTCACGGTGATGAAGGTCCTGTTCCGTCCGGGGAATCCGTCTGCGCGCAGCGCGCTGCTGCGGCCGAGCCTACGCTCGGCGGCGCCACAAGGCCCGTCCGATACCACACCGGCACATAACGGGGCCGGGGGAGTTACCGGTATGCGGGGTGAACTGCCCTTCTTTGTCAGTGAGTTGACGGATAAGGGAGACGCGCCCGGGCCGGGCCGCGAGCTACCCGAGGGCCAGCGCCACCACTGCCGTGAGCCCCGCGCTCTCCGCGAGCGCCCCGAACACATCGCCGGTCACCCCGCCCAGCCGCCGCCGGCAGTGCCGCAGCAGCAGCTCGCCCAGCCCGAGCCCGAGCAGCGCCGCGAGCCCGGCGTGCAGCGCGCCGTACGCACCGAACGCGGCGCCGGCCGCCGCGCATCCGGCCACCACCGCCCCCGTGCACAGCAGCGCCGCCCGCACCGGGACCGTGCCCGCGACCGCCGCGCCGAGCCCTTCCGGCCGGGCGGCCGGCACCCCCGCACGGGAGGCGAGGGTCAGCGCGCAGCGCGCGGTGACCGCACCGACGGCCGCCGCGACGGCGCCGCGTGCCCAGCCGTCCGCGTACAGCTCCGCCAGCGCGGCCACCTGGGCCAGCAGGGCGAACAGCAGCGTGATGACCCCGAACGGGCCGATGTCGGACTGCTTCATGATGCGCAGCGCCTCGTCGCCGGGCTTGCCGCTGCCCAGCCCGTCGGCGGTGTCGGCGAGTCCGTCCAGGTGCAGCCCGCGGGTGAGGACGGCGGGCACCACGGTGGTGGCGACCGCGGCGAGCAGCGGGCCGCCGCCGAGCAGCAGCAGCGCCGCGCCGAGCGCCGCCGCGCACAGCCCGGCCACCAGTCCGGCCAGCGGCGCGCAGAGCATGCCGCCGCGCGCCGCCTCCCGGTCCCAGCGGGTGACGCGTACCGGCAGCACGGTCAGCGTGCCGAAGGCGAAGCGCAGGGCGTCGAGGGGGGCCGGGGGAGCGGGGGTGTCGGTCACCGCGGCAGGCTATCCGGGCGCCCGCCGTGTCCGGCCGCCGGTCCGGACCGTCACCCGGCAAACCGGGCCGCAGGGTGGTGAAGTGTCCCCATCCGGCAAATGGGGAGCGTGTGGGATGGGCCACTGGTGGTACCGCAATATCGTCGAGCCGGGGAAGCTGCCGCTGCTGCTCGCCCTCGCCTCCTTCGTGCTGACCTTCCTGGTGACCCGGGCCATCACCCGCCTCATCCGCGCGGGCAAGGGGCCGTTTGGCAACCTCACCCCCGGCGGTGTGCACGTCCATCACGTGGTGCCCGGCGTGATCCTGATGGTCCTCGGCGGGTTCATCGCCCTCGCGGGCGGCCGGCGCGGCTTCGGTTCGGGGGTCGCCGCGGTGCTCTTCGGCATCGGCGTGGGCCTCGTCCTCGACGAGTTCGCGCTGATCCTCCACCTCGACGACGTGTACTGGAGTGAGGAGGGGACCAAGAGCGTCGAGATCGTCATCCTCACCGTCGCCCTGGTGGCCCTGATCCTCGCCGGCTTCCTGCCGTTCGGCGTCAACGAGATCGGGCCGGAGGAGAGCACCGACCGCTTCACGGTCGTGCGGACCGTGGCCGTCAACTTCCTCTTCGCGCTCGTCGCGCTCACCAAGGGCAAGGGCCGGATCGCGGTCATCGGGGTCTTCGTGCCGTTCGTCGCGCTCTTCGGCGCGGTCCGGCTGGCCCGCCCCAACTCGCCCTGGGCCAGGCGCTTCTACCGCCACCGCCCGAAGGCGCGGGCCCGTGCCCGGGTCCGCGCCTACCGGCACGACCGCCGCTGGTCGGCCCTGCGCCGCAAGGCCGAGCACATCATCGGGGGCGCCCCCAGCCGCTGACCCGCGGGGTCTGCTCCGTCCCGCGCGGCCGCCCCAGTTCCCACAGCGCGCACACCACGAGCACCGCCAGCACCGCCGCGACATGCTCCTTGCCCGCCAGGTTGTTCTTGATGGACACCACCTCGACGACCATCGCCACGGCGACCGCGGCACAGGTGAACCATGCGCGGTAGCGCCAGCACACGAACACCGCCAGCCCCACCACGGCCGCCGACGGCCCGGTGTCGATGACGAACTTGTCGGAGTCGGGCAGCCCGAGCGGGCTCACCGGGCCGATCCAGATGCCGATCCGCGCGTACATCGTCCCGGCGAGCGTGGCGACATAGGCGATCAGCAGCGTCTGCCGCCGGCCCACACAGATCTCCGCGATCCCGAAGACCACCAGGATCTGCGCCAGCGCCCCCCACACCGGAAGGTCCAGCGCCGGGACGAACAGCGACAGGGGGGTGCGCAGCAACGCCACCCACAGGTGCTCCCAGGCCTGTACGGAGCCGATGTCCTGGACCATTTGATAGCCCCAGGCCTGGTTCTGCACGAACTGGAGGACCAGGGTCAGGCACACCGCGGTGAGCGTCAGCCAAATGGCCCGCAGCTTCGCCGTGACCAGCGAGGACCGTACCGTCCGCAGGAGCGGGCCCCACTCGCGGCGCGCGGCGCGGGCCAGGGCGGACAGCTCCGGGCGCCCCGGCACCGGCCCGCCCTGCTGCCCCGCACCGGCCGCGCTCACCTCGCATGCTCCAGGTGCGTGCGGTTCAGCCACTTGGGCAGACCGGGGGCTTCCAGAAAGCCTTCCGCGCGGCCGGCGGCGATTCCGATCCGCAGCAGATCGGTGCTCTTTTCGAAGAGCATGTACCGCGGCTCCCAGATCGGCCGGTATTTCGCATTGGCGCGATAGAGCGATTCGATCTGCCACCACCGGGAGAAGAAGCTGAGCAGTGAGCGCCACAGGCGCAGCACCGGGCCCGCGCCGAGCCGCGATCCACGTTCGAAGACGGAACGGAACATCGCGAAGTTCAGCGAGAGCTGAGTGACCTCCACCTCTTTCGCCCGCTGGATCAACTCCAGCACCATGAACTCCATCAGACCGTTCTCGGAGTTCCGGTCCCGCCGCATCAGATCCAGCGAAAGGCCCTTTTCGCCCCAGGGCACGAAGCTGAGCAGCGCCCGCAGCTCGCCCGCTTCCTCCCCCGCGCCGCCGTCGCGGCATTCGAGCATCACACAGCGCCCGTCGCCCACGTCGCCGAGCCGGCCCAGCGCCATCGAGAAACCGCGCTCGGTCTCCCCGTCGCGCCAGTCGTCGGCCAGCCGCAGCAGCTCCGACATCTCCTCGGCCGGGATGTCCTCGTGACGCCGGATACGGACGGTGTAGCCGGCCCGCTCGACGCGGTGGTAGGCCTGCCGTACGGTCCGCATCGCGCGGCCGCCGAGGGTGAACTCCGCGGTGTCCACGATCGCTTCGTCGCCCAGCTCCAGCGCGTCCAGACCGTGCCGGGCGTAGATCGTGCCGCCCTCCTCGCTCGCGCCCATCACCGCGGGCGCCCAGCCGTGCTCCCGGGCCTCGGCCAGCCACACCTCGATCGCCCCGGGCCAGGCCTCGGGGTCCCCCAGCGGATCGCCGGAGGCCAGCGACACCCCGCCCACGACGCGGTAGGTGACCGCGGCCTTGCCGCTGGGGGAGAACAGCACGCTCTTGTCGCGGCGCAGCGCGAAGTAGCCCAGCGAGTCACGGTCGCCGTGCCGCGCGAGGAGCGCCCGCAGCCGCTCCTCGTCGTCCTCGGTGATCGCCTCGGTGCTGCGGACGGACCGGAACGCCGCCCACAGGACCGCGACCAGCAGCAGCGTGCTGAGCACATTGATCGTGACGTTGACCCAGTTCGGGGTGGCGATCCCCGGGAAGGCGCGGTCGTCGGCGGCCAGCGACACCAGCCGCATCAGGCCGTAGCGCCAGCGCTGCATCCACGTCGAGGCGCCGTCCCCCGCGGTGTTGGTGACGGTCACCAGCAGGGCCGCCAGCAGCGAGGCGACCAGCAGGCCGCCGGCCGCGACGGTCGCCGCCAGCTTCGGGTTCGCGCGGTCGCCCTTGGCGGAGAACTCGCGGCGCCCCACCACCAGCGCCGCGGCGAAGAGCACGGTCACTCCCAGCGACACCCAGTTCTGCGCATGCCCGCGGAACTCCGGGGCCACCACCATCCCGTATCCGAAGAGCACCGCCAGCAGACCGGACAGCACCAGATTCAAAATCCAGGCCGCCCGCTTGCGCCGCCGCAGGGTCACCGACAGGAAGAGTGAGAAGGCACCGGAGGCGAAACCCGCCGTCAGCAGATACGGAGTAAAGAATTCCGCGATGTTGTGCCGGCGGATGTCATTGCCGAACGACACCCATACCGCGCTCAGCAGATTGATGAAGGTGACCGTGCGCAGATACCAGATGCCGAATGCGGCACCACGCCGTGACCACGTGCCGCGAGGGCGGTCTTCGTCCGGACTCAAGCGATGTCTCCCATAAAACGTGTAAAGCGCGATCTTATGGGGAGCCGCCGGCGGTCCGGCACGGGCATGACGTGGTGAGCGCCCGGGCCGGGCGCTCGTCCGCTCGCTTCCTGCGGCGGCCGGCCGGGGCGGGCCGGCGCCGGGTCAGTCGCGTACGGGCAGCTCTGCCGCCAGGGCCGCGGCTGCCCGTACCAACGGCAAGGCCAGCAGCGCCCCGGTTCCCTCTCCCGCAGTGACGCCGTGGTCGAGCAGAGGGTTGAGTGCGATCCGGTCCAGCGCCTTCGCCTGGGCCGGCTCCCCGCTCGCCTGCCCGGCCACCCACCAGTCCGGTGCCCGGAACGCCACCCGCTGCGCCACCAGCGCACAGGCCGCCGAGACCACCCCGTCCAGGATCACCGGCGTACGGCGCACCGCGCTCTGCAGCAGGAAGCCGGTCATCGCGGTCAGATCCGCGCCGCCGACCGTGGCCAGCAGCTCCAGCTGGTCGCCGAGCACCGGACGGGCCCGCCGCAGCGCGTCGCGGATCGCCGCGCACTTGCGCATCCAGGCCAGGTCGTCGATGGGCGCCCCGCCCCGCCCGGTGACCACCGAGGCGTCCGTACCGCACAGCGCGGCGATCAGCGTGCTCGCCGCGGTCGTCCCGCCGACGCTCAGATCGCCCAGCACCACCAGATCGGTGCCCGCGTCCGCCTCCTCGTCCGCGACCGCCATCCCGGCCCGGAACGCCGCCTCGGCCTCCTCGGCCGTCAGCGCGTCCTCGATGTCGATCCGTCCCGAACCGCGCCGTACCCGGTGCCGGGTGACGTCTTCCGGCAGCTCCTGCGGGTCGCAGTCCACCGCCAGATCCACCACCCGCAGCTGCGCCCCGGCGCCCCGGGCCAGCACCGCGGCCGGGCTCGCCCCGTCCAGCACGGCCCGTACGAGATCCCTGGTGCCGCCGGCCGGCCGGGCCGACACCCCCAGCTCGGCCACCCCGTGATCGCCCGCGAACAGCAGCACCCGCGGCCGCTCGACGGGCCGCACCGGCACCTGCTGCTGCGCGGCGGCCAGCCACTCGCCCAGCTCGTCCAGGCGGCCGAGCGCACCCGGCGGGACGGCCAGCCGGGCCCGCCGCTCCTCGGCGTCACGGCGTGCCCCGCCATCGGGGCGCTCGATCAGGTGGGCGAAGTCGTCGAGGTTCAAGGCGCTCATTGGGCGCAGATTACCGTCAACTCACCGCTGACGAAGCGCACCGGGGGGAACGGCCCGAGGCGAGGTGGCCGGGGCGAACCGGACCTCGCACACCAGCGGCGTCAGCGCGCGCAGCACCGGGACGCCGCGGCCGCGCCACACCAGCCGGGACCACAGGCCGCCCGCCGCCGCCCCGCCCGGCACCGGACCGAGTTCGCGCACCGCGACGATGCCCGGGTGCAGGCAGGCCACCCGCGGCAGTTGGGCACGGTCCAGCCCCCAGCGCGGGGCCGGCCACCGGCCGCCGGCTGCCGCGGCCCGCCGCGCCAGCGCGGCCGCCCGCCCTGGCAGCGCGTCAAACACCAGCACACCGCCGGGAAACCGCTCCGCGCACGCCGCCAGCAGCGCGCGCACCGCGGGCGGCGGCAGCCGCATCAGCACCCCGGGAGCGGTGATGACGACCCCGCGCCACGGCTCGCACACCGCGTCCAGCCAGGCGTGATCGGTCACCGCACGGGCCACGGTCCGCCGCCGCGCACCGTCCGGGAGCAGCATCCGGCGGGCCGCCGCGGTCTTCGGGGGCACCACCGTCAGCCAGGTCAGCCGCCCGTTGTCCAGCCGCCAGAAACCGGTGCCCAGCCCCTCGCCGAGCGCGACCACCGTCGCCTCCGGATGCCGCTCCAGATAGGCGCGCACGGCCGCGTCGAAAAGCCGCCCGCGCCCCCGGGGCTCCCGGACGGGCCCCGCCGCCCACCCCGCCGGCGCTTCGGATTCGGTCCGCTCGGATTCGGTCACGGGTCAAGAGCACCCGGCGCCGCGCCCCCGGGCAAGCGGACACGGGCCGCGCCGGGCCCGTGTCATCCACGCAGCGCAAGCGCCTGCCCCGCGACGACCAGCAGCACCTGCTCGCACTCCGCGGCGAACGCGGCGTTCAGCCGCCCCAGTTCGTCACGGAACCGGCGGCCCGCCGCAGTCGCCGGGACGACCCCGGACCCGACCTCGTTGCTCACCGCCACCACCGGCCTGCGCGTCACGCGCAGCGCCGCCACCAGCGCATCGGTCCGCTTCCGCAGCGCCTCCCGGCCGCCGGCCTCCCAGGTCGCGTCGTCCCACGCCCCGACGTCGTCCATGACATGCGTCAGCCACAGCGCCAGACAGTCGATCAGCAGCGGCGAGGTCCCGGCCGGGCGGCCGCTACCGGGGCCGGGGCCCGCACCGGGCCCGCCGTCCTCCGCGCCCGGCACGCCGGCCTCCCGGCCCGGCCCCGCGGCTTCCGCTCCCGTCCCGGCGGCCTCCGTGTCCGGCCCGGACCCGAGCAGCGGCAGCAGATCGCAGGTCTCGACGGTGCGCCAGCTGCTGGGGCGCCGCTCCCGGTGCAGCGAGACCCGCTGCGCCCAGTCCTGGTCGCCGTCCCGGGTCCCCCCGGTGGCCACGTACACCACGTCGGGGAAGGCCGCGAGCCGCCGCTCCGCCTCCACCGACTTGCCGCTGCGCGCCCCGCCCAGCACCAGGGTCCGCCGCGGCAGATCCGGCACCGCGTGGAACTCGCCGACCACCAGCGTGCTGCCGTCCGCCACCGCGCGGGCCCCCACCGCCGCCAGCCTGCGGTGCAGTTCGGGCCCCGGCGGCACATCGTGGTCGAGGTGCACCGCCACCACGTCCGTCGCCGCGTCGACCGCGCCGCTCGCCCGCAGCCTGGCCAGCGCATCGGGCCGCTTCACCACGTCGAGCAGCACCAGGTCGTAAGGGCCGGCGCCGCCGGCGCCCGCCTCACCACCGCCCACCGCTCGGCCGTTCCCGTTGCCCAGTCCGGCCGGCGCCGCGCCCGGCGGCAGATACAGCAGCCGCTCGCCGTCCGCGCCGGAGATCTCGTAGCCGGTACCGGGGATGTCCACCGCGACGGCGCGCACCCGGTGCCCGTCGAGCAGCGCCAGCTCCCGCCCGTCCGCGACCCGCCCCGGCTGCGGCATCCCGGCCGGCACCTCCAGCGCCGGGCCGTCGTGCGGATGGGAGAGCAGCACCTGCCGTACGCCCGCCAGGGACTGCCCGGCACGGGCGGCCGCGAAGGCCGGGCCCGGCGTCAGGTCGATCATCAGCGCGCCGTCGACGAGCAGCGCGGTGGCCGCCCGCGCCTCGTCGCCGACGGCGGTCGCACAGGCGGCACACGGGCAGCCGGGCCGCGGCAGCCCCTGCGGGGCCCCGGTGCCAAGGAGAGTCACATCCACACCGCCGAGTTTCCCGCGTCCACGGCGGGCGGGCGCGGCGGGGGCGGACTCGACACGGCCGTTAGGCTGCCGATCAGCACGGAAGCACGGCACCGGGGGTGCGTCAGGACGCGCCCGCGGTGGCACAGATTCGTACTCGGTGGGATCCAGGAGGCGCACATGGCGTGGACGTGGCGGTTCGAGAAGGCCGACGGTTCGGAGACGGCGCCGGCCGTCCAACCGGAGGAGTTCACCACCCAGGGCGACGCGGAGTCCTGGATCGGCGAGGAGTGGAAGGCCCTCCTCGAAGGCGGCGTCGACCAGGTCAGGCTCTTCGAGGACGACACCGAGATCTACGCGGGCCCGATGAGCCTGCACGCGGCCGCGGAGGGCTGAACCCCGAGGGCGCGGCGGGGCCCGGCCGGCCTCGAACGACGCTTGGCCGGGCCCGCACGGGCCCGGCCAGGCATCGAATTCCATCCCGCCGCGACGGCGCGTCACCACAACGGCGAGGGTCTGGGGGCACCTCCCAGCGTTAGCTGGGGGAGGAGTCAGGGGACGTCCCCAGCCACCACGTACGACGCGGCTACGGCCGCTGCCCCCGCTTCACCTGCGGCTTCGGCAGCCGCAGTCGCCGCATCTGCAGCGTCCGCATCACCGCGTACGCCTTCACGCCCTTGAGGTTTTCGTTCGGGAAGCGCTCCTGCAGCCGCTTGCCCAGACGGAACCAGATCATCACCGAGTCGAGCACGATCAGCACGATGATCACGAGCCACAGCAGCAGCGCGATGCTCTGGATCGACGGCACCCGGATCATGGTGAGCACCAGGATCACCACGGCCATCGGCAGGAAGAACTCGGCGACGCACCAGCGGGAGTCGACGTAGTCGCGCGCGAAGCGGCGCACGGGACCCTTGTCGCGCACCGGCAGATACCGCTCGTCGCCGCTGGCCATCGCCTCGCGCTGGCGGGCCATGTCGACGCGGCGGGCCTCGCGCTGGGCCTTCGCCGCGTCCTTGCGGTTCGTGGGCGTATGCGCACGGGAGCGGCGCTGCGACTGGGCATCGCTGCGTTTGGGCGTCGGGCGGCCCTTGGGGGCCTGCGGATCGCGGGGCTGCTGGGGCTGGTCCGCGGTCACCTTGGCGGTCGCGGCCTGCTCATCCTTCGAACGGCTTCGGAACACAACACCCAAGGGTACGTGCTCGCCGCGGGAGAGCCACGGTCCGACGGGCACGATCCGGCAACGGCGCTCCCGGAAGCCGGCGTCTGACCAGGCCGGAACCCATGCACTACCGGGACAGAGCGGACATCGTGCCGATTGTCCGGACTCTCCCTACTCCTTGCGCGGGAGAAGAACGCGTACCGATCGTCCTGGAGGAGGAGCGCATCCGGGCGCGAACAGTGCGGTAATGGAACCAGGGCCCGTACTGTGGGGTCTGTAGATGTGCTGGAGCCTAAGCCCGAGGTGACTCGGTCAGAAGGGGGCGCGCGAGGCCCATGAGCGATGGTGTCATGAAGCGGATGGGGATGATCTTCCGCGCGAAGGCCAACAAGGCCCTGGACCGGGCCGAAGACCCGCGCGAAACCCTCGACTACTCGTACCAGAAGCAGCTGGAGCTGCTGCAGAAGGTGCGCCGCGGCGTCGCCGACGTGGCGACCTCCCGCAAGCGCCTGGAGCTGCAGCTCAACCAGCTCCAGGGCCAGTCGTCCAAGCTGGAGGACCAGGGCCGCAAGGCGCTGGCGCTCGGCCGCGAGGACCTGGCCCGCGAGGCGCTGAGCCGGCGCAGCGCGCTGCAGCAGCAGGTCACCGACCTGGAGACGCAGCACCAGACGCTGCAGGGCGAGGAGGAGAAGCTCACGCTCGCGGCGCAGCGGCTGCAGGCCAAGGTCGACGCCTTCCGTACGAAGAAGGAGACGATCAAGGCCACCTACACGGCCGCCCAGGCCCAGACCCGGATCGGCGAGGCCTTCTCCGGCATCTCCGAGGAGATGGGCGATGTCGGCATGGCCATCCAGCGTGCGGAGGACAAGACCGCACAGCTGCAGGCCAGGGCCGGTGCCCTGGACGAGCTGATGGCCTCCGGCGCCCTGGACGACCCGACCGGTATGGCCAAGGACGACATCACCGCCGAGCTGGACCGGCTCTCCGGCGGCAGCGACGTCGAGCTGGAGCTGCAGCGGATGAAGGCCGAGCTCGCGGGCGGCTCGTCCGGCCAGCAGGCCATCGAGGGCGGCCAGAACGGCGGGGACCGGTCCGCCCCGCAGCAGGACCGGCCGCGTTTCGACAAGCAGTGAGGGCCGGCGGCGGATAGCCTCGCCGCAGATCGTCGGACCGGACCGAGGGAGACCGTCGTGATCGTACGGATCATGGGGGAGGGCCAGGTGAAGCTGGACGATGCCCACTTCACCGAGCTCAACCGACTGGACGATGAGCTGCTGGCCGAGATGGAGAGCAACGACGAAGCAGGTTTCCAGCGCACTCTCGATGCCCTGCTGGACGCGGTCCGCCGACTCGGTACGCCGCTTCCCGACGACGCCCTCGAACCGTCCGAACTCATCCTGCCGTCCGCCGACGCCTCACTCGAAGAGGTCCGGGACATGCTCAGCGACGACGGCCTCATCCCGGGCTGAACCCCGGCCCGGTCCCGGCCCGGCCCGGTCCGGCGCCGGTCCGGGCACTCCACTCCAGCGCACGGCGCCCCGGTCCCCCGTCGGACCGGGGCGCTACCGTTTGCTCTTGTGAGCCACCTCGACCCCCGCCCGGACACGCCCCGCGCCGGCCGCTTCCCGTGGCAGCGGGCCCATCCGCTCGCCTTCGACACCGTCCTGGCGGTGGCGGTCTTCGCGTGCGTCCTGTGCGGCGCGGTGGCCGACCCGCACGGACCGAACGGTCCGCGGTTCGGCGCTCACCACCTCTCCGCCACGACCGTGGCCTTCGCCGCGCTGGCCTGCGCCGCCCTGGTCCTGCGCCGCCGGCTGCCCCGTACGGTCCTGGCCGTCACCGGCGCCTGCACCATCGTCGAACTGCTCGCCCGCTCCAGCGACCCGCGCGCCCCCGTGGCCGCCGCCGCGGTGATCGCCCTCTACAGCCTGGCCTCGCGCACCGACCGGCCCACCACCTGGCGGATCGGCGCGCTGACGGTCGTCGTCCTGACCGCCGCCGCGATGCTCTGCGGCCCGCGCCCCTGGTACGCGCAGGAGAACATCGCGATCTTCGCCTGGACGGGCATGGCCGCGGCGGCCGGCGACGCGGTCCGCAGCCGCCGGGCCGTCGTCGACGCCATCCGCGAGCGCGCCGAACGCGCCGAGCGCACCCGCGAGGAGGAGGCCCGGCGCCGGGTCGCCGAGGAGCGCCTGCGCATCGCCCGAGAGCTGCACGATGTCGTCGCCCACCACATCGCCCTGGTCAACGTCCAGGCCGGGGTCGCCTCGCATGTCATGGACAACCGCCCCGACCAGGCCAAAGAGGCGCTGGCGCACGTCCGCGAGGCGTCCCGCTCGGCGCTGGAGGAACTCCGCGCCACGGTCGGCCTGTTGCGGCAGTCCGACGACCCCAAGGCGCCGACCGAGCCCGCGCCCGGCCTCGGCGTCCTCGACCAGCTCGTCGACGGGTTCGTCCGCGCCGGGATCCCCGTCGATCTGGAGATCCCGCACGAGCCCCGCGCGCTGCCCGCCTCCGTCGACCTCACCGCCTACCGCGTGGTCCAGGAAGCGCTCACCAACGTCCACAAGCACGCCGGCGAGGGGGCCCGCGCCACGGTGCGGATCGTCCACTCCGAGACCGCGCTGACCGTGACCGTCCTGGACGACGGCGCGGGCCGGGCCGGCATCCCGCGGCAGAAGGGCGGCGACCGCCCGCCTGTGGAACCGGGCGGGCCCGGCGAAGTGGAGGACAGCGGCGGCGGCCACGGCCTGATCGGGATGCGTGAGCGGGTCTTCGCGCTGCGCGGCACCGTGGTGACCGGCCCGCGCGCGGCCGGCGGCTTCCAGGTGCGGGTCACCCTTCCGCTGCACACCGTCCGTACGGGGGAGTCACGATGACGATCAAGGTGCTGCTCGCCGACGACCAGACGCTGTTGCGCAGTGCCTTCAGGGTGCTGGTCGACTCCGAGCCGGACATGGAGGTGGTGGCGGAGGCCTCCGACGGCGCCCAGGCGTACGAGCTGACCCGGGCCCAGCGCCCCGACGTCGTCCTGATGGACATCCGGATGCCCGGGGTGGACGGACTGGCGGCCACCCGCATGATCAGCGAGGACCCGGAACTCACCGGTGTCCGGGTGGTCATCCTGACGACCTTCGAGGTCGACGACTATGTGGTGCAGTCGCTGCGGAACGGCGCCAGCGGCTTCCTGGGCAAGGGGGCCGAGCCGGACGAGATGCTGGGCGCGATCCGGATCGCGGCGGCCGGCGAGGCGCTGCTGTCGCCCGTCGCGACCAAGGGCCTGATCGCCAAGTTCCTCGCGCAGGGCGGCAGTACGGGGGACGGCGGGCCCGGCGGCCGGGGCGCCGAGCGGCTGGCCACGCTGACCGGCCGCGAGCGCGAGGTGCTGACCCTGGTGGCCGGCGGGCTGTCCAACGACGAGATCGCCGAGCAGCTGGCGGTCAGCCCGCTCACCGTCAAGACGCATGTGAACCGCGCGATGGCCAAGCTGGGCGCCCGCGACCGGGCCCAGCTGGTGGTCATCGCCTACGAGTCCGGACTCGTCCGCCCACGGGCGCAGTGAAGCCCGTACGCCCACGGGTGCAGTGAAGGGGGAGGGGCCCGTACTCCCAACGCGGTACGGGCAGCGGCCGGAAACCGACCTGCGAGCGAGGAAAACCGGCCAGGGCATGGCGGAAGGTGTAAGTGGGCCCGGGAAAGGCCCCGCCGACCGTTTCAGAACAGAAGAGAGACCCCACCCATGTCCTGGCTGTCCCGACTCAGCCTCGTACAACGGGGCCTGATAGCGCTGATGTCGATCGTGGCGATCGCCTTCGGCGCCATCGCGATCCCGCAGCTCAAGCAGCAGCTCCTGCCGTCCATCGAGCTCCCGATGGTGTCCGTGCTGGCCCCCTACCAGGGCGCCTCCCCGGACGTCGTCGAGAAGCAGGTCATCGAACCCCTCGAGGACGGCGTCCAGGGCGTCGACGGCATCAAGTCCGTCACCTCGACGTCGAGCGAGGGCTCGGGCGTCATCATGGCGCAGTTCGACTACGGCAACGACTCCAAGCGCCTGGTCGCCGACGTCCAGCAGGCCGTGAACCGCGCCCGCGCGAAGCTGCCGAAGGACGTCGACCCGCAGGTGGTGTCCGGTTCGACCGACGACATCCCCACCGTGGTCCTGGCCGTCTCCTCGGACTCCAAGGACCAGCAGACGCTGGCCGACCAGCTCAACCGCAGCGTGGTGCCGGACCTGAAGAACATCGACGGCGTCAGTCAGGTCAGCGTGAACGGCGTCCAGGACCGGATCGTCGCGGTCACCCCCGACGACAAGAAGCTCGCCGCCGCCGGGCTGAGTGCCCAGTCGCTGGGCCAGGCGCTGCAGAACGGCGGGACGTCGGTGCCCGCCGGCTCGTTCTCCGAGGACGGCAGGAGCAAGACCGTCCAGGTCGGCGCCGGCTTCACCTCCGTCGCGCAGATCAAGGACCTGCGGCTCGCCCCGTCGGCGGGCGGTGGCGCGTCCGCCGGCGCCGGTGCCTCCTCGGGCGAGGGTGCGTCCGCCGGCGGTGCTCCCTCCGCCGGCAGCGGTCCGTCCGCGGGCGGGGGTCCGGGTGGCGCGGTCCGCCTCGGCGATGTCGCCACCGTCAAGGAGGAGCAGGCCACTCCGACGTCCCTGACCCGCACCAACGGCAAGCCCAGCCTCGCCGTGAACGTGACGATGGACAAGGACGGCAGCGCGGTCGCCATCTCCGACGCCGTCAAGGACAAGCTCTCCACGATCCGTCAGGACCTGGGCAAGGGCGCGCACGTCACGGTCGCCTCCGACCAGGGCCCGCAGGTCTCCAAGTCGATCGACTCGCTGACCACCGAGGGCCTGCTCGGCCTCGCCATGGCGGTCATCGTCATCCTGGTCTTCCTGCTCAGCCTGCGCTCCACGCTGGTGACCGCGGTCTCCATCCCCCTCTCGGTCGTCATCACCCTGATCGTGCTGTGGACCGGGGACCTCTCCCTCAACATGCTCACCCTCGGCGCGCTGACCATCGCGATCGGCCGCGTCGTCGACGACTCCATCGTCGTCCTGGAGAACATCAAGCGGCACCTGGGCTACGGCGAGGAGCGCCGCGAGGCCATCCTGAGCGCCGTCAAGGAGGTTTCCGGAGCGGTCACCTCCTCCACCCTCACCACGGTCGCGGTCTTCCTCCCGATCGGTGTGGTCGGCGGCATGGTCGGCGCCCTGTTCGGCTCCTTCTCGGTGACGGTGACCGTCGCCCTGCTCTCCTCCCTGATCGTCTCCCTGACCGTCGTCCCGGTGCTGTCCTACTGGTTCCTGCGGGCCCCGCGGATCCCCGAGGGCACCACGGTGGACGACCTGCGCCGGGCGGCCGAGGAGAAGGAGGCCAAGAGCCCCCTTCAGCGCTGCTACGTCCCGGTCCTGCGGTTCGCCACCCGCCGCCGGCTCACCAGCCTGGCCATCGCCGTGGTGATCCTCCTCGGCACCTTCGCCATGGGCCCCCTGCTCAAGACCAACTTCCTCGACCAGGGTGCCCAGGACACCCTCACCCTCAAGCAGGAACTCAAGCCCGGCACCAGCCTGGACGCGGCCGACAAGCAGGCCGAGCGGGTCGAGAAAGTGCTCGCGGCCAACGACGACATCGCCGATTACCAGGTCACCGTCGGCTCCTCCGGCTTCATGGCGGCCTTCGGCGGCGGCACCGGTGCAGGCCAGGCCTCCTACCAGCTCAAGCTGGCGGACTCCGCGGACTCCGACAAGGTCACCGACGCGCTGCGCGCCGACCTCGACAAGCTCGGCAAGTCCATCGGCGACACCAGCTTCACCACCGGCGGCGGCTTCGGCAGCCAGGACCTGAGCGTGGTCGTCAAGGCCGGCGACGCCGGTGTCCTGAAGACGGCCAGTGAACAGGTCCGCAAGACCGTCGCCGGCCTCGACGACGTCACCGACGTGCAGAGCGACCTCTCCCAGAGCGTCCCCCGGATCTCCGTGAAGCCCAATGCCAAGGCGGCCGAGGCCGGTTACGACCAGGCCTCGCTCGGCGCGGCGGTGACCCAGGCGGTCCGCGGCACCACCAGCGGCAAGGCCGTCCTCGGCGACACCGAGCGGGACATCGTCATCAAGTCGGCCCACCCGGCCACCACCGAGGACGAGCTGAAGAACCTGACCGTCCCGACCCCGTCCGGCCCGGCGAAGCTCAGCACCCTCGCCACCGTGCGGACCGTCCCCGGCCCGGTCCAGATGACCCGGATCGACGGCGCCCGCTCGGCGACCATCACCGCCAAGCCGACCGGCGACAACACCGGCGCGGTCAGCGCCCAGCTGAAGCAGAAGATCGACGCGCTGAAGCTGCCGGACGGCGCCACCGCGACGATCGGCGGCGTCTCCCAGGACCAGTCCGACGCGTTCTCCTCGCTCGGCCTGGCGATGCTGGCGGCCATCGCCATCGTCTTCATGCTCCTGGTGGCCACCTTCCGCTCGATGATCCAGCCGATGATCCTGCTCGTCTCGATCCCCTTCGCGGCAACCGGAGCGATCGGCCTGCTGGTCGCCACCGGCACCCCGCTGGGCGTCCCGGCGATGATCGGCATGCTGATGCTGATCGGCATCGTGGTCACCAACGCCATCGTGCTGATCGACCTGATCAACCAGTACCGGTCGCAGGGTCACGGCGTCGTCGAAGCCGTCATCGAGGGCGGCCGCCACCGCCTCCGCCCCATCCTGATGACGGCCCTGGCCACCATCATGGCGCTGCTCCCGATGGCGCTGTCCATCACGGGCGACGGCGGCTTCATATCCCAGCCGCTCGCCGTGGTCGTGATAGGCGGCCTGATCACCTCCACCCTGCTCACCCTCCTCCTCGTCCCGACGCTCTACGCGATGATCGAGCTCCGCAAGGAGCGCCGGGCGAAGAAGAAGGCCGCGAAGCGGTCCGCCGCCGACGGCCCGCAGCCCGAGGAGACCGACCGCACACCGGAGCCGGCGAGCGTGTGACGCCGGCCTGACCGGCGGAGCCCGGTGAAGAAACGATGCCCCCGCAAGCCGGTGCTTGCGGGGGCATCGTGCTGGGCATCCGCTCACGGGGCGGCCCGGGGCCGCCCCGGCACCACTCACCGACGAAGGGGGACCACAGTGGGAAAGCACGGTGACGGCAAGGGCGGCGCGGACGGCGACCGGCAGCAGAGCCCGAAGGAATCCGACGGCCGGTGGACCAAGCCGGTGACCGACCCGCCGAAGAAGAAGTAGGGGCGGCGCCATGTCCTCGCCGGGCCGGCTGGTGGAAATCCTGCACAACAAGGGCGAGTTGCCCCCGGAATGGGCACCGACGGTCGCCGCCGTCGACCGCGCGCACTTCGTCCCGGACACCTTCGAGGTGGCCGACCGCACGGTCTCCCGCTCCGCGGACGAGGCCGAGTGGCGCCGGATGGTCTACGCCGACCTGCCCCTGATCACCCAGCACAACGACGGCCGGCGCGCGGCGGACGAGGTGGCCTTCCCCACCTGCTCGACCTCCATGCCCTCCCTCATGCTGGCGATGGCCGCGGTCGTCCGGGACGGCGACGCGGTCCTGGAGGTCGGCACCGGCACCGGCTACCACGCCGCCTGGCTCGCCCACCGGCTCGGCGGGGACCGGACGACCACGATCGAGACCGACAAGGCCCTGCACGACATCGCCCGGGACAACCTCGCCCGGGCGGGCCTGCACCCCCACACGGAGTGCGGCGACGGCCTGGCGGGCGTCCCCGCGCGGGCCCCCTTCGACCGGATCATCGCGACCTGCACGGTCCGCGACATCCCCTACGCCTGGGTGGCACAGACCGCACCGGGCGGCACGATCCTCACCCCGTGGGGCTCGTCGTTCCACTCCTACTCGTTCGCCACCCTGACCGTCCGCGACGGCCGGGCCACCGGCGTCTTCTCCGGCCGCCCGGCCTTCATGTGGGCCCGCCAGCAGCGCCGCTCCTACGGCCGCATCCGCGACTGGTACCACGGCGAGGAGGGCGACCACTCCACGACCACGCTCGACCCCCGGGTACTGGAGTACGACTCCCACGCCCGCTTCGCCGTCGGCCTCCGGGTACGCGACGCCTGGCCCCTGCTGTGCCACGCCGACGACGGCAGCGACGAGGCCACGTACTGGCTCTTCGACGACGCCCGCACCTCATGGGCCACCGCCGAATACGTCCCCGGCCGTGCGTCGTACGACATCGAACAACACGGCCCCCGCCGCCTGTGGGACGAGGCCGAATCCGCCTACCGCACCTGGCACTCCCAGGGCAGCCCGCCCCGGGACCGCTACCGCATCACCGTCACCGCCGACGGGCAGCGCGTGTCCCTGTGACCGGCCCGGGACGGTCCGTCCCGGCGACGCGCCGGGACGGACCGAAGTGCGTCTCTAGTCCCGGTCCTTGAGGGAGTCCACGAAGGTGTTCCAGGCCGCGCGGGGGATGAGGAGCGCGGGGCCGTGCGGGTTCTTGCTGTCCCGTACGGGGACGAGGCCGGGGAAGCCGTCGGCGATCTCGACGCAGCTCCCGCCGTTGGGATTGCTGTAGCTGCTCTTGCGCCAGCGGGCGGTGCTCAGCTCGGGGGTGTGTCGCATGGTGTGTGGTCCTCCATTACCTTCCGGATCAGCTCTGCCGACTCCGCCAGTGAGAGCGAGTTCGCGCGCAGCACTTCGTACTTGCGCCGCCACTTCTTCACGGCTTCCGGATCCTCGTAGAGGTGCGCGACATCGTTGCCCTCTTCGTAGGCCACGGACGACCCGTCGGGAAGCGTCAGCAGATTCAGAGCGCTGCCCATCAGCGGGTGAAGACCCGAACTGAACGGCATCACCTGGACCTTACTGTCCGGAGTATCCACCTGTTCGAGCAGCCAGGCCAGTTGTTTATACGTGGCCTCTCTGCTCCCCATCTGCCGTCGCAGCACGGCCTCGTCGATGATCGCCCACCGGTACGGCGGCGAGTCCGAGCGCTGACGGTCCTGCCGGGAAATCCGGGCGTTGACGCGCTCCTCCACCTGTTCCTCGGAGAGATTGTCCAGGCAGCCCACGAACGCCCGCGCGTACTGCCTGGTCTGCAGCAATCCAGGCACGGCCTGCGGTTCAAAGACCTCGATCACCTCGGCACGTGCCTCGAAGTCCATGAAGCGCCGGTACTGATCCGGGTGCGCCTCCCTCTTCGCCAACTGGTACAGGCCGTGGAAGTGCTCCTCCGTGCCGAATGCCGCGTCGAGTGCGGCGGGTAGTTCCGGGGGTGGCATCAGCTCCGCCGCCTCGACGCGCGCCAGCGTGCTCTTGCCGAAGTTGACGATCTCCGCCAACTGCACCAGCGACAGCTTCGCGCGCTCGCGGTGGCGGCGCTGTTCGGCTCCGAAGAAGTGGCGTGCGGACAGGTACGGGGTCAGTTCCTTCGACGTGAACTTCATATCCGTCAGCTCTCGGTCGTCCCAGCTCAACAGGCGGACGAGACACCTGCGTTGAGGCCATGTCCCACAGGGTGGCGATGGCGATACACACGGTAGTGAGCGGTGCCGATGCGAAGGAAGCGAGTCATATGTACGAGAGTTCGCCGTCACGGTGTTCGCCCCCGCGGCTGCTGCCGTGGACCAGACCGGACGGTGGCCCGTGCTACCTGAGCACGGACAACCCCGACAGCCCCCTGTCCCTGCTGGCCGACCAGGCCGAGGACGACCTGATCGCCGCCGCCGAGGCACTGCTGGACGAGACCGGGCCCCTGCCCGCCGTACGGGGCACTGATATCCCGGAGCTGTGCCGGACGGCCGCCGCACTCCACCAGGCGCTGCGGGGCGTATTACGGATCGCCGTCAGCCGGGGCGACCGCCTGCCGGAGCCGTGCGATCACGGGGAGACCAGATTGTGCGAGGGCCGGACCTGCTGCCGGGCCTGCCGTCAGCGCAGATCTATCTCCAGAGCGGTCCGTGACGATCCGTCTGAGGGCCGGGCGGCACACGCAATTGGCGGCACACGGGGCGGCAGGGCACGCATTTGGCGGCGCATCTCTCGCCGACCCCGGAGGCCGGTGGTTTCGTGGCGGGTGGAGCTGGACCGACGAAAGGTGAGCAACCGTGCCGTCCGCGCTGGCCCGCAGGGCCACCCCCGTCATCGCGCTCGGGCTGGGCCTCGCCCTGGCTCTCGCGGTGCCGCCGCCCGCCCTCGCTTCCCCGGGAGACGTCCGGGTCCGCGTCGGCGTCACCGGCGGCCCCTACACCGCCAGCGTAGGACTCGTCATCACGGGACCGCGCACACTCCTGGGCGGTTTCTACTGCGCCGCCGACGGCCTCTCGCCCACGCCCCTCACGGCCCTGGTCGACGCCGATGAGCAGTACGGCCTCGGCGGCGTCAAGGCGCGCTGGGACACCAAAGCCCAGGATTTCGTCGTCACCGAGATCCACGGCGACGTCGCCGAGGGCAAGAAGAAGTGGAACGCGTACGTGAACGAGGAAAAGATCAAGAAGGGCCCCTGCCATACCGCCATCAAGGGCGGCGACAAGGTCCGCTGGACCCTGGAGTAGCCACGGGAATCCGCCAAGCAGGTACGCACGGCGGCCGGGCCCGGGCAGACGGCCCGCCCCCACCCCCGGAAACACACTCCCCCACGGGAGGGGACGGGCCGGAGGGGCCGGTGTGTGGGACGTAAAGCGAAGCAGTCCCACACACCGGCCCCTCCGGCCCGTCACCGCACCCACAGCCCCGCGCAGCGGACCCGCCCCGCCCGCCGCCAGGCGCAGGCGAAACGGCGGGAAAGCTAAAAACGGGCGAAGGCAAAGCGCAGCGAAACGGTGGGAAAGACAAAAACGTGGGGATCAAACCGCGCTACGCGCGGGAACGCAACGGCCGTCCTCCGTCTGGTAGTTCCAGCGGGCGCCGTTCGTGACCAGTTCCTTGACCGCTCGGAGAAAGCGGTCGACGTGCTCGTCCGGCGTGCCGACGCCCACGCTGACGCGGATGGCGTTCAGGGAGCGCTCGCCGGGGGCCGCCTCCGGGGCGCCGCACTCTCCCGGGTCCTGCGGTTCGCTGCCCAGGAGGGTGCGGACGAGGGGGTGGGCGCAGAACAGGCCGTCACGGACGCCGATGCCGTACTCCGCCGAGAGTGCCGCGGCGAAGTGCGAGCTGTTCCAGCCCTCGACGACGAAGGAGAAGACGCCCACCCGCGCCGCGTCCTCGCCGAAGAGCGAGAGCAGGTTCACCTCGGGCACCTCGGCCAGGCCCGCCCGCACCCGGGCGATCAGCGTCTGCTCGCGGGCGGCCAGGTCCTCGAAACCGGCCTCGGTCAGGGCCTGGCAGGCCGAGGCGATGGCGTAGGCGCCGATGACGTTGGGCGAACCGGCCTCGTGACGGGCGGCGGTGGAGTGCCACTCGACGTCGACTCCGCCGTCCGTGCGCCGGGAGACCTTGCGGCTGGCGCCGCCGCCGGCCAGATACGGGGCGGCGGCCTGCAGCCAGTCCGCGCGGCCGGCCAGGACACCGGCGCCGAACGGCGCGTACAGCTTGTGCCCGGAGAAGGCGACCCAGTCGACGTCCAGCTCCGCGATGTCCACGGGGTGGTGCGGGACGAGCTGCGCCGCGTCCAGCACGATGCGCGCGCCGTGCGCATGCGCGGCGGCCGCCAGCTCCCGCACCGGCCACAGCTCACCGGTCACGTTGGAAGCACCGGTCACACAGACCAGCGCCGGCCCGTAGGGATCGCGCTCGGCCAGCGCCTTCTCCAGGGTGTCCACCGCCTGCTGCGGGGTGCGGGGCGCGTTGAGGTAGGTCACGGTGACGTCCGCACGCTGCTCCCACGGCAGCAGCGAGGCGTGGTGCTCGGTCTCGAAGACGAAGACCCGGGTGTCCTGCGGGAGGACGGAGGCGAGCAGGTTGAGGGAGTCCGTGGTCGAACGGGTGAAGACCACCTGGTCCTCGGCTCCACAGCCCAGGAACTCCGCGATGGTCCGGCGGCTGTTCTCGAAGAGGTCGGTGGAGAGCTGCGAGAGGTACCCGGCGCCGCGGTGCACGCTGCCGTAGTAGGGGGCGTAGGCCGCCACGTCGTCCCAGACCCGCTGCAGTGCGGGGGCGCTGGCGGCGTAGTCCAGCGCGGCGTAGTCGACCTCGCCGCCGGTCACCAGCGGGACGCGGACGTCCCGGCCGAGGACGGGCAGCGGGGCACAGACGGAGCGGTCGGCGGCAACGGCGGAAACGGACATGGCGAACTCCCGTAAGAAGCAAGTGAATTCGCTGCGGGGCGGAGCGCGTCGGGGTGCGCACAGCGCACGGCAGGGCGCCGCAGCGGAAAGAAAAAGGGGATGCGGAAAAGGGGCCGTCGAGCCCTATCGCATTCGCTGATTCACGGAAGTTCTCCCTCGGGGACCAGGATCCCTGGCGAGGGATCCGCGCTTGCCGCAGACCTCGCTGCCTACGGCCTGGTCATCACCCGGGGCACCCCGCCACGGAAGGAGGGTTGCCGGACAGCGGGCCGGGGCCTGCATCGCTGTCACTCGTGACCTGCGCAGAATCATGCCATACGGGCAACATCACGCAAGCCCCGGTCCGTATACCGGACCGGGGCTTGCGTCACACGCCGCGTCACCGGGCGCTCAGGTGTTGCTGGCGGTCACCCAGCGCTCCAGGGCCTGCCGGGCCGCCCCCGAGTCGATCGCGGCGGCGGCCCTGTCGATACCGGCCCGGATCTGCTGGGCCAGCGGGGCGTCGGAGGGCTCCAGCGCGACCAGCGCCGCCGCGGAGTTCAGCAGCACCGCATCGCGCACCGGACCGGTCTCCCCGTCCAGCAGCCGGTGGGCCACCTCCGCGTTGTACGACGCGTCGGCGCCGCGCAGCGCCTCCACCGGCACCAGGCCGATGCCCACGTCGCGCGGGTCGAAGGCCTCCTCGCGCACCGTGCCGTCCCGGACGATCCAGACCCGGGAGGTCGCGGTGGTGGTCAGCTCGTCCAGGCCGTCGTCGCCGCGGAAGACCAGCGCCGACGAGCCGCGCTCGGCGAGCACCCCGGCGAGGATCGGCGCCATCCGGGCGTCCGCGACGCCGGTCGCCTGGGCGCGGACCTTCGCGGGGTTGGTCAGCGGGCCCAGCACGTTGAACGTGGTGCGGATGCCGAGCTGGGCCCGGGCGTTGGCGACGTGCCGCAGCGAGGGGTGGAACTTCACCGCGAAGCAGAAGGTGATGCCCGCTTCCCGGGCGACCTCGGTGACCCGCCGGGGGGTGAGGTCGAGGTTGACGCCGAGCTTTTCCAGCACGTCGGAGGCGCCGCTGGCCGAGGACGCCGCGCGGTTGCCGTGCTTGACGACCTTGGCGCCGGTGCCGGCCACCACGATCGAGGACATCGTGGAGATGTTGACCGTCTTGGCGCCGTCGCCGCCGGTGCCGACGATGTCCACGCTCGGTCCCGGCACCTCGATCAGCCGGGCGTGCTCGTACATGGCCCGGACGAGCCCGGAGATCTCGGCGACGGTCTCGCCCTTTGCCCGCAGCGCCACCGCGAAGCCGGCGATCTGGGCATCGCTGGCATCGCCCCGCATGATCCGGTCCATCGCCCATGCGGTGTCCTCCGCGGCGAGGTCCCGGCCGTCGAGCAGGGCGTTGAGGATGCCCGGCCAGGTGTGGGCCGCCACGCTGTCGCCGCCGAGGGGGGTCGCAACGTTCATGGTCCACACTCCTGATTTGTGTCCTGCTTGTGCGTTCACCCTATCGAGCCGCCGGGCAGGCCGGAGGGCCCCGTCCGGTCATCGGACGGGGCCCTCTGGGTGGCGTGCTCCTACGGTGCGCCATGAGGCGCCGCGGTGATCAGTGGTGGCCGTGGCCGCTGGTGATCTCCTTGTACTCCTCGACCGTGGGCTTGGCGATGACGCTGTCCTCGCCGTAGTAGCTCTTGGAGAGCTTGGCCCGCAGCTTCTGCGAGCGCGACACCTTGCGTGCCACACCGTTCTCGTCGACCTCGGGGCCGAGCTCGATCGGCGCGGGCTGCTCGTGCTGGGTGAGCACGTGCAGCTGCTCCTGGTCGAGCGGCTCGTGGACCTCGATGAACTCACCGTGCGGCAGGCGCTTGATGATGCCGGACTCGCGGCCGTGCAGCACCTTGTCCTTGTCGCGGCGCTGCAGACCCAGGCAGATCCGCTTGGTGGCGATGAAGGCCAGCACCGGCCCGACGAAGAACGCGATCCGGACGAACCAGGTGATCGAGTTGATCGACAGGTGGAAGTGGGTGGCCCACAGGTCGTTGCCGCCACCGATCAGCATCACGAAGTACGCGACCAGCCAGGCGACACCGAAGCCGGTACGGGTCGGGACGTTGCGCGGGCGGTCCAGGATGTGGTGCTCGCGCTTGTCGCCGCGGACCCAGGACTCGACGAACGGGTAGACCGCGATCGCGACCAGGACCAGCGGGAAGACCAGGATCGGGACGAGCACGCCCAGGTTGAGGGTGTGGCCCCAGAAGTTCCACTCCCAGCCCGGCATGACACGCACCAGACCCTCGGCGAAGCCCATGTACCAGTCGGGCTGGGCGCCGGTGGACACCTGGTCGGGGCGGTACGGGCCGATGGCCCACACCGGGTTGATGCTGGCGATCGCGGCGATGGCGGCGATCACACCGAAGACCAGGAAGAAGAAGCCTCCGGCCTTGGCCATGTAGACCGGCAGCAGCGGCATGCCCACGACGTTGTTGTTGGTCTTGCCGGCACCCGGGAACTGGGTGTGCTTGTGGTAGAAGACCAGGATCAGGTGCGCCACCAGCAGGCCGAGCATGATGCCCGGCAGCAGCAGGACGTGCACCGTGAAGAACCGCGGGATGATGTCGTGCCCCGGGAACTCCCCGCCGAAGATGAAGAACTGCAGGTACGAACCGACCAGCGGCATCGCCAGGATGACGCCCTCGATGAACCGCACACCGGTGCCGGAGAGCAGGTCGTCGGGGAGCGAGTAGCCGGTGAAGCCGGTGAACATGCCCAGCACGAACAGCAGGAAGCCGAACAGCCAGTTGACCTCGCGCGGCTTGCGGAAGGCGCCGGTGAAGAACACCCGCATCATGTGGACCATCATCGCGGCCAGGAAGACCAGCGCGGCCCAGTGGTGGATCTGGCGGATCAGCAGGCCGCCGCGCACGTCGAAGCTGATGTCCAGCGTCGACTCGAAGGCCTGGGTCATCCGGATCCCCTGCATGGGCACATAGGAACCGTGATAGGTCACCTCGGCCATGCTCGGGTGGAAGAACAGCGTCAGGTAGACACCGGTCAGGATGATGATGATGAAGCTGTAGAGCGCGACCTCACCCAGCATGAAGGACCAGTGGTCCGGGAAGATCTTGCGCATGTTGGACTTGGCGAGGCTGTAGATGCCCAGCCGTCCGTCCGCCCAGTCCGCGATCCGCTCGCCCCGTGGCGCCGGGCCACGGCGTGTGCTGGTCGCGGTTGTCTCGTTACTCATCCGCGCTCCCAGAAGCTCGGGCCGACGGGCTCCTCGAAGCCGCTTGCGGCCTCCAGGAAGCCGTCCTTCTCCGTGATGTGCAGCTGCGGCAGGGCGTGTCCGGCCGGACCGAAGATCACCCGTCCGCCGTCAGAGAGGTCGAACGTCGACTGGTGGCACGGGCAGAGCACGTGGTGCGTCTGCTGCTCGTACAGGCTGATCGGGCAACCCACGTGGGTGCAGATCTTCGAGTACGCCACGATGCCCTCGTGCGACCAGGAGAGTTCGTGCTTGTCCTTGATGTCCTGCGGCTGGATCCGCACGAGCATCAGGGCGTCCTTGGCGATCTTCTCGGCGAACTCCTCGTCGTTCTCCTCCAGGCCCTCGGGCTTGGCGAACGTCAGGGAGCCGACCGCGATGTCCTCGGGACGCAGCGGGAGGTTGGTGGACTGGTTGACGAGCCGGACGCCCTTCTTCCAGTTCGTGGTGCGCAGCTTGTTCCCGGGCAGCGGGCCGAGGTCGCGCAGCAGGACGACGCCGGAGAGCGGCACCAGGGCCAGCGCACCGAACATCGTGTTGCGGACCAGCTTGCGGCGGCCGATCTGCGACTCCTTGGCACCCGCCGCGAAGTCCGCCATGACCTTGGCCTTGACCTCGGGGGCGGCCTCGATCGGGTGGCGCTCGTCGGCGACCTCCTCGTCCGACATCAGCGTGCGGGCCCAGTGGACCGCACCGGCGCCGATGCAGAACAGCGCCGCGCCGAGGGTCAGACCGAGCGCGAAGTTCAGCGCGCTGATGTGACCGATCGGCCAGATGAAGACGATCTTGTCGATCGGGATCGCCACATAGGAGGCGATGAAGGCGACCGTCGCCACCATCGACACCACGAAGAGCAGCGCGACGGTGCGCTCGGAGCGCTTGGCGGCCCGCTCGTCGATGTCCTGGGCGCGGTGCTCGTGGGGCGGCAGGCCGGGGTCGGCGAACGGGTTCTCCGCCGTGGCCACCGCACCTTCGTGAGCCGTCTCCCGCTCACTGGGAAGGGTTTCTTCTGGCACGTCTTCGTGTCGTCCAGTCTCGCTCATGACTTCTTGGCCTTCGTAGTCCGGGCTGCGACCCAGATGGCGACCGCGATCAGCGCGCCCAGGCCGAAGATGTAGCCGAAGAGACCCTCACTGACCGGACCGAGACCGCCGAGGTCGAGGCCGCCGGGGCTCTCGGATTCATCGCCGTTGACGGCGCCGAGGTACGCGATGATGTCCTTCTTGTTCTCCTTCGACAGCGAGCCGTCGCCGAAGGAGGGCATGTTCTGCGGGCCGGTCTCCATGGCCTCGTAGATGTGCTTCGGGTCCACGCCTTCGAGCGTCGGTGCGAACTTGCCGTCGGTCAGGGCGCCGCCCTTACCGGTGAAGTTGTGGCACTGCGCGCAGTTGGTGCGGAACAGCTCGCCGCCCTTGCCGATGTCGGCACCGTCGGCGCTGTACTGCTCCTTGGACGGCACGCTCGGGCCGGGGCCCAGCGACGCGACGTAGGCCGCGAGCTGGTCGATCTGGGCGTTGGTGTAGATGTTCTTCTTCCGCGGCACCTGGGCGCCGGGCTGCTGGGCCGGCATCCGGCCGGTGCCCACCTGGAAGTCCACGGCTGCGGCGCCAACGCCGACCAGGCTCGGGCCGTCGGAGGTGCCCTGACCGCCGGTGCCGTGGCAGCTGGCGCAGCCCACGGCGAAGAGCTTCTTGCCCTCCTTGACGGCAAGAGACTGGGCGGTGTCATCGGCCTGAGCCTTGTCCGCCGGCGCGAACGCGGCGTACAGCCCCCCAGTGACCGCCAGCGCGAAGAGTAGGACGACGAGCGCCGCCAGCGGATGGCGCCGTCGTGCGGAGAGCTTTTTCACGGATTACCCCGGTGTCAGGATCTTCTGCGTCGATGCTTTGGCTATGTCTGTCTGATATGCGGTACCGGTCGGACCGGTTACCGGATCAGGTAGATCGTGGCGAAGAGGCCGATCCAGACGACATCGACGAAGTGCCAGTAGTAGGACACGACGATGGCCGCGGTGGCCTGCGTGTGGGTGAACCTCTTGGCCGCGTACGTCCTGCCCAGGACCAGCAGGAAGGCGATCAGGCCGCCCGTCACATGCAGTCCGTGGAAGCCGGTGGTCAGGTAGAACACCGAGCCGTACGGGCCGGACGAGAGCGACAGGCCCTCGTGCTTGACCAGCTCCGTGTACTCGAAGACCTGACCGCCGATGAAGATCGCACCCATGATGAAGGTGACCACGAACCAGGCCCGGAGCTTCTTGACGTCGCCGCGCTCGGCGGCGAATACGCCGAGCTGGCAGGTCAGGGAGCTGAGCACCAGGATCGTGGTGTTGGTCGCGGAGAACGGAAGATTCAGCGCACTGGCGGATTCCTTCCAATACGCCTCGCCGGTCACCGATCGGAGGGTGAAGTACATCGCGAAGAGGGCCGCGAAGAACATCAGCTCGGAACTCAGCCAGATGATGGTTCCGACGCTGGTGAGGTTCGGCCGATTGACCGACGGGTGCGCGTGCCCGGTTTCTACTGTCGTTGCTGTCGCCACGACCGACATTATGTCGGTCGCTTATCCCGCCCTCACTCCGGGGGGTGCCGTTCGGTGTGTCAAGGACGTATGCCCTGCTCGTAAGGCCCAATTCCGGAGGTCGCCCGAAGGGGGGAAGCGCCGGGCGGCCCGTCGCCCGCCGGCCCGTCCCGGACCGGTCCTGACGGCCCGTCGGGCAGATCCTGGATCCGTCCAACCCCTCCTGCGGACACCCGCCGCGGGAGTAGCATCCGCCCCACCCGATGCTGTGCCGCTACGAAGCGTGGAGGAACGATGCAGGCGACTGCCACGGTGCTGGTCTACAGCGACAACGCAGGCACCCGCGAGCAGGTCCGGCTGGCGGCCGGCCGGCGCCCCGCCGCCGATGTGCCGCAGATCGAGATCCTGGAGTGCGCCACCGCGCCCGCCGTCCTCACGGCCCTGGAGCAGGGCGGTATCGACGTCTGCGTGCTGGACGGCGAGACCGCGCCCGCGGGCGGGATGGGCGTCTGCCGGCAGATCAAGGACGAGATCTTCCATTGCCCGCCGGTGCTGCTGCTGATCGGCCGCCCCCAGGACGCCTGGCTGGCGACCTGGAGCCGCGCGGACGCCGCGGTGACACATCCGCTGGACCCGGTGGCCTTCGCGGACGCCCTGGCCGGCCTGCTGCGCCGCAGGAACCTCGTACAGGCCTGAGCGGCCGCCGGGCCGCCCCGGAACCCGCCGGGCGGTGGTCAGAACTTCGGGCGCAGCCGGGCGTTGTCGGCGGGGTCCTGGAGGCGCCCGGCGGCTCCCGTCGTGGTGGCGGCCTTGTTCTTGAGCGCGCTGCCCTCGCGCCATTCCTGCCAGGGCATGTTCCAGTCACCGAAGCCGTTGTCGAACGGCGTCATGGTGTCGCCGCTGCTGTTGACGACCTTGACGATGTCGCCGATGCGCACGTGATTGAAGAACCACTGGGCGTTGCTGGTGGACATGCCCGTACAGCCGTGGCTGACGTTCGCCGCGCCCTGCGATCCGACGGACCAGGGTGCGGCGTGGACGTACTCCCCGCTCCAGGTCACCCGGGTGGCCCAGTAGACCGGCAGGTCGTAGGACTCCCCGCTGCCGGCGGCGATGCCGACCGTCGAGCTGCGCATCCGTACGAAGCTCTCCTTGCCGAGGACGACCTTGACGCCGTTGCGGGTGGAGAAGCCGGGCTTGCCGGTGGTGACGGGGATGGTGTTGATCGACTCACCGTTGCGCAGCACCGTCATCCGGTGGGTCGCCGCGTCGGTGATGGCCTCCACGCGGTCGCCGGTGGTGAGCTTCACGGGCTTGGAGGGGCCGCCGTAGAGCCCCTTGGCGACCTTCAGGCCCGCCAGGTTGCTGTGCACCGAGATGGTGGCGTGCGCGGGCCAGTACTCCTTGGGGCGGAAGTGCAGCTTCTTGTCGTCCACCCAGTGCCAGGCGCCCTGCACCCGCGGCATGGAGTCGACCTTCAGGGCGCTCTCGACGACGGCCCGGGCCCGGGGGTCCTTGACCGGCTGGCTCAGCTCGGCGGTGACCGGCTGGCCGACGCCGTACTCCCCCTCCTTCGGGCCGAAGGTGGCGGTCAACTGGCCGTCGGCGCCGCGGGTATTGACCACGAGCGTCTTACGGCCGGGTGAACCGTCCTCCTCCTCGGTGCTCACCCGCACCGTGTAGCGGCTGCCGGCGGCCAGGGGCGCCGTGGTGCGCCAGTGCCTGCCGTCGGCGCTCAGCTCGCCGCGTACGAAGCGTCCTGTGGCGTCGGTGGCGGTCACGTCGGTGATCCGCGCGTCGTCGCCCTTGACGGACACCTCCAGCGGCTTGTCGGGGTCCGCTTTCCGGGTGCCGGCCGGGGGGTTGGCCGTGATCTGGCCGGCCGCGTCGTAGGGAGTGCCGGAGAGCGCTTCCGAATCCGAGCCCCCGCACGCGGTGGCGCTCACCGCAAGGGGCACGAGCAGGAGGCCGCAGCTCAGCACCGTCCGGGTTCGAGGTCTGTGACTCATGCCCCAAAAATATGAAGAATCACCTGTCCCAGCGCGCTGGAGGAGTGCAAACGGGTCTGCTCCCGGCCGCCAAACGAGGCGGGCCCGGACACCTGTTGAGGTGTCCGGGCCCGCCGTGGCGTCCTGCGCCGTGGTTACTGCGTGCGGTTCTCGCCGCGGTAGTACTCGAAGACCCAGCCGAAGAGGCCGACGAGGATCACCGGGGCCGAGAAGTAGAGCAGCCACCAGCCGAAGACCACGCCCAGGAAGGCGAGCGCGCCACCGACGGCCAGGGACAGCGGCTGCCAGCTGTGCGGGCTGAAGAAGCCCAGCTCACCGGCGTCGTCCGAGACCTCGGCGTTCTCGTTGTCCTGGGCACCCGCGTCGACCCGCCGGGCCGTGAAGGCCAGGTAGTAGCCGACCATGATGCACAGGCCGAAGGCGAGGAACAGTGCGGTGGTACCCGCGGGCTCCTTCGACCAGACGCCATAGACGATCGCCATGGCGAGGACGAAGACGGAGAGCCAGATGAACATCTTGCCCTGGATCTTCACTTGCCCGCCTCCTTGCCGCCGGCGAGGGCCTTGTCGTCCTCGGAGGCGCGGCCGTTGTGCAGCGCGTCGAGGGCTGCGATCTCCGGGTGGTGCAGGTCGAACGCCGGGGATTCGGAGCGAATGCGCGGCAGGGTGAGGAAGTTGTGCCGCGGCGGCGGGCAGGACGTCGCCCACTCCAGCGAGCGGCCGTAGCCCCACGGGTCGTCGACCTCGATCTTCTCGCCGTACTTCGCCGTCTTCCAGACGTTGTAGAGGAACGGCAGGATCGACAGGCCCAGCAGGAACGAGCTGATCGTCGAGATGGTGTTCAGCGTCGTGTAGCCGTCGGCCGCGAGGTAGTCCGCGTAACGCCGCGGCATGCCCTCGGCGCCCAGCCAGTGCTGGACGAGGAAGGTGCCGTGGAAGCCCACGAACAGCGTCCAGAAGGTGATCTTGCCCAGCCGCTCGTCCAGCATCTTGCCGGTGAACTTCGGCCACCAGAAGTGGAAGCCGGCGAACATCGCGAAGACGACCGTGCCGAACACCACGTAGTGGAAGTGCGCCACCACGAAGTACGAGTCCGAGACGTGGAAGTCCATCGGCGGCGAGGCCAGGATGACACCGGTCAGACCACCGAAGGTGAAGGTGATCAGGAAGCCGATCGTCCACAGCATCGGCGTCTCGAAGGACAGCGAGCCCTTCCACATCGTGCCGATCCAGTTGAAGAACTTCACACCGGTCGGCACCGCGATCAGGAACGTCATGAACGAGAAGAACGGCAGCAGCACACCGCCCGTCACATACATGTGGTGCGCCCACACCGTGACCGACAGACCGGCAATCGACACCGTCGCCGCGATCAGACCCATGTAACCGAACATCGGCTTCCGGGAGAACACCGGAATGACCTCGGAAATGATGCCGAAGAACGGCAGGGCGATGATGTACACCTCTGGATGGCCGAAGAACCAGAAGAGGTGCTGCCAGAGCAATGCGCCGCCATTCGCGGCATCGAAGACGTGCGCCCCGAATTTACGGTCCGCCTCCAGTGCGAACAGCGCCGCCGCCAGCACCGGGAAGGCCAGCAGGACCAGCACACCGGTCAGCAGCACGTTCCAGGTGAAGATCGGCATCCGGAACATCGTCATGCCGGGAGCCCGCATGCAGATGATCGTCGTGATGAAGTTGACCGAACCGAGGATCGTGCCGAAGCCGGAGAAGGCCAGACCCATGATCCACATGTCCGCGCCGACGCCCGGCGAACGCACCGCGTCCGAGAGCGGCGAGTACGCGAACCAGCCGAAGTCCGCCGCACCCTGCGGGGTGAGGAAGCCGGCCACCGCGATCAGCGAGCCGAAGAGGTACAGCCAGTAGGCGAACATGTTCAGCCGCGGGAACGCCACGTCGGGCGCGCCGATCTGCAGCGGCATGATCCAGTTCGCGAAGCCGGCGAACAGCGGCGTCGCGAACATCAGCAGCATGATCGTGCCGTGCATCGTGAACGCCTGGTTGAACTGCTCGTTCGACATGATCTGCGTGCCGGGACGGGCGAGCTCGGCGCGCATCAGCAGCGCCATCAGTCCGCCGACGCAGAAGAACGCGAACGACGTGACCAGGTACATCGTGCCGATGGTCTTGTGGTCAGTGGTCGTCATCCACTTCACCACGGCGATGCCGGGTTGCTTCTTGCGTACGGGCGGTGCTGCCGGAGCCGTATCGGCGGCGGCACCCTGAGGTTCGTTGAGGATGCTCACTGGTTCTTGGTCTCCGCATTCCTGGCGTGATCCGTCTGCTTGATGCCCGACGGCAGGTATCCGGTCTGGCCCTTCTTCGCCAGGTCCTTCAGGTGCTCCCGGTACCGCTCGGGGGAGACGACCTTGACGTTGAAGAGCATCCGGGAGTGGTCGACTCCGCAGAGCTCGGCGCACTTGCCCATGAAGGTGCCCTCCTTGTTGGGGGTCACCTCGAAGACGTTGGTGTGGCCCGGGATGACGTCCTGCTTCATCAGGAAGGGCACCACCCAGAAGGAGTGGATGACGTCACGGGAGGTCAGCACGAACTGGACGGTCTCGCCCTTCGGCAGCCACAGGGTCGGGCCCGGGTTGCCGGTCTGCGGGTTGCGCTCGCCCGGGGTGCCCGCGTCGTAGACGCCGTCGGCACCGGCCGGAGCGCCCTTCTTCCACTTGTCCGGGATCGCGCCCAGAGCGGGGGAGTTGATGTTCGAGGTGGACTTCTTGCCGTCCACGTTCTCCAGGTAGTTGAACGCCCAGCTCCACTGGAAGCCGACCACGTTGACGATGTGGTCAGGCTTCTTGGAAGTCTTGAGGATTGCGCTCTCATCGCGCGCGGTGAAGTAGAACAGCACCGCGATGATGATGAACGGGACGATCGTGTACAACGCCTCGATCGGCATGTTGTACCGCGTCTGCGGGGGGACCTCCACCTTGGACCTGCTGCGGCGGTGGAAGATCACGCTCCAGATGATCAGGCCCCAGACCAGCACGCCCGTTGCGAGGGCGGCGGCCCAGGAGCCCTGCCAAAGAGAGAGGATCCGCGGCGCCTCGTCGGTGACGGGCGTTGGCATGCCGAGGCGGGGGAAGTCCTTATATGTGCAACCAGTCGCGGTCGCCAGGACCAGGCCCGCAGCAAGCACCTGCGGCAGCTTCCGCCGCATCGGGCGCCGCGACGAGCGGTCGGAGCCGTTGGGACTCACGTAGCGCCTTCCCGAGAGTCTCGCCCGCGCGGTCGGCTGCGGCCTTACTCGCTGGTCGGTCGCCGCCCTGCGTCGGGCAGGGGTTTGGATGTTTATGCGGGCCAAACCTTACTGGACGCTATTTGGGGTCGCGCGGGGAGGGTGCCCAACGCGCCGCGACGCACCCCTAAGGGGTGGCCAGGGCTTCCGGGAGGCACCCGCCGAGCCCCCGGATTCCCGCCGAATACCCGCTTCCACCAGGCATCTGACGCCGTGCCCGGCCGGGCTCTTGCACCGCGGGCCGGGGGCCTTCCCCGGGGCTTTGCACTGGACGCCGGCCGGGGCGCTCCTGCCCGCCAGGCCGCTCCCGGGGGCCGCGCGGCACCGCACGGCGGGGCCGGGCCCGCCCCGGCCGCGAGCGGGAGGACTAACGTCTCGTACGTGCCCTATTTCGACGCGGCGTCGGCCGCCCCCTTGCATCCGGTCGCCCGCGAGGCCCTGCTCGCCTCGCTCGACGAGGGCTGGGCCGACCCGGCCCGCCTCTACCGGGAGGGGCGGCGCGCCCGGCTGCTGCTGGACGCCGCCCGGGAGGCCGCGGCCGAGGCCGTGGGCTGTCGCCCCGACGAATTGGTTTTCACCCCTTCGGGGACGCAGGCGGTGCATACGGGAGTCTCCGGGGCGCTGGCGGCCCGGAGGCGGACCGGCCGCCGGCTGCTGTACTCCGCCGTGGAGCACTCCTGTGTCCTGCACGCCGCCGAGGTCCACGAGGCGGCCGGCGGCAGCCGCACGGAGCTGGCCGTCGACCGTACCGGCCGGGTGGCACCCGGCGACGTGGCCGCCGCGCTCGGCCCGGACACCGCGCTGGTCGCTCTGCAGTCCGCCAACCACGAGGTGGGAACCGCACAGCCGGTCGAGGAGGTGGCCGCGCTCTGCCGGGAGGCGGCCGTCCCCCTCCTGGTGGACGCCGCGCAGTCGCTGCCGTGGGGGCCGGTGCCCGGCGCCTGGTCGCTGCTGACGGCGAGTGCCCACAAATGGGGCGGACCGCCCGGCGTGGGGCTGCTCGCCGTCCGCAAGGGGACCCGGTTCGCGCCCCAGGGGCCGCGGGACGAGCGGGAGTCGGGCCGCAGCGCGGGCTTCGAGAACATTCCCGCCGTCGTGGCCGCGGCGGCGTCCCTGCGGGCGCTGCGCGCGGCTCCGGAGACCGGGGAGGAGGCGGCGCGGCTGCGGCGGCTGGTGGACCGGATCAGGACGCGGGTGCCTCAGCTGGTCCCGGACGTGGAGGTGGTCGGCGATCCGGTGCGCCGCCTCCCCCACCTCGTCACCTTCTCCTGTCTCTATGTCGACGGAGAGGCCCTGCTGCACGAGCTCGACCGGGCGGGCTTCTCGGTGTCGTCCGGGTCGTCGTGCACGTCCAGCACCCTGACGCCGAGCCATGTGCTGCGGGCGATGGGCGTGCTGTCCGAGGGGAATGTGCGGGTCTCGCTGCCGTACGGCACGGCCGAGGCGGACGTGGAGCGCTTCTTGGAGGTGCTGCCGCGGGTGGTGCGCGCGGTGCGGGAGCGGCTGGGCGTCCCGGCGGCGGGAGCCGGGGAAACCGCGGAGGCCACCGAGCCCGCGAAGGCCGCGAAGGCCGCCGAGCCCTCCGCGCCCGGGGAGGCCGCAGAGCCCGCTGAAGCCACCGAGTCCGCCGGGCTGGTCGTCGACTCGCTGGGCAAGCGCTGCCCCATCCCGGTCATCGAGCTCGCGAAAGTGATCGGCGAAGTGCCGGTCGGCGGGACGGTGACGGTGCTCTCCGACGACGAGGCCGCCCGGCAGGACATCCCCGCCTGGTGCACCATGCGCGACCAGGAGTACGTGGGCGAGCGGGCGGCCGAGCGCGGCGCCGCGTACGTCGTGCGGCGCCGCGCCTGAAACCGGGCAGATCAGGCCAGGTGCTGCTGGACCTCGGCCGCGGCCTCGTGGCCGTAGGCCTTGGTGAAGCGGTCCATGAAGTGGCTGCGGTGCAGCTCGTACTCCTGGGTGCCGACGGTCTCGATGACCAGCGTCGCCAGCATGCAGCCGACCTGGGCGGCGCGCTCCAGGCCGACGCCCCAGGCCAGACCGGACAGGAAGCCGGCCCGGAAGGCGTCGCCGACGCCGGTGGGGTCGGCCTTGGTGGTCTCCTCCGGGACGCCGACCTCGATGGTGGGCTCGCCGACCCGCTCGATACGGACACCGCTGGCGCCGAGGGTGGTGACACGGGTGCCGACCTTGGCCAGGATCTCCTCGTCACTCCAGCCGGTCTTGGACTCGATCAGGCCCTTCTCGTACTCGTTGGAGAAGAGGTAGGCCGCGTCCTCCAGGAGGGTGCGGATGGCTTCGCCGTCCATCCGGGCGATCTGCTGGGAGAAGTCGGCGCCGAAGGGGATACCGCGGCTGCGGCACTCCTCGGTGTGCCGGATCATCGCCTCGGGGTCGTCCGCGCCGATCACGACGAGGTCCAGGCCGCCGACCCGCTCGGCCACGTGCTGCAGCTCGATCAGCCGGGCCTCGCTCATCGCGCCGGTGTAGAACGAGCCGATCTGGTTGTGGTCGGCGTCGGTGGTGCACACGAAGCGCGCGGTGTGCAGCACCTCGGAGATGCGGACGGAGCGGGTGTCGACGCCGTGGCGGTCGAGCCAGGCGCGGTACTCCTCGAAGTCGTTGCCGGCGGCACCGACCAGGATCGGCTCGGTGCCGAGCTGGCCCATGCCGAAGCAGATGTTGGCGGCGACGCCGCCGCGGCGGACGTCGAGCTGGTCGACCAGGAACGAGAGGGAGACCGTATGCAGCTGGTCGGCGACCAACTGATCGGCGAAACGGCCGGGGAAGGTCATCAGGTGGTCGGTGGCGATGGAGCCGGTGACTGCGATACGCACGACGGGTCTGCTCCTGCGGAAGGCGTAGGGGCGGGCTGACGTGGAGCCACGCTACCCGCCGGGGTCGCGTGCCACCCGGTCATCCCGGACACTTGGAATGGCTGAAACTACCCAATAGTAGGTCTTTCTCGTCGCTATATGGCTGCGTACGGTGCCCCTATGACCAAACCTGTGAAAGCCGTCACACCGCGTGAGGGCGTCTCGCCCGCCGCGCAGGACCCCGAATCGCTCGACGAGCTGCGCGGCGACTGCGCACGGATGGCGGACCGGTGGCCGACCGGGCGGCGGTCCGCGCCCGCGCCGGGGCGCGCCGCGGATCTGCACGGCGTCGAGGTTCCCTCCCGTTCGGCCGCGCTCGTGGACGGAATGTCCGAGTACGGCGACTGAAATGTCCGGGTACGGCGGCTGACCGGCCGCCCGGCCGGAACCGTATCCACCCCCGCTCCGTCCCATCGACGTCACCTCACGGAGGATGGCACGTCAGATGTTCAGCGGAGCCGAAGGAGCGATGCGGTGAACACCGAGGGCACCACCGACACCCCGAGCCCCAAGGAGCGCAGGCGGCGCACCCCCATGGTGGTCGCCTCGATGGCCGCGGCGGTACTTCTCGCCGGGGGCGGCGCGGCGTACTGGGTCTCGTCCGCGTCCAGCGACGAAGGCGCGGGCTCAGCGGCCAAGGGCGACCCGCCACCGCTGGCGCTCGACGGCTACACCGGCGGCGGTTCGATCGCGGCCGGCGAGCCCAATCCCCAGGGCGCGAAGTACCGGGCGGTGAAGAAGCTGCCCGGCGGTCCGGCGTCCGCGCCGGTGTACCGCCCCAAGGGCGAGATCAGCCGCGAGTCGGTGGAACGGCTGGCGAAGGCGCTGGACGTGTCCGGAAAGGTGCGCTCGGAGGGCACCTCCTGGAAGGTCGGCGGGCTGACGCGGGACGCCCGCAGCCCCGTCCTGGAGGTGAAGAAGTCCGGCTCGGGCGCCTGGACGTACTCGCAGTACGGCACGCCGGGCGGCACGAACTGCGCCCTGCCCGCCTCTCCGAAGGGCGGCAAGGGCCAGGACCAGGCCGACGGCGCGGCGCCGTCCGGCCGGCCCGGCTGTCCTTCGTACCGCGGCGGCGGGGACGTCACGACCGAGGACGACAGCAAGGGCGCGGTGTCGCCGGAGAAGGCCGAGAAGGCCGTGCGGCCGGTGCTGAAGGCGCTCGGCCAGGAGAACGCCCGGCTCGACGCGGGCGGGCTGTCCGGCGCGGTGCGGGTCGTCAGCGCGAATCCGGTGCTCGGCGGGCTGCCGACGTACGGCTGGCAGAGCGATCTCCAGGTCGGCTCGGACGGCCAGGTGATCGGCGGCAGCGGCCAGTTGGCGAACCCGGCCAAAGGTGCGGTCTATCCGGTGCTGAACGCCGACAGGACGCTGGACCGGCTGAACCAGGGCGAGGGCCGCACGCCGGCCGGTTGCCCCTCGACGCCCGGCGGCAAGGACGACAAGGGGGGCAAGGGCGGCGGGATAGCGCCGTGCGAGCCGGATCCGACGAAGGCGCAGCAGCCGTCGGAGGTGACCGGCGCCGTCTTCGGCCTCTCGGTGCAGTACGTGGACGGCGGGCAGGCGCTGGTGCCGTCGTGGCTGTACAAGGTGCGCCAGCCGGGCACCGGCAGCGGCCCGGACGCCACCTCGACGATCGCGCACCCGGCGGTGAACCCGAAGTACCTGGCCCACCGGGGCGGCGGGTCGCCGAGCGCGACGAAGCCGTCCGGCAAGCCCGGGGCGATGGCCCTGGAGTCGTACGACGTGGGCGACGGCGGCAAGAAGCTGACGGTGCACTTCTGGGGCGGGGTGTGCAGCACCTACTCGGTGAGCGCCGAGGAATCCGGTGCGGACGTGAAGACCAAGGTCACCGGCAAGGACAAGAAGCCGGGCCAGGTCTGCGTGAAGATCGCCAAGGAGTTCACCAAGACCGTGACGCTGCAGAAGCCGCTGGACGGCCGGAAGGTGGTCGATGTGTCGACCGGGAAGTCCGTGCCCAAGCGGTGAGCCCGTGCCCGGGCGGTGAGTCCGTGCCCGGGCGGTGAGCCCGTGCTCAAGCGGTGAGTCCCTGCCCGAGCGGTGACCGGACGCGGTGCGGCCGGCCGCGGCGGAGGCGGGAAAAACGAAAGGCGGCGCTCCCCCACTCGGGGGGAGCGCCGCCTTTCGACGAGCTGCCGTGCTCCTGGGCCGGGGCCCGTACTCCTTGGCCGGAGTCCGTGCTCTTCGGCCGGAGCCCGCACTCCTTAGCTGAAGGAGTCGCCGCAGGCGCAGGAGCCGGTGGCGTTCGGGTTGTCGATCGTGAAGCCCTGCTTCTCGATGGTGTCGACGAAGTCGATGGAGGCACCGCCCAGGTAGGGGGCGCTCATCCGGTCGGTGACGACCTTGACACCGTCGAAGTCCTTGACGACATCGCCGTCGAGCGAACGCTCGTCGAAGAAGAGCTGGTAGCGCAGACCGGAGCAGCCGCCGGGCTGAACGGCCACCCGCAGCGCGAGGTCGTCCCGGCCTTCCTGCTCCAGCAGGCTCTTGACCTTCGACGCGGCCGCGTCGGACAGGATGATGCCGTCGCTGACGGTGGTCTCGTCCTGAACGCTCATCTACATCTCTCCCGGGTTGTACGGACCGCTTGTCATCGGATGCAACCAGCTGCAACCGGCGACGTCCCGGATTAATTCCGGCTGGGCGCGAATTGCCGAGAAGCCGGTTTCCGGACACCGTCCGGGCAAGCCTCTCGTCTTGTTCTCTCCTCATGCTCGCACACCGGCCGCCGGGAACACGTGGCCGACCGCACACGGCGGAGCCGGGGCGCTGATGCGTCACATCGACACGATGGCCATCGTCAAAGTGACGTGAAGCGGCTATGATAGATAGCGTCATATAGACGAAAAGGCCTTCGGTGGACCCACCCACCGGCTCCCACGGATGCGGCTGCGCCGCGCTCATCGAAGAAAAGAGAGGGTGCGTGTTGTGACCACCGCCCAGCCCCTGGACGTCCAGCCGACCCCGCTGGCCCTGCTCCTCCTCGGCCGTGAGGCCGACCCGAAGAGCGAGCGCGGTGTGGAGTGCCCCGGCGATCTGCCGGCCCCGTCGGACCCCGACCTCGTCGAGCGAGCCCGCGCGGCCAAGGCGAAGCTCGGGGACAAGGTCTTCGTCCTCGGGCACCACTACCAGCGCGACGAGGTCATCGAGTTCGCCGATGTGACCGGCGACTCCTTCAAGCTCGCGCGGGACGCCGCCGCCCGGCCGGACGCCGAGTACATCGTCTTCTGCGGTGTGCACTTCATGGCGGAGTCCGCGGACATCCTCACCGGCGACGACCAGCAGGTCATCCTCCCCGACCTCGCCGCCGGCTGCTCGATGGCCGACATGGCCACCGCCGAGCAGGTCGCCGAGTGCTGGGACGTGCTCACCGAGGCCGGTGTCGCCGAGCAGGTGGTCCCCGTCTCGTACATGAACTCCTCGGCCGACATCAAGGCCTTCACCGGCAAGCACGGTGGCACGATCTGTACGTCCTCCAACGCCAAGCGGGCACTGGACTGGGCGTTCGAACAGGGCGAGCCCGGTGCGACGAAGGTGCTGTTCCTGCCCGACCAGCACCTGGGCCGCAACACCGCCGTCCGCGACATGGGCCTGTCCCTGGACGACTGCGTGGTCTACAACCCGCACAAGCCGAACGGCGGCCTGACCACCGAGGAGCTGCGGGCCGCCAAGATGATCCTGTGGCGCGGGCACTGCTCGGTGCACGGGCGGTTCTCGCTGGACTCGGTGAACGATGTGCGGGAGCGCATCCCCGGCGTGAACGTCCTGGTCCACCCCGAGTGCAAGCACGAGGTCGTGGCGGCGGCGGACTACGTCGGCTCGACGGAGTACATCATCAAGGCGCTGGAGGCCGCCCCGCGCGGCTCGAAGTGGGCCATCGGCACCGAGCTCAACCTGGTCCGCCGGCTGGCCAACCGCTTCGCCGCGGAGGACAAGGAGATCGTCTTCCTCGACAAGACGGTCTGCTTCTGCTCGACGATGAACCGCATCGACCTCCCGCACCTGGTGTGGGCCCTGGAATCGCTGGCCGCGGGGAAGGTCGTCAACCGGATCCAGGTCGACGACGAGACCGAGAGCTTCGCGAAGATGGCTCTTGAGCGGATGCTGGCGTTGCCGTAGCCCACGTTTTTGGCTTTTCCGCCGTGGTTGTTGCTCACCGTTTGTCGCCCGCTGCGCGGTGCGCCCGCCGTGGCGCCTGCGGCGGGCGGGTCCGCTGCGCGGGGCTGTGGGTGCGGTGACGGGCCTCCGGGGCCGGTGTGTGGGACTGCTTCGCTTTACGTCCCACACACCGGCCCCTCCG